>CAWIZN010000053.1:0-48659 GCA_963840495.1 uncultured Candidatus Rokubacteria bacterium
TCTGGCTGAAGAACTCCAGGTTCTGGCAGTAGTCGAGGATGTAGAAGAACTCCTTGTCCTTCCCCGGCCCGAACAGGTCCTTGCACAACCGCGTGCCGCGCCCGACCATCTGCCAGAACTTGGTCTTCGACCGCACGAGCTTGATGAAGACCAGGTTCACCACCTCCGGGATGTCGATGCCCGTGTCGAGCATGTCCACGGAGATGGCGATGTGCGGCGCTTTCGCGGGGTTCGAGAAATCGTCGATCAGGGTCTGCGCGTAGGGGTAGCCGCTGTGGATGACGCGCGCGAACGCGCCCTTGTGGTGCGGGTAGTTCACGTCGAACCGCTGGGCGATGAACTCGGCGTGCGCCTGGTTCTTGGCGAAGACGATGGTCTTGCCGAGCCGGTCGCCGCCCGCCACCGTCTGCCCGCGCGTCATCAGGTGCTCGAGCACCTTGTCCACGGTGTCCGTGTTGAAGAGCCACCTGTTCACCGCCTCGGCCTCGACGCGATCGGGCGTGCTGCCGTCTTCATCCCACTCGAGGGCGTCCCACTGCTCCTTCTCTTCCTCGGGGAGCTGGTCGTAGGTGATGCCCTCGCGCTGGAACTTCAGCGGCACCGACACCGCCTTGGGCGGCACCAGGAAGCCGTCGTTCACCGCGTCGCCCAGGGCGTAAGCGTCGGTCGGCACCCCGCGCTCGAGGTCGAAGAGCCCGTAGGTGTTGATGTCGATCTCGTCCTTCGGCGTCGCGGTCAGGCCCACCAGCAGCGCATCGAAGTAGCTGAAGATCGCCCGGTACTTCTGGTACACCGACCGATGCGCCTCGTCGATGACGACGAGGTCGAAGTGCCCGACGCCGAAGCGGCGCTGGCCGTCCTGGGTCTCGTCGATGAGCCCCATCATCGTCGGGTAGGTCGACACGAACACCCGGCCCTCGGTGTCCTTCTCGGTGACGAGGTTCACGGGCGCGGCATCGGGCAGATGCCTCTTGAACGCATTGACCGCCTGCGTCACCAGCGCCTTGCGATCGGCGAGGAAGAGCACGCGCTTGACCCAGTTGCACCGCATGAGCAGATCGCACAGCGCGATGACCGTGCGCGTCTTGCCCGCGCCGGTGGCCATCACCACGAGAGCCTTGCGGTCGCGGTCCTGCTCGAAGGCTTCGCCGATACGGCGGATGGCGCGCGTCTGGTAGTACCGCTCGACGATGGCCGTGTTGACCGGAGCATCGGCGAGCGGCTTGCGGCTCGCCCGCCGCTGGATCATCAGCTCCAGCTCGGCCTTCTTGAAGAAGCCCTGCACCGCGCGCGGCGGATAGCTGGCGTCGTCCCACAGCCAATGCTCGTAGCCGTTCGAGTAGAAGATGACCGGCCGGCGCCCGAACTGCTGCTCGAGGCAATCCGCGTAGAGCTTGGCCTGCTGCTGGCCGACCTGGACCGACTGCTTCGTGCGCTTGGCCTCCACCAGGGCGAGCGGCTTGCCGTCGTCGCCCCAGAGCACGTAGTCCACGAAGCCCTTGCCCTGCTTGTTGGGCATGCCCGCGACCTCCACCTCCCGGTCGCGCGGCTGGTCGAGCGGCCAACCGGCCTCCTTGAGCAAGAGGTCGATGAAGAAGTCGCGGGTCTCGGCCTCCGAGTAGTCGTGCGTGTCCGGCTGCGCCGCGCTCGCCTTCTTCGCCTCGGCCACCTCGGCGCGCAGCCGCTTCAGCTCCTCGTCCAGGGCGGACTTGTCGGCCAGCAGCGCGGAGAGCTTCTCGTCCCGCTCCCGCAGCCCGGCCTCCAGCCGCTGAAGCTGCTCGATGGTCTGCCTGGGGATCGGGGCGGTCCGGGGCAGCGCGCTGGCGTCGAAGGCCAGCCCCGGCGCCGGCTTGGGCCCGCGCGCATAGGTGCGGGCGAGCCAGTAGCCCACGTGGAACAGCTCGCGCACCGCCGTCAGCGCGTCGAACGGCTGGATGGGCCGCTGGCTGTGCACGGCCTGGTTGCCGAGCTGGTTGATGACGCGCGCCTTGCTGAACACCGCCTCGCCGGCCGCCGCCTTGAAGCTCGGCTCGTGGATCAGCGCGCTCAGGTTGTCCTGGTAGGGCAGGCGCAGCGAGGCGTCGGACTTGTAGGCCCACGCCACCGCCAGCTCCAGCGCCCGCCGGGCGTAGAAGCAGGCCGTGCGCGGGTCGGGGTGGGCCGCGCCGGCGGCCTTGTCGGCGGCCTCGTACACCTCGGGCCATTCGAGCCGGAGGAAGGCGAACGGGCTAGTCATGGCGTGTCGCGATTCCTGTCGCGATCGTGTCGCAATACATGTCGCGATTCTGTCGCAATACTCATAGGCCCTTGATTTTCAACGTGTAACGGACCGCCCTGGCCGCCCCGGTGCTCTTCGCCACGCCGCGCTTCATGAGCCCCAGGAGATCGCGCTGGAGCGTCCGTCGATTCACGCCGGGGCAGAGCTCCTCCAGGTCTTCGATCCGCAGCTCGGCCCGCTCGAGCAGCCCGCCCACGACCAACGCCTGTCGTGAGTTCAGCCCGTACTCACGGGCGACCACGTCCGTGAACATGGCCCGCTTGCCGCTCGCGCCGACCTCGCCAAGCTGGGTCGCCAGGCCAGCGACGAAGAACTCCACCCAGCCGGTCAGGTCCATGCCCTGTGCGAGCACACTCCGAATCGCCTGGTAGAACGCCTGCCGGTCGCGATCGTAGTACTCGCTCAGCGTGAACAGGCGCTTGAAGTCGTAGCCGACGCGGTAGAGGCACAGGGTCGAGAGGAGGCGCGAGGTGCGCCCGTTGCCGTCGAGGAACGGGTGGATGTGCACGAGCTGATACTGCGCGATGCCGGCAACCAGCACGGGATGAATGGCCGACTCCGCCCGCAGCCACGCCACGAGCTCCTGCATGAGGGGCGGCACGTCTTCCGGTGGCGGCGGCGTGAACATGACCTCGCGCGTGCGGCTGTTCACCACGTAGTTCTGCACCGTGCGGTATGCCCCGGGGCCGCCCTGCCCGCCCCGCACGCCGTCCACCAGCCGCTTGTGGATCTCGCGGATCAGCCCCTCGGTCACCGGCTCGCCACTCTCCAGGTACTCCGACACGAGATTGAACGCCTCGCGATAGTTCAGCAGCTCGCGCACGTCGTCGGCCTGCGCCTCCGCCACCGGCTGCCCCGCCCACAGGCGCTCGGACTGGTCGATGGTCAGGTGCGTGCCTTCGATGTGCGTGGTGTGGTGCGCCTCCAGCAATAGCGCCCGCTGGCTCATGCGCCGCACCCATTCGTCCGACAGCGTCGCCGCCTTCCAGAAACCCCCGCGCCCGCTCGATCGTCGTCAACCCCGCGGTGATCGCGTTGGTGATCGTGAAGCGGGGCGCGAAGCCGCTCACCTCACAGCTCCCCCCGGAAGGCGCGGTGCTGGAGGGAGGCGAAGAGCGCGTCCATCTCCGCCAGCGAGGCGCGGTGCGCGGCCTTCAGCTTCTCCACGGCGGCGACGCGGCGGGCGAAGTCGCGCTGAGACCGAACGCGGGAGGGGACCGGAAGACTGAAGCGCCGTACCTGGTCAAAATTCAGACTTGGCACGTCTGCCCTACTGGGCCGCTGACGCGAATCTGACGCTCGGCCAACCCGTCTCGAAGCTAGATGGACGACAGGTAAGTCCGGTTCGATGCACTTTCGATCAATTCGAAGGCGCGCAGCATGCTGGTGCTGATAGGACGCGCCCGCCAAAATCGGAGGTGACATGTCCGCTACGCGACCAGATTCGCGATGCCCGTGCATTGTAAGAAGGACATCGCACGGCTTTCACTCTTGTGCGACGGGCCTCGCTTGTCCGGGGGAAGATACTCGAACTGTCCACGCTCTCAGTCTCGATGTAATTCATCTGTAATCGAGAGCATCGGATGACACCTGACTTCCGGCTCGATGCGTAAAGTGGCCCACTCACGACCGCCGAGTTCGGATGCAAGTCTGCCAGAGCGGCACGAGCCTTCGTTCTTTGGATTCGTAGCGGGGTCGCCGAAGAGATCGAGGAAGAGGGCTTGGGTGAGGGCGTCGAGTTGGGCGAGGGCGGCGCGGCGCTTGGCCCGCAAGGCCTCCGCCCGGTCCAGCACCTCCGCAATCCGCCGCTGCTCCGCCAAAGGTGGGAGGGGAAGCCCCGTAGGATTCGCAACGACGTCTCTGCAATGCCCTTGATGGTCGCCCCCCGCGCCAGCCGAGCAAAGTCTGGCTCCTTCGTGCGGAGAAATTGAACGAGATAAGGGGTATCGAGCTTCTGGACGGCGTCAGGCGTGAGCGCCGTGATGTCCTGACTGAAACAAAGGGTGGTTCCGGCCACAGCAACCTTTCCGACGCTGGTTCGCGTGACGAGCGACACTGTTCCGGCAGGCACTCGGTTTGTGCGCAGAGTTTTGGATTGCCTCTTCGGTGATGAAGCTGCGCGCAAACTCAACCGTGGGGCCAACAATGTCAGCGCCGGTAATCCATGGGGTCTTACCTTAGAGTTCGGGCGAGACACGCTCTTGCTCGGTGTGCCGCCGTTGAGGAAGGTGGGTGGTGTCCCGCTTGATGTGGAAAATGCCGAGGAGCATGCTGCCGGGTCGTGGACTGGAGTGAGGGTAGCATGGCGGGCCGAGCGATCGCACACGCCTGTTTCGGGGGATACCCAGATATGGGTCGCGTCATCCAATGCGATCCTAGAGCCTCTACGGCCCTCGGCCTCGAGGCGCATCGGCGGAATCTTCATGCGGCCGGCCGCATCCGCTGACGGATGACCGCCGCCAGCTGCTTGTAGCCGTCGAGCTTGCGGAGCGTGATCTGCCCGGTGGCGACGAGACCGAAGAGCAGGATGAGCGCACTGTCCTCGGTCGGCAAGGCGCCCTGCGTCTTCACGCGGCGCCGGAACTCCTCGTTGAGGCGCTCGATCACATTGGTGGTGCGCAGCGTCTTCCACTGCGCCTTGGGGAAGCTGAAGAACGTCAGCAGCTCTGCGCCCCCTTCCTGGAGGCTCTTGACGACGCCGGGACAGCGCTTGCCCCAGACCCGTTCGAACTTCGCCCACGCCGTCCGGGCCGCCTCGGCACTGGCGGCGTAGACGATCGCATGGAAATCCTCCCGCACCTCGGCCAGCGCGTGCTTGGGGGCCTTGCGCTCCATGTTGCGCAGCTTGTGGACACAGCAGCGCTGCACCGCCGCCCGGGGCCACACCTCGGCGACGGCGCGCCGCAGCCCCGCGTGGCCGTCGATGATGGCGAGCAGCGGCGCGTTGAGCCCGCGGGCGCGGAGCCCGTCCAGGCAGCCCTTCCACGCCTCGTAGGACTCGCCCCCGCTGCACAGCTCCAGGGTCAGCAGGACCTTCTGGCCGTCGGCGAGGACCCCCACGACGGCCAGGACCGGCGCGCTGACGACCTTGCCGGCGCTGCGCACCCGCAGCATGAGGGCGTCGAGGTACGCGAAGACGACCTCGCGATCGGCCAGCGGCTGCGTCAGCCAGGCGTCCAGGCTCCCTTTGAGCGTGGCCACGATCCGCGAGACGGCGCTGCGCGACAGCGGGGCCCCGTGCAGCAGCGGCCCGAGCGCCCCGCGCAGGCGCCGCGTGTTGCCCCCAGCCAGGTAGATGGCCAGCACCGCCGCGTTCACCTCCGGCAGCCGGCGCTGGTAGCGGGGGACCAGCGTCGAGGCCCATTCCTTCGCCCGGCCGGCGTGGTCAGCGTGGCCCGCGGCAGGGTCAGCGGCACCGGCCCGGTCGGTCCCGTCAGCGTCCGCTCCTTCGTGCCGTTGCGGTAGCCCCGCCGGGCGGCCTCGCGCTCGTAGCGGTCCGCCCCCAGCGCCCCGGCCAATTCCTCCTCGACCGCGGCCTCGATCGCGCGGCGCACGGCGGCGTGGATCAGCTCGCCCAACGTGCTCCGCTCCGGCTCACCTGCCACCTGCGACTTGCTGGTATGCTTGCCCATGGCGCATTCCTCCGGAGGCCGTCCGGCAAGACGGCCCGTGTGTGGTGTACATCTCTCCGGAAGAATGCGCCTTTTCTCTTTTCCACAAAAGTCGGGACACCACCGGAAGGTGCACACATCACCAAGAGTCGCACTCAACCGAGCATCGCCTCCAACTCCTTCATCCCTTGCTGGATCTCCGCCTCCAACGTGGCGAGATCGACGAGGAGCTCGCGTGGTGGTCGGTACATCACCTCAAGTGAGGCGACTTCCTTGTAGCGGTTGAGACTGAGGTCATAGCCGTGAGCCACGAGGTCAGCCTTGCGCACGCGGAAGCTCTGAGCGGTGCGCGGGCGCTTGCGCTCCTTGCCGTCGCGCTCTAGCCAGCGGGCGAGGATGTCGGGCAGGTTGTTCTTCCCGTGCTCGTCGGCGTTGAGCGCGATCTTTGGCACGGGGCCGAGCTTGTCGTCGGGGAGGAGCGGGGTGCGCTTGTCGTCCAGTGACCAGCCGTCCGCTTCGCAGGCGTAGAACCACACCTGGTCGGTGCCGCCGGAGTTGGTCTTGGTGAAGAGCAGGATGGCGGTGGAGACGCCGGCGTAGGGCTTGAACACGCCGCTGGGGAGCGAGATCACGGCGTCAGAGCTTCTGATCCTCGACCAGCATCCGGCGCAGGGTCTTGTGCGCGTTGCTCGAGCCGAAGAGCACGCCGTCGGGGACGATGACGGCGGCGCGGCCGCCGGGCTTCAGGAGCCGCAGGAAGAGGCGAGGAAGAGCAGCTCGGTCTTCTTGGTCTTGACGATCTGCTGGAGGTCCTTGGCGGTGTTCTCGTAGTCGAGCGAGCCGGCGAAGGGCGGATTGGCCAGCACCAGGGTGTAGCGCTCCTCCTCGCCGGCGTGGTCCTGCGCGAGCGAGTCGCGGTAGCGGATGTCGGGGTTCTCCACACCGTGCAGCAGCATGTTCATGCTGCCGATGCGCAGCATGGTGTTGTCGAAGTCGAAGCCGTGGAAGGCGTGCTCGTGGAAGTGGGCCTTCGCTTGGCGTCGCGAAGGATCTCCGGGTGGCGCTCGCGCAGGTACTCCCCGGCGGCGACGAGGAAGCCGGCGGTGCCGCAGGCGGGGTCGCAGATGATGTCCTTCGGGCGGGGGCCGTCATCTCCACCATGAGCCGGATGATGTGGCGCGGGGTCCGCGGAACTGCCCGTTCTGCCCGGCCGTGGCGATCTTGCCGAGCATGTACTCGTAGAGATCGCCCTTGGTGTCGCGGTCCGCCATCGGCACCTGGTCGAGCAGGTCCACCACCTTGGCCAGGAGCGCGGGCGCGGGGATGGTGAAGCGCGCGTCCTTCATGTGGTGCGCGTAGGTGGAGCCGTTGCCGCCGAGGGTGCGCAGGAACGGGAAGACGTGCTGGTCCACCACGGTGAACATCTCGGCGGGCGCGAAGTGCTTGAAGCGCGACCAGCGCAGGTCGTCGTAGGGCCGGCCCTTCGGATCCTTGCCCTTGGGGAAGACGCGGCGCTCGATGGGCTGCTTGAGCCGGGCGGACTTGTTCTCCTCCAGCGTGTGCAGGTCGTCGAGCCGGCGCAGGAAGAGCAGGTAGGTGATCTGCTCGATGACCTCGAGCGGATTGGAGATGCCGCCGGACCAGAAGGCGTCCCAGACGCGGTCGATCTGGCTCTTCAGTTCACCAGTGAGCATGCGAGTCGTTCCTCATAGATCGTGGCTACGATCGGGGACCCAGATCCGTCGGAACCCGGATGTCCACTTCGTCCACGGCCGCGAGACGGCGGTCGGCCGTCGCGAGCAATCGCACGCCGCGCTGTTGCATGCTCGCCACGACGAGCGAGTCGTTCGTGAGCAGACCATATCGACTCTGATGGCGAAGGCCCAGCCGCATCGTTGCCTCTGTCACCCCGACGATCTCGATTCCCATCGACGGGATCGCCTGAATGCTCGCGTCGTGGATGGCAAGCTGCCGGACCACGTCAGGGCGCCGGGCGAGCTTGCGGGCGACGTTGCCGGCGACGACGAGCCTCCGTTCCACGGCTTCGATCATCATGAGCCGGTGGCACACCTCGGCAAGAACCAGAACCGACGTCGAGCCCTGGACATCGCCGGTCTCACATCGCCGGAGCAGCGACGTACATTCCGACGACGCGCCCACGAAGTGGTAGACGAAGATGTTCGCGTCGACGAATACGCCCGCGCCTTCCTCGATCTCGGCGAGCGTCATCCGTCGAGGATCCCCGGCTCCTCCCGCAGGATTCGATCGACCTGAAGCCGCGACAGCTTGAGAGATCCGGCGGTCCGCGCCGCGACTCCCCCCCGAGGGCCGACGGACTTGCGCTTGAGGTGATCAGCGAGAGCTTCCTCCAGAACCTGGTTCAATCGCTTCCCCTCCCGCGCCGCCACCGAACGCGCCTGCCGCAACAGCCCCGCATCGAGCACGGTCCCGATCTTGGTCTTGGTTCCCATGCCGAGCACGTTATCTAGAAAGAGGACTCACCGTCAAGAAGTCTTGACATTGTGCGGTCAGAGAGTGCGGAGGGCGACCGGGTGAGCTCTAAGAGCTGGGCGCCACGATCGCGCGAAGGCCCTACTATCGCGGCCGCAGAGAGCGGTAACGGCAGCACCGGCAGAACGGCATGGGCAGCGGCCGTCCCGCGACACCCGGACTCAAATCCGCGCGCAGGTCGGCCATGATTGCGGCTAGCTCTTCCCCTGTGTCAGCTATTTCAACATCCCTTCAATGACGCTCATCGGTGATGCCGTCGGAACGATCCTCCCTCGTAAGACGAGGTGCTCGTACGGCCAGAGAGCGTGGAAGGTGACTTGGCTTCAGCGTTCAGCGGCCGGCCAGCCGATCCGCTGTAGCCGGTCTGTTCGCTTGTGCGTCATTCGGCGAACATCTCCTGTAGGCGCTGAAGGACCGCCGTGACCGTTTGAGGAGTGAGGCGACCTAACCTGCGAAGCAGTCGTTCGGCATCGACGGTGCGGAGCTGGTCCAGCGCGACGAAGCCGGGCCGCCGCTGAAAACGACACGGCACGCGCCAGGGATACACTCCTCCGCCCGTCGTCATTGGCGCGATGAGTACCGTCCGGAGGTATTGATTGAGCTCATCCGGTGACACGACGAGGCAGGGGCGTGTTTTCTGAATCTCGCTGCCCAGCGTGGGGTCCAAACGAACGAGATGTACTTCGCCGCGGGCCCGGCGGGCCCGCGTCACTACCACTCCCACTCCTCCTGGTCGAATCGGGTAGCGGTCGGCTCATCCAGCAGGTCGTCGTCTCCGTGCTTGGACATGGCTCGTGCCGCGTCCGCCCAGCCCATCCGCGGGCGCCGTGCCCCTTGCACCACGAGGCGTCCGGGCTCAGCGTGCAACTCGACCTCGTCGGGCAGCTGTGCCTCATCCAGGAGAACCTTGGGGACCCGAATGCCCCGCGAGTTGCCGATCCGCACGATACGTGTCTTGGTCGTCATGTGCCCACATTGTAGATACGGCTATTTCGGTCTGCAAGCGATACGCCGTCCGTCAAGCAGCCGGTTGAGCAGGGCCTGGCGCGCCGCGGTCCCCGATGTCAGCATCGCTCCTTGACGGAGTTGCTCATGTAGTTGTGCAGCCGCGCCAGCGAAGTGCTCGGAGTCCCGGGCACCGTCCATCGAAGCCGATCGCCGACAACTCCCTGCGGGAGCGGGCTAAATCAGAATCCGACCGTCATGGGCACGCTCCTTGCGAGCGCCGGTCCATCGTGAAGCGCGACGATACCCCGAGGAGGATGGAAGACTCGGCGAGCCCTCGGACTCATGCGCGGCGCGCGCCCCGGTCATGAAGCTGCAATTCGACCGAGGCACGATCCTGATCACTGATCCGCCCCCGAACCTCGACCTTGCCGATGCTCCCGGAGCTCTCTGGGACGCTCGCGTTCGCGCGCATCGGGCGCCGGCCATCCGCTACCATGCCCTCAAGAGCTGGCTCGCGCAGGCCGGCGTCGGCTTCCTGGACCTTGCCCGCGCTCCTCGGCCGAGGCCGGAGGCATGGTCGGATGTCGGCCTCCGGCCCTACCAGCAAGCCGCGCTGTCCGCGTGGGAGCTCGGGGATCACCGCGGCATCGTTGCGCTCCCGACGGGCAGCGGCAAGACCCGCGTCGCCCTCGCGGCCATCAAGCTGACCAAGCTCAGCGCCCTGTGCCTCGTCCCGACGCGCGTGCTGCTCGATCAATGGCTTCGCGAGATCCGTGCTGTCTACCAGGACCCGGTGGGCTGCTATGGCGACGGCGTCCACGAGGTGGCGCCGCTGATGGTCGCCACGTACGAGAGCGCCTACCGGCACATGGCCCTGCTCGGGAATCGCTTCGACCTCCTGATCATCGACGAGGTCCACCACTTCGGTGGTGGCCTGCGCGACGAGGCCCTCGAGATGTCCCTGGCGGTCGCTCGCCTCGGCCTCACCGCTACTCCGCCACGTGACGCGGCCGCCGTTGCCCGCCTCACCGAGCTGTCGGGCCCACGGTCTTCGAGCTTGCCGTCGCGGATCTGGCGGGGGGATTCCTCGCCAGCTTCGACGCAATCACGCTGTACCTCGATCTCTGCGGGGACGAGCGCTCGGCCTACGCCAGCCTGAGCGGGGTGTTCATCAGCGCCTACGCGGCGTTCCGTCAAAGGGCGCCGGCGGCCGCCTGGGCCGACTTCGCCCGCGCGGCCGCCGGCACCGCCGACGGCCGCAGGGCGCTCGCGGCGTGGCGGCAGGCGCGGCGGCTTCTCGCCTTCACGCGCGCCAAGCGCCAGGCATTGCGCTCCCTGCTCGGACACCACCGACACGCCAGGGTCCTGATCTTCACCGCGGACAACGACACGGCGTACGCCATCGCGCGCGAGCACCTCGTCATGCCTCTCACCTGCGACATCGGGCGCCGGGAGCGCGACGCCGTTCTCGAGCGCTTCCGCCGAGGCGCGATCCGGACGCTCGTGTCGGCCCGCGTGCTCAACGAAGGCATCGACGTGCCCGACGCGGATGTCGCCGTGATCGTCGGCGCCGCCCTCGGCGAGCGCGAGCACGTGCAGCGGGTCGGGCGACTGCTGCGGCCCGGCGAGGGCAAGCGCGCCATCGTGTACGAGCTCGTGTCCCGAGACACGATCGAGGTCGGCCAGGCGCGGAGGAGGCGCAAGGGCCTTGTTGCCCGGGCCTCTTCTCAACTATAGCGTCGTCGGGAACACGCTCGTGCCGCACTTCCTCGGCGAGCATGACCACCCCTGGCTGCGGGTCCTCCTCGAGGAGCATGAGCGGTTCGTGGGGCAACCCCAGCGCGAGCTCGATGCGCGCCTGCGAGAGCCTCTGCCCTGCGAGAGTCCCCCCACGAAGCGGAAACAAGCCGTCCACGTCCTTTCGTGGCTCCGGCCCAGCCCGCGCAAGACCGTGGTGCCGCCCGCGCGCGCACGCGAGATGGTCTTCGCGGAAGCGGCCCGGACATCGGCCGCGGCCGACGCCGTCCTTTCCTCGGTTGCCGCGTCCCTCGGAGTGAGCGCCGGAGATCTCCAGGATTCCCTGTTCGCCGACCTTCCCGGTGAGCGGCTCGTCGCCGCGCCGCCCAGGCCGCTCTCACCCGCCGAGCTGGCACTCCGGACCAATCTCGCCATCGTGCAGGCGCTGCTCTTCCGCGCCACCTCCGTCACCATCGAGGCGGACGGAAACGCACGCGCCCTCGTCCGCCATTCGAAGCTGCGCGGCTTGATCTGCACGGTTGCCGGCCGGGCCGGTCCGGCGGACAGCGTGCTGGAGCTGTCGGGGCCATTCGCGCTGTTCCGCCACACCCGGCTGTACGGCCATGCGCTCGGCGAGCTCGTGCCTCTCCTCGCCTGGTGCCGCCGCTTCCGCTTGCGCGCCGAATGCGTGGTGGAGGGACGACGGCTCACGCTGGCGCTGGGAACGGGAGACCCGATCTTCCCGGCGGATGAGCCACGCCGCTACGACAGCCGGCTCGAGGAGCGCTTCGCGCGCGACTTCCGACGCGTCGCACCCGACTGGGACGTGCTGCGCGAGCCGGAGCCGGTGCCGGCCGGAGACGCGCTGATCTTCCCGGACTTCGCCCTCCACCACCGCCGCGACGCCGGGCGCCGATGGCTTCTGGAGATCGTGGGCTTCTGGACCGCCGACTACTTGGCCAGAAAGCTCCTCCAGTATCGCAGCGCCCACCTGTCCAACCTGATCCTGTGCATCGACGAGGACCGGAACTGCACCGCGGGCGACCTTCCTGCCGGAGCGCTCGTCGTGCGATTCCGCCGGCGCGTCGACGCCGCCGCCGTGCTGCGGCTGCTCGGCTGAGGTCGTGACGCGACGGCGATGCTGAATGCAGGAATCGAGTTACACCACCGCGTACCGCTCTTGGGACCTTGCGCGAGCGAGGACCGTACTCGGGCGAGGTTTCCGGCCATCGGCTTGAGCGGCGCGCCGAGGTCGAGCAAGTCCCCATCGGCGGCATCACGCGGCCGCGTGCACCAGGCGCTCGACATGGCCGGTACCGCGCAAGGGGACGAGCAGGGCTACCGGGCGACCTCTGGTGATCTCCATGGTTCGACCCGCCTCGACCTGGCGGATACTGGCTCGCTCGCTGTCGCAGCTCCCGCAGGCCGATGGACTTCATGATGCTACACTGTAGCACTCGAGCGAGGCGTCCCGGGCCTCCCCTCTATCTCTCAAGCTCCCGAACACCGGCGAGGAGGCCGACACGCGCCCTCGGGTTCGAGCCCATCGCAATTCCCCCTGTCTGTCTCCTCCGCCCCGCCGTATAGTACCGGCCATGGACACCCACGTCGCCGGCATCACCGCGTCCATCGAGATCTACCGCGACCCCCAGGGCATTCCGCACGTCCGCGCCGCCTCGGCGCACGACGCGTTCTTCGGCCAGGGCTGGGTGCACGCCCAGGACCGGCTGTTCCAGATGGAATACGACCGGCGGCGCGCCTACGGGCGCTGGGCCGAGTGGGTGGGCCCGGCGGGCGTGGAGGGCGACCGGCTGCTCCGCCGCTTCCGCCTCGAGTCGAGCGCTCGCCTCGACTGGGAGCATGCGTCGGCCGACGCGCGCGCCATGCTCGAGGCGTTTGCCGCCGGCGTCAACGCCTTCATCGACAGCACGAAGAGCTGGGGCGTCGAGTTCGAGGTCGTGGGCGCGCGCCCCGATCCCTGGCAGCCGTGGGACAGCATGGCCGTCTTCAAGGTGCGTCACCTCGACATGGGCCCGTGGAAGGCCAAGCTGTGGCGCGCCAAGCTGCTCCGCTATCTCGGGCCCGACCAGGCCGCCGACCTCACCCGCCAGCCCGAGCCGCATCCGCTCCTGATCGTGCCGCCGGCGGCCGAGTACCGCGGGGCGCGCCTCGACGGGCTCGCGGAGATGGAGCGCCACGTCTCGGCGATGGCGCTCGTGCCCGGGACGCCGCAAGGCAGCAATAGCTGGGCGCTCGGTGGCAGCCGCACGGCTTCCGGCAAGCCACTCGTCGCGGGGGATCCGCATCGGGCCCTCGACGTGCCGAGCGTGTACTACCAGAACCATCTCGCCTGCCCCGACTGGGACGCCATCGGGCTGAGCTTCCCGGGCGTGCCCGGCCTGCCGCACTTCGGCCACACCGCGCGCGTGGCGTGGTGCGTGACGCACGGCATGGCGGACTACCAGGACCTCTACATCGAGCGCTTCGATGCGAGCGATCCGAGCCGCTACGAGTTCCGCGGCGAGTGGCGGGAGGCCGACGTCCGGCAGGAGAGCATCGAGGTGCGGGGCGACTCGCCCGTCGAGATCGAGACCGTGGCGACCCATCACGGGCCCGTGGTGGCCGGCGAGCCGCGCCATGGCCATGCCATCGCCTGCGCGTACACCGCCATCGCGGGGGCCAACGCCACGTTCGACACCTTCGTGCCCATGCTGCGCGCGCAGAGCGCGCATGAGCTCGAGGCGGCCATGCGCGCGTGGGTCGAGCCCGTCAATAACCTCGTCTTCGCCGACGTCGACGGCCACATCGGCTATCGCGCGCGCGGGCCACGTGCCGCTGCGCTCGATGGCCAATGCCTGGGTGCCGGTGCCGGGCTGGACGGGCGAGCACGAGTGGCGCGGCATGATCCCCTTCGAGGAGATGCCCGTGCTCCGCGATCCCGATGCGGGCTTCGTCGCCACCGCGAACGGCCCCATCGCGGGCGCGAGCTATCCGCACTACATCGGCCTCGACTACGCGCCCAGCTTCCGCACGCGGCGCGTGGTCGCCCGGATCGAGGCGCTCGAGAAGGCCACCGCCGACGACATGGCGGCGATTCACGCCGACCGCGTGTGCATCCCCGCGCGCGAGCTGGTCGGGCTGCTCGGACGGCTGCGCGTGAGCGCGGCGGCCGAGCCGCATCGAGACGACAAGCACTGGCGAGCGGCGCTGACCCGCCTGGCCGCGTGGGACGGCGTGATGGACAAGGACCAGGTGGCGCCGGCGATCTACGCGGCGCTGCGCGAGCGACTGACGCGCGACCTGATGACGCCGATCCTGGGTCCGCTCGCGCCCGAGGCCTTCGCCACCGTCCAGGGAGGCGGCGTCGCGCACATGGTGCGGATCAAGGCGCAGCTCGCCGAGATGATCGGCAAGGACAACCGGAGCCTCTTGCCGGCGGGCGCCGAGTGGCCCGCGGTGCTCGCGAGCGCGCTCGCGGGCGCGGTGTCGGACCTCCGCGCGGCGCTCGGCGACGACATGGACGCCTGGCGCTGGGAGCGCCTGCACACGACGCGCCCCGTGCACCCGCTGGTCGCGGGCTTCCCGAAGCTGGCGGCGACGCTCAATCCGCCCGCCGTCGCGGTCGGCGGCGACGGCGAGACGGTCAATGCCGCGGGGTTCGTGCCGGGCGCCGGCTATTCCGTCGCGCTCACGTCCGTGGCCCGCTACGTCTTCGACCTCGCCGACTGGGAGTCGAGCGGCTGGGTCGTGCCCCACGGCGCCTCCGGCCATCCCGGCAGCCCGCACTGGGCCGACCAGCTCCCGGCCTGGGCCGATTGCCGCCTCTTGCCCATGCGGTATGACTGGTCCCGCATTGCCAAAGAAGCGGAGTCGGCGCAGACGCTCACGCCGGCGTGACGGGCCTCAGCCGGTTGCGGGTCTTGCCCACCACGAGTGGATGATGCGGCAGGTGAGACACGTGACGATGTAGCGGGTTCCCAGTGGCGGCTCCGCGGGTTCGAGCGGCAGGTCGTCCGGATCAACCCGCGAAAGCTGGCTCATTCGGTGATCCGTCACTTTCTCGCAGTGTGGGCACCAGATCGGCCCCAGCTCGCCCTCGGCCCGGCCGCGAGGCATCGCTAACGCGTAGGGCGCCTCGCGGCGCACGGCGACCGTCCGGATCCAAGAACGCGGCTCCAACGCCCAGTCACGGGATCAGTCGGTGCCGCGCCTCCGCCGTGACGACGATGCCGTGACGCCAGTCGCAGCGGCACCGCTCGTGAGCTGACGCGACGATGCCGCATCGCTGTCAAGTGGGTCATCCCCGAGGTGCTGAGCGACGCGGCGGACCGTGTAGCGCGACAGGCGACGGACGACCTCCTCGCTCCCGATCTCCTGCTCGTCGAAGTTGCGCACGCGCTCTGGGGAAGACGACGCGAAGGCGATCTCTCCTCGTGAGGCCGACGTGACGTTCGACCTCGGAGACGAAGCGACGATTGACCTCCGCCCGACCGGCAGCTTGCGCGTCGCGATGGACGTGGCGCGACGCCTGGGCCACCCGGTCTACGACTGCGCCTACCTCGCCCTCGCGGAGCGCGAGCACGCGGCCTTCGTCACCGCCAATCACCGTCTCCTGCGCAGGTCCCTACGCGAAGCTCGACGTATCGATCGTAGACCTTCGAACCTTGATTAGACGCTACAGGCGCAGCAGCACCGCGGTCGCCGGGCGGCCGGTGACGCGGGCCACCACGGAGGCGTAGGCGCCGACCTGGCGGCGGTATCGGGCGAGCGGGCCTGACAGCTCGGCCTGGATCTTGAAGTCGACCACCGTCCAGCCGTCGTCCTCCTCGAAAGCGAGATCGAGCACGCCCTCGAGGATCGAGCCGTCGGGCTCGACCGCGGTGATCGGTGTCTCGCGGCGGCAGCGGCCGTGGCCCGAGGCCTCGCGGGCGCGGACGAGGAGCGGATGGGCGAGGGCGGCCTCGACCAGGTCCGTCGCCGCTTCGGTCTCATCGTCGCGGCGCGCCGAGGATGCGCGCCTGGAGCGCGGCCACCTCCGCGATCGCGTCGCGCCCGGCGTCGAGCGCCACCGTGGCCAGGACGGCGTGCACGAGCGTGCCGAAGCGGGGCCCGGCGGGTCGCGCGACGCCGCTCGCCGCATCGATCACCGTCACCTCGGGCTCGGGCGCGTCCGCGACCTCGGCGGCCCGCCGCGCCCACTCGGTCACGGTCTGGACGGCAAAGCTGGGCTGGGCGCCTCGCTCGAGCGCGGCCGCACGCGCGCGCTGCCAGTCCTGATAGCTCCGCCGATCGGCTTCCAGCACGTCGGGGCCGGGATCCTCGATCAGGTCCTGGCGGCGGATGCCGAACTGCGGCTGCACGTCGAGGGTGAGCGCCCGCGGATCCCACCAGACCACCGGATACCGGCCCTCGCCCTCGTCTCCGAAGACGTGGAGGCCGGGCTTCACATTGTCCCGGCCGGGCGCGTCTCGATCCGGCCGCGCGGCCACGCTGTCTTCCCCGAAGGGCGGACACGCCGGCGCGGCCTCGGGCGCGCGCCGGCGCCCGGCATCCGGATACACCGCGCGCTGCACCGGCTCGAGCCATCCGCCGGCCGCGGACTCCCAGTTGCTCGCGAACGGATCGTCGCCGACCGCGGGGATCACCAGCAGGTCGCGCGCGCGGGTCGCCGCCACGTAGGCGACGCGCACGCCCTCGGCGCGGTCGCGCGCCAGCTCTTCCTCCTCGTGATCGAGCAGATCCCACGGCGACCAGCCGGCCAGGCGCACCGCGCAGAGCCCGCGCTCGCTGTCGATGTAGCGGCTCGGGTTCTGCGCCGAGATATTGGCGCCGATGTCGGCGAGGATCACGACGGGGAACTCGAGCCCCTTGGCCCGGTGCACCGTCATGATGCGGACGCCCTCGCTGCCTTCCTCCACGACGGGCGCCTCGGCGGCGTCGCTGTCATCATCGTCGTCGAGCTGCTCGACGAAGCCGCGGAACGAGATGCCGCCCGACGCTTCCCAGCCGCGCGCCAGCTCGGCGATGCGCAGCACGTTGGCGAGCGACCGCTCGCCGGAGGGACGCAGGATGAACGCCGCGTGCGCGCGCGTCGCCGTGAGGAGCGCGGCGACGGTCTCCTCGACGGGGCGCAGGTTGCGCCGGCGATGCAGCTCGCCGAGCAGCCGGAGGCCGTCCGCCACGGGGGCCAGGTGCGGCGCGATCTTGCCCGATTCGGGACCCGATTCGGGCGGCATGCGAAACGGGTGCAGGCGCGCGACGCGCTCGCGGAACTCGAGCAGCGCCTCGTCGCCCACCGCGAAGAGCGGCCCGCGCAGGGCGCCGTAGACGGCCAGCTCGTCGTCCGGCCACTCGATCGCGGTGAGCGCCGTGCGCAGGCTCTCGACCTCTTCCCGCTGGTGAAACGACTTGCCGCCGACGAGCATGTGCGGAATATTGCGCGCCTCGAGCGCCTCGACGTACGGCTGCGTGACGTCGGCGCCCCACTGGGTGAAGCGGCGGAAGAGCAGGCAGACGTGACGCGCCGCCACGGGCAGATCCTCGCCCGGCCGCTCGCGCTCCGTGACGCGCCAGCCGCTCTCCTCGACGAGCCAGCGCACGAACGCGGCCACCGCGTCGGGCAGCGACTCGTCGATCGCCGTCTTGGTCAAGCCCCATCGCCCGTAGGGCTTCGGCACGGGCAGCGCCACCGCGCTCGGCTGGCCCGGGCGCTCGTCCCGATACGCCGCGAGCGGCACGTAGCCCGATTGCAGGGTGGCCGCGTCCTCGACCATGCGCGGAGAGAACGCCGCATTGACGAGCCGCTGGACGTCCGGCACCGCGCGGAAGCTCGACCGCAGCTCGACCACCGCCGCGCCGCGGCTCGCGAGGAGCGCCTTCACTTCCTGGTAGATGCCGACGTCCGCCCGCCGGAACCGGTAGATCGACTGCTTCGGGTCGCCGACGACGAAGAGCTTGCCCGGCACCGGCGTCACCTCGCGCCAGTGCGCCACGGCGGGGTCGGCGCTCGCGAGCAACAAGAGAATCTCCGCCTGGAGCGGGTCGGTGTCCTGGAACTCGTCGACGAAGATGTGCGTGAAGCGGCGCTGCATCTCCGCGCGCACGTCCGCGCGGTCGCGGACCAGGTTCCGCGTGCGCAGCAAGAGGTCGAGGAAGTCGACGCTGCCCGCGCGGGTCTTGAGCGCCTCGTAGGCGTCGACGGTGGTGAAGAGCTCCTGCTGGAGCAGCGCCGCCAGGTCGGCGTCGGCCCGCCGGGCGAAGTCCTCGAGCGCCTCCCCCAGCTCGGCGTGCGCGGCCATGATCTCGTCGCGCGTCACGCCAGAGCGGTAGTTCCGGTCATAGCCCTTGCGCGGCCGCCGGAACTGGCGGCTGCGGGCCAGCTCGACCAGCCCGGACTCGAGCCCGTCGTGATCGCGCGGCGCGAGCGTCTCGCTCACGCTCACGTCGACGCTGATCCGCCGCGCGAGCCACGTGTCGGCGTAGAGGCCGTCGGCCGGGGTCGCGCACGCCGCGAGCATGCCCGCGAACGCGTGCACCCGGCCGACCAGCGCGGCGATGCCGGCCTCGCGGTCCCAGGCCTCGCGGCGCCACGGCGTGCGGAAGTCGCGCCAGTCGGCCAGCGTCCAGCCGGCGCGCCGGAGCCGCTCCACGGGATCGCCGTCGTCGAGCGTCGCGCGGCGGCGGAGCGCGCGGCGCAGCCCTTCCGGCGGCGCCTCGAGCTGCGCTTCGATCCACCGGTCGAACGCGCGGCGATACAGCGCCTCGGCCGCCGGCTCGGTGAGGACGACGAAGCGCGGGTCGACCAGCGCCTCCACCGGGCGCTCGTGCAGGAGGTCATTGCAGAAGCCGTGGATGGTGCTGAGGCGCGCTTCTTCCAGGTGCGCGACGGCCTCGTCCAGATTGGCCCGCCGCGCCGAGCCGGCGTCGGCCAACTGCCGCGCCCGCTCCAGCTCGGCGCGCAGCCGGAGCTTCAGCTCCCCCGCCGCCTTCTCGGTGAACGTCACCGCGACGACGGTCTGCACGCGTGCCCCGCCCCTCCGCGAGCACCGCGACCAGCCGCGCCACCAGCTCGCTGGTCTTGCCCGTGCCCGCCGCGGCCTCGACGACCATCGTCTCGTCGAGCGAGCCCCGGATGCGCTCGCGCTCGTCGTGATCGACCAGCCGGGTCATGGCCAGCTCCGCAGCTTGTTGAGGTCCTCGAGGGCGCGCGCGTCCTTCACCGTGATGCGCCGCTCCTCCCGGTCCCGCACACCGCGCGTGAAGTCGCACATGGTACAGGCTCTCTGGCGCGGCGCCGGCGGAAGGAAGCCCCGCGCGATGGAGCCGTCGATCAGCTCGACGACCTCGAGCCCGCGGCGGCGGTTGGGCTCCGTCATGCGGACGACGCGCTCGGAGAACTCGCCGGCCCGCGTGCAGTACTCGAGGCGCGACTCGGCGACATCGCTCGCCGAAGATCTGCTCCACCGCGAGGCCGTAGAGCACGGGCTGGAGCGCCTCGCCCTTGCCGACCACGAGGCCGGCAGCCGTGCGGTTCAGGCCCGTCTTGTGGTCGGTGACGCGGAAGCCGGGCGCCCCCGCCGCCGCTCCACGAGGTCGACGATCCCGCGCAACCGCCAGCCGCCGTCGAGGGTCACCTCCTCGCGGATGCTCCGCGCGTCCCGTCCGGGCCCGGCCGGCAGCCCGAAGGCCAGCTCGAAGGCATAGGGCTCCCACTGGGCCTGCCCTTCGACCGACTTGTCGAGCCAGGTGCGCAGGTCGACGCGAAGCGACTCCACCTCGTCATCCCACACGCGCCTGATGGCCGGCGCGAGCCGCTCGTGATACGCCATGGCGACGCGGTCGAGCGTCCGGTCGAGGACGTCACGCGCGGTGCGCCCCGTCTCGGCCGTCACCGGCAGGCCGCCGGCCTGCTGCAGCGCGCGCAGGCACTCCGCCTGCACCTCGTGGAAGAGGCTGCCGCGCGTCAGCGGATCGAGCCGCTCGAGCGGGGCGATCTCCTCGCGCGGCGCCAGGCGGCAGATCGCGGAGAGATAGAACTGATACGGGCACGCGGCGAAGCGCTGGAGCGCGGAGACCGAGTAGGATCGCGCATTCGGCCGCGAGGCGAGCAGGATGTCGCTCGTGCCGGGGGCGATCCTGACGATGCCGTCGTAGGGCGTGAACCGCCGCTGCCACCGGGCCCAGCGCGTGCGGAGCGAGCGGGCGAGGCGGTCGTTCAGCTCGAACAGATAGCGCGCGCGGCCCCGCGCCTCGCGCGGCTCGAGGCGCAGGATGGCCCCCAGGCTCGCGAGGTCGTGCTCGACCTCGTCGATGGCGCGCGCCGGATCATCCGGCGCGGGCCAGGCCAGGCGCGCCCCCGCCACGGCCGCCGCCTCGCGCGCGAGCATCTGCGGATCGGGGATGCGTCCCTCCAGCGCGCGCGTCACCTCCATGGCGTAGAAGGACGGCACGCGCGGCCGCGCCTCCGCCAGCTCGATCCGCGAGTACGACAGGTACACGCGCCGCGTGGCCGCGCCGACGCCCAGGCGCAGCAGGAGGCGCTCGTGCTGGGCGCGGTCGCCCTGCGTCCACAGCGCGCCGCCCAGCTCCTGCCGAAGCGCGTCGAGCAGGATCGGGTCCTCGCGCGGCTTCTGCGGGAAGATGCGCTCGGCGAGGCCGGGGATGAACACGACGTCGAACACCCGCCCCCGCGCCTGCTCCAGCGTGCCCACGAACACGCGCCCGTAGCGCGCGGCCGGCGGCCGCTCGGCCACCGTCGCCAGCCCCTCGGCGAGCACGTCGCGCACCTCGTCGAGCGCGACCGGCCCGATGGGGCCGAGCGCGCGCAGCTCCGCGAGCACGCCGAGGACTCGCTCCGGCCTGCGCAGCGTCATCGGCGCGAGCGCCTCGAGCTGCTGCGATCCACTCGCCCCACGTGGCTTGGGCGGGCAGCGCGGCCAGGCGCTCGATGATGGGCAGGGCGAACCGCTCGAGATGCTCGAGGTTGGCGAGGTCGCGCTCGATCAATGCCAGGCGCGGGGAGTCTGGTTCCTCCGCGCGCAGCTCGTCGAGGCGCACCCGCAGCTCGGCCGCGAGCCCGGTCAGCCGCCGGCTCCACCGCTCGCGCCCACCGATCACCGCCGAGTCGACGAGGAGCCGCTCCCATTTCCAGGGCGCGCGCAGGCTGCCCTCGAGGACAGGGCTCTCGGCCGAGTCGGCGGCGCCGGTATCGTCGAGGTCGGCGTCCAGCTCGAGGTCGGATCCCGCGGCGTCCTGCGCGGTTTGCCGCCCAGGGGCGACATCGTCAGGCCCGAGCACGAGCGCTTCGTCGTCCGCCGCGACCCAGACCTGGCGTCCCTCGGGCGGGGCACCGCCGGCGCCGGGCGTCGGGACCTGGCCGAGCGAGAGGTACTCGGCGAAGCGGCGCGCCGAGAGCTTCTCGAGCGCGCAGTCGAGCAGGAGCAAGAGGGCGCGCCCGGCGGGATCGGGGCGCCGCGCGCCCCGGGCGAAGAAGGCCGGGATGCCCGCGCGATGGAGCGCGGTCTCGAAGAGGCTCGAGTAGGCAACGGGCGCGCGGAGCAGGATGGCCATGCGGTCGAACCGGGTGCCGTCGCGCGCCTCCTCCGTGATGCGGCGCGCGATCTCGACCGCCTCCCGTCCCTCGCCGGGCGCGGAGAAGAAGACGGCTTCACCCGGCTCGGCCGGGCCCGGCGGAGCCGCCTCCGCGAAGAGATACTCGCGGAGATGAGCCAGGGCCGAGGCGCCACCGCCGCGCCGCGACACGCGTGCGGGCGGCCGAGGCGGCGAGTCCTCGCGCCGGGCGCCCTGCTTCTCGAGCACCGCGGCCTGCCAAGTCGACTCTTCGCGGCGCGCGCCGAGCGCTCGCGCGCCTTGCGCGCCGCCTCCCGCGCCTGCGCCGCCCGTACGCACCTCCTCGAGCGCGGCCAGCGTGCGCTCGTCTCCCTCGGGCACGGTGACCAGCACCTCCGGCGAGACCGAGACGAGCGCCCCTACGAAGGCCCGTTCGGCGGGTGACGGGATCGGCACATCGAGCAGGACGATGGGCATGCCGCCTGATACGCGGTCTCCTCCGCTGCGGCCAGCGTCGCCAGCTCGAACAGCGCCGCGCGATCGGCCAGGCCAGCAGTTCGCATGGCGTCCTCGAAACGCGCCAGGAGCTCGCCGACGTCTTTCGCGGCCGCGCCGCCGTAGCCCGATCCGGGCCAGCGCCCCGGGCGACACGCGCGCGAGCCGCAGCTCGCCGAGGGTCGAGGCCAGCGCGCGGGCAAACCCCGGGAACCGCGCCACCGGCTCGAAGTAGCCGAGCGCGCCCGCCCCGAGCGCCTCGAACGTGCTGCGCGCGGCGAGCGCCGCCGCCCCGAGCGCGCTCGTGGGCGCCGCTCCGAGTCGCGCCAGCTCGCCCGCCGCCATCCGCGCGGCGAGCTGCGTGAGGCTCGCGCGCTCGAGACCGAAGGTCGCGCCCGCCGTCACCGTCACGCGCCGCACGAGGTCGTCGGCGGCCTCGCGCGAGGCCCCGACGACCATCGCCTGGGCCGCGGCCGGCAGCGCCGCGAGGAAGGCGCGGGCGGCCTCGATGCGCTCCGCGGCAGACGAGGACACGACGGTGCGGATCACGGCCATCTCCCCTCGAGGTCGGACGGTTCGTGGGTACACGGTGTGCGCACCAATCAAGCCTGACCGGAGACCGGCCAGTCAATGACTCCATTGTATGACCCCCAAACGCACACGTGCCGAGCGCGGTGGACCCGCATCATTCGCGAACACCGATGGATGACCGGGCAGGTGACGCGGCGACCCCTTCGATGGCGAGCGGGCTCGCCACGGTGAGCGCGGCGCCGGCGAGGGGATCGTCGATGGGCACGAGCGCGCCGCTGTCCACCATCCGCCGATCGACGGAGATGTCCGCCATCTCGGCCACCAGGCCGCAGGTGAGCCCGTGACGGCGGAGGATCTCCTGCCATCGAGCGGACGGACGCTCGGAAGACCAGGGCCTGGCTGACCTCGGGGTCGAGGTCAGCCAGGATGGTCGTGGCCACGGTGCCGGCGATGTAGCTCGCCGCGTCGATCACGCGCAAGCCACGGAAAAAGCCGAGCGACGCTCATCCGCGAGCGAGCTCCGCGAGAGCGACAGAGCTGCGGGAGGATTCTCCTGCGGCCGCCCGCGCCGCACACGCGGTGTGGCGATCGACGAAAAGCCGCGACGTGTGCGGGTCCCGCCGTCGCTAGACGGTGGTCAGCGCGACAGCCTCTCCCAGTCCGCGCTGGTCGCGTCGCACGCGATCGCAAGGCCGCCGTCCGACCCCGCGAAGATCGGATCGTTCACGACGGTGGAGCGGCCGCCGCCCAGCTCCGAGAGCGCGCGGTCGACAAAGTCGGGCAGGCCGGGAATGAGCGAAGCTGCCCCCGGCGAGGATGACGTTGTTGCGGACCTTGCGCTGGTACTCGGGCTCGACGCGCGCCAGCAGGTCCATCATGGTCTCGCAGATGGCGGGCACGATGCTCTCGCAGGCGGCCCGCATCTCGTCGGTAATGTCGAGCTCGGTTGCCTTGCCCTTCATCGGCACACTGACCACCGCGCGATGCTTCGGCTCGCCGACGAAGCTCCAGCGCTCCTTCCACTCGCGGATCATGTGAATCGAGAACTGGGCGTCCGGATACCGCTCGCGGAGCGTCGTGCCAAGCCGATCGTCGATGGCGTCGCCCGCGTCGGTGAG
The DNA here is from genome assembly GCA_963840495.1 of uncultured Candidatus Rokubacteria bacterium. Classification (GTDB taxonomy): domain Bacteria; phylum Methylomirabilota; class Methylomirabilia; order Rokubacteriales; family CSP1-6; genus CAWIZN01. The sequence goes on from CAWIZN010000053.1 coordinate 23,799, forward strand.
CGTGCGCTGGTCCTCCTCGGACGGGTAGCGGCCCTGCATGATGCACAGATCGGCCGTGCCCGCCCCGATGTCGATGATCATGGAGTGCAGCAGGGCCTCGAGGCCATAGGCCACCGCGAATGGCTCGGAGACGAGCATGATGCTATCGGCCAGGCCGTCCAGGGCGCTCCGCAGGCGCTGCCTGCTCACGCGATAGGTTGCCGCGGGGACACCGACGACGGCCCGCACCTGCGCCCAGTTCTTGCCATTTTGCTTGAGACCGACGAGCCCCGTGAGGTGGTGCAGCAGCTCGCCCACCGCCTCCTCGTCGCGGTCCGACCCCTCGCGGATCACGCCCCGCTCGAGGGGGCGGCGCAGGTCCAGCATGGACCGGTTGTCCAGGGCGTCACGCCCCACGAGCACCGGCTTCTGCACGACCTTGCGCGCCACCATATCGACGGGCCAGCCCACGTAGCTGTCCACGACGTGGCGTCGCCGTTCGACGCCGAGACCGAGCTGCGGGAGGTGCCCAGGTCGATGCCCACGCATAGCGTTTCCTTCTCTTCCATTGTCTTCATCCCTCCTTCTTGGCGGCGCTATCGAGCTGCCTCGAGTACGATTGGATGCCCTGCAGCAGGGCCGAGGCGATCCGTGCTCGATAGTCGTCGGTCTTGAGAAGCTGCGCTTCTTTCTCGTTGGACAGGCACGACACCTCCACCATGATCGCCGGCATCTCGGTGCCGACGAGCACGGCGAATGGCGCCATCTTCACCCCCCGGTTCGCAAGCCCGGGGTTGACCGCGCTGAGCGCGCGATACAGTTCGGCATTGATCGCCCCCGCGAACGCCCGCGACTCGTCCCGGCGCTCGTCGATGTAGATCTTCTCGAGCAGCCGCCGATAGGCGCCGAGCGAGTAACCGGACTCACGGTTCTCCGCCCCGGCCAGCTTCATGACGGCGGGATCGTCGGTCGGACCCACGTGGTAGGTCTCGACCGGGCGCACGTCGCGACGCGAGATCCAGTTGACGTGTATCGACACGAAGATGTCCGCGCGCCGGGCATTGGCGAAGGCCACGCGCTGCTCGAGCGACATGGTCACGTCCGCCTCGCGCGTCAGGAACACCTCGAACGAGGCGTCCTGCAGCAGCCGGCGGAGCCGGAGTGCCCAGGTCGAGGGTGATCTCCTTCTCGCTCGCGCCCGCCTCGGCGATGGCGCCGGCCTGGGCGCCACCGTGGCCCGGGTCGAGCACGATGCGCCTGATGGGGAGCGGGAGCACGGCCCGCGCGAGGCGTTGCGGCGCGGCCTGCGGTGCCTCGGCGGCCTGCGGTGCCCCGGATGGCGCTCCTCGATGCCACGCGCATCCGATGGCCGCGATCACGGCGACCGCTACCTCGTCGTGGCCTCGCGAGGGGGCGCGCCCGAGCACCCGGGCTGGTACCAGAACCTGGCGGCCCACCCCGAGATCCAGGGTGCAGGTGATGGCCGATCGCTGCAGGGGCGCGCGGCGCGACGCGACACGCGCGGAGCGGCCGGCGCTCTGGAAGGACGATGGCCGCGATCTGGCCGGCCTACGACGAATACCAGGCCAGGACGGCGCGCGAGATCCCGGTCGTCATCGTCGAGCGCGCCTGAGGCACGAGGCGCGAGGTTGACGCCATGTGCTACATGTAGCACACTCACGTCATGCGCACCGCCGGCATCCGCGAGGCTCGTCAGAACCTGTCGGCGCTCCTCGACGAGGTCAAGAAGGGGCGGGAGGTGTTGATCACCGAGCGCGGGCGCCCCGTCGCGAAGCTGGTGCCGCCGGATCGCGCCGCCCAGCCGGGGCGTACCGAACCTGGCGGCGTTCCGCCGCCGGATGCCGGTGCTCGATCCCCCCCTCTCGACGACGGTCGCGGAGGAGCGCGAGGATCGCCTCTAGGCGGCGCGCTCCGGCGCGACTTCGGGAGGATCGCGGTGTGTTCCGGGCCGCATTGCCCGGTCCTCTCTACTGTGATTCGAGCGCCCTGCTGAAGCTCTATCTGTCCGAGCCCGGAAGCGACGAGCTCAACCGGATCGTGGAGGGACGCGTCGACCTCCTCGTCTCGGACCTGGCGGTGAGCGAGATCGTCTCGGCGCTGGCCCGTCGCCTGCGTCAAGGCGCGCTCACGCCGGAGGTTGCGCGCCGCGTCCAGCACGCCATCCTCGGAGGGATCGCCAGTGGCGTGTACCAGAACGCCGAGTTGACCCGCGATGTGCATCGCCGCGCGGAGCATTTCCTCCTGACCCTGAGGGAGACTCCGCTCCGCGCGGCCGACGCTCTCCACCTGGCGCTCGCGACGTCGGCGCGCGCCGCGTCGATCGCGTCGTTCGACGTGCGGCTCGGCGCCGCGGCCCGAGCGGTCGGCCTCGCCACCTACCCTTTCTGATGCTCGTCCCGCGTGGCGCCGCCGCCGGGCGACGGCGGCGCCACCGCGTTGGCTACTTGTCCAGCCAGACCCGCGCGATCGCCGACGACCCGTAGCCGTCGGTGCGCCGGAGCGCGCGAGCGGCTCCGTTCTTGACGTGCGGCTGGAAGGTGAGGAAGCCGTTGTCGTAGGGCATCCACATGCGGAACACCTGGTCGAACTCCCGGTCGACGATCTTCTTGGTGATCACGCGCTGGTCCGCGACATTGGGCGTCTGCCGCAGCTTGGTGCACAGCTCGTCGATGAGGGGATCGTTCACCCGGAAGAAGTTCTTCGTCGACTTCGAATGCAAGTACCCATACGTGCGCTCGTCGACACCCACCGCGTGGCCCGACTGGAATCCCCAGGACATGCCGTCCCACTTGCTGTCGACGTAGCGCCCGTAGTACGTCGTGTAGTCGAGCTTGGTGATCTTGACGTCGATGTTGAGGTTGCGCTTGAGATCCTGCTGGACGAGCTGGATCTGCGACGTCATCTGCGGGAAGTACTCGTAGTAGAACAGGTTGGCCGAGAAGCCGTTGGGATGGCCCGCCTCGGTGAGGAGCTTCTTCGCGTCCGCGGGCCGATACTGCCACCACGGGCCAAGCTGCGCGGCGGTCGGCATCGTGTCCTGGTAGTAGATGTACGGCACGCCCCAGCCGAGGATGCCGTGGCCTTCGTAGACCGTGTCCACCTGCTTCTGCCGGTCGATGGCGATCGAGATGGCACGCCGCACCCGCACGTCGTTGAACGGCGGCTTGTCCTGCGCCAGGGCCAGCCCGAACGGCGCCAGCGTATTGTGGTACGACTGCGTGACGGCGGTGGCATTCGTCTTCCGCACCGTCTCCACCTCGCCGGGGCTCGCCAGCCAGATGATGTCGCTTTGCCCCGTGCGGAACGCCGCCATGCGGGTCGCGGCATCAGGCGTGGAGAGGATGATGTACTCGTCGACGTAGGGGCGGCCCTTGTCGAAGTAATCCGGATTCCGCGCCAGCACCACCCGGACCTTTCGCGAGTGCTCCTTCAGGATGTAGGGCCCCGTGCCGATCATGCGCTTCTTGAGGTCGCCGTCCTCTTCCAGCACCTCGCGCGGGAACATGACGGTGATGGGCTCGGCCAGGTTGTGCGCGAACAGCACGTTCGGCGTCTGCAGATGCACGCGCACCGTGTACTTGTCCGGCGTCTCGATGCCCTCCACCTCTTTGAACGTGAAGGACTGGACACCTTCCTTCCCATAGGCCTCGAAGCAGTACTTGATGTCCGCCGCCACCAGCTCGCGCCCGTTGAGCGGCGGCACATTGTGCCACTTGACCCCTTGGCGCAGCTTGAACGTCCACACGCGATGGTCGGGGCTCGCCTGCCACGACTCCGCGAGGTCTCCCTTCAGCGAGAGGTCGGTAGGGCCGGTCACCTCGTCGGGGAATACGTAGCGGACGAGACGGCTGCCGACGAGGCCGGCGAACTGGTAGAGCCCGACCGATTGCGTCAGCCGGGGGTCGAGGACGGGCGGGTCCCACGCCGACGCTCGCGTGAGGGTCCCCCCGCGCTTGGGGGGCTTGGTGGCGGGTGGGATCCACTCTGGATAGGCCGATGAGGCCTGGGCGAAGACTCGCGCGCCTCCCGCGCCCGAGATGACGGCTGCCATTCCGGCCGCCCCCACGCCCGCGTGTTTGAGGAAACGGCGGCGGCTCACCAGGTGGTGGACTGTCCGGTCGGGATCATCGAAGGGCATGCTGGCTCTCCTTCTTTGGGGAGCGATCGACGGAAAGGATGCGAATGGTGGACCGAACGATGCACGCGGGGCCCGGGGAAGTCAAGCGGAATCTCGGGCGCGAGCCCGGCGGGCGGTCTAGCGCGTTGTCAACCGACTCGCAGGTGCTCAGAGGGGTCCAGGGCGAGGCGGGGCCCGAAGGCTCACGCGAGGCGTCTCGCTGACGCTGAGCGGCAGCCGAGGGCGCCGACGTAGCAGATGGGCGCTTTTCAGAATGCTGCTAAGGCGCGATCTCCCGCAGCCGCTTTTCCAGATGCCTCCGCTCGGCCTCGTTGCTCACCAGCGCCAGAGCGCGCCGGTACGCCTCGGCGGCCTCCGCGTGGCGGCCAAGCCGGCGCAGGAGCTCGGCCTGTGCGACGGGCAGCGGGTGATACCCGGCGAGCTCGCCGCGCTGGTCGAGGTCATCCACCAGCGCGAGGCCGCGCTCGAACCCGTCCGCCATCGCGACCGCGACGGCCCGGTTGAGCTCGACCACCGGCGTTGGATGCACGCGTGCGAGCACCCCGTACAGGGCGGCAATCTGCCGCCAGTCCGTGTCGGAGGCGGTGGGCGCCTGTGCGTGGACCGCCGCGATCGCCGCCTGCAGCGCATACGGGCCCGGCGGCCGGCCTCCGGCGCGCAGCGCGGCTTCGACGACGGCCGCGCCCTCGTCGATCTGCGCGTGGTCCCAGCGCGTCCGGTCCTGATCCTCGAGCAGCACGATGTCCCCCGATTCGTCCAGGCGGGTCTCGCGCCGCGAGTCGTGCAGCAGCATGAGGGCGAGCAGCCCCTTCGTCTCCGCGTGAGCCGGCAGCAGCTCGACCAGCATGCGCCCGAGCCGGATGGCCTGCTCGCACAGCTCGTGCCGCACGAGCCGCGCGCCGAAGCTGGCGGCGTAGCCCTCGTTGAACACGAGATACACCACCACCATCACCGCCTCGATCCGCTCGGCGAGCGCCTCGTCGGGAGGCACCTGATAGGGGATGCCCGCGCCGCGGATCTTGGCCTTGGCACGGACGAGCCGCTGCGCCATGGTCGGCGCGGGCACCAGGAAGGCGCGCGCGATCTCCTCGGTCGACAGCCCCCCGAGCGTGCGCAGCGTGAGCGCCACCTGCGCCTCGATCGCGAGCGCCGGATGGCAGCACGTGAAGATCAGGCGGAGCCGGTCCTCCGGCATCGGCGCATCCTCCTCCTCGGCCGACAGCTCGAAATGCCGCGCGATCTCCTCCTGCTTCTGCGCGAGCCGCGCGCGCCGGCGGATCCGGTCGATCGCCTTGTGCCGCGCGGTGGAGACCAGCCAGCTCGCCGGATTCGTCGGCGTGCCGGCCACCGGCCACTGCTCGACCGCGACCGCGAACGCCTCCTGGAGCGCCTCCTCGGCCACGTCGAAGTCGCCCAGGAGGCGGATCAGCGTGGCCAGGATTCGCCCGTACTCCGCCCGAAAGATCTCCTCGATGCGCATGGCCGCCTGATGGCCACGCTACCCCACCCGGCGGCCGGACGCGACTGGCTGTCGAGCACTGGATCGCTGCCAGCTCCCTCGGCATAGTCGAACGGAGCGGCCCGAGATCGACACGTGATCCACGGAGTCGAATGGAACGCACGCGTGGACGTACAACGGCGGGCGCACCGGGGCCGGATTGGCAAGGACGGAGCGGCGGAGTATAGTGCCCCCGCGTCGTTCGACCAGACCCAGGACAGCGAGGGAGCCCATGCGCAAGACCATCACCGGCACCGGCGGGATGCTGCTCCTCCAGACCCTGAAGGACGCGGGCGTGGAGTACCTGTTCACCAACCCGGGCTCCGCGGAGACCGGCCTCTTCGCGGCCATCGCCGAGGACGGCGACAACCGCCTGGTGGTCGGCAAGCACGAGGGGCTGGTGGCCGCGATGGCCGACGGCTACCATCGCGTCAGCGGCAAGGTCGGCGTCGTCATCGCCCACGTCATGGGCGGCTCGCACCAGCTCGCCGGGCAGCTCTTCAATGCGCAGGTGGCCGGCTCGTCGCTGCTGGTCGTCGCGGGGGACTGGGCGTCCGAGCTGCAGGACTATCGCGGGCTCGCGCCCTTTCCCGGGCTGAGCCAGGCCGAATCGATGCGCCCGATCACCAAGGAAGCGCGCTGCGCCTATCAGGTGCACACGAACCCGGCGGCCATCAGCGTGGCCACCATCCGCGCGCTGCGCGAGGCCACCACGCCGCCCACGGGGCCCGTGTACCTCTCGATCAGCGCGGAGCTGCTCCATCGCGAAGGGCTGGAGGCGCAGATCGGCGAGGATGCCCACTACCAGATCGAGCGGCCGGGGCCGGCGCGCGCGACACACGGTGGAGGCGATCGCCCGGCGCCTGGGCGAGGCGCAGTGCCCGGTGCTGATGTTCGGCGACGACGTCTGGCGCGAGGGCGCGCAGGCCGAGGCCGTGCGGCTGGCCGAGCTGCTCGAGGCGCCGGTGTTCGCGAGCCGGCAGATCTTCCCGAACTTCCCGACGCGGCATCCGCTCTACTGCGGGAACTATCCCGTGTCGAAGGATTTCGAGAAGGCCACCGGGCTCACGCCGGACCTGATCTTCCTCGTCGGCTGCCAGGGCGTGCACGGCAGCGTGAACGAGCCGTACGTGATCCAGATCGGGCCGAACCCGCTGCTCATGGGCCGCCACTATCCTCTCGACATCGCCGCCCAGTGCGAGCTGCCCGACACGCTGAGCCAGATCGCCGAGGCGCTCGCGCGCGTGCACGGCTCCGATCGGCCCGCCGCGTGGGCCCGCCAGCGCGGGAAGGTCCGCGCCTACGCCAAGCTCCTGATCGATCGGGAAGAAAACCTGGTGCGGGAGCACGAGCACGACCCGGTCGTGCACCCGGCCGTGCTCGAGGCGCAGCTCGCCAACGTGCTGCCGCGGAACACGGTCATGGTGCAGGAGAGCTCGACGGCGCGGACGACCCTGCTGCCGTTCGGGCATCAGGGGATGGACTGGACGCGCAGCGGCGGGGGCTCACTCGGATTCGGCGTGGGCGCGGCCATCGGCGCCAAGATCGCCGTCGGCCGCGAGCGGCCGGTGGTGCTGCACCTGGGTGACGGCGCGCTCGGCTACAGCGCGTCGGGCTTCTGGACCATGGCGCGCTACAACACGGCGATCCTCACGATCGTCTCGAACAACGAGAGCTACCAGGTCGTGCGCCACAACTGGGCGCGCGAGATGCCGGACAGCAAGATGATCCGCGAGGGCAAGTATCCCGGCCTCTGGCTCAGCGCCCCCGCCACCGACTACGTCGGGCTGGCGCGCTCGCAGGGCGTCGACGGCGAGGCCGTCACCACCGTGAAGGACCTGGAGCCGGCGCTCCGGCGGGGCATGGACAAGATCACGCGCGAGAACCGGCCGTACCTGATCGAGGTGTCGGTGGCCCGCGAGGGCATCGGCGCCGACTCGACCTGGTATCAGGACTGGCAGCTCTAGCAGACCGATTTCTCTGCGACATGGGCGGCGGGCGGCGCGACCGAGGAGTCGCGCCGCCCGCCCCCGGGCCGCACTACTTGATGACGCTGAGCTTGATCCCCTCGGCGGCCAGCTTGAGGCTGGCCCCCTGAGTCGTGCTCTTCAGCTCGATGACCACCCCGTTCTGATTCTTCATGGCCGTCACGCCGGCGCCTCCCCCGACCGTCGCCGCCGCGCCGCCTGCCACATAGTTGCCGTCGAAGTCGGCGAGCTTCTTGAGGCTGTAGATATTGCCGGTCCCGGTTGCACGGGTCACGCCCACCTCGCCCACCGACAGGCCCTCGACCTTGACGGGATACTTCTTCCCCTGATAATCGAGCGTCCCCTTGCCCCAGCTATACCCGATCCCGACCGCCACCGAGCCCTCCGTCAGGGTCAGGGTCGCGTCAGGCTTCTTGGCCTGAGCCAACGCGAGCCCGACGAGCAGAGACACGAGGCTTCCGACCGCCACCAATCCGATCAACGCACGTCGCATGACAGCCCTCCTTTGATGGTGTGTATTGCGACATCGTCGCTGACCCACATCGCAACCCCGCGCCTTGACGCGGGTCGCAGCTCGAGCCCGGGGATCAAATGGTAGTACAGCAGTCCAGCAGTATACGGGCATCGAGAGGCCGGGCTCTGACTTGACGCTCCCCGGACTCGGGAGTACAAGGCGGGCCATGCGTGCCAGCGCGACCTGCGCGCGCCTCCTCCCCGGCCACTCGGTGCTGGCCGCCGTCGCGCTCGTCGCCGTCGTCGCGCCGAATGCGGCCGCGGAGCCCCCGCCGAGCCCGAGTCGGCGCCGTTCACGCTGGCATCGATCGGCCATCAAGGGCACGCTGACCAACAAGCTCGCCGTCTATCCCGATACGACGCCGAACGACGACCGCCACGTCCAGGACGAAGTGATCCTCGAGGTGGAGTGGGCGCGGCAGTGCGCGGTGTAGCCAGATGCTCGCGATCGTCGCGGGCGACCGCTCGGGACCCCAGCCGTCTTCGCACCATCAGGACGATCTCGGCCCATGCTGAATCGTACGTGAGCACCGTGCGAGGTCTCGGGGCGCGGATCATCGTAGGAAGTTTGTGCCCATGAAGTAGATTCTTCTTGCCGAAGACGACGATGCGCTCGGAGTCCGGGTGAGTCGGCAGGTACGAGTCCACTGGGTCGAGCCGGTCCTGGCCCCCCGTAGCGGCGGTGCTCAGGACCCATCCCGCCCGGCGCGCGGACGCGTGGTCCACCGCCGCCGCATGACAAGTCCGTGCATAATCAATGCGGGGCGATTGCTCGGTCGGCCCCGGCCGTGCGATCGTCGAGCCGGATGATGCCCCGGCCCGACGCGCGGCAGGAGGTCGATCGCCTCTCGATTGGCGGCGCGGTGGCGATGCTCGTGACGCTGCCCCTGCTCGTCTACTACCTGTGGATCTGCCTGGCCGACAACCAGGGCGCGCTCATCGTCCCGACCACGACGGCCGCGTGGGGACGGCTGCTCGGCCGCGTGCCGGCGCCGACGCCCACCGCCGCGGCCATCGTCCTCGGGTGGCTGCTCATTCAGGGCCTGCTGTACCTCTACGCGCCGGGCAAGCGCGTGAGCGGGATGCCGCGGGCCGACGGATCGCGCCTGCCGTACACGGTGAACGGCTGGTCGAGCTGGTGGCTCACCTGGGCCGCCCTCGCCGCCCTGGTGTGGATGGGATGGATTTCTCCCACCGTCCTCGCCGACCAGCTCGGGTCCCTCCTCACCGTGGCCAACCTCGTCGCGTTCTCTCTCGGCGCGTACCTGCTCGCCCGCGGCGGCGAAGGCCCCACCGCTCAGCGGGCGGGTCACGCGCTCCACCGCTATGTCGTCGGGAGCGCCCTCGATCCCCGCATCGGTCGCTTCGATCTCAAGTTCTTCTGCGAGGGCCGCCCGGGCCTGATCGGCTGGATCGCGATCAACCTGTCGCTGGCGGCCAAGCAGTACGAGATCCACGGAACGGTCACGACCCCGATGATCCTCGTCAACGCCTTTGCCCTCCTCTACGTGGCCGACTACTTCTTCCACGAGGAAGCGATCCTCACCACCTGGGACATCCGGCACGAGAAGTTCGGCTGGATGCTGTGCTGGGGGAACCTCGTGTGGGTGCCGTTCACCTTCACGATCCAGGCGCAGTATCTGGTCAGCCACCCGCACGAGCTTCCGCTCTGGGGCACGGTGGCGCTGGTCGGCCTCGACCTGGCCGGCTACGGGATCTTCCGCAGCGCGAATCTGCAGAAGCACCGGTTCCGGCGGGATCCGGCAGCGCCCGTCTGGGGCCGGCGGCCCGAATACATCACGACCGCGAACGGCAGCCTGCTGCTGGTGTCCGGCTGGTGGGGCATGGCGCGGCACCTGAACTATCTGGGCGACCTGGTGATGGGACTGGCCTGGTGCCTGCCCTGTCTGTTCGCCCACCCGATGCCGTACTTCTACGTCCTCTACGCCGTCGCCGTGCTGGTGCACCGCGAGCGGCGCGACCACGCGATGTGCGCCGCGAAGTACGGCCCGGCCTGGGAGGCCTATTGCCGTCGCGTGCCCTGGCGGATCCTGCCGGGCATTTACTGATGAGCGGCCAGGTGAGCGCGGCAGTCGCGCGCCCGGCAGCCGATCGACGGTGCTGGTCACGGGCAATCGGGAACGACCGCGGCGATGGGGCGCGCGGGCGCCGATCCGGGCAAGCTCCCTACCCAGCGCGCGCGGAGGCGGGCCGAGGAGAACGCCTCGTGATGTGTGTCCCCAGACGCTCGTCGGAGCACGACGGCACTCGAGGCCGAGCTGATCAACGGATGACCGACGATCCTATCGACACCATACGGGTGAGGATCTCGTGCGGCCGCCGTCAAGTGGAGATGTCGGAGAAGTAGGCCGCGCTTGGGCACCGCTGCTCGAAGACGAGGAACGGGACGCCGTTCGCTTGCCCAGGGTCAGGGCCGCGTGTTGAACGCCGCATCGCGCCTATAGATAATGGTGGGATAAGAGCGTCTACGCACAGAAGAGTGGGCAAAGAACAGGGAGTGCGGACGTGGGTGGCAGCGCGTCGCTGTAGATGAACGCCTGCGAACCCATGAGGACGGGGCGCTGATCGGAAGGAGGTAAAGCAGCAAGAGCTCGTAGTAGATTGCGATAGCTGTCGAGGTACCGGAAGGACGACACCGCCGAGGGCGAAAGCGGGATCGCGCTGTCGAGACCGGCGGCATAGAACCGATAGCGCGAACGCTCGCCGGGCGGTCTCCAGGCCGCCGCCAGACGACAACTCCAGAGACGGACCCCGGGGACAAGGTGGGAGCCCTACGACTGCAACTTGGCAGACGAATGTAAGGTAAAAAGTAGTGCGCATAGTCGGGCCTGAACTCCAAGACCAGCCAACACGGAGGCGAGAAGCTTCGGTAGAGAACATGATGGCCTCGACGACGACGATGAGGACAAGCTGGGACGGCCGAACAAGCAACTGATAGTTGATGAGCAGGTGTGAGGTGGCATACCAGGCGTTGCGGGCATTCTGCACCTCGATGGTGACGTCGGGGTGGAGCTGCTGGAGCGTGGTATGGAGCTAGAAGGGGTAGGTGTCTGTAGGATGCGTGCGATCAAGAGCGTGGTCGAACCGCCGAGCGTGCAGATGCGGAACGTTCGCGGTCCTTTGTGCTGTTCGATGGGGTCGCCGCGGAATCCGTGCTGATGCACGGCGACCAGGGAGGAGGCCATGACTTGAAGGAACGGGTGCGGCGGATCTTGCCGCGCAGCCTGGTTCACCTCCCGGGCGAACCCCGCACGGGCGACGTTGCAGGATGGCGATTGAGCGGATCAAAGCGAGAGCCGACACGACGGTCGAGATCAGAAGGGGCTTCAAGGGCGAACGGCGTCGACCTGGCAGCGTCTCGCGCGAGGTCGGCTGCCGTTCAGAACAGGGTATTGATGAACCGGACCATCGGCGACGAATGCGGGATGAGGGTCTGGAAAGGAGAGCGCTCCGGTCCGTCGAAGATGTCGAGGATGATAGCAGATCGCGTCCCGAATGGAGCGACCGAGCATGGCGCCCTGTCGGGCATCTGCTGAGCGCTGCCAAGTGAGCGCTGCCGGGTCGCCGCCCGGCTATTGACGGCCAGCCGGATGATCGGGCATGGTGGCCCTGCGATGGGCTCGCGACTCGTGCCAGTCCCGCCGGCCAGACTGCCCCACTCCCCGAAGGTGGCCCGATGACGGTGCTGGTCACGGGCGGGAGTGGACACCTCGGGGCGAACCTGGTGCGCCGACTGCTCGACGATGGGCACGCCGTCCGGGTCCTGATGCGCCCGGAGAGCGACAACCGCGGCCTCGACGGGCTGAGCGTCGAGCGCGCCTCCGGTGATCTGCGCGACTTGCCGGCCGTGCGCGCCGCCGTCGCCGGCTGCGCCCAGGTCTATCATTGCGCGGCCAAGGTCTCGACGGCCCGGCGCGGAGAGCGGGAGATCTTCGCGTGCAACGTGATCGGCACGCGCCACGTGCTCCAGGCCGCGCGGGAGTCCGGCGTGTCGCGCGTGGTCGTGTCCGGGTCCTTCAGCGCCGTCGGCCATGACCCGGCGCGGCCGAGCGACGAGACGGTGCCGTTCTACCCCTTCGGGCCGGTCCTGCCGTACTCCTGGTCCAAGATGCTCGTCGAGCACGAGTGCCTGAAGGCGGGGGCGGAGGGGCTCGACGTCGTGGTCGCCATCTCCTGCGCCATCATCGGCCCCAACGACTTCAAGCCGTCGCGCATGGGCCGGACGCTCGTCGACTTCGCCGGCGGCCGGCTGCGCGCGTACGTGCCCGGCGGGTTCGAGTTCGTGGCGGCGCGCGACATCGTCGAAGGCCATGTCCTCGCCATGGAGAAAGGCCGGGCCGGTCAGCGCTATATCTTCAGCACCGAATTCCTCACCGTGGACCAGCTCCTGGGCCTCTTCGAGGCGGTGACCGGGCGCCCGCGCCCTCGCCTGCGCCTTCCCCCGGCCCTGATGGCGGGCATCGCCGAGGTCAAGACCTGGGTCATGGATCGCGTGCGTTCCACCGCCGAGCCGCGCTTCACACCGGGCGCCGTCCGCTTCCTGCGCATGCGGCGCCGCGCGGATTGCGGCAAGGCGAAGACCGAGCTGGGCTACCGGCCGACCACCATCGCCCAGGCGGTGCGCGACGCCTACGACTGCTTCGTCCGGCGCGGCGTGATCACGCGGTGACGCCACCCATGGACGGGCGCGAGCCGGCCGCCGCTTCCCCTCCCTCGTTCGCCAGCGCCGCCAACCGCCGGCAGCGGGCCAGGGCGGCCGGGCTCGACCCCGACTACTGGTATCCCGTCGAGTACGACCGGGCGGTGCGGCCAGGTCAGGTGGTCGAGGTCGTGTTCTGGAACACGTCGCTCGCCCTCTATCGCGGCAGCGACGGCGAGCTGCGGGTGCTGGAGAACCGCTGCGCGCACCGGCAGCTCCCGCTGACGCTCGGCGAGGTCGACGGCTGCCACCTCGCCTGCGCCTACCACGGCTGGACCTACGACGGCCAGGGCCGACTGGTCGGCATCCCCCACGATCTGTTCGGCCGGCCGATGCCGAGCCTGGCGATCGCCAGCTATCCCGTCAAGGTCCGCTACGGGCTCATCTGGGTCTTCCCCGGTGACCCCGCCCGCGCGCGGGAGCGGAGCATCCCCGACATCCCGGAGCTCGAGGGAGAAGAGCGGTGGGCGTGCGCGCCCGTCGACTTCACGTGGCGCGCCCACCACTCGATCATCATCGACAACGTGAGCGACTTCACCCACGCGCACCTGCACCGGAAGTACCGCCCGTTCGAGGACTCCACCTTGACGCTGGGCGAGACGCGGGGGGACCGGGTGTTCATGCGCTACCAGACCAAGGTGGGCATGGGCCGGCTCTCGCAGCGGTTCGTCGACCGAAAGCGGGTCGACACCACGTCCATGGAGCTCTGCTACGACTACCCGTATCAGTGGTCCAATACCGGCACCAAGATCAAGCACTGGTGCTTCCCGCTGCCGATCGACGAGCGCACGACCCGCGTGTTCTTCCTCTTCTATTTCGAGTCGCTGAAGATCCCCTTCCTGCCCTGGCGCATTCCCCGCGCGCTGATGACGCTGGTGCTCCGGATCGCGAACCGCGTGCTGATCGCGCCGCTCCTCCGGCAGGACGGGTTCGCGGTCGAGGCCGAGCAGCGCGCGTGGGAGGCCCACCACGATGCGCCGGTCCCCGAGCTGAACCCGGTCATCGGCCTGTTCCACCAGCTCACCGCCCGGAAGTGGGAAGAGCATCTGGCGGAACGCGGGCGACACACGTAGTTAGCTATAGCTATAGCGAGGAGCCTGTCGGAGAAACCCAGCTAGAGCGATGAGAAGGGTCCAGCTGCGAGGCGGCGCCCGAAGCCCGGGCGCGAGGCGTAGTCGCTCTACGTTGAGCGTCCGGGCGAGGGCGCCAACGAAGCAGATGGGCCCTTATCATCGCTCTAGCGCGGCGAGTAGAGCCCACTGAGCGCCGCGGCGGCGTAGCGCACGGTCGCGCGCGACAGCCCGACCACGGCGCGGCCGCGGGCGCCGAGCGACTCGCGTGATGCGCCCCGCCGCCGCGCGAGCTCGAGGAAGCCGTAGCGCGGCCACCCGCGCGTACTCGGTGGCCATGACCCCCATCCGGCTCTCGTGGGTCGAGAGCAGGGCCATCGAGACGGCGCGGCCCCGGCGGCTCCGCGCCCAGTATCGCGAGCAGGCCGCGACGCAGGACGCGCATCTCCGGCGTCGGGGCGCTGAACGCCTCGTACAGCGCGGAGGCCAGCGCGAGTCGGGTGCGCTGCGGTCCCTCGCGCAATTCCGCATAGCGCCGGAGCGCGGCGGGGACGTCGCCGCCACGCTCCTGCAAGGCCTGGCGGAGGCGCCGGGCGTCCCGCGTGCAGACGCTGAGTCCGGTCGCGGTGAGGGGATGGCAGCAGCCGGCGGCGTCGCCGACGAGGACGAGGCGGCCCTTGATCACCGCGTCGGGAACCAGCGAGTAGCTCGCGGACACGAGGGGCTGCTGGCTGTCGACCGCTCGTCTCACCGCTGACCGAAACGGCTCGGGCAGCACCGCGACATGCGATGGCTCCACGCCGAACGGCGTGACGCCGCGCGCCTCCTTCCGGAGGTCGAACATCACCCGCACCGAACCGGCCTGGAACTGGTACGCGAGGACCGGCACCGGTCCGACGAACACATTCGCGAAGCCAGGGCACGGGACATCGCCCTCGACCGCGAAGCCCACCATGGTGGACAGGCGCGTCCTGGTCGAACCGATTCCCGCCATCGCGCGGACGTGCGAGCTTCCACCGTCGGCCGCCACCAGTAGCCGCGACCGGATGCGCACGTCCTGTCCATCGCGCGACAGCGTCACGGCGACCCCCTGCGCATCGGCGAGATCGAGGGCGGTGACGCGCGCGCCGACCCACACGCTGACGTGAGGCCGCTCGGCGACGGCCCGGAGGAGCGCGTCGGTCATCGCCCCGTGCTCCACGGCAAGGCCGTGGTCGGCGAGACCCGAGACCTCGGCGTAAGGCAGGACGCACGCCGCTCCCGTCCCTCCGGGCGCCCGGTGCGTCTCCGGCGCGTCCGATCGGGGTTCGATCGAGTCCGGCCACACGGCGAAGCCGCGGATCGGCACCCCACCGGCGCGCTCGAGGGAGGGCAGCAGTCCGAGCTGGGAGAGATCGCTCGCCCCGGGCGGATGGATGAGCTCGCCGGCGAGCCGCTTGCCGCCATCGAGCCCCGGCTCGGCGACCAAGACCGCGTACCCGAGCTCGCCGAGCGCCGCCGCGACCGAGGCGCCGGCCATGCCTCCACCGGCAACGACGACGTCGAACGCCTGGCGCGTCACGGAGACGATGCTCGCAGGTGGGCTAGCGGCCGCGGTCGACGCCGCGCGCCGAGCCTACGTCGCTCTGCCGGGTTCGACCCTTGCTCTCGGTCCGCTGGAAATTCACGTCGGTGTTCAATGGGCCCGCGCGGCCCGGCGCCGAATCGCCTCTGGTATCGGGGAAGCGCGCTCTGATCCGCGCCGCAGCCACCCGCCGGCTACTCTGATGCCCCGGGGCGCGCCTTGTCAATGCGCAGCGCCGCGGCGACGTCATCGCTGAGGTGAAGTGCCTGAGCGGCACGACGCCCCTCACCGGAGACGACTCACGGCCGACCAAGGAGTCACCGATTGGCCCAGAACGGACATTGCGCGGCACGCCGTGCCGTCCGGATAGTCGATGCCTTCCTCGTGCGGGCAGCCAATGATGCGATCCGCGAGCGCCACCGTCTTTGCCTCGTGCTTCTCGATGAACTCGCCAATCTGCTCTGCGATCGCGGCGTCCGAGCGGACGTCTGTCTCCTCCGAGAACCAGCGCTCGAGCGGGATCCGCTTCGAGGCTCGCTTCCCTTCGGAGGATACCTACGGCGACCTTCGTCGCGGCAGGTGGTCGTCAGGGCCGTAGAATGCCACCGTGGCCGAAGGGATAGCCCCGAAAGCCTTGACGCGATCGCTTCTCCAACGGCCAGAATGGCTTTGCTAGTGCAACTCAGCTACTCCACACCGCCGTGCGAGCGGATCGCGTCCGCGGCGATCCGCCATTCCTCCACGGTGGCATTGGAGAACTGCTTCCATCGGCCCTGCGTCCCGCCCACCGCACACGCGAGGGGCGTGAGACCGTGTTTGTTGCGTTGGCTGGGCTGAGACCCGCCCTTCAACAGGACGGCCACGACCTCGGGACGGCCGAAGAACGCTGCCCACCCGAGGGCAATGGCGTCGTTCTCCCCATCCAGAAGCGATACGTCCGCACCGTACTCCAAAAGCACTCGCGCCGCGTCCGCCTGGCCAAACTCAGCCGCCACATGGAGAGGATAGGTGCCTCGTGCGTCCTTCTCGCTCCGTGAGTTCGCCAACGACGGGTTTGCCTCGAGCAGCACCCGCATACCATCGAGATCGCCGCACCTTACCGCCTCGTGCAATTTCGTGACGTCCGACATCGGCTCCTCCGCTCTACTCGCTCGAGCGATGCTCGCAGGTCGCTGATGAGCGGTCGAGCCTCGAAGGGTCAGCGCCTGTAGCCGCATCAAGAACCCTCGCCGATCGTGCCGGCACGAATAGTCCGCCTGCGGCGGACAGGCGCAGAGACCGGCGCCGCAGCGATACAGGATGCGGGACAATGGCGAAGAGCCCGGGCGGAGCATGAGCTGGAGATGTGCCGATTGCCGGCTACCTGGAGCGGCGTTCACGCGCTACCATGGCGTCCGGGTCCCTCAGGATGCGACCGAGCGCCGATCGTCACGCGACGTGTGATGTCACGCTCCCCGGCGGGGCGTGAGCATGCCATCGCCCTCCTTCGCCGAGGCGCGGAGCCCCCATCAGAAGGTCCGCGCGGCGGGACTTCATCCGGACTACTGGTACCCCGTCGAGTACGACGACAGGGTCCGGCGCGGCCAGGTGGTGGAGGTCCGGTTCTGGGGGCGGTCGATCGCGCTGTACCGGGGCGCCGACGGGCGGCTGCGGGCGCTGGAAAACCGCTGCGCGCATCGGCAGCTCCCGCTGTCGCTGGGCGACGTGACGGGGTGCGCGCTGACGTGCGCATATCACGGGTGGACCTACCGGGACGACGGGCGACTCTCGGAGATCCCGCACGAGCTGTTCGGTCAATCGATGCCGGCCGTGCGGCTGGCGACCTATCCCGTGCGGGTGCGGTACGGGCTGATCTGGCTGTTTCCGGGGAACACGGCGCTGGCGGAGCGCCGCGCGATCCCCGAGATCCCCGAGCTCGAAGGGCCGGACCGGTGGGCCTACGTGCCCATCGACTTCACCTGGCGGGCGCACCACTCCATGGTGATGGACAATCTCTGCGACCTCACGCACGCCTATCTCCACCGGCGGTTCCCATCGTTCCGGGCCGGGCGGCTCCTGTCCTGTGAGAGCGAGCCCGATCGGGTGGTCATGCGCTACGAGGCGCGGGTCGGTCCGTTCGCCCACCTGCGCTGGGCCGAGCCCCGGGTGCTGGACATCGCCTACGAGTACCCCTACCACCACGCGCGCTTTCAGTGGTCGAACATCGAGGGCGCCATCGCGTACTGGACGTTCCTGCTCCCCGTGGACGAGCGAGCCACCCGCGTCTTCTTCGTCTTCTGCTACGACAGGCTCAGGCCCGAATTCTCGCCACTGGGGCTCGGGCACGGATTGGTGCGGGCGTTTCTCTGGCTGATCCAGCCCGCCGTCCGGCGTCTGCTCGGTCAGGACGGCTTCGCGCTCGAAGCGGAGCAGGCGGGATGGGATCGCCACTTCGAGCAGCCCATCCCGGACCTCAACCCGGTCGTCGCGCTCGTAGAGCGCCTGACGATCGAAAAGTGGGAGGCGTATCTGGCGAGCTCGCCCTCCACCCAGACCGAGCGCCCGCGCGCCGCGCCGGCAACCGATCCCCGTCCCCTCCGCCGCGCCTGAATACCGGCTCGGCGAAGCAATCCGCTTGGGGGGCGTAGCTCGAAAGGGCCCGAACCCCCTTCTATAACCGAGCGCGCAATACTCGAACGCGCACACGGTGACCGGGCGGGTGACGTGGCGGGGGCCGGGGGGATGGGTGCTCAGACCCCTTCCTGCCCGCGTGACGACGACACAGCGGCGCAGAGTGGGAACGGCTCCCCCGGTGACCGGTACGGAGTCGGCGGTGGTCGGAGGCACCCATCCCCCCGGCCCCCGCCGCGTCACCCGCCCGCCGCGCGCGGTGGTCCGTACGCCAGCTAGTGGAGCGCCGCCAGACGCTCGGAGATCACGGCGGCGATCTCCTGGCTCGTCCGCTCCGACTCGCTCAAGAGCTCGCGGAAGGCCTCGCGGTCGAGCGTCATCATCTCGACCTCGGTGATCGCGCGGACGGTGGCCATGCGCGGGCGGTCGTGGACGAGGCCGACCTCGCCGAAGTACTCGCCCGGCCCCAGCGACGCGAGGAAGATCTCCTCGCCGCTCGGGTGATCGTTGACGACCTCGACATCGCCGCGGGTGATGATGTAGAAGCGGTCGGCCGGATCACCCTGACGGATGATCGTCGCGCCCGCCGGCTGGCGCACCAGCTCGAAGCGAGGGGCGACGCGTCCGATCTCTTCCGGGGTCAGCGCGGGCAGGGCATCGGCCAGGCGCGAGCTCATCATGCGGCGCTGCACGACCGCGCTGATCTCGGCGGCGGTGAGGTCGGACTCGGCGACGATCTCCTCGAAGTCGGCCCGGTCGAGCGCCATCAGCGTCACCGCAGAGAGCGCGCGGACCGTGGCCGTGCGCGGCACGTTGTGCAGGAGCCCGATCTCCCCGAAGTACGCGCCCCGCTCGAGGCGTCTCAGCACCTGGGGCCCGCGGTCGTGGTGGTCCTGAAGGACCTCGACCTGTCCCGCGGCCAGGATGTAGAAGCGGTCGGCCGGATCGCCCTGGCGGATGATGACGTCGCCCGGGCCGTAGGTCAGGGTGCGCACGCGCGCCTTGACGCGCGACAGCAGCGCGGCGCTCAGGGCGGGAATCGCGGTCGAGAGGTCGACGCCGTCCGAGGCGCCGGCGCCGCGGCCACCGGCGACCGCTGGGCGACAACGCGGACGCTGAAGCGCTCCTCCGGCTCCGCGAACGGGTTCGGGACCCGGCGCATGACGTACTCGGGCGGATCGAGCCGGAGGCTCACCGAGTGGAGCAGGGTGGCCACCGTCGCCATGACCAGCACCTCGACGAGCCCGGCGCCGGCGCAGGGATGCCCGCCGAGCCCGAACGGCGCGAACGCGCCGGGCCGGCGATGCTCGTTGCGCGGCTCGGAGTAGCGGGCCGGGTCGAAGACATAGGGGTCGGGAAAGAGCTCGGGGAGAAAGTGGCACACGGTCACCGCGATCAGGACCATCTCGCCCGCCTCCACGCGGTAGCCCTCGAAGTCGAACGGCGCCGCGACGACACGGGGGACGGTCAGCGCGATCGGGTAGAGGCGCATGGACTCCTTGGTCGCACCCTGCAGGAGCGGCATCCGCGCGAGCGTCGCCATGCTCGGCGGCCCCTCGCCAAACCGCGCGTCCACCTCGGCGACGACCTGCTCCATCACGCCCGGGTTCTTGAGCAGCGCGTAGAGGAGGAACACGGACGCGGGCGCGGCGTAGAGCAGCGAGTTGCTGTAGATCATCTGCGCGTTGCCGATCACGTCCTGCTCCGTGAAGGCGACGCCGGTGTGGTCGGTGGCCGCGAGCAGGAGATCGATCAGATCGGGCTCGCGCCCGGCGCCGGGCGGCTGGCGTCGATGCTCGTCAATGATCTCCCTCAGGAAGGCGAACATCCGGCGCCCGCGCGAGCAGGTACGGGGGCCAGAGCCGGGCGATGGCCGGATAGCTCCCGAGCCCGGCGCCGACGGAGACGCGCGCGAAGGTCACGGCATCTCCCAGGCGCGCGCCGATGGGGCGGTTCGCCATCGCGAGCCCGAGCTGCTCGGCAAGGAGCGAGCGCATGACCTCGGGCGCTCGGAGCCGCTGACCGGGTTGCCAGCCACGCGCGATCCGCCCGGCCACCTCGATCATCTTGGGCACGTAGTGCGAGATCGCCTCGCGGGAGAACGCGGGGCGGAGAGTGCGGCGGAGGTGGCGGTGCCGCTCGCCGGTCGTGGCGATCGGGTAGTTCCGCGTCCGGAGCTCATGGGCGAGGCGGCGATAGACCGGCGCGCTGTCGAAGTGCCGCTCGCCGCCGTGCAGGAGGAATGCGTTGGCCTTCGGGCCGGCGAGGACGGTGTAGCGGCGCCCCGGTCCCCGCAGCCGGTAAATCGGGCCGACCTCGTGATAGCACCGGACGAACGTGGCCAGGGCATCGCGGAGGAGGTCGCGGCCGTTGCCGATGATCGGCAGGCCCGGCGCCAGGGGCGCGAGGCGACGGCCCGTCTGACTGGCGATCATGGCCGGGCCAGAATGCATCGGGCGCCGAGCCGGCGCAAGGCGATCAAGGGGCGGTGACGCGTCAGGGCCGCGGCCCGCGTCAACGCCCAGGCCGGGAAATAGCTCTTGTACAGGCGGTAGTCCAGCATCGCCGACCCGAAGAACACGCCGTTGACCGCCTGCTGGGGCCAGGAGCCATCCGGCTGCTGCTTCTGCCGGAGCCACGCGAGCCCGCGAGAGACGGCATCCGATCGGGGATCGACGATATCCATGAGGGCCAAGAGCGCCCAGGCCGTCATGACCACCTGGCTCTCCGGGTGCTCGACGTAGCGGCCCTCGAGACAGCCCGAGTAGTGCTCGCCCCAGCCTCCGTCGCCGCGCTGCGCGGCGATCAGCCATCGGGCGGCTCGGGTCGGGACCGGATCATCGGCGGGCACCCCGCATGCCCGAAGCCCGCGCACCGCGTGGAAGATCGCGTAGGTGAAGTTGATGCCCCAGAAGCCCGGATACCCGCCGTCGGAGCGCTGGGCTCCACGCAAGAACAGGACGCCGCGCGCGATGGCGCGGTCGACCGCGGCGCGGTGAAGTCGCGGATGCGCTTTGCTGACATGGGCCAGCGCGGCGATGGCCGAGCCGGTGCACTCGACATACGACTGCTCCGTCATGCACCGCGTGAACATCTCGGAGGGATTCAGGCGCTCGAGCAGCGGCCCGCCTCGCCGCCGCTCATAGGTGGCGAATCCCCCATCCCGGTTCTGGCGGCTGAGGAGAAACACCACCGCCTGCCCCAAGCGCTCCTCCTCCATCCGCTCGGTGGGCGCCAGGACGCCGGGGACCTCGTGGATCGCGAGAACGGCCGATAGGGCTTCCGCCGTGCAGTCGCTGACCGGCCAGCGATGCCGGCCATCCGAGAAGCACCAGCCGCCGAGCGCGGGATCGCGATACTCCTCGTGGAATCCGGGCAGCTCGCTCGTGAGTTGACCGTCGCGCAGAAAGCCGTGGGCTCGGCGCAACGCCGCAGCCGCCGTGTCGGAGCACTCCGGAAGCGCGCGCAGCGCGTGCACGGCGAAGGCGGTGTCCCACGTCTGGGACCGCGCCCCGGCGTACCGGCGTCCTGCGTCCTCGTCCTGCCACTTCCACGCCTCGAGGCCGGCCAGGCTCGGGTCGAGCTCGGGATGCGCCGGATCGGTCGCCCAGATGGCCAGACAGTTCAAGAGCGCGTTCACCGGTGACAGCCCCTGGTACCGGCTCGCCTGTTGCTCGAAGAGAATGCGGGCGAAGCAGTGATCGAGGGCGCGCCGGCGGCGGCGCCGAGAGTGCATGCGCTCGTGGGCATTGAGCGCGGCGAACGCGACCCGCAAGAGGGCGCTTGGCATGATGCAGCGGTCGGTCGGCGCGACGGAATCGCGATGCGCGGCGAAGTCGATGCGCTCGAACGGCTCCGCGTACAGCTCGCGGCGCAGCGCCTCGGTGATCGGACCGAGCGCTCCGCGGGCGCGCCGCCCGTAGAGGTAGGCCATCGCCAGATAGATCGCGCGCGTGTGGCAATAGTAGCGGCGCGGGTGAACGGGCAGCCACGCCGGCGCCAGGAACAGCTCGGGCGGGCACGCGTTCATGCCGCGGTAGTCGTAGAGGCCGATCAGCGCCAGCCAGAACTTGCCCCAGGTCGGGATCGCCAGGACCCCGCCCGGCTGCGCGCGGAGCCATCGCCGGGCCTCCGCCGCCAGGGGCGCTTCGGGAGTGACGCCGAGCAGCCGGAGCGCGACGTAGCCGAGCGCGGTGACGAACACGAAGCCCGGGGATTCCGGATGAAGTCCCCAGGCGCCCTCGCCGGTGCGCGTGCGCTCGAAGTGCCGGATGATGGCGTCCCGCGCGGCCGCGTCCAGGGGGCGTCCGACGACGCACCGGACGATGACGTACTGCGCGGTGATCATCGGGCACCAGACCATCTCGCCCTCCCAGTCGCCGCGCTCGCCCTGAAGCGACAGCAGGTGCGCGACGGCTCGCTGGACCGACGTGGTCAAGGGGAAGCCGGGACGGCCACGCTCTAGCAGGACTGAAAAAGGCCCATCTCCGTTGCCCTCGCCGCACTCCTAAAAAATACGCCTCCCCGCGGCCTTCGCGCCGCCTCGCCTCTTGCCTTTTTCTCCTGCGAGTTTTTCCGCTCCTCTAGGAGCCTGTCGGAGAAACCCAGCTAGGCCGCGGGCTTCCGGGCGCGCCAGTGACCGATGAGGAAGGCCCCGGCCCGCGCGGCTTCGGTGAGGGCGACCCCGCCGTCGGTCAGGATGCGCAAGACCGGCGGGAGGAGACCGGGAGCGATATTGTGCAACACCTTGATCGTCGTCATCACGAGCGTGGGCACGAAGCTCCGGACCCCGTCCATGTTCTTGGCGTCGACCAGCTCCCAGTTGCGCTCGATATTGCCGCGCACGGACACGTCCTCGATCACCTCCACCAGCAACCCTGCCGCGGCGACATACCGCTCGAGCTCGGTGAGGGTCGCCAGGTGCGGCACGGCGAAGGTCCGGCAGATCGGCTCGATGTGCTGCGCCGCTTCCGAGGCGGTGAGGCCATCACGCTGCAGCCACTCGTTGCCGAGGAACACCCCGCCGGGGCGTAGCACGCGGGCGCACTCGACGTAAAAGCGCGCCTTGTCGGGCATGTGGCAGCCCGCCTCGAAGATGTACACGGCGTCGAACGCGCCATCGGGGAACGGCATGCTCATCCCGTCGGCGACCTCGAAGTGAGTCCGCTCGGCGAGACCGCGCTCCGCCGCGCGACGGCGGGCGATCTCGATCTGATGGGGCACGATGTTGACGCCGGTGACGTGCGCCCCCGAGTGCTCCGCGATGTTCAGCGCGGGCCCGCCCACGCCGCAGCCGATGTCGAGGACCCGCATGCCGGGGCGGAATCCGCCCTCGTCGGCGAGCATCCTCTCGGTCGCCACCATCGCCTCAGGCAGCGTCTCGGTGCCGGAGAACAGGGCGAAGTGGAACGAGTCCCCAGGCGCGCCGGTAGGTGTCGGTCACGCGGTCGAAGTACGCCACGACCATCTGCTGGTAGTTCGCGGTGCGGGCCTGGGGATCGGCGGCGATCCGCTGGAACTCTGTGTCGTTCATGCCGGCTCCGAGTAGAACTGACGGGTCCACTGCCGATACCGCATGATCGGGCCATCGCCGTCGCACAGGAGCGGGGCGCTGCGGTACGCCTTGTTCTCCCAGATCGGAATGTCCTCCTCGATGGTGCGCCCCCCTTCCTGCATGGCCTTCCTGGTCAGGAACCAGGTGACCATCCGGTTGACGACCCGCTTCATGCTGAACACGCCCGTGACCTCGACGTGCGCCTCGTCGACGGGAGTGAAAAGAAACATGAAGAGGTAGTGGAGATCGATGCCGAGGCGCACCTGGGCGCGGTTCACCGCGCAGCCCAGCCCGTAGTACGTGATCTCGAGCGGCCCCGCGACGTCCCCCCGGAGCAATCGAGACAGCGCGAAGAGGTTGTAGGTGTGCGCCATGCGGTGGACGAGCACGGGTCCCTTCGCGTCCAGCGCCTCACTGACGATGGCCCGGGTCTGCATGCGATGCAGGAGGGGCATGTGGCCCGTGTCGATGCCATTCTCGGCGAGCTCCTGGGCGTGGGTGCGAATCGTCCAGCGATGCGCCTGGCGGTACGGGGTCCAGTCGGGCGCCGAGTACTCGGGCAGCTCGGGAATCTCCCAGTCCGGCGGCTCCTGCCGCGCGTGGTAGTAGACGAGGATGAGTCCGTTCACCTCGCGCACCGGCCATGACCGGACGGTTGCCCGAGCCGGCGGCCGAGTCGCGTACGGCACCTCGAGGCAGCGCCCGTCCCCGCTCCAGAGCCAGGCGTGGAACGGACACCGCACCGCCCCGCCCTCGACGCGACCGCCGTGTCCCAGGTGCGCGCCGAGGTGCGGGCAATGGGCGTCGAGCACGTGGGCGACGCCGTCCTCGCCGCGGAACAGGACGAGCTCCCGCCCGAAGTAGTGCAGCGGCTTGACGGCGCCCGGGCCGACCTCTCGGCTGGAGGCGACGCGGAACCAGCCATTCGGATAGGGCGGGAGCCCGTTCATCGCATGTCTCCTGACCGATCGGGCTCGGCCACGGGAGACGGCCGCTGCCGCCCGCGCCTCCACCACCGTTCGGCAACCGCGGCGGCGAGCGGCACGAGCAGACGCGGCGCGAGGAGCGATCGCTTCGGTCGAACACCGGTCATGATCTCGGCCCAGACCGTGAGGAACTCGGCGCCCCGGCGCTGCACCACCGCGGCGGAAGCATCGAGGAGACCGGGGTAGCGGGCACAGGCCAGCGCCATGGTCCTCGACCAGC
>CAWIZN010000054.1:0-23106 GCA_963840495.1 uncultured Candidatus Rokubacteria bacterium
CCACGAGGCCCTCGACCATCCAGCGGTGGATGAAGACGTAGAGGGCGACGACCGGCAGGGTGGTGATCACGGAGGCCGCCATGAGCTGGCCCCAGTGGAAGACGTCCCCGTAGATCAGCAGGTTCAATCCCACGGGCACGGTGAGGGAGCGCTCGTCCTGGATGAAGACGAGGGCGTACAGGAACTCGTTCCACGACAGGGTGAAGGCGAAGATGGCCGAGGCCACGAGGCCGGGGGCGGCGAGCGGCAGGAGCACGCGGACGAAGGCGGTGACGCGGCCGGCGCCGTCGATCAGGGCGGCTTCCTCGAGCTCGTCGGGCAGCGCCTTGAAGAAGCCGATGAGGAGCCACGTGCAGAAGGGCACGGTGAAGGTCGGGTACGACAGAAAGAGCGCGGACAGGTGGTTGGTCGCGCCCAGCTCGGCGAGCACGCGGTAGAGCGGGATGAAGAGCAGCGCGGGCGGGATCAGGTAGAGGATCAGGATGAGGCTCGCGATGGCTTCCCGCCCGGGGAACTTGATCCGCGCCACGGCATAGCCGCCGAGGCTCGCGATGACGGTGGTGGTGACCGTCACGACGAGGGCGGTGACCAGGCTGTTCTGGAGCCAGAGCGGAAAGCGCGTCTCGGTCCAGAGGCCGGAGTAGTTCTCCCAGGTGAAGGGCTTCGGCACGTAGATGCTGGTGGCGAACTGGATCTGCTCGTAGGTCTTGAAGGACATGCTGGCGATCCACCAGAACGGGACCAGGATCACCAGCAGGAACACCACGAGCCCGACCGCGGTCAGGATCTTGAGCGCGCGCATCTCACCGCTGCTCCCGGAGCAGGTACCGGCTGATCAAGGCGATGCCGACCACGAGGAGCGGCACCAGGAAGATCGAGATCGTCACCCCGCGCCCCCAGCGGAGCTGGTTGAAGGCGACTTCGTAGGAGTACGTGGCGAAGATCTGCGTGGCCGTGCCCGGCCCGCCGCGGGTCATCACGTAGACGATATTGAAGTCGTTGATGGTCAGGATGAAGCTGAGCAGCGTCGTGACGATGATGACGTGCTTGAGCCCGGGCAGGGTGATGTGCCAGAAGCGGCGCGTCGCCCCCGCGCCGTCCACCGCCGCCGCCTCGTAGTGCTCCCTCGGGATGCTCGCCATGCCCGCGAGGAAGGAGACGCCGAAGAACGGAAAGGCCCGCCACCAGTTGGCGACGATGACGGCGGCCATGGCCCCTTCCGGCGTGGCCATGAACGCGATCGGCCGGCGTGATGAGCCCCGCGTCGAGCAGCACGCTGTTGAAGAAGCCGCGGCCGGGGAAGGCGTCGAACATCCAGCGCCAGGTGAGCGCGATGATGACGGTGGAGGTGATCCACGGCAGGAGGAAGAGCCCGCGGAAGAAGTTCCGCCCGCGGATCACGTTGTTGAGGACGAGCGCCATCGCGAGGCCCGTCACGATCTTCAGCGCGACCGAGCCCACCGTGAAGACGAGGCTATTGCGGATCACCTGGTGGAAGGTGTCGTCCTGGGCGAGGTAGATGTAGTTCCGCAACCCCACGAAGCGCTCGGGATAGCCGACGAGCTTGTCCGTCAGCGAGAGCCAGATGGCCCGGTAGAACGGATAGAAGATCAGCCCGCCGACGAGGACGAAGAGCGGGAGCAGGAAGAGGAGCGCGGTGCCGGCGTCCCGGCGGCGCGCGCGCCCCCACGAGGAGGCGCGCGGCCGGACGGCCCGGGATACCGTTCGCTGATCGACGGCCACGTCACCCGCGCAGGGTGTCGTAGACGTCCTTGATCTTCTTGTCCTCCCAGTCGATGGCCTGATCCACGCTCCACTTGTCGACGATCACCTTGGCGGGCGCGTCGGTCAGCACGTTGGTCGCCTGCACTTCGGCCGCCGCCGCCGTGACCGGCCCAGGATAGCCCGTGCCGACGAACCACTCGGCCGCGCGCCCGAAGTTCCGGTAGTTGTCGTTCTTGTTGAAGTAGTCCTTGGAGGCCGCGCGCGCCTTGTCGAGGACGGGCGCGAACTGGCCGTAGGAGTCCTTCATGATGGCGACGGTCTCCTCGGGCGAGAGCAGATGCGCGATGAGGCTCATCGCCGCTTCGGGGTCCTTGCTGTTCTTGAAGATGCTCATGCTCATCGCGATGGCCCACATCCGCCGGCCGTCGGGCCCCGCCGGATGCGGCAGCGCCACGTGGTTGGCGAGCGCCTCTTCCCGGGCCTTCTTCTCCTTGGCGTCGGTGGCCTTGGCGAGCGCGTTCTCGAGCGCGAACGTGATGCTGGGCCCATTCGAGGTCTGGGCGATGTTCTTGGCGATGAAGTTCTCGTTGTTCCCGGAGCCGGTCCAGGTGAGGCAGTCAGGCGGCTGGAGGCCGTCCTTGTAGATGTCGGTGGCCCACTTCATCACCTGCTGCATGGCGGGCGTCTTGATGGACTTGTACTTGCCCGCCTTGTCCGCCCAGCTCGCTCCGTAGGAGTACATCAGGCCCTGCATGACGCCGTAGCCGTCGGCCGTGCGGTTCCAGCTCTGGCCCATGCCGTAGAAGTTGTCCTTGGGCCGGGTGAGCGCCGCGGCGGCCTGCTTGGCCTCCTCGAACGTGTTGGGCAGCTTCACCTTGGCCTTGTCGAAGACGTCGCGCCACACGTACCAGAAGGGCGCCATGACGTACCACGGCATGGCGTAGGTCTTGCCGTCGATCACCGTGACCGGGAGCGACGTTGGCGGGTATCTTGCCCACCTCGGTTTCCATCTGCTTGGCGAAGGTCGACAGGTCGAGGAGCTGGCCCATGCCGGCGAAGCGCGCGGGGGCGCCCGTCTCGAGCTGGCCGACGTCGGGCGTGCTCTTGTTCTCGATGGCCGCCACGTACTTCGTCTGCATGTCCTCGAAGGTGAAGTACTCGACGGTCACGCTCGCCCCGTGCTTGGCGGCCCAGCGCGCGGCGCTCGCCTCGATGGCCTTGTTGGTGGGCTCGACGTAGGTCTTGAGGATCCACATGCGAAGGGCGGTGCCCTTCTTGACGGCGGGCGCGGCCGGCCGCGGCAGCGCCAGCAAGGCGGACGTGCCGAGGGCTCCGGCGAGGATCTTGCGGCGGCTGACGGTGGGGTGCGGCATGGGCTCCTCCTCCTGATCGACGTTGATCCCGGCCGGCCGGCCGGAGGGCGTCCCGGCAGCGTGCGGGGCGCGCGTGTCGACTGTCGGCCAAGCGCGGGGACGTGTCAAGCGTCCCCTCGGTGCGAGGTCAGCGCTTTCCCGCCGGCGTCGAGGTCGCGGGCCCCATCCCCCAGACCTGGATGATGGTCTCCTCGCCCTTGGCGCCGTCGTAGTGCACCTTCCCCCCGTAGTGGATGACGTAGCTGCCCGCGGGGGCGGGCACGGTCGCGTCCGGGTCGAACGTCTCGCCGGTGCCCATCCACCAGGTGCCGGACAGGACGGCGAAGAACCGGTCGTTCGGATGAAAGTGCGGCCGGCTCATGTTCCCGGGGAGCCACTTGATGCGCACGACGTACGGCCCCGGCTTCGACGGATCCCCGAACAGCACGGCTTGCTCGTTGGTGCCGGCCGCGTTCCTCACCCACTTGATGTCGGCCGGGATGGTGAAATCGACGGCGGCGCGATCGAGGTCGGCCGCCGCGCTCGGGGACGCAGCCATCGCGAAGCCGACGGCGAGGGCGAACAGGCGGATCGTCTTGGTCATGTCGCCTCCTTGCGAGTGGACGAAGATGGAGGCCCAGTGTAGCGCAGCGCCGAAGGGCCGCGTTTGACCGGGATCTCCTGGCGGTGCTAGCGTCGGTGGTGAAGGCCCGCCGAGCAGCTCGAGGCCCAAAGGGAGAGCCCCAGATGATCTCTGACCGCGACGTGGCGTTCTATCGCGAGAACGGGTATGTGGTGGTGCCGGGCGTGCTCGAGCCGGCGCTGGTCGAGAGCCTCCGCCGGGAGATGAGCGAGATCCTCGACAAGGCGCGCGGGCTCACCGCGCACACCGACGTGTACGATCTGGAGCCGGGGCATCGGCCGGAGGCGCCCCGCGTGCGCCGGATCAAGACGCCGCATCGCTTCTTCCCGGGGTTCGAGAAGCTCTACCGGAACCCGCGGCTCGTCGGCATCGTCCAGAAGCTCGTCGGCCCCAGCGTCAGGCTCCACGGCTCGAAGCTCAACCTGAAGGCGCCGCGCTATGGCTCGCCGGTCGAGTGGCATCAGGACTGGGCGTTCTATCCCCACACCAACGACGACCTGCTCGCCGTCGGCGTCATGCTCGACGACTGCAGCCTCGAGAACGGGCCGCTCCTCGTCGTGCCGAAGAGCCATACCGGCCCCATCTGGGACCATCACGCCGACGGCTATTTCTGCGGCGCCGTCGATCCGGCGACCATCAAGGCGGAGATCGACCGCGCCGTGCCGCTCACCGGCAGCGCCGGCTCGATGAGCTTCCACCACGTGCGGCTCCTGCACGGCTCGGCCCAGAACGTCTCCGACCGGCCCCGCGCCCTGCTGCTCTACGAGTACGGCGCCGCCGACGCGTGGCCGCTCATGGGCGTGAAGGACCTCGCCGACTTCGACGCCCGCCTCGTCACGGGCGCGCCGAGCATCGTGCCGCGGGTGACGCCCGCGCCCGTCCGGATGCCGCTGCCCGCGGCCATCCACCAGGGCTCGATCTACGAGAACCAGACGGACGCCTCCCGCCGCTACTTCGCCGTCACCGAGGCGTCTGTCGGAGGAAACCCGGCTAGAGCGAGGAGAAGGGTCCAGCTGCGAGGCGGCGCCCGAAGGCCGCACGGCGAGGCGTACTCTCTGTACGTTGAGCCGGCGGTCGAGGGCGCCAACGAAGCAGATGGGCCCTTCTCATCGCTCTAGTATTCCGAGAGCAGGCGGTCGACCATGGCCTTGGCGGAGGCCCAGTCGTAGGAGCGAAACATGCGGCGGTTCACCACCGGCTGGGCGGCGGAGTAGAACATCTCGTACTGGAGCTGACGCCCGCCGTACTCGGTGCCGATGAAGTCCCAGATCAGCTTGATGAGCTTCACCCGGTCGCGGGCGCTCGCCACCGTCGACTGATAGTAGCGCTCGGTGTGGGCACGGGTGTCGGGAGAGAGGAAGCTCGCCTCGGATGACGGCAGGTGCTGGAAGGCGCCGCCCGCGAGCTCGCGCACCGTCCTGTACAGGTCCACGATGAGCCGGCGCTGGAGGCTCATCCCCGCGTAGACGTACTGCGGATGCGGCCGCGCATAGCCCTCGCTGACGAGCGGAAAGTGCTCGGCCGCCTTCACGAGCGCGTCGAAGGTCGCGCAGAGCGTGGCGATGTCTCCGCCGAGCGTGGCCTGCGTATTGGCGTCGCCCTCGCCGCGCCCGACCTCGACGAGCTTCATGGCGAGCCCCGCGAGGAGCTCGAGCTTGACGCCGAAGCGCACCAGCGACTGGAAATTCCCCTGGACGTGGGCGGGCGACTCGTGGAATTGCGCGGTCACCAGCTCCACGTTCTTGTAGACGAAGACCTGGTCCCAGGGCACGAACACGTCGTCGAAGACGACGGTGGTGTCCACCTCGTCGAAGCGCGCGGAGAGCGGGTAGTCGTAGACGCTGGTGGCGATCGTCGCGTAGGGCCGGCGCGGGAGGAGCCGCAGTCCCTCCGCGCCGACGGGCACGACGAGCGAGATGGCATAGTCCACGTCGCCGGGCGCGAGCGGCGTGATGTAGCTCACGTACAGCCAGTCCGCCATGGTCACCGAGGTGGCGATGGAGTGCGCGCCGCGGATCACGATCCCCGCGTCGGTCTCCTTCACGACGCCGGGGTGCAGGAACGGCTCGGGATGCTTGTGGGCCGGGGTCGAGCGGTCGATCTGGGGCGGCACGATGGCATAGGCGACGTACAGATCCTCGTCGCGCGCTCGTTCGTAGAAGCGCATGACATTGTCGCCGAACTGCCGGCCCCCGCGGTCGAAGAGCTGGCGCCAGCCGGCGAAGCCGGTGAGCACCGAGGCCACGTGGTCGGGCGTCCGCCCCATGAGCCCGTAGGAGCCCTCGGCCCAGAACCGGTGCACGGCCCGCCGCCGCCCGAGGTCCTCCGCCGAGCGGGGGATGAGCCACATCGCGCCGATCCGTCGGCCGCTGTCCGGGTCGAGACACGTGGTGATGTCGGGCGATTCGGCGGCGGCGTCGTAGCGCTCGGCGATGCGCCGGACGGATTCGGCGAAGGCCGGATGCTTGGTCACGTCGTCGACGCGCTCGCCATCGAGGAAGATGGCGCGCCCGTCGCGGAGGCTTGCGAGGTAGTCGGCCGCGCGGCGCATGGCGCGAATCGCTACTTCTTGACCTCCACCGCGCCCTTCATGTTGGGGTGCAGCGCGCAGTTGTAGCTGTAGACGCCGGGGTCCTTGAAGGTGAGGCTCGCGCTCTGGCCCTTCAGCAAGACGTCCGTCTTGAGGGGCTGGCCCGCGACCGTCACCTGGTGCGGCGACAGATCGGTATTGGTCCAGGTGATCGTCTTGCCGGGCTCGACGGTCACGCCGGCGGGGCCGAAGGTGAAGGCGCCGATGCTCACGGGAATGCTGCCGGGCGGCGCCGCCACCGGCGTCATCACCTCCATGCGACCGGCCATGGCCGGGTAGGAGATGACGAAGTCCATGGCGTCATGGGGCTTGTGGCACTGAAAGCAGGCCTTGTAGTTGGCCTTGTCATTGAACTTGCCGTCCGCGCCGAAGACCGCGTACTCCCACTCGCCGTTCCGGATGTCGTCGGCGTACTCGGTGCCCCAGCCGGCGCGCTTTTCCATCACCGTGTAGGCGACGAGGTCGCCCTTCTGGAAGCGGCCCTTGGCGTCCTTCACCGGATTGCCCTGCGCATCCACCACCGCCTTGTACTGCACCAGCGTGAGCACCGTGCCGTGGGGCAGCGGCTTGCCCGACCTTGGCGGCGGCGATGGCCGCGGGCGAGGCGTACAGCTCGCGGTACTGCTTGATGTCGTACCGGTCGGCCACCTGGTAGACCACGCCGTCCTTGTAGTTGGCCGGGAAGGCGACCTTGTCGGCGCCCGCATCGGTCCGGCCAGTCCAGAGGGAGAGGGCGAAGCCCGCCACGCCGAGCGCGGTGAGCCCTGCAAGGATGCGGATGCGTCGGTTCATGGGCGCCTCCTGCGGAGATGGGTGGTTGGGCGCGTGCGCACACGCCCCTGGTTATTACTGCCTACGCCGCTGGTCCCTGTCTTCGGATTGCTCGGGATGACGCTCGGGCATCCTCTCTCCCGCGACGTGCGCCGAGCCTATCAGCCGGCGATGCGCTCGGGTGTCAACACCCTGTCAAATGTCCGGCTTACAAGGTCTCGTGGGCTCGGAGGCGGCCTCGGCGGCCCTCCGATCTCTTATCGCGCCGCTTCGTGAAGATACGCCGGCTCGGCGGTGGGCCCGTCGCCGGCGACCGTGGTGCGGTGCATGACGCGCTTGTGCTGCGCGCTGTCCCAGGGCCGCCCGCGATGCAGCACACAGCGGTTGTCCCACATCACCAGGTCGCCGACGCGCCAGTGATGGCGGAAGACGTGCTCGGGCCGGATCGTCACCTCGAGGAGCTTGGCGATCAGGATCCGGCTCTCGTCGATGCCGAGGCCCTCGATGCGCCAGGCGTGGGAGCCGATGTAGATGTTCTTCCTGCCGTTCCGGGGGTTGGCGCGCACCAGGGCGTGACGCACGGGCGGATAGTCGCGGCCGACCTCGGTGCCGATCCCGGGGTCGATCAGGCTGCGCGAGAAGCCGAAGCTGTGGACGACGATCCGGCCGTCGACCTGCCGCCGCAGATCCTCGGGCAGCGCGTCATAGGCCACGCGCATGCTGACGAACTCGGTGTCGCCGCCCTCGGATGGGACGACGCGGGCGGAGAGCGCGGAGGAATGCGCGGGGACCGGCTTGAAGGAGCTGTCGGTATGCCAGAGCTGGTTGCCGGACTGGTAGAGCATCCGCCGGTCGCTCCAGTCCATGAGCTTGCCGTCCTCGTCCACGTTCGAGAGATCGACCATGTGCGCCCCGAGCCGGTCTTCCTTGCCGAGGGTGCGCACGGTGGTCTCGAGGGGCCCGAAGCGCTCGCTGAAGGCCATCTGCTGCTCGTCGGTGAGGGCCTGGCCGTGGAAGACCAGCACGGAGTACTCGTCGAAGGCCTGGGCGATGCGCTCGAAGGTCGCGTCGTCGAGCGGCCGGGTCAGGTCCGACCCCGGACACCTCGGCGGCGAACAGGGGATGAGCGGGCGTGACGATCAGCGGCTGGGTGGCGATGGCCATGGCGGCACCTCCTGGCCGTGGATTGTAGCGGGCGGCGGTGGGGCAACTCAAGCGCCTCCGGCGCGGTCTCGCGATTGACCGCCGTCTTTGCTGGGTGTTAGCGTGAGGCATGGCGTCGATGGTCGAGCCCGCGCCCAGCCTCTACCGCGTCACGAACCTCGTCTACGCGCTCCACAGCCTGAGCATCGTCATCGGCCTGGTGACCGCGGCGACGGTGATCGGCACCGCCTTCGTCTTCGGCTGGCCCTCGATCATCGCGGTCATCATCAACTACGTGAAGCGAGACGAGGCGCGGGGCACCTACCTCGAGTCGCACTTCCGCTGGCAGATCCGCACGTTCTGGTTCGGCCTGCTCTGGTTCGCGATCGGCGGGGTGCTCTTCATCACCACTCGTGGGCATTCCGGTCGCGCTGGGCATCTGGCTCGGCGCAGGGCTCTGGGCGATTTACCGGATCGTCCGCGGGTGGCTGGCGCTCCGGGACCGGAGGCCGGTCTACTAACGCGCGCGAACACCCCGCGCTGCTCGATCGCTCGAGCCGAGCGGCCGGCCTTCAGGATTGCGCGGGCGAGGATCCCCCGGAGCCAGGCCGAGAGATCGGCGATCTCCTCGGCGCACACCGAATGCGGCATGAGGTACTCGTGCCAGTCCACCCGGTAGCCCAGCGCGATGAGCCGGTCGCGCGCCTCCGCCCCCCGCGAGAGCGGGATCATCGGATCCTGCGCGCCGTGGGCCATGAAGATGGGCACGTCGCGATTGGCGGGCGCGGCCTCGACGCCGAGCTTGTCGGCCAGCGGCAGAGCGCACGACAGCGCCGCAATCCCACCCAGCCGCTCGGGATACCTGAGCCCCGTGTGAAGCGCCATCGCCCCGCCCTGCGAGAACCCGAACAGGAACGTCGCCGCCGCCGGCACGCCGCGCTTCCCCTCGCGCTCGATCAGAGCCCTGATCTGCCGCTCCGACTCGCGCACCCCCGGCTCGTCCTCCTGCCGCTTTCCCCCGGCCAGGCTGATGTCGTACCACGCCCGCATCACCATCCCATTGTTGACGGCAACGGGCCGCATGGGCGCATGGGGAAACACGAACCGAATCGCCACGTCCTCAGGCAAATCCATCTCGGGCACGATCGGCTCGAAATCATGCCCATCCGCCCCCAACCCATGCAACCAGATGACGGAAACCCGCGGCGACGACCCCGTCTCGACCTCAACAGTCTCCAGGGTCTCACTCATACAAGAATCCAGTGAGGGCGGGCCGATGGCTCACGCGGGGCAGCGGGTAGTGAAGTCGTGAATCGTGGATGGTGAAGCCATGAACGGTGGCTGCGCTGCGACCTGGTCCGCGGTTCGTGGCCTCACGGCGTCGGGCGGGGTGGGGGGCTCTCCCCGCGAGACCGTGGCTTCTGCGCGCTGCCGAAGCCCGCAACCTCAATCTCGTGGCCCCTTACGAGTGGCGAAAACGGGTAGCGAGTCAGCGTGTCTCGTGGGGAGAGCCCCCCGCCCCGCCCGGCGCTTTGCCGGCACGCCGAGGAGGGAACGCGACGGGAAGCCGTCACGACACCGCCTTGCGCTTCGCGCTGACGTAGTCCACGAGGACGTATTCGCCCAACCGCTCCGGCGTCGCAAAGAACGCCCGCCCGCGATTGATCCGCGTCATCTGCTCGACGAACGCGGTGAGCATGTCGCTCTGCTCGAGCATGAAGGTATTGATCGTGATGCCGTCGCGCGTGCACCGCTTGACCTCTTTGAGCGTCTCGTGGATCGTGCGCGGGGTGGGCGGGTACGAGAATTCCGCCTCCGCGCCCTCGAGGTGCGCCGTCGGCTCGCCGTCGGTGATCATGATGATCTGCTTGTTCGCGCACTTCCGCTTCGCCAGGAGCTGGCGCGCGAGGACGAATCCCGCCTGCATGTTCGTGCCGACGGCGGAGTCGCTCGGCCCGAGCGCGGGGAGCTGATCGGCGGTGAACTCGCGCGCGTAGAGCGAGAAGCCCACGATGTGGAGCTGGTCCCGCGGGAACTGGCCGCGGATCAGCGCGTGGAGGGCCAGCGCGACCTTCTTCGCGGGCATGAAGCAGCCGTTGTAGATCATCGAGCGGGAGAGGTCGAGCATGACGACGGTGGCCGACTGGGTCAGCAGCTCGGTGCGGAACACCTCGAAGTCGTCGGGAACGAGGCGCACCGGCGTGCCCGCCCCCCGCCGCTCGACGGCGTTCATCAGCGTCTCCTTCAGGTCGAGCAGGAAGGGATCGCCGAACTCGTAGCGCTTGGCGTCGTCGGTGCGGTCGCCGCCCGCGCCGCGGTGGTCCACCACGTGCCGGCCGAAGCGGTCGCGCTTCAGATGCGAGAAGACGTCGTGCAGCGCCTTGTCGGCGATCTTCCGGATGGCCCGCGCCGTCAGCTCGAGCCGGTCGCCGATGCGCTCGAGATAGCCCGCCTCCTCGAGCTTCTTCGACATCTCGGCGAGGCGCTTCAGGTCCTGCGCGGCCTGCTCGCCGAGGAGCTTCTCGACCTCCGCGGGATCGATCTTCTCGAGGCTCGCCGGATCCTGCGCCTTTCGGAGCTGGCGCTCGAGCTTCTCCATCTGGGCCAGCTCGTCCATGAGCTGCATGGCCTCGCGCAGCGTGAGCGGGTCGTCGCCCTTGAAGTCGTAGCGCCGGCGCATCTCGTCGAGCGGCATGAGCTGGTCGAGGTTCATGGCGAGCTGCGCCAGGGCCGCGTCCAGGCGCTCGTCCTGGGCGAGGAGCGACTGCATCATCTCCTGCAGCTCGCGGCGCTGGCCCGGCGTCATGCTCTCCATCAGCGACTGCATCTGGGCCATCTGCTTGCCCATCTGCTCCAGGAGCTGATCCAGGCTCTCGACGCCGGGGAAGTTCTGCCCCCACTTGTCCTTGAACGCCTGGAAGTCCGGCTCATTGCCCTCGGCCCGGTCGCGCAGCATGCGGTTCAAGTCCTGGATCATCTCGCGCATGCGCTGCATGTCTTGCGGGCTCATGTTCGACATGGCCTGCTGCATGCCTTGCATGAAGGGCTTCAGCATCTGCTGGCGGAGGGACTGGAGCAGCTCCTGGAACATGCGCCAGGCCTCGGGGTCCATGAACTCGTAGTTCTGGAGCTCCTTGATCCGCCCGGCGGGATCGGGGGGCATCTGGTCGAGCTGGGCCTCGCGCTGGGCGGCCATCTCGCCGAGCTGGCGCCGGGCGTCCTCCGGGATCTCGCCCCGCTCCGCACGCTCGCGGGCGTCGGTGCGCCGCGCCTCGATCCCCGCGCGCTCGGTCTTGAGGATCTCGTCGACTTTCTTCTTGATGTCGTCGAGGGTCGAGCCCAGGTCGTAGCGCTCGAGCTGCTTCTGGCGCTTCTGCCGGAGCTGCTTGAGCAGATCTTGCAGCCCGGGCATCTTCCCCTGGGGCATCTGCGCCCCGCGCTGGAACAGCCGCTGGAGCGCCCGGCGAATATCGCCGTCGGCCACGAGGTCGTCTGACATCGCCTCGAGCAGGTCGTCGGCGTCGAGGTCCCCGACATTCTGTGTGCCGTCCCAGCGCGAGTACCGAATTCGCATGGGCCAGAGTCTACCAGAGAACCCCGGGCCCGGCGCGTCCCTCGGGCATGGCGGCCGCAGGACGGCCGAGCGGATGGGGATTGCTCATGGCGGGCTCCTTCGTGTACTGGTGGTCGCGGGGAGCAAACCCGAGAAAGGGGGATCGCGATGGACTACCACATCGTCCTCGGGACGGCCGGGTGGGGCGTGTGGCACAGCCCGGATGCGGGCAAGTCGTGGGTGCGTCATCGCAAGCCGTTCCCGCTGAACAGCCGCATCCAGTCGCTGGCGGTCCTGCCGGGCGAGCCTCGCGGCCTCATGGCCGCCGGCGACACCGGTCTGTTCGCGAGTCACGACGGCGGGGCGTCCTGGGCGCGGATCGGCACGCAAGGGGACATCCCGACGATCTGGTCGCTCGCCGTCGATCCGACCGACCCGAACACCCTCTTTGCGGGGACGCGGCCGGCCGCCGTCTATCGCTCGCGCGACGGCGGATGGAAGTGGGAGCGGCTCGACGTCGCCGCCGCGACAGAGTGCGCCATCGGCACGCCGTTCGTCACCCGCGTACTCGTCGACCCCGACGACCGGAACACGATCTGGGCCGGCATCGAGATCGACGGGGTCTATCGCAGCCTGGACGGCGGCGACACGTGGACGCGCGTGGTGTCCGGGATCACCGATCTCGACGTGCACGATGTGACGATCGCGCGGACGAGCCCGCCGCGGGTGCTCGTGAGCACGAACGGAGAAGTGTTCTGGAGCGCCGATCGGGGCGAGACGTGGACGCCGATCGGCGTGAAAGCGAAGTGGCCGTTGCCGTATTCCCGCGGCATCGTGGTGAAGACCGACGACCCGCGCGTGCTGTTCGCCGGGTGCGGCGAGACCACCACGGGCGAGACGGGCGCCGTGCTCCGCTCGAGCGACGGCGGGCAGACCTGGCAGAGCTTGCCGCTGCCCGTCCGGCCCAACGCCACGATGTGGGGCCTGGCGACCCATCCCGCCGACCCGAGCCGCATCGTCGCGTGGACGCTCTTCGGCGAGGTCTACGTCACCGAGGACGCCGGGGAGTCCTGGCGCAAGATCGCGCGGGAGTTCGGGGAGGTTCGCACCGGGGCGTGGCTGCCGGCCTGAGCTGCCGGGACCTTCACGTCAGACGTGAGCGCATAGAGATGTATCCGCGCTGATCCGTTGACGGGCCGGGACACGACGGGCTACCGTGGGGGCGTGAAGGCCGCGAATCTCTCGTATGTCCGCACGCCCCGGCTGACCCGCCTCGAATACGAGGCGCTGGTCGAGCGAGGCACCCTCGACGAGGACGACCGCATCGAGCTGCTCGACGGTCGCCTCGTGTTCCGGGAGCCTCAGGGCAGTCGTCATGCGGCCGCCTGCCTCCGGATCCGGATCGCGCTAGACCGGGCGTTCGGTCGCGGCTATCACGTGCGGCCGCAGTTCCCGATCGCCCTCGACGACGCCTCCGAGCCAGAGCCCGACATTGCGGTGGTTCGCGGGCGAATCGAGGACTATCTCGACGCGCATCCCACCTCACCGGTGCTCGTCGTCGAGGTCGCCGGCTCGTCGCTTGCCCGGGATCGGGCCGGCAAGGGCCCTCTCTACGCGCGCGCGGGCGTCCCCGACTACTGGATCGTCAACCTCCGGGGTAACGTGCTCGAGGTCCATCGCGATCCCGAGCGCGTGACCGCGGGGCGGTGGCGCTACCGGACAGTACGAGTGCTGAAGCCCCGCGCCGTCGTCAGCCCGCTCGCCGCCCCGCGCGCCCGCGTGCGCGTCGCCGACCTGCTCGCCTAGCCTGGCCCTGAATATCCGAACATGAGACTCGCGGACAAGGTCGCGGTGATCACGGGCGGGGCGGCGGGCATCGGCTTTCAGTACGCGAAGCGGTTCCTCGCCGAGGGCGCGCGGGTGGTGGTGGCCGACGTCGTCGATCCTCTTGCGGCGGCGGAAAAGCTCGGCGCCGCCGACCGGGTCCTCGGCGTGCGGACCGACGTGAGCATCGCCGCCTCCGTCGCCGCCATGGTCGCGGCGGCGGTCGCCGCCTTCGGGCGGATCGACGTGCTCGTCAACAATGCCGCCATCTTCGCCACGCTCAAGCCCCAGCCCTTCGAGGAGATCCCGGAGGCGGAGTGGGACCGCGTCATGGCCGTCAACGTGAAGGGCGTCTGGAATTGCGCGCGCGCCGTCGCCCCCCTGATGCGGGCGCAGGGCGGCGGGCGCATCGTCAACGTCGCCTCGGCCATCGTGGCCAAGGGGACGGCCTTCCTGATGCACTACGTGACGTCCAAGGGCGCCGTGGTGGCGATGACCCGCGCGCTCGCGCGCGAGCTCGGCCCCGCGGGCATCACGGTGAACGCCATCGCCCCGGGCCTGATCCTGAGCGATACCGTGCAGGCCAACCCGGACATCACCGGCTTTCAGGTGACGGCCATCATGCAGGCGCGCTCGCTCAAGCGCGAGGCCTTTCCCGACGACGTGGAGGGCACCGTGGTCTTCCTCGCCTCCGACGACAGCGCGTTCATGACCGGCCAGACGCTCGTCGTCGACGGCGGCTCGGTCTTCTCGACCCTCTGATGGAGGAGCCATGAACGAAGTCCCGCTGATCGACTTGACGCCGGCGCGCCAGGGCGGCCGCGCCGAGCGCCTGGCCGTGGCCGCGCGGATCGACGAGGCCTGCCGCGAGATCGGCTTCTTCGCGATCAGCGGCCACGGCGTGCCCGCCCGCGTGGTCGACGACCTTCGCTCGAGCGCGCACGCGTTCTTCGCCCTGCCGCTCGCCGACAAGCTCGCCGCGCGGCACCCGGTGGCGGGCACGAATCGCGGCTATCACCCGGTGGGCGGCGAGGCCCTGTCCAAGGCGAATGATGCGGCGGCCCCGCCCGATCTCAAGGAGTTCTTCCACGTCGGGCCCGTCGATACGTCCGGACGATCGGTACTACACGAGCGCGCTGGGGCGCCAGCACTTCATCCCCAATATCTGGCCGGCCGCCCCCGCGGGATTCGCCGCCGGCGGCGACCACCTATTACCGCGCGATGGACCAGCTCATCGTCTTCCTCATGCGGCTGGCCGCGCTCGCGCTGCGGGTCGACGAGGCCTTCTTCGACGACAAGGTCGATCGCTCGATCGGGACGATGCGCCTCAACTACTATCCGGCGCAGGCGGTGCCGCCGGTTCCGGGGCAGCTCCGGGCCAGCGCCCACACCGACTATGGCGGGTTCACGATCCTGGCCGGCGAGGACGTGCCCGGCGGGCTTCAGGTCCTGACGCGCGCCGGCCAGTGGGTCGACGTCGCCACGACGCCGGAGACCTTCGTCGTGAACATCGGCGATCTGCTGATGCGCTGGACCAATGACCGGTGGCTGTCGAACATGCACCGCGTCGTGAACCCGCCGCTCGGCGGCGCGCCGAGCCGGCCGCGGCTGTCGATCGCGTTCTTCAATCACCCCAACTACGACGCGCTGATCGAGTGCCTGCCGAGCCAGGGCGAGGCCAAGCATCCGCCGGTGCTCTCGGGCGAGTACCGGGATTTGAAATACTCGAAGACCGGGTTGGCCGCCGCCGGCGCGAGCGCGCCGCGATCGACCGGCTGAGGCGGGAAGCGGTCAGGCGGGAAGACGCGCTTCGAGCGCGGCCAACCGCTCGCGCACGTCGATGGCGGTGCGCAGCTCGCGATCGACGGAATCGATCCTGTTGTCGACCCGCCGGATCTCGGCGAGCAGCTCGGCCTTGTGCGATGCCATCTCCGCTCTGAACGAGGTGATCTGGGCAGCGAGCGCGTCTATCCTGATCGTGAGCCGGCTGTCCACGGCGTCGATCTTCTGATCGAGGGCGATGATCTTCTGATCGAGCACGCGGATCTCTCCGCGGAGCGCGTGAAGCTCCGGCGCGACGATGTCCTGGAAGGCCTTCTTGATCTGATCGTAGACGCCCATCGCCGCCATTGAACAAGCCTCCTCCTGCCCGTCAACGTGACGGATAGGATACACCCGCGTCGGGAGCCCCTTCCCGCAGGCGACTGCCGCCATGGGGACCGCCGGTCGTCGAGCAGGAGCGCAGCCGCCTCCGCTCGGCCGTCCCCGCGCCCGGAGCGAGGGGATCGCGCGCGGTGAGGCGATGGTCGAGCACCAGGCGCGACGGAGGAGACGGCGGGCGTCGCCCGAGGCCTCGTGGATGCGCCAGCCCTCCCACGCGAGCAGCGCCGCGCCGCCGCATGGTAGAGCGCGCTCGTCGCCTGGCGCGCGTCGGCCTCGCGCCGGGTCAGCGGCGACCGCGCGGGCGCGCCCATGGCGCGTCGTCGCAAGCCGGTCCCGATGGCGGCGGGTACCGGCGTGGCCGCTCGTCGAGGCGCGCCGAGAGGTGCGAGCCGGCCTCGGCGACCGATGGTCCACGGCGCGGTCGACGCGCGACAGCAACGGCATGCCCGGCCGGCCGGGGACGCGCAAGTGCGCTACACTGCCCGGGTCATGGCGGGGGAGCGCACGAGGGACACCGATGTCGCGATCGTGGGCGGAGGCATCGCGGGCGCATCCGCGGCGCTCCACCTCGCCCTGCACGGCCGCCGCGTCACGGTGCTCGAGCGGGGCGAGATCGCCTCGGGCGCGTCGGGCGTCAATGCGGGCATGATCGATTCGACCGGCTGGGGCCATGCGCCGGATCTGCAGGCCCACCTCACCGCGGGCAGCCTCGACCTGTTCAAGGAGATGCAGCTCGATCATGGCGAGGACATCGAGCTCCGGCAGTCGGGCTCGCTCCAGGCCATCCACACCGCGGCGCAGCACGACTTCGCGCGCGACCGCGTGGCGGCGCTCCGCGCGCAAGGGCATGTGATCGAGCTGCTCGGCATCCGCGACGCCCGGAGCCTCGAGCCCGCCCTGAGCCCGGCGCTCCTCGGCGCCGTCTACTCGCCGCTGCGCTCCCAGGCCGATCCCGAGCGGGCCACGCGGGCCTTCGCGCGGGTCGCCGAGCGGAACGGGCGCCCGCGTCCTCACCCATCACGAAGTGACCGCGATCGCGCCGCGGCCGGCGGGCGGCTGGGTGGTCCGGACCACTCGCGCGGAGGTCGTCGCCGAGCACCTCGTCATCGCGGCGGGCGCGTGGTGCGGTCCCATCGGGGCGATGCTCGGTCTCGACATCCCGATCGTCCCCGTGCGCGGCCAGATGTGGGCGACCGCGCCGCTGCCGCCGCGCGTCTTTCAGACGATCTCGTCGGCCGAGTCCGGGCTCGCCTGGCGCGACGATCGCGGCGGCGCGCTGTCCTCGCGCGCCCGGCGTGAGGACGAGCCGCCGGACCTCACGCACCGCGACGGCGCGCGCGTCACGCGCCATCTCTACGGCCGCCAGCGCCGGAACGGCGAGGTCATCTTCGGCGGGGACCGCCAGCTCGCCGGGTGGGGCACGGCGCCCGAGCCCTCCGGCATCGAGGTGAATCACGGTCACGCGGCGGAGATCCTGCCCTTCCTCGAGACGCAGCCCGCCGCGCGCACCTGGGCGGGCCTGATGCCGTTCTCGCTCGACGGCAAGCCGCTGATCGGCCGCGTGCCCGCGCGGAGCGGCCTCTGGATCGTCAGCGGCCTCGCCTCGTCCGGCTTTGGCCGCGGCCCCATGGCGGGCAAGCTCCTGGCCGATGCCCTCCACACGGGGACGCCTGCGCCCGTGCTCGCCGAGGCCGATCCCGCGCGCGGCATCCGCGAGGCCATGGCCTCCCGCGGCGCGGCGTCGAGCCCGGCGCGGTGAGCCCGCCCCGAACCGTCGTCGTCTGCGGGGCCGGTGTCATCGGGGCCTCGGTGGCGTACTTCCTGGCCCGCCGAGGCGTCGCCGTCACCGTCGTGGAGCGCTCGGGCGTGGCCTGCGCCGCGTCGGGCAAGTCGGGCGGGTTCCTCGCGCTCGACTGGTGCGACGGGTCGCCGCTCGAGGGCCTGGCGCGGGCGAGCTTCGCGCTCCACGCCGAGCTGGCGCGCGAGCTCGGCGCCGACTACGGCTACCGCCGCATGGACACGTTCATGATGGCCGCGCGCGAGCGCGGGACGCCGGCGGGCGGGCATCGCGTGGACGCGCCGCGCTGGATCGACGGCGCCGGGGTCGTCACCGGCGCGCTCGGCTCCACCGAGACCACCGCCCAGGTCCACCCCGCCCGCTTCACCGCGGCGCTCATCGCCGCCGCGCAGGCGCGCGGGAGCGAGCTGCGCATCGGCGTCGTCGAGGGCGTGGTGAAGCGCGA
This sequence comes from uncultured Candidatus Rokubacteria bacterium, assembly GCA_963840495.1. Lineage (GTDB taxonomy): Bacteria > Methylomirabilota > Methylomirabilia > Rokubacteriales > CSP1-6 > CAWIZN01. The sequence continues at coordinate 18,008 of CAWIZN010000054.1, forward strand.
TGGCGCGGCGTGCGGCGTCACGGTCGATGGCCGCACCGTCGAGGCCGACGCCGTGGTCCTGGCCATGGGGCCGTGGACGGGGCGACTGGCCGGCCTCGGGCTGCCGGCCGTCCGCGGGCTCAAGGGCTATAGCGTGACGCTGGCCGCGGCCGACGTGCCGCCCCATGCGCTCTTCGTCGACTACCGCACGGCCGAGGGCCGCCAGCTCGAGCCCGAGATCATCCCGCGCCCGGACGGCGAGGTCTATGTCTGTGGCATGGCCGATCCGGCGCCGCTGCCCGACTCGCCGGATGAGGTGGAAGTGCGCGAGGCCGCGTGCGCCGTCCTGGCTCGGGCGGCGGCCCGCGTGTCGTCGACCCTGGCCGCGGCGCCCATCACCCGGCGGCAGGCCTGCTATCGCCCTGTGACCGACGACGGCCTGCCGCTGATCGGCCGCGTTCCCGGAATGGCCGGCGCGTACGTGGCGACCGGCCACGGCCCCTGGGGCATGCTCAATGCGCCGGCCACCGGCCTGGCGTTGGCCGAGCTGATCGTCGACGGCCAGGCGCGGTCGGTGGACCTGGCCCCCTTCGACCCCGCGCGGCTCTAGAGCGTCATGAGATCGCACCGCGCGACCGATCGCGTTCCCGGGGCACTCGCGGGAGACGTCGGCCGCCGTCAGGCTGCTAGCGGCTGGCAGGCGACCAGCGAGAGAACCCGGCGATCAGGAAATCGTGGTCGAAGGTCAGCGCTTCGGTGCAGCGCAATGCCTCCATCACGGCGAAGCTCGCGGCGTCCGTGTACGTGATGGTCTGCGTCGCGAGCTTGTCGAGCCACTCGCGCGCGCGCCGATGATGTTGCGCCGTTGCCAACTTGATGGTCACGCGTTCGCTCTCCTCGATCCGCGTGAGTGCGGCCATGGCGGGGCGCGCGCCGGCCCGGAACAGGAGCAGGCGGTGCACCTCGGCCAGGACGAGGTTGGTCGTCACGAGCGGTACCCTCAGTGCGATGGCCTCCCGCACCAGCGCTTCGGCCTCGACGTGGTGCTGATCGCGGGCGCTGAACAGCGCGATCCAGGCGCCGCTATCGACGAACAGCTTTCGTGGAACGGCGCGGCTGGGCCCGGTAGGGCGCGGATGGCTCGGCAACAAACGTGTCCTCCAGGTACCGATCGAAGCGTGCGCTCAAGTCTGCGGGCAGCCCATCGATCATGCCGCTGGCGCGCAGCAGTGGCTCGTCGTGGTCCTCGCGAGTGAGCGCCCGAATGGCCGCGCGCACGGCCTGCGACTTCGTCCACTTCCGCTCGCGGGCCCAGCGCGTGAGGTTCTTCAAGTCGGTTTCGTCCAGGTACACTTGTAGCGGTCGACTCATGATCTCAAATCATATTGACTCATGATGTAAGTGTCAAGGATCTCATGATCAACTCCGCCGGGTCCGGGCTACGGCGCCGATGAGCAAGAGCGTGGCGCGGGCCGTGTGTTGCGCGCATGCTGGCACGCGATGCGGCCCCCCGCCCGCTGGTGGATCTCGCGTGTGACGGTGCGCGCAGTGCTCGCGCTGGTGGCGGCGTGCGCGCCACCGGCCGGGGCGGCGCCTCCGGAGATGCAGTTCCGCGTGCACCCCATCGTCGATCAAGCAGGGTGGGCGCTGACGGCCGCTACTTGAACGCGGGCATCACCTGCTTGGTGAGGATCTCGAGGCTGCGCAGCTCCTGCGCCGTCGGCAAGAGCCCGCCGGGGTTCAGCTCGGCGGCGACCCCGGTCACGGCGAGCTCCTCGCGGAGCTGCCCGAGGCGATCGACCAGGGCCGGACCGGTGCCGAAGGCGACTTTCCTGTCGAGGATCTCGTCGTAGGAGAGCCTCGCCAGGCGCTGGGCCTGGGTCTGGCGCTGCTCCACCGGCCCCGTCCCGGCTCGCCCGATCGGCGCCAGCGTGATGTCCGCCTGACGCTCGAAGTAGTAGGTGATGGTGTCGCGCGGCTCTTCGCGGGCGGCCTTCTCGGTCGGGGCGGCGTAGATCGGGATGCGCAGGCACGCGTCGCCCTCGCCCGGGATGCCCCGCCTCGCGCCACGCCTGGCGATAGGCGCGCAGACAGCCGGCCAGCTCGGGAATGTCCATGCCGCGCAGCCCGACGAAGATCGGCAAGCCCATCCGGCCCACACGGGGAAACGTGTCCGCCGTGGTGGCGGCCATCCGCACCGGCGGGTGCGGCCGCTGATACCGGGCGAGGGGAGACGGTGACGTCGGTGAACCGAAAGAAGCGGCCGTCGTAGCTGAACGGCTCGCCCTTCCACGCCTCGAGGATGACCTCGAGCGCCTCGAAGAAGCGCGCCTGGCTCTCCTCGTACGGGACGCCGAGGGCGTCGTAGCCCCGCGTGCCGCCGCTCCGGCCGATGCCGAAATCGAAGCGCCCCTGGCTCAGGTGATCGAGCGTCGTGACCTCGCCGGCGACGCGCAGGGGATGATTCAAGGGCAGGAGCTGCACGGCCGTGCCCATGCGCACGCGCCGGGTCCGGGCGGCGATCCAGCTCGCGACGAGAAGGGGGGCCGACAGCACCGAGCGGGCCGGGTTGATCAGCATCTCGGCCAGCCAGACGATGTCGAGCCCCCACGCCTCCGCCGCGTCCACCAGCTCGAACATCTCCAGAAACGCGTCGGCCTGGCCGGTCCCGCGGCGCGTCTGTTCCAGGAATATCCCGAAGTCCATGGTCGCCCTCCCGTCTCGGCATGCTACCGCCAGACGGGAGACGGAGGCAATACGCCGTCGGGATAGGCGGGTAGGATCTACGCGGTAAGAGGCACCGGCGCTGCTCCGCGAGCGGGTGCATGGGGCCGATGGCAGCGCTTTTCGCCCTCGACGGGCGAGTCGAGGCAAGGCACGGGCATTGCAGCAGGCAGGCCGTCCCAGACCATCCACCGCGTCCAATGAGGGTGGAGGCCCAATGTCCAACGGCAACGGTGTCCGGATCCACGAAGGCCTGCCGCACCCCCTGGGTGCGACCTGGGACGGCCTCGGTGTCAACTTCGCGCTCTTCTCCGCGCACGCGACCAAGGTGGAGCTCTGCCTCTTCGACATGGCGGGCGAGCGCGAGATCGAGTGCGTCGAGCTGCCCGAGTTCACGGACGAGGTGTGGCACGGCTACCTCCCGGATGCGAACCCGTGGACCGTCTACGGCTACCGCGTCCACGGGCCCTACGAGCCCGAGGCGGGGCACCGCTTCAATCCGAACAAGCTGCTCCTCGACCCCTATGCGAAGGCGCATGTCGGCGCGCTCAAGTGGGTGCCCGAGGTGTTCGGCTACACGATCGGCGCGGAGGGCGACGACCTGTCGTTCGACAAGCGAGACAGCGCGCCGTTCATGCCCAAGTGCCGGGTCGTCGATCCCGCGTTCACCTGGACGCGCGACAAGCGCCCGGCGATTCCATGGGAGCGCACGATCGTGTACGAGGCGCACGTGCGCGGCTTGACCAAGCGGCATCCGCTCGTTCCCGAGGCGCTCCGCGGCACCGTCGCGGGGCTGGCGCGCCGGGAGATCGTCGAGTACATCAAGAGCCTCGGCGTCACCGCGGTCGAGCTCCTGCCCATCCACGCGTTCATCGACGACAGCCACCTGCTCGAGCGCGGGCTCACGAACTACTGGGGCTACAACACCATCGGCTTCTTCGCGCCGGACCCGCGCTACTTCTCGACGGGCGACGTCGCGGAGTTCAAGCAGATGGTGGCCCACCTGCACGACGCCGGCCTCGAGGTGATCCTGGACGTGGTCTACAACCACACCGCCGAGGGCAATGAGCGCGGCCCGACCCTGTCCTTCAAGGGCATCGACAATGCCTCGTACTACCGCTTGCCGCCGGATGCGCCGCGCTACTACGTCAACGACACCGGCACCGGCAACACGGTGAACCTGAGCCACCCGCGCGTGCTCCAGATGGTCACGGACAGCCTGCGCTACTGGGCGACCGAGATGCACGTCGACGGCTTCCGCTTCGACCTCGCGACCATCCTCGGCCGGGAGCCCTATGGCTTCGACGAGGGCGGCGGCTTCCTCGATACCTGCCGGCAGGACCCGGTGCTGAGCCAGGTGAAGCTGATCGCGGAGCCATGGGATTGCGGGCCGGGCGGCTACCAGGTCGGCTCGTTCTCGCCGGGCTGGGCGGAGTGGAACGACCGCTACCGGGACACCGTGCGCAGCTACTGGCGCGGCGACGAGGGCAAGGTGCCGGAGCTCGCGTCCCGCCTCGCGGGATCCGCGGACCTGTTCAACAAGCGGGGCCGGCGGCCGTGGGCGAGCGTCAACTTCGTCACCGCGCACGACGGCTTCACGCTGAACGACCTCGTGTCGTACAACGACAAGCACAACGAGGCCAATGGCGAGGACAATCGCGACGGCAGCTCGAACAACCTGTCCTGGAACTGCGGCGTCGAGGGGCCGACCGACGATCCCGCGATCCGGACGCTGCGCGAGCGGCAGAAGCGCAATTTCCTGACCACGCTGCTCCTGTCCCAGGGCACGCCGATGCTCCTCGCCGGCGACGAGTGGGGGCATACCCAGCAGGGCAATAACAATGCCTACTGCCAGGACAACGAGATCAGCTGGCTCGAGTGGGACGCGATCGGCGACGAGGGGCGCGCGCTCACGGCCTTCGTCCGGAAGCTCACGATGCTCCGCCACGCCTTCCCCATCCTGCGCCGCGGGCGATTCCTCACCGCCGACTGGAACGAGGAGCTGCAGGTCAAGGAAGTGACGTGGATCAATGCCGCGGGCACGGAGATGGAAGAGGGGCAGTGGGCGGATGGCAATATGCGCTGCTTCGGGATGCTGCTCGACGGGCGCGCGCGGGAGACCGGCATCAAGCGGCCGGGATCCGACGCGACGCTGCTCCTGTGCCTGAACGCCCACTCCGACGTCGTCAACTTCACCCTGCCGCCGTTCGCCGACGGCACGCGGTGGCTCTGCCTGATCGACACGAACGACGCCGACCGCGCGGACCTCCGCTACTTCAAGACGGGCGAGGAGTACGCGATCACCAGCCACTCCGTCCTGCTGTTCGCGGGCCTCATCGCCGGCGAGGGCGCGCGGGCGGTGCGCCGGATCGCGCTCGAGCTGTCGCGCGGCGACG
>CAWIZN010000055.1:0-16285 GCA_963840495.1 uncultured Candidatus Rokubacteria bacterium
ACCCAGTGCCGCGCTTGACTCCTCGGACGCCGTGGCGTACGGTCCCCGTACTCGGCGAGTCCCTGACCTGAACGCTCGCTGCCCACGGAGGCTCGATCAATGAGGATCGCACGGTATTCCGGGAACGGACACGGTCCGCGCCCGGGCATGTTTTTCGGCGTGATGCTGGCGGGCCTGCTGGTGCTGGCCCCGTGCTCCCCGTCGCCGCGGCGCCCGCGGGCCAGCCGATCCGGATCGGCAGCACGCTCGCGCTCACCGGTCCCCTCGGTCCCACCGCGCTGCTCCACAAGATCGCCGGCGAGGTGTACGTCGAGGAGTTGAACAGGTCGAACGGCCTGCTCGGGCGACCGGTGGAGTGGATCGTCCTGGACGACCAGTCCAAGCCCGAAGTCACGCGCAGCCTGTACGAGAAGCTGATCACGGTGGACAAGGTCGACCTCCTGATGGGTCCCTATGCCACCGGCGCCATCCTGGCCGCCATGGGCGTCGCCCAGCGCTATCAGAAGGTCCTTCCCCACCACTCGTTCGGCATGCCGCATCTCGCCAAGTACGAGGGGCACTTTCCCACGGCCGCGTTCGGGCCCGAGCCGAACAAGACCGTCCCCACCACCGTGTTCGGCGGGCTCGCGACCGCCGCCAATCCGCCCAAGACCGTGGCGATCCTCACCAGCAAGTTCCCCTCGGCCCAGTTCCTGTCGTCCGGGGCCAAGGAGGTGGCCGAGAAGCGCGGCCTGAAGGTCGTCCTCTACCTCGAGTACGAGTTCGGCACGCGGGACTGGGGGGCGATGGCGGCCCGGGTCAAGGACGCAAAGCCCGATCTCCTCTGGGTCGGCGCGCTCGGCCTCGACGGCAACCAGCTCATCGAGGCGATGAAGAAGCTCGACTACATGCCGCCGCGGCACTTCCATCTGTTTCCCGCCCCCGGGCCGCTCGCGCTGTCGCCGGACGGCAAGCAGGCACTGAGCGTCACCGTCTTCGAGGAGCACCCGCCGTTCATGGCGAATCCGAAGACCGCGCGGCTGGTCAGCCTGTTTCGCGAGAAGGCCACGAAGGCCAATGTCCCGTACGCGAATGTCGATACGCAGGTCGCCGGGTCGTTCGCCGCCTGGCAGGTCCTCGATGCGGCGGTCACGGCGACGAAGAGCCTCGACGACAAGGTGCTCGGGCAGTGGCTGCGCGCGAACCCGGTCGACACGATCATCGGCAAGCTGCGGTTCGACGGCCCCAACAACTACGGCGACGACCTGTTCAAGCTGAAGCAGGTGCAGGACGGCAAGTGGGTCGTGGTGTGGCCGAGCGAGTTCGCGGCGCCGGGCGCCAAGCTGCAGCCCTGACCGGCGGGCCGCTGGCCTGACCGGCGCATGCCGAGCCTGACGCTCCTCGGCCAGTCGGTGGTGTCGGGCCTGCTGGCGGGGGGCCTCTACGCGCTGCTCGCGCTCGGCCTGAGCCTCTCCTGGGGCCTCTTGCGCCTGGTGAATCTCGGGCACTTCGCGCTCGCATTTCTCGGGGCCTACCTGACCTACCAGCTCGGCACCGTCGGCGGGCTCGCGCCCTGGACGGCGGTGCTCCTCATCCTGCCGCTGTTCTTTGCGCTCGGCGTCGGGCTGCACGCCGTCTTCACGTGGTTCCGCGTGAGAGAGTTCACCTCGCTGCTGGTCACCTTCGGCGTCACCGTGATCATCGAGTCGCTCATCCAGTGGTACTGGACGGCCGACTTCCGGCGCTACGAGACGCCCTATGCGAGCCTCTCGTTCCGGCTGGGGCCGCTCTACGTGCCCGCGCTCGAGCTCCTCGCGTGCCTGACGGCGGCGGCGCTGGCGCTCGGCACCTGGGCCTGGCTCCGCTTCACCTATGTCGGCAAGGCGCTCCGAGCCAGCGCCGAGGACCCGGCCATCGCGGCGGCCTTCGGCGTGAACCACCGGGCGCAGGCCTTCTTGCTCTCGGGCGTCGCCGCGGCCTACGCGGCCGTGGCCGGGGGCTACATCGCCCTGATCTCCACGCTGGCGCCGTCGCAGATGTGGGCGTGGCTCGGCGTGGTGTTCGCCGTGGTCATCATCGGCGGCCTCGCCAACCCGATCGGCGCGCTCGGCGCCGGCCTGCTCATCGGCGTCAGCGAATCGGTCACCATGGCGGTCGTGGCCCCGGCCTGGGCGCCGCTGGTATCGTTCTCGATCCTCATCGGTCTCCTGGTCCTGCGACCCGGGCGCGCGTGAGCGGGCACAGTCGCCGGGTGGCCGTCGGCCTCGTGGCGGCGGGCCTCGCGCTGAGCGCGCTGCCGGCCCTCGGCCTCCCGGCCTTCTACGAGTCGTTCCTCTTCCTCGTGTTCTTCTGGGTGTCGCTGGCCACGAGCTGGAGCTTCCTGAGCGGCTACGCCGGCTACTTCAGCTTCGGCCACGGCGCGTTCTTCGGCGCGGGCGTGTACACGACGGCCACCCTCACCGCGGGGTTCGCGGTGCCCTTCCTCGCCTCGCTGCCCGCCGCGGGCGCGGTGTCGGCGCTCCTGGCGGTGGGCATCGGCGCCGTCGTCTTCCGCGTCCGCCGGCTGCGCGGCGAGCTGTTCGGGCTGCTCACGCTCGCCATCACGTTCGTCCTCGCCACCATCGTGCTCAATACGCGGATCGACGGCGGGCCGGGCGTGTACCTGAGCGCGGTGCCGCTGCCCCGGCTCGTCGCCTCGCCGACGGGGACGATGTATCTCCTGGGGCTCGGGCTCGCGCTCCTGTCGGTGACGACCGCCTATGCCGTCACGCGCTCGCGGCTCGGGCTCGGGCTCTTCGCCATCCACGACGACGAGGACGTCGCCGAGGTCAAGGGCGTGCCCACGCTCCGCTACAAGCTCGCGGCGTTCGCGCTCTCGGCGGCGGTCGCGGGGGTGGCCGGCGGGATCTACGCCGTCTACGTGAGCTACGTCACGGTGGGCGAGACGTTCGCGATCACCGTGCCGCTCTACGTCGTCCTCATGAGCATCCTGGGCGGCGCCCGCCACTGGCTCGGCCCCGCCGTCGGCGCCGCCATCATCACGGCCTCGCTCTACGCCTTCACCGGCGGCGACACGGCGGTCCTCGGCCGCGCGGTGGTGGCGCTCGCGCTGATCCTCGTCATCCTGCTGCTGCCCGACGGCGTCGTGGTCGCCGTCCTCGCGCGCGGCGGGGCCTGGCGGCGGCGCGGCGCGGCGGCCCCGACGATGCCGTCGCGTGACGTGGCGCCGATCGCGACGTCCCACGCGCTCCGTGCGGCGCCCGTCGCGGCCAGCCTGGACGGCGGCCCGGTCCCGGCTCCGACGGCGGCCCGCGAGGGAGCGCCGGCCGCCGCGGTGCTCGTCTGCGAGGACGTGTGGCGCGCGTTCGGCGGCATCCAGGCCCTCCGGGGCGTGGGGCTCAGCCTCGGCCGCGGCGAGATCGTCGGTCTGGTCGGCCCGAACGGCTCGGGCAAGACCACGCTGATCAACGTGATCAGCGGGCACTACGCGGCTGACCGCGGGCGGATCACGCTCGACGGCGCGCCGCTCACCGGTCGCCCGGCGCATGCCATCGCCCGGCTCGGCGTGGCCCGGACCTATCAGATCCCGCGGCCGTTCGGCCACCTGAGCGCGCTCGACAATGTCGCGCTCGCCGCGACCTTCGGGACGGTGCCGTGCGCGCTCGCGGAGGCCCGTGCCGAGGCGCGCACCTGGCTCGACTTCACCGGCCTCGGCCGGCGGGCCCTGGCCCTGCCCGGCGAGCTGAACCTCCACGAGCGCAAGTTCCTGGAGCTGGCCCGCGCGCTCGCCGCCCGGCCGCGCGTCATCCTGCTCGACGAGGTGCTGTCCGGCCTCAACGCGGCGGAGATGGGGAGCGCCATCGGCCTGATCCAGGAGATCCGCGGGCGCGGCACGACCATCCTCTTCGTCGAGCACGTGATGCGGGCGGTGCTCGAGCTGTCCGACCGCGTCGTGGTGCTGAACGAGGGCGAGGTGATCGCGGCCGGCCGCCCGGGCGAGGTCATGCGCGATCCCCACGTCGTCGAGGTCTACCTCGGCAAGACCCATGCTGCTTGAGGCCCGCCACCTGGCGATCGGCTACGGCGACGCCGTCGCGGTGTGGGACGCCACGCTCGAGGTGGGGGACGGCGAGGTGGTGGCCGTCATCGGTCCGAACGGCGCCGGCAAGAGCACGCTCATCAACGCGGTGGCCGGCCTCTTGCGCTGGCGGGCGGGGGAGCTGCGCCTCGACGGGCTCGACCTGGCCACCGTGCCGCCCCATCTCATTTGCGGCCACGGGATCGCGCTGGTGCCGGAGGGGCGCCGGCTGTTCACGCGCATGTCGGTCGAGGAGAACCTCGAGATCGGAAGCTACCGCGGCCTCGCCCGGCGGGCTCGCCGGCAGACGCTCGAGCGCGTGTACGGGATGTTCCCGATCCTGCGCGAGCGGCGGCAGCAGCTCGCCGGCTCGCTCTCGGGCGGTCAGCAGCAGATGGTCGCGATCGGCCGGGCGCTCATGGCGAAGCCGCGGCTCCTGCTGCTGGACGAGCCGTCGCTCGGCCTCGCCCCCGCGGTCGTCGATCAGATGTTCGAGACCATCCGCGTGATTCACGACGAGGGCGTGGCCATCCTGCTCGTCGAGCAGAACGTGGCCCGGGCGCTCGAGGTCGCGGACCGGGCCTACGTGCTGGAGGAGGGCCGCACCGTGGCGGGCGGCCCTCCGTCGGCGCTCCTGCTCGAGGCCCGCATCCAGGAAGCGTATCTCGGGATTGCTCCGGCAGGGCCCCCGCGCGCTACTGACTCACGTGGCGGAGGAATCGCTCCGGCGGGTCCTCGCCCCACTGGCTGACGAGCGACTCCTCCGCGGACAGGAGATTGCCGGGCGTCCGCGCGTTCAGGCGGTCCGTGTCCGCCCATCGCTCGTGCACCCGGCCCCAGGGGTCGGCCCAGTAATCGTAGACCTGGCTGCCGAGGAGATGCCGGCCCACGCCCCACATGTGCTCGTACTTGCCGAGCCGCGTCAGGTACTCGTGGTCCTTGAACACGGCATCGACGTCCGGCACCTCGAACGAGACGTGGTTGAGGCCCGCCCGCTCGTTCATCACGCAGAAGAGCGTGTGGTGGTCGACGTACTCGTCGCCGCGGTCGCACCGGTTGAACGAGCCGATGATGTGGTCCTTGTCGCCCGCGTACACGTCGTCCGAGCGGAGGAAGCCGAGCGTCTCCCGGAACCACTCGACCGTCTCCCGCACCTTCGGCGTGCCGAGCACGCCGTGCCCGATGCGCTTGATCGGCGTCGGCGACTTCCGGAGGCGCATCAGCACGCCGGCTCGACGCAGGGGCTCGGTGCCCGTGTTCATCGGCTGTTCCGGGACGGGGATGGGCGGCAGCGGCTCGATGCCGTGCACGACCTCGATCCGGTAGCCGTTCGGCTCCGTGAGCCGGACCCGCCGGCCGCCGCCGGGCTCGTCGACGCTCTCCACGGGGGAGGCCCCCGGCGCCTTCGCCACCCGCCGGAGGTCGTCCTCGCTGGCGGCGCGGTACGCGAGCGCCAGGAACCCGGGCTCCCCCTTCTCCGTCACGTGGAGATGGTGAGCGGGGTCCGTCCCCCGCATGTAGAGCGCGCTCGGCGTCCGCGCCGCCCTGATCAGGCCGAAGTGAGTGAGAAACTCCTCCATGACGTCCAGGTCGGGCGCCCGGAGCCGGACATACGCGAGATCCTCTACCTTGATCGATGGCATCGTCGCCTCCCATGCCCGGCTCGTTGGTGAGCCCGGGCGCAATCGCCACATCGGGCGTGATCCTATCACGGCCGGGATCCACCCGGTCTTGCCCGGCGGCCGCGCATGAGTCGCGAACCGCGTCGGTCGCCGGTCGAAGTCGACCGACTCACCGCCTACACGCGGGCCCGGACACTGTAGAGACGGAGCGCCTCGGCCTTGCCGCGCAGCTCCTGCTCCCCCATGTCCTCGATCTCGAGCTCCTCAGGTACCCGGCACCGGCTCAACAGCGCCTCTGACACCAGCACGCGCCGCTCCAGCGGGCGACACTGCGCCTCGACCCGGGCCGCCGTGTTGACCGTGTCGCCGCTGTGGGCGATGTCCTTCTTGATGTCGCCGATCTCGGCGGTCACGACGGTTCCGCCGTGGAGGCCGGCCTTGAACTCGGGCACGACCCCATACCGCGCGAGATACCGATCCTTCTGCTCGTGGATGCGCTCCATCACGTCACGACGTGGATCACGACGGCGCACAGCGTGACGTAGAAGAAGGTCCGGACGAGGAGGAGACCGCCTACGGTCAGGGAACGCACGTAGCGCGGGATCAGGCGCAGCTCGAACCACGCGCTGCCGAGCCCGATGACCGCTCCGGTCGCGGTCGCGGTAAATTCTCGGGCGAGGTGCGTGGGCACCCGCCGGACGATCCAGTGTACGAGCAGGGCCGCTCCGATCCAGCCGCACGTGATCCAGAGCGCGGTCCCTGCCGTGTGAAGACCCCGCCGTGAGAGCACGGGCTAGATCCTCCCCTCAGTCATATAGCGATGCCGGTCGAGCGTCGCGATATCCGTCAAGGTGGGCTGATTCTACGGCAGCCCGATCGCCCCCGCGACCGTCTCCAGATGCAGCGCCGCATCGCCCGCGTCGAGGCTGGCGGCGAGGATGCGCTTGTGGAAGAGGCCAAGTAGAATGGGGAGCCGCCGGGCTTGGTCCCGGCCAGACGCTGGTTGACCCGCATCACCTCGGAGGTGCGATCGTGCCATTCGGAGGCAATGACTGGCTCGCGTTGACCCAGGAGCCGACGCTGGAACCGGAGATGCCCATCTGCGATCCCCATCACCATTTCTGGGACTTTCGCACCGCGCGGGTCCCGTACCAACGATACCTGCTCCACGAGCTGGCCGCCGACATTCACAGCGGTCACAACGTGCGTTCCACGGTGTTCATCGAGGCGCGAGCGATGTACCGCGCGGACGGCCCGGAGGAGATGCGCCCCGTGGGGGAAGTCGAGTTCGTCCAGGGGCTGGCCGCGGCGAGCGCGAGCGGTCTGTACGGTCCCGGTCGGGCGGCCGCCGCCATGTCGGTCACGCCAACCTGAACCTGGGCGCACGGGTGGAACCCGTGCTGGACGCGTTGCGGGCGGCCAGCCCCAACCGGTTTCGGGGGATCCGTCATTCCGTGACGTGGGATCCCCATCCCGAGGTGGAGAACACGGCCGCGCAGAAGAGCGAGGGGCAGCTCGCCAGTGATCAGTTCCGCGCGGGCGCGCGGGTGCTGGCGCGGATGGGATTGTCCCTCGAGGCGTGGCTGTACTTTCCGCAGCTCCCCGAGCTGGCGGCGTTTGCCAAGGCCGTCCCGGACCTGCCGATCATCTTGAACCATATCGGCGGTCTGCTGCGGGTCGGCCCCTACGCCAACCGGGACGAAGAGGTGCTGGCCACCTGGCGGCGCGGGATCGCCGCCGTGGCCGCTTGCCCCAACGTCTCCGTCAAGCTCGGGGGCATCGGCATGCCTCGCACGGGATTCGACTGGCATGCTCGGAGCACGCCCATCGGCTCGGAAGAGCTGGCGGCGGCGATGGCCCCCTTCGTGACGTACTGCATCGAGCAGTTCGGTCCGAACCGGTGCATGTTCGAGAGCAACTTCCCGGTGGACAAGGTCTCCTTCTCCTACAACGTGATGTACAACGCCTTCAAGCGGCTGTCGAAGGGCTACTCGGCTCCCGAGCGCGCCGCGATGTTCCACGACACGGCCGCTCGTGTCTATCGGATAGCCGTCTGACGCGCCGGTCCCCTTTCATCGGCTCACGCACGACGCGAGGCGTCGTGGCCGTCGATTGACAGGTGTGGAGGCCCGCGATCTAAGGTAGGCCTCGCACGATTCGGCCCGGTGGGTTCGGCTCATCGAGCTCTTGCGCTCGTCCGTCAAAGCCGGCGCTAGCGAAAGGACATCGGTATGGTCGTCGTCACGCGTCCGCTACCTCGCTCTGGAATCCCCCGGGAAGTGGTGGTGAGCGCGGTGACGGTCGTGGTGATCGTCACGGCGTGGGTCGTAGTCACGACGATCTTTCGCGTATCGCCCCTGGTTCTGCCCTCTCCCCGGGCCATGGGCGACGAGCTGGCGACGCTGGTCAGCGTGGGATATGCGGGCAAGCCGCTCTACATCCACGTCGCCAAGAGCCTCTTCCGGAGCCTCACCGGGCTGGTGGCCGGGCTCGCCCTGGCCATTCCAGTCGGCCTCGCCATGGGCTACAACCGCACGATCAACGCGGCGCTGCTGCCGATCTTCGGCTTCTTCCGTCCGATCCCGCCCATCGCCTTCATTCCTCTCATGATCCTGTGGTTCGGCATCGGCGAGCTGGGCAAGGTCCTGCTGATCTTCGCGGCGTCGTTCAACTACACCGTGCTCAACAGCGCCGCGGGAATGCGGGCGGTACCCGAGCAGCTCATCCGCAAGGGGCGCAACCTCGGGCTCACGCGCTGGCAGCTCTTCACGAGCGTCATGCTGCCGGCCGCCATGCCGCACATCTTCACGGGCATCAAGACGTCGACGGCGGTGAGCTGGGCCATCGTCGTGGCCGCGGAGCTCATCGCCGCGCAGGAAGGGCTCGGCTTCATCATCCAGGATGCCGGCACGTTCTTCCGGATCACCGACGTCTTCCTCGGGATCATCATTGTGGGCCTGATCGGGGTCAGCCTGGAGCTCGTCATCTCGCTTGTCGAGCGGCGAACGCTGCACTGGCAGGGGAAGTGAGCGCGAGTCCCATGGGCAAGATCATCGTGCGCGATGTCTCCCGGACGTTTCCCTCCGGGCGTGGGCACGGCAGCGAGGTGCAGGCGCTCGACCGGGTGAGCCTCGAGATCGCCGATCAGGAGATCGTGTGCCTGGTGGGCCCGAGCGGCTGCGGCAAGTCGACCCTGCTCAACATGCTGGCCGGCTTCGACGCGCCGACGTCGGGGGAGGTGAGGGTGGGCGACGTGGAGGTGCGCCACGCCGGCCCCGACCGCATTGTGGTCTTTCAGACCCCGGCGCTCTTTCCCTGGATGACCGTGCGCGACAACATCGCTTTCGGGCCGAAGAAGCGGGGCGTGCCTGTGCGCCAGTGCCAGGAGGATACTGCCCGCTACATGCACGCCATGGGACTCGACGACTTCGCCGGGCACTATCCCTACCAGCTCTCTGGGGGCATGCGGCAGCGCGCGCAGATCGCGAGCGCCCTCGTGAACCGCCCGGACGTGCTCTTGATGGACGAGCCGTTCGTGGCCCTCGACTTCCAGACGCGGCTCGGGATGCAGGAGCTCCTGCTCCAGATCTGGGACGAGTTCCATCCCACCATTTTCTTCATCACCCACGACGTGGAGGAAGCGGTGTTCCTCGCCGATCGGCTCTACGTCATGACGCAGCGGCCGGGACGCGTCAAGGAGGAGATCGCTGTCCCGTTTCCGAAGCCGCGGTCGTTCGACATCGTGACGACGCCGAGGTTCGTGAGCATCAAGGAGCGCGTTCTTCACCTGATCCGCGAGGAGCTGACCACGAGCTCCCGCGCATCCATCCCCGGGAGGATCCCGTCATGAAGCACGGCAGCATCATCGACTGCGACGGACACCTGCTGGAGCCGCACGACCTCTGGGAGCGCTACCTCGAGGGCGCGCTTCGCGCGAAGGCGCCCCGGCTCGTCCGGGACCGCCACGGTGACATCCGCATCGCGATGGAAGGGCGTCTCTATCCTCAGCCCGAGGGCAAGGGCAAGGGCTTTCCGGGACTGCCGGAGATCTGGTACCAGACCGACGCAACGGACGCTTCCGGTCGGAGGACATCGTCCGGCCCCAGTCGAGGCTCGGGGCGATGGACACCGATGGCATCGACATCGCCGTCCCGTTTCCCACCCTCGGGCTCTACACCGTGGACGCGCGCGACCCGGAGCTGAACGCGGCGATCTGCCGCGCCTACAACGACTGGCTGCACAAGGAATACCTCGTCGGCGGATCGCGCGCGACTCATCGGCGTGGGCATGATCACGCTGCGCGACGTGAGGGCGGCCGTGGCCGAGCTCCGTCGCTGCGTCACCGAGCTCGGCTTCAAGGGCGTGTACCTGCGCCCCAACCCCGTGGCGGGCCGCGCCCTCGAGGATCCTGCGCACGATCCCGTGTGGGCGGAAGCTGAGCGGCTCGGCGTGCCCGTCATGTTCCACGAGGGCACCGACGGTCAGCTCCCCACCGCGGGCCTGGATCGCTACGACAACTTCTTCATGACCCACATGATCTCCCACCCCTTCGAGCAGATGCTGGCCGCGCTCTCGATGATCGCGGGTGGCGTGCTCGAGCGCTTCCCGCGCTTGAAGGTCGCCTTCCTCGAGTCGGGCTGCGGCTGGCTTCCCTTCTGGCTCCACCGCATGCACGAGCACTGGGAGAAGCGCGCGCAGGAGGTACCGTGGCTGAAGAACGATCCGGTCGCGGTGTTCCGCCGGCAGTGCATGATCTCGTGCGACCCGGACGAGGCGACCATCCCCGCCGTGGTCGACTACATCGGCGAGGACTACGTGTGCTGGGCCTCGGACTACCCGCACTGGGACGCGGTCTTCCCCGGCGCCGTGGAGGAGTTGCGCAAGCACATGAGCGGGCTCAGCGAGGGCGCACAGCGCAAGATCCTCGGCGACAACGCGCGCCGCTTCCTGGCCCTGGACGCGTGATCCTCACCCACTGACGCGGCGGGGACTGGTTCCTCGGAGCCGGTCCCCGCCCGTCGACATCCCGTCGGGTTCCGGAGGGAGATCGATGGCTCTGATATCGACGCGCCGCACGTCCGTTGCCCTCGCGCTCGCGTTCGTCCTGACGCTGACGTTCCTCCTCGCGCCCTTCGGGGGTACGCCGGCGCCGAGCGCGCAGCCCGGGGCGCCGCTTCCCATCAAGATCGGCTACCAGGCCGTTGCCTCCTGGCTCCTCTTCGGCGCCCGCAGCCTGAAGCTGTACGAGAAAGCGGGCCTGGCCCCGACCTTCGTGAAGTTCACCGCGGGAGCGCCCATGATCGCGGCCGCGCAGAGCCAGAGCATCGACGTCGCGATGGTGGGGACGGTGCCGTTCCTGGCCGGCGTGGCCCAGGGCGTGGACTGGGTCTACATCGGCGTCGACAACGAGTACCCGCGCGCGGTGGGGTTCGTGGCCCGCAAGGATAGCGGGGTGGGAACGCTCGCCGACCTCAACGGCAAGACCATCGGGTTCTTCCGGGGGTCGACGTCCCACTATGCCGTGCTGACGGTGTTGAAGCGCCAGAACATCCCCACGAGCCAGGTCAAGCTCCTCGCGCTCGAGCCGGCGCAGCAGGTGGCCGCGATGATGAACAAGCAGATCGACGTCGCGGCGACCTGGGAGCCCTGGATGCAGAGGATGGTCCACCAGGCCGACGGCAAGATCATCGCCCGCGAGGCCGACATCGGTGTCTACACGGGCCTGGGCGTCTGGGCCGTGAGGAGCAGCTGGCTCAAGGCGAACCCCGAGACGGCGCGACGCTACCTGCGGGCGCTCGTCATGGCCTATGACGCCTTGGAGAAAGATCCCGCGCCCGCGATCAACGCGGTTATGCAGGAGATGGGGATCCCCGAGGAGTGGGCGCGCGCCATCTTCAAGGAATCCGGGCTGCCCGCCATCTACAAGCAGGCGGACCCCGCCTACCGCTACTCCGCGGTCAAGGACAGCCCCTTGCAGGCGAGCCTCACCGATCTGGCGCGCTTCCTGTTCGAGGAGAAGGTGCTCCCGAAGCACGTGGACGTGAGCTCGCTCGTGGATGGGGCGCTGATGGCCGAGGTGCTGGCCACGCACAAGAAGGCACCCTAGGCGATCCCGCTTTTCACGACGCCCGGCGTGGGATACCCTGTGGCGTCGAGAGATCGCTCCCGTGACGAACACCTCCGGTACTCGCATCGGCGTCGACGTCGGCGGCACCTTCACGGACCTGGTGGCCTGGGATTCCTCCGGGGCCATGCGCTCGTGCAAGGTGCCGACCACTGCTGCGGCGCCCGCCGCGGGCGTGCTGAACGGGCTCGCCGTGCTCGAGCCCGAGACCGGCCCGTGGACGCTGCTCGCGCATGGCACGACGCTGGTCACCAATGCCATCGTCGAGCGGCGCGTCGCGCCCGTGGGCCTCGTCACCACGCGCGGGTTCCGCGACGTGCTCGAGATCGCGCGGCAGAACCGCACGCATCTCTACCGCCTCGACCTGCCCGCCAAGCCGGATCCGCTCGTGCCGCGGCACCTGCGCCTCGAGGTGACCGAGCGGATGGACGCGGAGGGCAATGTCCTGACTCCGCTCGCGGCCGACGAGGTGGGGGCGCTCGTCGCCGAGCTGAAGGCGCACGGGGTCGAGAGCGTCGCGATCTGCCTGCTGCACGCCTACGCCAATGCCGCGCACGAGCAGGCGCTCCGGCAATTGCTCGCGCCGCACTTCCGCCACCTCTCGGTCTCGAGCGAGATCAACGCGGAGTTCCGCGAGTACGAGCGCGCGTGCACCACGGTGCTCAATGCGTCGGTCATGCCGCTCGCCACCGCGTATCTCG
The DNA here is from genome assembly GCA_963840495.1 of uncultured Candidatus Rokubacteria bacterium. Lineage (GTDB taxonomy): Bacteria > Methylomirabilota > Methylomirabilia > Rokubacteriales > CSP1-6 > CAWIZN01. Next base: position 12,505 of record CAWIZN010000055.1, read on the forward strand.
ACGACCTGCGCTCGCGGCTGCCCGCGGGCCGCGCCCTGCACCTCCTGCACTCGGGGGGCGGCATGATGTCGGTCGAGGCGGCCGAAGGCGCGTCCGCTCACGATGGCCATGTCGGGCCCCGCGGCCGGCGTGGCCGCCGCCGCGCACACCGCGCGCACGCTCGGGATCGGCCGCGCGCTCGCCTTCGACATGGGCGGCACGACGACCGACGTGTGCCTGATCGCCGACGGCGTGCCCGAGACGGCGGCGCAGAAGAAGCTCGGCGACTACCCGGTGCGGCTGCCCATGCTGGCCGTCGAGTCCATCGGCGCGGGCGGCGGCTCCATCGCGCGGGTGGAGGCGGCGACGGGCGCGCTCAAGGTGGGGCCGGATAGCGCGGGCGCTCTGCCCGGGCCGGCGGCCTATGGCCTCGGCGGCCGCGCGCCGACGGTGACCGACGCCAACGTGATCCTCGGCTACCTGAATCCCGATCGAATCTACGGCGGTTCTATCCGGATCAAGCCGCGGCCGGGCCGAGGCGGCGCTTGCGCCTCATTGCGCAGCGCTTCGGCCTCTCGCTCACCGCCGCCGCGCACGGCGTGGTGGAGGTCGCCAATGCGAGCATGCTGCGCGCGCTGCGGCTGGTCTCCGTGCAGCGCGGCTACGACCTTCGCGGCTTCGCCCTCATCGCCTATGGCGGCGCGGGACCGCTTCACGCCGGCGCGCTCGCGCGGCAGGCGGGGATGAGCCGGGTGGTGGTTCCCGCGCATTCCGGCGCGTTCTCCGCGCTCGGCTGTCTCGTCTCGCCGCTTCGCTACGACGCGGTCCAGACGTATCGCGCGCCCGTCGACGGCTGGGATCTGAAGGTGCGTCGAGGACCGCTTCCGCGCGCTCGAGCAGCAGTGCCTGGCCCCGCTCGCGAAGGAGGGCCATCCCCTCGATCGGATGCTCGTCACGCGGAGCCTCGACCTGCGCTACGCGGGACAGAACTACGAGATCACCTTGCCCTTCGGCGACGGCGGCGTGCCCGCGCTGCGGGCGGCATTCGAGCAGCGGCACCGGCAGCTCTATGGCTATGCCACCGGCGAGAGCATCGAGTGCGTGAACCTGCGCGTGGCCGCGATCGGCGGGGATGACTGGGCGGCGGCGGCGCCGTCCGACGCTCCGGCTTCGCGGCCGCGCGGCCGCGATGCCGGCGGGATCGCATCGCGCGTTCTTTCCCGAGACAGGCGAGGTGACGCTGCCCCGCCACGACCGCGCGTCGCTGCCCGTCGGCGTCGCGATCGCAGGACCGGCCATGATCGAGGACGAGTGCTCCACGATCATCGTCTATCCGGGCCAGCGCGCGGCGGCCGACCGCCTGGGCAACCTGATCATCGAGGCCGCCGCGTGAGCGCGCCGCGCCCGATCCGATCACGCTCGAGGTGGTCCGGAACGCGCTCTACGCCATCGCGGAAGAGATGAGCGTGATCGTCATGCGCTCGGCGCGCTCGCCGCTGCTGAAGGAGGCGGGCGACCTGTCCTCGGCGCTGACCGACGCGCAGGGCCGCATCATCGCCCAGGGGCGCGACATCCCCATGCACATGGGGGTGATGGGCTTCACGGTGAAGGCCCTGCTCGAGCGCATCCCTGCTGCGCGCATGCGCGATGGCGACGTGTGGCTCCTCAACCTGCCCGAGGTGGGCGGCAATCATCTGCCGGACGTCAAGGCGGTGCGGCCCGTCTTCTTCGAGGGGCGCCTGGTGGCCTTTGCCGTGAACCTCGCCCACTGGGCGGACATCGGCGGCGCCGTGCCCGGCAGCTACGTGACCTGGGCCACCGAGAGCTACCAGGAGGGCCTGCGCATCGCGCCGGTGCGGATCTTCACCGCGGCGGGGCCGGAGCGCGAGACCATCGAGCTCATCCTGTCGAACCTGCGCGGCCGCGAGGAGCGCGAGGGCGATCTCCTCGCCCAGTACGCGGCGGACGACGTCGCGGCCCGCCGGCTCGCCGAGCTGTTCGAGCGCTACGGCGCCGAGACGATCGAGGGCTGCTTCGAGCGCCTCCACGCCGAGTCCGAGGCCGGGATGCGCGCGGCGCTCCGGGCGCTGCCCGACGGCGTGTGGGAAGGCGAGGACTGGCTCGACGACGACGGCGTCGACGACCGGCCCATCCGCATCCACGTCCGCATCGACAAGCGCGGAGATCAGGCCACGTTCGACTTCAGCGGCAGCGACCGCCAGGTCCGCGGGCCCGTCAACACCACGTACTTCATCACGTGCTCGTCGGTGTACTACGCGATGAAGGCGCTGGCCGCCCCCGACGTGCCGCCCAACGAGGGCTGCTACCGGCCGCTCGAGGTCATCGTGCCGCGCGGCAGCGTGCTCAACTGCGATCCCGATCGGCCCGTGGTCGGCGGCAACCACGAGACGTCGCAGCGCGTGGTGGACGCGATCATGAAGGCGCTCGCGCCGGTCTTGCCCGATCGGGTGATGGCGGGCGGCCCCGGCACGGCCGGGCTGCTCATCTTCGGCGCGCGGCGGCCCGACGGTCGCTGGACCGTGCTCTACGAGGTGCACGGGGGCGGCGAGGGCGCGACCGCGTCCAAGGACGGCGTCGCCGCGGTGCGCGTGCACATGTCGAACGTCATGAATACGCCGGTCGAGGTGATCGAGGGCGAGTACCCGGTGCGCGTGGAGGAGCAGGCGCTCCGGCCCGGCTCGGGCGGGGACGGCGCGCATCGGGGCGGCCTCGGCTTTCGCCGCGCGTATCGCGTGGTGGGCGGGCCCGTGACGATGACCAGCATGATCGAGCGGCGCGTGGTGCCGCCCTATGGCCTGGCGCACGGCGGCGACGGCGCGCCGTTTCGCATCACGCTGAACCCGGGCACGGCGCGCGCGCGCGACGTGAAGGGCAAGGAGACGCTCACGCTCGCCGACGGCGACCTCGTCGTCATCGAGACCTCGGGCGGCGGCGGCTATGGATCACCCGATGACCGGCCGCCCGCGCTCGCGGCGCGCGACCGCCTGGAGGGCTACCTCGCATGAGGCTCGCAGATCGCATCGCGCTGGTGACCGGAGCGGCCAAGGGCATGGGCTGGGACATCTGCACGACGTTCGCCCGCGAGGGCGCGGACCTCGTGCTGGCCGCGCGCGACGTGCCGCCGCTCGAGAAGCTGGCGGGCGAGGTCGAGGGCCTCGGGCGCCGCGCGGTGGTCGTGCCCTGCGACGTCACCGACGAGGCGGCGGTGCAGCAGATGGTCGCGCGGGCCCTGGCCGCGTTCGGCCGCATCGACATCCTGATCAATGCCGCGGGGGTGACGGGCCCCATCGAGACGCCCGTGCAGGACATCAAGCTCGAGGACTTCCGCGCCGTGCTCGAGAGCAATGTCGTGGGGACCTTCCTGCCGATCAAGCACGTGCTGCCGGGGATGATCGCGCGCCGCTACGGCAAGATCGTGAACATCAGCGGGACGTCGGGGCTGCGCGGCTACAAGTACCGCACGGCGTACTCGTCGTCGAAGTGGGCGCTGCGCGGGCTCACGCGCACCGTCGCGCTCGAGGCGGGGCCCCACAACGTCAACGTGAACGCGCTGCACCCGGGGATCGTGGCGGGCGACCGCATGGACAAGCTGTGCCGCGAGAAGGCGAAGAAGCGCGGGTGGACGCCGGAGCAGGTGTATCAGGAGTACGTCGACGAGATGGCGCTCCGCCGCGTGACGGTGTCCCGCGACATCGCCAATGCGGCGCTGTTCCTCGCCTCCGACGAGTCGTCGAACATGACGGGGCAGTCGATGACCGTCGACGGCGGCTGGGACGTGTAG
>CAWIZN010000056.1:0-33720 GCA_963840495.1 uncultured Candidatus Rokubacteria bacterium
ACGGCCCTTTGCCATTCGTCATCGCGTCACTCCTTACGCGCCGCCCCGCCGCTATTCCATCGTGCGAACGTTCGGCGCGACCACGACATCCATCTCCGTGAGTGCCATCACGTCCTGAGGAGTGTACCCCGGCGCCACTTCCTCGAGGACGAAGCGGTTCTTGTCCCAGCGCAGCAGCGCCAGGTCGGTCACCACGTAGCTGACGCATGCCTTGCCGGTCAGGGGATAGGTGCACTTCCGCCGCAGCTTCGGGCGGCCCTTGCTGTCCACGTGCTCCATCACGATGATCAGGTCGCCTTTGCCGGAAATCAGGTCCATCGCGCCGCCGATGCCGCCGCGCTTCGCGTCGGCGGTGCTCCAGTTGGCGACGCTGCCGTGCTGATCGACCTCGTAGGCGCCGAGGATCACCGTGTCGATCCGGCCTCCGCGCGCCATCTCGAAGGACGTGACGCTGTCGAAGAACGACGCGCCCGGATTCAACGCCACGAACTGGCCGGCCGCGTTGTAGATGTCCGGATCGATCTCGCGCTCCTCCGACACCATCCGGCCGTAGCCGAGGACGCCGTTCTCGGCATGGAGGATCACGTCGCGGCCCTCGAGATAGTTCGACACCATCGTGGGGATGCCGACGCCGAGATTCACGTAGGTGCCTTCCCTGACGAGCCTGGCCGCGTTCTTCGCGATGCCCGCGCGCGTCAGCGCCGGCTTGCCGTTGTACAGGCGCGGCTGGTCCGAAGGCCGTCGTGCGGGCCGGCGCCAGGCCTTGCCGTCGACGACGTGCGTCGTCCTGACGACGCGCGACACGAAGATGCCGGGCAGATCGATCAGCTCGGGGGCGATTTCGCCGGGCTCCACGATCTCGTCCACCTCGACGATCGCGACCCGCGCGGCCTTGGCGAAGCTGGGATTGAAATTCTGGCTGCCGCCGCGGAACTGGACGTTGCCGAGACGGTCCGCGCGATACCCCCTCAGCAAGGCGTAGTCCACTCGTATCGCATGCTCGAGGACGTGGGGCACGCCGTCGAAGTTCCGGATCTCGCGGCCCGTCGCGAGGTCGGTGTCGACGCCGGTCGGCGAGTAGAACGCCGGGATCCCGGCGCCGCCCGCGCGGCAGCGTTCGACCAGGATCCCCTGGGGGACCAGCTCCACCTCCATCGTGCCGGCGGCGATCTGCTCCTCGCTTGCGGTTGGAGTGCCCGGCCGCACGGAGAACGCCGCGATCAGCTTCTTCACCTGGTTGTTCTCCGCGAGGATCTGGCCGCGGGTCGCCCCGGCATCACCGAGGGAGTTGCAGACGAGGGTGAGCTCCTTCGTGCGCTGATCGCGCAGGGCGCAGATCAGGCTCGTGGCAAACCGGTGCGCGACACCGAACCCGGCGATGGCGACCGTCGCTCCGTCGGCGATGTCCGCGACGGCCTGCTCGGGCGATGAGACAATCTTGTTCATGGCGATCCTCGCCTCCGCCGCCTACGGGACGCGCAGGACGAGCTTGCCGAAGAAATCTCGTCCGGCCATGACCTCGTGCGCCTTGGCGGCTTCCCCCAGGTCGAACGTGCGGCCCACCACGCCCCGCAGGCCACCATAGGCCACCATGTGCATCATGGCGGCAAAGCTGCGGCGACTCCGTGCCCCACTGCCCATGAGCGTCAAGGGCCGGCCCTGCATCAGGGACAGATTGAACGGGATCTGGCTCCCCGAGGTCGTCCCGTGATGACTAGCCTGCCCCCGGGCTTCAGCTGTTGAGCTCTCGTCCCAGACCGTGGCCCCGACACAGTCGAACACCACGTCCATACCGCGGCCATTGGTGAGCTCCTTGACGCGCTGGCTGAACTTCGGCGTGGTGGTGTAGTTGATCACGTCGTCGGCGCCGAGCTCTTCGGCTTCCGGCTTCCAATCGCGACCCGATGACGCGAACGGGTGCCGATGCTGGCGATCGGGCCAGAGCTGCTCCGGCCCGCCTGGATCGGCACGTCCTCCCAGGGTGGAGCTGCACCGCTCGATGGGCAATGCCAGGCCGTGTGGCCCGCCAGCGGCAGGGTCGCTGCTTCTCCGACGTCATCCATCGGCGTTCATCATGCGGACCATGCGCCCGGGCACCCGAACGACCACTCACCACCCAGCCCTGCTGTCGCTCGCAGATGGTCGCGGCCGAGTGCGCAGGGCGAGCAGGTCCCGCACTTGACACGATTTCCGCACGACCCAGCCCGCTCCCATCCGCGCCAGGGCCCGAGGCTCGCGACTTCGTCCTGTCGGGCCGAAGGACCGCTGGCAACACATCGGCCGGTGGGCGACCGGCGCGGATGTCAGATCCGCGGATTGAGCGCCGTCAACGCCCGGGGCGAGTTTCACCGCTACGACCGGCCGGGCTGCAAGCCCCTCTGACCTCCTCCTCGCCCACGGACGCTGGAGCAGCCACGCGGTCGCGGCGCGGCGGCAGCGCGTCCAGCAGCCGGCGAAGGAAATGGGGAAGGAAGGCACGCACCTCCCAGCTCCTCTCGATGCGCCAGAGGCCCAGACGAAACTGGACCGCGTGGTGGAGCGGAGCCAGCAGCAGGGCAAGATCGAAGGCTCGCTCGAGTCCTCCCGCCGGCCCGGGACGGTCCGGACACGCCTCGCGCCACGGGCCGAGATACGCGCGACGGATGCGGTCACGGGCCGCCGCCTTGTCCCCGATCGCGTCGGCATAGTCGAGGCTCGTCAGCAGGAGATATGCGCTCAGGAACGGATGGGACAGCGTGGCGTCCTCCCAGTCGATGAGGACAGGGCCTCTCTCGGTCGCGATCACGTTGGCCGCCCAGAAGTCGCCGTGCTCGAGGCAGGCCGGAGCGCCGTACGCGTCGAGCTCTCGGCAGAGCGCGTGAAGCTCGGGCCCCCGCGTCCGAAGCCGCTCGATCTCGAGGGCGGTGAGCGCCTCGGGATCCTGGGGCTGCATGGCCGCGCTGTCGGCGAGGAGCGGGTCGATCTCGCCCGCGAGCCAGGCAAGGGGCCGCTCGACACACCCGAGGGCCCGGAGCTCGGCGATGCGGCTCGCGCTATCGATCTGGACACGCGCCAGCGCCTCGGCCGCCTGCTCCCATCGAGCGACATCGCCGACCTGGTCCAGCAGCGCGCCCGGGCTGGCCCGCATCAGGAGCCACCGCCGGGCGGGCTCCACTGACACGACATCCGGCATGACCGCCGGGTGGAGAGCGGCGAGCCGCTCGACGAGAGGCGGCTCGACGGCGCCGCTCGCGGCCAGCGCCTTGAAGTACAGCTCGACGTCGCCGGCCCGGAGCCGCAGCACGTGAGAGAACTCCCACACCTTGACCTGCTCGATCCGAGCCAGCGGGGGCAGGCCGTGGCGTGAGAGCTGGCCGTCCACCCAGAGAGCGACCTCGTCACGCCAGCCCGGCAGGACCCAGTCCCGGCCATCCGGAGGCTCTCGCCGAGCCCGCCGTGCGATGAACCACTCCGCGAGAACCGGGACCGTGCTCGGGCCGAGCCAGTGGCAGGCCCTCCACTTCAGCAGCGCCGAACCACCGGCCGGGTCGTGCCGGCGACCAGGCAGCGTCGACTCCATGCACGTCCAGGTCGTGCACCTGATGCCGCACGCCGTCCTCCCCGGCGGGCAGATCGGAGAGACATCGCAGCACGCTGACCTCGGCCCCGAGCCAGTCCGCTGCCGCCCGGGTGAGGTGGGCCACGTCGGCCGCGCGCTGCTCGGACGACGACCAAAGCGGGAGCGCCCAGCCGCCGGGCCCTCGCTCGAGCCACAGCATGGGCGTGGCCGACGGCGCGGCCGATCGCCCGACGACGAGATGGTGCTCGCACCGTGGCGGCGTGGGCTCGCTCATGGCCTCCGACTCTACATCAGCCGCTGGACGCGAGCCGGCAGCTCACCTCGTGGGAAGCGCCGCGCCAGTCATCCTCGCCCGCGCATCGCGGCGGTGTGCGGCAAGCTCTACCGAGACGGCATTGCGGAACGCGGTGCTCGATGCCCCCGTGGCCCTGGTGAACTTCGCAGTTCCAGTCCGTAATCCCCGATGATGTGCTAGCCTACGCCGCGGCACCGATCGGGCGACGGACCGCTCGACCGAACCGCGCGGCGAACAGCGTGCGTTCCGTCATGTAGGGCACAGACGGGGAAAGGAAGTCCAGACGATGAAATTCGCCACTACCGTTGCGCTTCTGATACTGTGCGTGGCTTTCTCGCCCCTGCCGGGCGACGCGGAGTGGTGCACCAAGGCCACCACCTTGAGCGGACTCGCCGAGCGCTTTCCTGACAATCGTGGACCCGACATCGTGGTGAGGGTGGATCGCGGCGAGCCGATCCAGGATGCCATTGAGCGGGCGACCGATCTCAATGGCGACGGGTTCGTCATCGTCGCCGCCGTGAACAGCGGGATTGGGTCACCCTATGGAACAACGGCCCAGCGCGTCGTCGTCGATCGAGTGTTTCCTCGGCCCTTCGGGCTCTTCGGTTGCAGCCTGAGCCTGCGCGATCCCGCACCGGCCGACAATAAGCCGACGGCCCACATCACCAGGGCCGCGGCCCCGAAGTGTTCGTGATGGATCTTCACGCGACCGGCAGCGATGTGGCGGGCTGGAAGGTGGAGGGCAACGGCCGCTACCTGCGCAATGCCTATGCCAAGGACAACGAGATCGGTTACTGGTTCATCGGCGACGGCAACACGCTCCACAACGGCACGGCCGAGGCCAACAGCGACGTCGGCGTCCTGGTAGACGGGGACGGCAACACGATCAAGGACACCCGGGTGATGGCGAACGGGAGCCATGGCATCCACGTCACCGGGGACAACAGTTCGCTGCTCAAGAATCTCGTCGGGGATCGCAACAACGGCAACGGCGGAGCCGGCATCATCCTGCAGGGAGCAGGGAATCTGGTCCAAGAAAATAAGGTCTACGCCAATGGTGCCGACGGCATCAACGTAACGGGAGGAACCGCGGCGAGGCCAAACGTCATCAGGCAGAACACCGCAGGCGACAAGTTGCGGGGCAACGCCGGCAACGGCATCCACGTCCTAGGCGACGTCGGGAACGGCGCACCCAACGCGCTGGAGATCGAAAAGAACACGGTCAGGGCGAATGGTCTGAATGGCATTCTCATCGCCGCCGGCGCCACCGGCCACGAGCTGAAGGGCAACGTCAGCGGCGACACGAGCCCTGAGCTCAACAACGGCGACTGCGAGTTCCTGGTGGCGGCCGGCAACCTCAATGCGACCGGCAACAAGGCCAATGGGGTGACCATCTCCGGAGCCGATGGCACGGCCTTTCCCACGACCTGCATCGGTACGCCCTGACGCCTATCGCGCTTCGAGGATCGACTCGCCGACCCACCTGAACGGGACATCACCGTCGAGCCGGTGCGAGGACGACCGACGCGCAGCGTAAATCTGGGCCGCAGCGCTCGCCTTCCGCCCGCGCTCTCCGCTATGATGCCCGCGTGGCGGATTCGCCCGCACCGCTCATCGCCGGGGACGTCCTGACCCTGCCCGAGCTTCGCCATTTGCGCCGGGTGTCCGGCCTGCGCGGCGCGGGACTCGTGCTGCACGCGTGGGCCGTGATCATCGGCGCGATGGGGCTCTACGTCGCCTGGCCGTCCGCGCTCACGCTGGTCCTGGCCATCGCGCTGATCGGCGCCCGGCAGCTCGGGCTCACGGTGCTGATGCACGAGGCGGCGCACTGGCGGCTGGCGTCCCGCCCCGGCGTGAACAACGGGATCGCGCGCTGGCTCTGCGCCTACCCGGTCGGCGCCGACCTCGGGACCTATCGCCGCCGGCATCACCTGCATCATCGGCACACGCGCCAGGCCGACGATCCCGACCTCGGGCTTGCCGCGCCGTACCCGGTGATGCAGGGCGTGTTCTGGCGTGACGTGCTGCGCGATCTCACCGGCGCGACCGCGTGCCGGCGCGCGCTCGGCCTGGCGGGCCCGGATGGCGATGGCGTCGCGGCCGTGTGGTCACGCTGGCGCGGCCCGCTCCTCGCCAATGCCGTCCTCCTCGCCGCGCTCACCGCGCTCGGCCACTGGGAGCTCTACCTGCTCCTGTGGCTCCTGCCGCTCGCCACCTGGTATCAGGTCGTCAGCCGCGTCCGCGACATCGCCGAGCACGCCCTGGCCTCCGAGGACGACGACCCTCTGCGGAACACCCGCACGGTGCTGGCCGGCTTCCTGGCGCGCGCCTTCGTGGCGCCGTACTGGGTGAACTATCACCTCGAGCATCACCTGCTCGTCTTCGTCCCGTGCTGGAAGCTCCGCGAGGCGCATGCGCTGCTCGTCGCCAAGGGGTACCGGCCGCGCATGGAGGTGGCCCCGAGCTATGCGGCGGTCATCCGCCGGGCGACGTCTTCGCGGGCCGCGCCACGAAGCGGAAGTCGCAGTGGGACGCGCCCTGCATGATGGTCTGGGTGCGCGTGAGCGCGATGTCCGGGTTGAAGCCCTCGACGAGGGAGAAGTCGCGGTTGCACGAGAGCAGCGCGCCGACCTCGGCGATGCCGAGGCTCCGGTACATCTCCGCATAGCGGCAGCGCGTGACGTTGAACGACAGGCGCTCGGGCGTCGACTCGAGCGTGTCCATCTGATACGCGTCGCCCTTCTTCCAGTTCTCGAGCGCGGCGGCGAAGCGATCGAGGCCGTCGCCGCCCATCTGGCGGGCCAGCTCGCGGCCCTGCTCGCGCGCCACCTCGATGATGACGTCGCGGGCGATGGCGAAGACACGCTCCTCGCCGAATTCGGCGCCGAGGCGCTCGAGCACGGGCATCAGGATGCGCGCCTCGATCTCGCGGCGCCGGAGCACGCCGATCTCGTTCAGGGTGTCGGGGGGAAGCTCGCTCATGGTCGTCTCCTTCTGGCGAAGAGCGGGTAGAGTCCCGATGGCAAAAATACCACCAGGGCGATGTAGACGAGGCCGACGAAGATCAGCCACGACCTGAAATAGTCGCTGAGGACCTCGCGCGCCAGGATGACGAGGCTCGCTCCGAGCGACGGGCCCCAGCAGTGTCCCCGAGCCCCCGAGCGACGGTGTAGAGCACAGCCTCACCCGACATCGCCCAGGCGAGCGAATCCGGCGAGACAATGCGCTCGTGAAACGCGTCAGGATGCCGGCCAGGCCTGCGAAGAAGGCCGAGATGCAAAGGCGACTGCCTTGTATTGCTCGACGTCGTAGCCGGCGAAGCGGACGCGCTGCTCGTTTTCGCGGATGCCGCGCAGCACCTGCCCGAATTGGCTTCGGTGATGGCCGAGAGCGGAGGAAGCTGACATCAGCGAGGACGGCCATCGCGACAAAGTAGAAGATCGCTGGTGGTTGAACGCAGGCCGAGCACGCCGCCGGCACGACCCCGGGCAGTCCATTGTCGCCGTTGGTAAGGTTGAAGGGATCGGAGAGGACGAGCAGGTAGAGCGCTTCGGCGCAGGCAAAGGTCACGAGAAAGACCGCGACCGAGCCGACCCGCGCGGCCAGGAAGCCGACCCCGAGCCCGACGGCGACCGCGCGGCAACGCCGGAGCGCGAGCGCCGGCGCCAAGGCACGACCGGCATGCACGATCAGAATCCCAGCCGCATAGCCGCCCACGCCGAAGAACGCCGCATGCCCGAAGGAGAACAGCCCGACATAGCCGAAAAGGAAGTCCCATGACATGGCGAGCAGGCCGAGCAGCATCATCTGCACGATGACGTGCTCGATGTAGGTCTCATAACGCGTTCCCGCGAGCACGAACGGCAGAGCGAGCAGGGGCGACGAGAGCTGCGACCAACACGCGGGATCGAGGACGCCTCATTTGAGGATGCCCTCGCGTCCGAACAGGCCGTGCGGCCGCAAAACCAGCACCCCGATCATCGCCGGCGAAGGCGAAGATGTTGCCGGCGGTGCCGCTCAGATACGCGGTGCCGAATGCCTGAACGATGCCGACCAGAAATCGCTCCGACGATCAGCCCCACAAGCTTCCCAGGCCGCCGAGAATGACGATCACGAACAGAAGCATGAGGAGGTCGAAGCACATGGTCGGGTAAACGGAGACGATCGGCCCCGCCGAGCACCCCGGACCCCCGCAACGCCGGCTCCCAACGCGAACACCAGGCTGCTTCGCGCGGCGCATTGGTTCCCAGCGCCTGCGATGTCTGGCGGTCGAGCGCGATCGACTGGACCAGGATGCCGAGCGTCGTCTTGTTGAATGCAAGCGGCAGCAGCGCCATCAGCGCGGCGGTGAAAGCGACCACGAAGAGCCAGTAGACAGGATAGGAGAGCGGGCCGACCGTGACCACGCCGGTCAGCGCGGGCGGCACCTCCGGCTAGCTGCGGCACCGCTCCCCAAATGAGCTTGGTGACTTCGCTTGCGATGATTGTCACGCCAGGGTCAGCACCAGGACCTGGGTGCCCTCGCGCTTCCAGCGCACGAGCGGCCGCACGCCGGCCAGCTCGAGCACCAGGCCGAGGAGCGCCGTCACGAGGAACGCGATCACGAGCGTCAGCGCGAAGCCGACCCGCGGATAGAGCGACAGCGCGAGATAGGCGCCCAGCATGTAGAAGACGCCGTGCGCGACGTTGACGATCCCCTGCAGACCGAAGATGATGGTCAGCCCCGACGCGAGCAGGATGTAGATCGCCCCGATGGTGAGGCCGTTGAGCACCTGCAGCAGCGACGGTCATGCCGTCACGCCGAGGTGCCGCTCGAGGAGCTCGCGGTCGCGCGCAAGCTCGGCCGCGGGTCCGCTCGCGGCGATGCGCCCCTTCTCGAGCACGTATACGTGGTCGGCCACCGCAAAGGCGGTGTGCGCGTTCTGCTCGACGAGGAGCACCGTGTGGTCTCCCGCTTGAGCGCGTGCATCGCCGCACGATCGTCTCCACCACCGTGGGCGCGAGGCCCTCGGTGGGCTCGTCCAGGATCAGGAGCTCGTCGCCGCCGACGAGGGCGCGGGCGATGGCGAGCATCTGCTGCTCGCCGCCGGAGAGGCTGCCCGCCGCCTGACGCTGCCGCTCGGCGAGCTGGGGAAAGAGCGCGAACACGCGCTCGAGCTGGGCCGGCCACTGGCGCCGGTCCGGGTGCTTGTTGACGAAGGGGATGCGCAGGTTCTGCACCACGGTGAGCGGCGCGAAGAGCTGCCGGCCCTCCGGCGCGTAGCCGATGCCCAGGCGCGCGATCGCGAACGGGGTGAGGCCGATCAGCTCCCGATCCTTGAAGCGCACGCTGCCGCCGCGCGGCGGGTTCAGGCCCATGATGGCGAGCAGCGTGGTGGTCTTGCCCATGCCGTTCCGGCCGAGGAGCGCCACCGCCTGCCCCTTGGCGATCTCGAAGGACACGTCCCAGAGGACGGTCGTCTCGCCGTAGCCGCCGCGTCAGCCCCTTCACGGCGAGCATCACGCGGCGGCCCCGCCCGCCCAGGTAGACCGCCTGCACCTCCCGGTTGGCGCGGATCGTCCTCCGGCGGGCCCTCGGCGAGGATCTCGCCCCGATGCAGCACGGAGATGCGGTCCGAGATGGACATCACCACGCTCATGTCGTGCTCGACGATGATGAGCGTCACCGCGGGGGCGAGGCCGCGCAGGAGGTGCGCAGTCTGGCGCGTCTCCTCCGGCGACATCCCGGCGGTGGGCTCGTCGAGCAGCAGGAGCCGGGCTCGGCGGCGAGCGTCATGGCGATCTCGACGAGGCGCCGGTCCCCGTGGGACATCGTGCCCACGAGGTCGCCGGCGCGCTCGAGCAATCCCACCCGCGCGAGCGCGGCGTCGACCGCGCGCGCCGCATCATCTCGCGAGACGCCGAGGCGCGAGAACGGGCGCCCGGAGCGCCGCATGCGCCCGTGGACCATGAGCGACACGTGCTCGCGGGCGGTGAGCTTGGGAAAGATCTGCGAGACCTGGAAGGAGCGCACCATGCCGAGGCGGAAGACGGTCGGCGGCGCGGCCCCCGTCACGTCGCGCCCGGCGAAGACGATGCGGCCCGAGGTCGGCGGCAGCGCCCCGGTGATGAGGTTGAAGAGGGTGGTCTTGCCCGCGCCGTTCGGGCCGATGATCGAGCGCACCTCGCCCCGCGAGACGGAGAGGCTGACGCGGTTCACCGCGGCGAGGCCGCCGAAGCGCCGCGTCAGCTCCCGCGTCTCGAGGAGGATGGCGCCCGTCAGCCCTTCATCGCCGGCTCGCACTTGGTCTGGCCGCACGGGACCATGAGCGCTTCCGGCTTGGGCATCTCCTCGACGTAGGCCGGATAGAACTTGTAGGTGTCGTTGAACTTGCCCTCGACGGCGAAGACCGAGCTGACGGCGGCGTGGTCGCAGTCGCGGAAGCGGTACTCGCCCTCCACCGAGTTCTTGAAGACCATGGACTCCATCGCCTTCACGACGGCGTCGGGCTTGGCGCCACCCGCCTGCTGGAACGCCAGCGCGAGCACCTCGACGGCGTGGTAGCCGCGCGCGGCGGAGGGGTCGGGCCAGGTCCCGTAGACCTGCTTGTAGGCCTTCGCGAACTGGGCCGCCCGCGGGACCTTCGGGTTCTCGAAGGTGTAGGCCTCGCCCGCGGTCATGCCGAGGACGGCGTCGCCCGCGGCATTGGCGTCCACCTGCGACCAGAAGTTGTGGTGGATGTGGGCGGTCGAGCCCATCTGCTTGATCTGCTTCAGGATGCGCGCGTAGCCCGCCCCGAAGACGACGAGGCCGATCACGTCGGGCTTGGCCGCGATGGCCTTGGTGATGTACGGCGCGTAGTTCGTCGTCCCGAGCGGCGGGAACTCCTCGCCGACCACCTCGAGCGGCGAGCCGAGCTTGATCGCCTGCTTGGTGAGGTCGACGGTGAGCCGGCCCCAGGTATAGTCGTCGCCGATGAGGAACCACTTCGGCCCGAACTTCTTCGCCGCATAGAGGCTCGGCAGGCACAGGATCCGCGAGTTGGGCGCTCCCTGGAACGAGTACTTCCCGCAGGCGGGCGGCTCGGAGAGCGCGGGATTGCCCGAGCCGGCATTGAGGAACGGCACCTTCGCGTCCTTGTTCACGTACTCCTGCACCGACAGCGAGATGGCGGAGAAGATGACGCCGGTGAGCGCGTCGACCTTGTCCCGCTCGACGAGCTTCTTGGCCTTGGTGACGCCCGTCTGCACCTTGCTCTCCGTGTCCTCGACGATCAGCTTCAGCGGGCGGCCGCCGATCCCCGGGCCCTTGCCGAGGATGCCGCCCGTCTTGTTGATCTCGTCGACGGCCATCTTGATGCCCTCGGACTGCGGGACGCCGATGGTCGAGGCCACCCCCGACAGCTCGCACAGGGCGCCGATCCGGATCTCCTCGCTGGCGCGCGCGTGCCGCCACAGGAGCGGCGTGGCGGCGAGGGCGAGCGATCCCCCGGCGGTGATCGAGAGGAAGTGACGACGGGATACTCGTGCTCATGGACGCCTCCTTCATGATGCGTGGCATGATGCGTGGCGTGGCGCGTGGGGGAGCGAAGCGCGGCCGATCATTCGCCGACGGCCTCGGCGCGGGCGCGATCCCGGAGCGCGGCGCGGTCGAGCTTGCCCGTCCCGCCGAGCGGCAGAGCCTCGAGGAAGACCACCCGGCGCGGGTGCGCATAGGGCGCGCCGCGCTCGAGGAAGAACGCCTTGACGTCGGCCTCCGACGGGCTCGCCCCTTCGCGCGCCACCACGTAGGCCACGGGCACCTCCCCCTTCACCGCGTGGGGCGCCGGGACCACGCAGGCATCCCGGAGGCCGGGATGACGGAGCAGGATGTCCTCGACCTCCTTCGGGTACACGTTCTCGCCGGCGACATTGATCATGTCGTCCTTCCTGCCGATGAAGTAGTAGTACCCGTCGGCGTCGCGGCGCATGAGGTCGCCGGTGTGGAGCCAGCCGTCGCGGAACTTGCGGGCGGTGACCTCGGGCAGCTTCCAGTAGCCCTGGGCCAGCCCGGGGTTCCGGGTGATCAGCTCGCCGACGCCCTCGCCGTCGACCACGCGGCCCGCCTCGTCGACGAGGTCGACGTCGGAGCCGGGGAAGGCCAATCCGCAGCTCCCGCGCTTCTTGAAGCCCCACCGCGTATTGGTGACGGGGACGGGCCCGCCCTCCGTCAGGCCATAGCTCTCGGCGATCTCGGCGCGGGTGAAGACCCGCTTGAACTCCGCCATCAGCTCGTCCGGCACTTCCGCGGAGCCGACCACGGCATAGCGCACGCTCGACACGTCCGCGCGGGCCAGCGTCTCTGTCTCGGCCAGGATCATCTTGTACATGGCGGGCACGCCGGTGAGATAGGTCACGCGGTGGCGGTCGATCGCGCGGATGACCTCCTTCGCGTCGAAGCCGGGCAGGATCACCATGGAGCCGCCGGCGAGGAGAAACGGCTTCACCACGCCGGCCATGGCGTTCTTGTGAAAGAGCGGCACGGCGACGAGCCCGCGCTCCGTGTCGTCGACCAGCGCCGCCTTCCGCAGCGCGTCGGCATTCCAGATCTGGCCGCCATGGGCGAGGAGCACGCCCTTGGGCTTGCCCGTCGAGCCCGAGGTATACGGCTGCATGCAGATCTCGCCGGCGCCGGTCGGCCGGCGCTCGAGCGCGGGCGAGACCGCGGCCAGGAGCGGCTCGTACTCGAGCCCGCCGGCGGCGGCGGGCCCCTCGACGATCAGGTGCTTGAGGCGCGGCACGCGGGCGGCGAGGCCGCGGGCGCGCTCGGCCATGGCGCGGTTGGCGATCATGACCACCGCCTCGGCGTCGTCGACCACGTACTGGAGCGCGTCGTCGCCCATCCGCGTATTGAGGGGCACCGCGACGGCGCCGAGCCGCATCGGGCCGAAGAGCGACTCGAGGAAGCGGAAGTCATTGCTGAACATGAGGGCCACGCGATCGCCCGGGCCCACGCCGAGCTCTCGGAGCGCGTTCGCCATCCGATTGCAGCGCGCGTCGAGCTCGGCGAAGGTCAGCTCGCGGTCGCCCTGGATGATCGCCACGCGGTCCGGGACGAGGGCGAGGGGCACGTCGAAGAGACGGCCGACATTGTCGGGGAGCATGCTCACGACCGACTCGTCATTCCCGGGGCCGGATGATGACCTTGCCGAAGACCTGCCGGCGCTCGAGCGCGGTCTCGCCCGCCGCCGTCTCGGCGAGCGGCAGCACGCGGTCGACCACGGGTCGGAGCTTGCCCGCGAAGGCGAGCGCGGCGACGCGCTGCAGCTCGTCGTGCGTCCAGCCATTGCTGCCCATGAGGCGCTGCTCGCGCCGGAAGAGATAGCGGATGTCCGTCGGCCCGATGGGGCCCGACGTCGCGCCGCTCGTCACGAGGCGGCCGCCCTTGCCGAGCGCCCGGATGCTCCGCTCCCACGTCGCCGCGCCCACCGTCTCGATGATCACGTCGGCGCCGCGCTTGCCGGTGAGGGCGCGAACGGTGGCGTCCCAGCGCTCATCCGTCGCGTAGTTGACCAGGTGATCGGCGCCGTACTCGCCGATGCGCGCGAGCTTGTCGTCCGTCGACGCGGTGGCGATGACGCGCGCGCCCATCAGCTTCGCGATCTGCACCGCGGCCAGGCCGACACCGCCTCCGGCGCCGAGCACGAGCACGACGTCGTCGGGCTTCGGCCGCGCATGCGTGACCACCATGCGCCACGCCGTGCCCCACGCGACGGGCAGACACGCCGCGGCGTCGAACGACACGCCCTCGGGAATCGCGATGGCCTGGCTCGCCGGACACGTGACGTACTCGGCGAGGCCGCCCGGGTCCATCTCGCCGAGCATGTGGCCGCGGATGCACCGCGGCCGCTCGCCGCTCCGGCAGTACTCGCAGGCGCCGCACCCCCAGTTCGGATCGATCAGGACGCGGGCGCCGACATCCGGGCGCGCCACGCCGGCGCCCACCGCGGCGACGATGCCCGCCACGTCGCCGCCGGTGATATGGGGCAGCGGCGTGGGCTCGCCGGGCATGCCCTCGCGCGTGAAGACGTCGAGGAAGTTGAGCGCGCAGGCGTGGACCTCGACGAGGATCTCGCCGGGCCCGGGCTCGGGTCGCGGCCACTGCCGCTCGAGGGTGAGCACCTCGGGCCCGCCGTGGCGGTGCATCACCATCGCGCGCATCGTCTTCACCACGACGCGCACCAAGAGCCCGGAGGGGTGGAGCGCGCCAAGGGACGACAATGCGTGGGCGCGAGGAGAGATGATGAAATCCGAGGCACTGGCGCCGACAGAGCTGACATAGAAGGTGCGGCGGATGATACCCGCCCGCGCAGCCGCCGTCAAGGCGATGGGCCGTGAGTTGCCGGCCTGATACTGGAAATCCCAGCGAGGGCCTGATCGCCGCTACTGGGCACTTCGAGCGCACCGTCAACGGTAACGTGTTCGGACATCGGGCTCGGTGGCACGGCTCCGCGCAGTGGCTCAGCCCTGCGCCAAGGCGAGGTCAGAGCGGTCGTCCTCCTCATCCGCGTTGCGAATGAGATCGAGCAAGCGGGGCTCGGCCGGGATGCGGAGGTAGCCGGGCAGGATCTCCCACGAGATCGCGTTGTCGGTGTTGCCCTGGATATTGGCGTGACCGCGCTCGGCGTTCATGCCGCCACCCGGCCGCCCCATGTTGCCCAGCAGGAGCTGCAGGATGGCGGCGGTGCGGATGAGCTGGCCGCCGGTGGTGTGGTGCGTGAGCCCGACCGCGTAGACGACCGTCATCACCTTGTCCGGACGGCCGGTCTCGCCGACGATCTTGGCGATCTCCAGGAATTGCTCCGGCGGGATGCCCGTGATCGAGGACCTGCGCTACCGATCTTTGATGAAGCCTTGTCGGGAGATCTGCTCCATCGATCAGTCCTCCTGGGAGATCCGAGCCACGTTCACATCCCCGCCACCTGATCGGACCAGGTCCGGACAGCCTGGCGCCGGGCGCCCAGGCCAGAACGCTCGCCTCGCTTCACCCGGGGGCCGGCGGCCACGGCGCGGCCCATCACACGAGCTCGGCGACGCTCGTCACGAGCCGATGGGCGCCCGCGTAGATGTTGAAGCCGCCCTGCCGCACGAACCCCACCAGCGTCATGTCGGCGTCGATGGCCATCTGCACGGCCAGGCTCGACGGAGCCGACACGGCTGCGACCACGGGGATCCTCGCCGTCAGAGCCTTCTGCATGATCTCGAAGCTGGCGCGGCCGCTGACCATCAGGACGTGTCGATCCAGCGGAGCTGCCGGGCGAAGACCATGGGCCGATGACCTTGTCGACGGCATTGTGACGCCCGATATCCTCACGCAGCACGATCAACCGGCCGTCGACATCGAAGAGCCCCGCCGCGTGCAACCCGCCGGTCTTCTCGAAGGTTGGCTGGGCCTCGCCCATGACCTGCGCGAGCCGCGGGAAGAGGTCACGAGGGATTGTCAGGTCGCCTCCACCGGCGGGAGCGAGGCGCGAATCGCGTCGATGGTGACCTTGCCGCAGAGGCCGCACGAGGACGACGCAGACGAAGTTGCGGCGAAGAAGGCTCCCTGGCGACGCGGGGATCCCCCTTCAGCAGGACGTTCACCACGTTGCCGGAATCCGGATCGCTCTCCGGTGCGCGGTAGCGCGCGATGACGTCCAGATCATCGGCCGTCGAGATGACTCTCTCGGAGAAGAGGAACCCGGCGACGAGCTCTTCGTCCTCGCCGGGAGTCCGCATGGTCACGGCGAGGCTCATGCCGCCGAGCCGGATCTCGAGCGGCTCCTCGACCGCGAGGTGGTCCTGGCAGTCGACGGCGTGGTGGTCGGTGACCTTGACGACGGAGTGCCTCACGACCGCGGCGCCGGTCGGTACCTCCAGACGCGGGCTTCGCCCCATCGGTCTCCCTGTGAAGGCGCGTCGCAAGAGGTTCTGATTGTACTTTCGGAAGCATGTCTATATGGTGGTCAAAGCATAGTCAAGCAGAAAAGATCTTCCCCGTTTTGCTGCGGTGCGCCAAGCGGTCAGGCGATCCGGGAAGGGAACGACCATGAAGCATGATTATGTCCGGCTGACGGAGCCACTGGTGCGAGACGGCGGCGTTCTGCGCCCGGCGAGCTGGGACGAGGCGCTCGATCGGGCCGCCTCGGGCTTCCGCGCCGCTGTCGACGCCCACGGCGCCTGCGACCTTCGGGCTGTTCTCCTGCTCGAAGGCGACCAACGAGGTCAACTACCTGGCCCAGAAGTTCGCGCGGGCGGTCATCGGCAGCAACAATATCGATAGCTGCAACCGGACCTGACACGCTCCATCCGTCGTCGGTCTGACGACAGTGTTCGGCGCGGGGGGCGGAACCAGCTCGTATCGGGAGATGGAGGAGACCGACCTGATCATCCTGTGGGGATCGAACGCCCGCGAAACGCACCCGATCTTCTTTCACCACGTCCTCAACGGGGTGCGCAACGGGGCGCAGGCTGTACGCCGTCGATCCGCGCCGGACGTCCTCGGCCCAGTGGGCTGACGCGTGGCTCGGGCTCGACGTGGGATCGGACGTCGCCCTGGCGAACGCGGTCGGCCGGGAGATCATCGCGGCGGGCCTCGCCAATCGCGCCTTCATCGAACGGGCCACGACCGGCTTCGAGGCCTACCGGGACTGCGTCGAGACGTACACGCTGGACTACGCGGAGCGCACGACGGGGGTGCCCGCCGAGGCGATCCGCGACCTGGCCCATGCCTACGCCCGCGCCGACCGGGCGCAGCTCTGCTGGACGCTCGGGATCACCGAGCACCACAATGCCGTGGACAACGTGCTGGCGCTGATCAATCTGGCGCTCCTGACCGGCCACGTCGGGCGCTACGGGTCCGGCCTCAACCCATTGCGCGGGCAGAACAACGTGCAGGGCGGGGGGGACATGGGCGCGATCCCGAACCGGCTGCCCGGGGGCCAGGACGTGGAGGACCCGCACGTCCGCGCCAGGTTCGAGCGGGTCTATGGGCGCACGATCCCGCCCGAGCGCGGGTGGCATCTGTCGCAGATGTTCGAGGCGATGGAGCACGGCCTGCTCCGGACCGTCATACGTCATCGGCGAGAACCCGGCCCAGTCGGAGGCCGATATGACCCGGGCGATCCGGCTGATGGAGGGGCTGGACCACCTCGTCGTTCAGGACATGTTCCTGACGCGGACGGCCGAGATGGCCCACGTCGTGCTGCCGGCCTCCGCCTCCTGGTGCGAGTCGGAGGGGACGGTGACCAGCAGCGAGCGGCGCGTGCAGCGCGTCCGGAAGGCGCTCGAGCCACCGGGCCAGGCGAAGGATGACGTCGAGATCCTGTGCGCGCTCGCCGAGCGCCTGGGCCGCGACTGGGGACGGCCGACGGCCGAGCAGGTGTGGGAGGAGCTGCGCAGCCTGTCCTCGTGGCACCGCGGCATGAGCTACCGCGCGACTGGAGCAGCTCGGACGGGATCCCCTGGCCTTGCCCGGACGAGAGCCACCCCGGAAGCCCCTTCCTTCACGACCGGCTGTGGAAGGAGCCGATCGAGGGATCCCCGGCGCCGTTCAGTCCCGTGGAACACGACCCGCCGGTCGACGCGCTGGCGGACGACTACCCGATCCGGCTCACCACCGGCAGGCGGCTCGACTCCTTCAACACCGGGGTGCAGACCGGCGGCTACACCTCGCCGCTGCGTCGCGGGGAGACGCTCGACCTCGACCCCGAGGACGCGCGACGCCTGGGCATCGCCGAGGGTGAGCGCGTTCGGGTGGTCTCGCGCCGTGGCGCGGTCGAGGTGAGCACGCGCTACGATGCGACGCTTCGCCCGGCCTCGCCTTCATGACGCTGCACTTTCAGGACGACGTCGCCACGAACCTGTTGACCATCGACGCCACCGATCCCAAGTCCGGAACCGCGGAGTTCAAGGCCACGGCGATCCGGGTCGAGAAGCTTCCGGCCCGTCGCGACGCCCGCAGCCCGGTGTCGGTTGGCGCTGTCACGCGAGAGCGCTGAGTGGATCTGCGCCTCATCCCGGGAGCGGTCCCGACGCCGATGGAGCGCGGCGCCGTCGACGCGCTGCTCGGATCGCCGCCATCCGGGTGGGAGGGAGCGCTGCAGCGCAGCCCGTCCGAGGCGCACGCTGCGGGCGGCGGGCCGGGCGGCGCGCGACCGGCGCCACCTTCTCCTGCCGGCGCTGCAGGCGGTGCAATCGCGCGCCGGCTGGATCAGCGCCGGCGCCCTCAACTACATCTGCCAGAGACTGACCATCCCGCCGGCCGAGGCCTTCGGCGTCGCGTCGTTCTACGCGCTGCTGTCCACGGAGCCTCAGCCACCCGCTCGTGGCTCACGTCTGCGACGATCTCGCCTGCCGGGCGAACGGCGCGCAGGAGCTCTGTGCCGACCTGGAGCGACGCCTCGGTCCCGCGGGGCACCCCGAAGCGGGGGCGCAGGCGATGTGGAAGACGAGCCCATGTCTCGGGCTGTGCGAGAGGGCGCCGGCTGCCTTTCTGCAACTGGCGGGAGAGCGGCCCGGGGACCGATCGATGGCGCCCGCGACTGCGGAGTCGATCCTCGATCTGCTGGCCCAGCGGGACGCGCCGGCGCCCCTTGCCGACGGGTGCCCGAGCTCACCCGCCGAATCGCCACATGCCGCTCGACGCCGCGGATCGGCGCACGCGCCCCAGACGCAGGGGCCGGACCACGGGCAACTCCGCCTGCTGCGCCGCGTCGGCCACGTCGATCCGGAAAGCCTGGACGACTACCGGGCTCACGGCGGCTACGCGGCGCTGCGCCGCGCCTTCGAGCTCGGGCCGGAGGGTGTCGTTCGCGAGGTCGTCGACTCGAAGTTGATGGGCCGCGGCGGCGCGGCGTTCCCGACCGGCCGCAAGTGGGACGCCGTGGCCAGGGCGCGCGGCTCCGCCCGCACTACGTCGTGTGCAACGCCGACGAGTCGGAGCCCGGCACGTTCAAGGACCGCGTGCTCATGGAGGAGGACCCGTTCGCCCTCGTCGAGGCGATGACGATCGCCGGGTACGCGACATCCTGCGACCGTGGGTTCCTGTACATCCGCGGCGAGTACCCGCTGGCGACCGCGCGCCTGGAATCGGCCCTGGCGCAGGCCCGCGCGCGCGGCCTGCTGGGCGACAACGTCATGGGGACGGGCCTCGGCTTCGACATCGAGATCCGGCGCGGGGCGGGAGCCTACATCTGCGGCGAGGAGACGGCGCTGTTCAACTCGATCGAGGGCCTGCGCGGGGAGCCGCGCAACAAGCCGCCGTTCCCGGCGCAGGCGGGGCTCTTCGGCAAGCCGACGCTGGTGAACAATGTCGAGACGCTGGTGAACGTGCTGGACATCGTGCTTCGTGGCGGGCCGGCGTTCGCGGCCACCGGCACCGAGCAGTCGAGCGGTCCGAAGCTCTTCTGCCTGTCGGGGTGCGTGGCACGCCCCGGGGTCTACGAGGTGCCGTTCGGGACCACGCTCCGGGATGCTCATCGCCCTGGGCGGCGGCGTGCGCTCCGGGCGGGCGCTGCGCGCCGTGCTCCTCGGTGGCGCCGCCGGCACCTTCGTCGCGACCGAGGATCTCGACGTGCCGCTCACCTTCGAGGGGACGCGCGCGGTCGGCGCCACGATCGGCTCGGGCGTGGTGATGGCGTTCGACGACACGGTCGATCTCAACGACATCCTGCGGCGCATCGCGGCGTTCTTCGCGGACGAGTCGTGCGGCCAGTGTGTCCCCTGCCGCGTCGGCACCGTACGCCAGGAGGAATCGCTCCGCCGGCTCCTGGAGGGGAAGCCCCTGGTCTCGGCGCGACGCCGAAGTGGCCCTCATCGACGAGATCGCCCAGGCGATGCGCGATGCGTCGATCTGCGGGCTGGGGCAGACCGCGTCGGGAGCGATCCAGTCGGCCTTGAGGAAGCTGGGCCTCGTTCGCAGCGAGGCACATTCTTGAGACCCCCGGCTCCCGCGACGGCCGCCGAACGCGAGCGGAGGGCGACCCGGCTGGTCGAGATCTCCATCGACGGGATCGATCGCCGCGTTCCCGAAGGCTGGACGATTCTCGAGGCGTGCCGGGCGCAGGGCATCGACACGCCGACCCTCTGCTACCTGGACAGCCTGACACCGGTCAACGTCTGCCGCGTGTGCGTGGTGGAGGTGGAGGGGTCGCGGGTCCTGGTGCCCGCCTGCTCGCGCAAGGTCGAGCCCAAGATGATCGTCAAGACCGACAGCGACCGGGTTCGCCTGAGCCGCAAGATGGTCCTGGAGTTCCTCGGCTCTTCGGTGGACCTGTCGCTCGCGTCGGAGGAGATCAGGCGACACATCGAGCGGTACGGCGCGAAGCCGGAGCGCTACGGCCCGCCGGCGCCGCCGGCTCCCGCGGGGGAGCGCGACCGCGCCCGGGCCGGCCATCACGCCGCCGCGCCCGGCGGCACGGCGGCCGGCGTCGCGCAGCCCGTCAAGGTGGACAACGAGCTGTACGTGCGCGATTACTCGAAGTGCATCCTCTGCTACAAGTGCGTCGAGGCCTGCGGCGACGATGCCCAGAACACCTATGCCATCTCGGTGGCGGGCCGCGGCTTCGCCGCCCGCATCTCCACGGAGTACGCGACCCCGCTCGGGGATTCCGCGTGCGTCTACTGTGGGAACTGCATCGGGGTCTGCCCGACCGGGGCGCTGATGTTCAAGAGCGAGCACGATATGCGCCAGGCCGGCACCTGGAACGAGGCGGCGCAGTCGGTCACGGCCACGATTTGCCCCTACTGCGGCGTGGGGTGCACGCTGGAGCTGCACGTGCAGGACAATACGATCGTCAAGGTCACGTCGCCTCAGGACCATGACGTGACGCGCGGTCATCTCTGCATCAAGGGGCGCTTCGGCTGGCAGTTCGTCCAGAATCGCCTCGCCGCGAAGACTCCGGGGACGGGGCGACAGGGACCCGGAGAGGCGCCGGCGACGCCCTCGTGAGCCCCGGATAGCCGTTGGACACGCCGGATGGTGATGGCTCCCCGGCCGAATCTCGGCGAAATGCTGCTGGGCATCGAGGGTCTTGCGCTCCTGCGTCTTGCTTCTGGCGGCGATTCCTCGGCCCGCCGGGCCCGCGTGGACGAGATCCGCGGGCTGCTGGATCGCATTGACCACGCCGCCGAGCTGGCCCGCCCCGCCGGCGGAACCGAGTACGGCCTCGAGGAAGGGTACCGCCTCTGGTCGGAGACGTATGATCTCCCCCTCCGCCTGTTCCCCCTCGAGGAACCTGTCATGCACCGGCTGTTCGATTCCCTTCCACCGTCGGTCGTCCTCGACGCGGCGTGCGGAACCGGCCGGCACAGCAGGGTCCTGGCCGCGCGCGGCCACCGGATCATCGGGGTCGACCGCTCGCCCGAGATGCTGGACAAGGCCCGTCGCAGCGTCGGAACGGGCGAGTTCCACGAGGGCAGCCTGACGGCGCTGCCGCTGGCGGCCGAGTCCGTCCATGCCGTCGTCTGCGCCTTGGCGCTCGTTCACCTTCCTGATATCAGCGAGGCCTTTCGGGAGCTCGCCCGCGTGGTGCGGCCGGGCGGGCGCGTCATCGTCAGCGACGTCCACCCGCTTGTCATCCTCCTGGGGTGGCAGGCGCAGTTTCGCGCTGCCGGCGGCGAGGCGGGCTTCATGCGGCTCCATCCCCACCTTCCCTCAGACTATTGCCGGGCCGCTGCCGCCGCCGGCTTGCGCGTACGCGGTTGTCATGAACCGCTCCTGACGCCAGAGGCGGCGGTGACCGTCGCCGCGGAGCGATTGCCCGACGCGAACCGAGCCGCCTTCGCCGGATTGCCGGGTGTCATCGTGTGGGACCTGGAAAAGGCGTCCTGAGCGCGCCGGGCGGCGGGATCGATCGGAACCTGCACCTCCCTGGCTCGTCGCCGCTACTCCCCGCACGTTTACTCCGGCGTGGCGAGCCGATCCTCGAATCGGATCGCGGCGGCGAGCTCCTCGTAGCCAGCCGTTCGGCCAGGCTGCCATGACGTCAGGCCTTCGAGATCCATCGTGGGGCGCCAGCGCGCGTCGCCGTGGTCCATCTCGAGCAAGACCTCGGTCCAGCGCTGAGCAATGGCCGGGTCGAAGTCGCCGAGGGCGGTGAAGTTGCAGTGGCTGTACGGCGCCGATTGCCATACGCAGTGCAGGACCGCCGCATCGATGCGGCCGTGGGCGGACTCGTGATCCCACGTCGGGCGGCCCATCATCCCGGCATCCGCGGCGCCGTCGTGGAGCGCCCGCAGTACCTCGAGGTCGCCCGTCTTGCCCGCCGCATATGATCGAAGCGTCAGGTCGCGGTCCCTGTCGAGCCCAGCCTGCCGCAAATAGTACAGGGGGAGGATCGCCCCCTTGCGTGCCCCCCCGTCACCGAGGGCGAGGCGCTTTCCGCGGAGGTCGGCCAGCCCCGCGATACCGCTGTCGCGCCGCGCCACCATGACCGTCGTACAGTCCACGTCCACGTCGCGCATGGCCAGGACCCAGCAGTCGGGCGAGCGCTCGGCGCAGCGGACGTACGCGACCGGTCCGTTCCAGGCGATATCGATCTCGCGGTTGAAGAGCGCCTCCGTCTGCTCCTCGTACGACCGGAACAGGACGGGCTCGATCGGGACGCCCGCGTCCTCGAAATACGCCCGCATCCCCTCCCAGATGACCGCCACGCTCGGCCCCGCCGCCACCGCGCCCACCCGCACCGCCGCATCGCTCATCGTCGCCTCCTCGGGATTTCCGCTGTCCGGTCGAGCACACCTCGATCTGCGCGTGCCGCCGCCGATGTTACCCTACTTCCCGTGGCCAGACTGACGGTCCGCATCGACCTGACGAACCAGGGCGCCATCGGGCCCGGCAAGATCAAGCTACTCGAGCTGGTGGGAGAGCTGGGCTCGATCTCGGCGGCCGGCCGGGCGATGGGCATGTCCTACCGTCGGGCCTGGACCCTCATCGATGGGCTCAACGGCTCGTTCAGGTCTCCGGTCGTCACGACGCAGCCGGGAGGGGCGCGCGGGGGCGGTGCCGCGCTCACCGACCTGGGCCACGACGTCATCGCGCGCTACCGGGCGATCGAGCGGGCGGCCGCGAAGGCGAGTGCCTCGGACCTCGCCGCGCTCGACGCGGCGCGAGCCAGCCGGCCGTTGACCGGAACCGCGCGCCGATCCGCCGCGGGGACTCCGCGCCACCGCTCGCCGCTGATGCCGCGCCGCGCCCGCGGCTAGGTCACCTCCCCTCTCCTGTCCGCGCGCCCGCGCCGCCTTGACACCCTACACTATGTCTGGTAGGGAATAGCGTGAGCACAAATCATGGAATGAGGAGCGAGACAGACCATGGCCATGACCGCAGATCGGATCACCCAGACGCATCCGTTTCTCGACGGGCGGCCGAAGCGGATGCTCATCGACGGCAAGTGAGTCGAGGCGGCGTCCGGCAAGACCTTCGACAGCCTCAACCCGGCCACCGGTGAGGTGCTTGCCCAGGTGGCCGAGGGCGACGCGGAAGACATCCGCCGCGCGGTCGCGGCGGCGCGGCGGGCCTTCGAGGGAACGGGTATCTCGATATCGGCAAGCGCGAGGGCGCCCGCGCGATGTCGGGCGGCGAGTGGCTGATGGGAGCGGAGCACGCCCGCGGTCACTTCGTTCCGCCGACCGTGTTTGCCGACGTCCGGGACGACATGAAGATCGCCCAGGAGGAGATCTTCGGCCCCGTCATCTCGGCCATTCCGTTCACGGACATCGACGAGGTGATCGGCAGGGCCAACTCCACCCTGTTCGGGCTTGGCAGCGGAGTGTGGACGCGCGATGTCAGCAAGCCGCACCGGCTGGCCAAGGGAATCCGGGCGGGCTCGGTGTGGGTGAACTGTTACCAGGCGATGGATCCGGCGGTGCCGTTCGGCGGGTACAAGATGAGCGGCACGGCCGCGAGTCGGGCCTGCAGCAGCTCGAGGAGTATCTGAACGTGAAGGCGGTCTGGATCAAGACGGCGTAACGACCCGATTGGCCGGGCGGCTGGGGGTGGCGGTGTGCTTGTGAGCGCTGCCACGGCCCAGTACCGGCCGGGCGCGCCCCGCCGCGCGCCTTCCTGCGGTGGCGTCAGTGGTTCAGGTGGTTCGCGCGTGCTCCATCGACGCATCGATCCGGGCGACCAGGTCGCGCGGCAAGGGCGCGGCCTCGGCCGCCCCGACGCATCCGCCAGCTCCCGACGGTTCTTCACCCCGAGCACCAGGGTGTCGATGTCGAGCGACAGCGCGTAGCGGTGGGCGATCACCGCGGGGTTGACGCCGAGCTCGGAACAGATTTGCCGGAATGGGGCCGCGAGCCGGTAATCGCGCGCCTCGGCATGGTCAGCGGGCAGCGGCCGATCGATCGCGGCGGTCAGCGCGCCGGCCTGGACGGCGCGGATGCCCATCACCCCCACCGAGTTGGCGCGCGCCGCCGCGATCACCGCACGGGGCTTGGCCGGGCCGTCGAAGAACTTCAAGCCGCCGGGCGAGTCGAGCAGGTTGGCGATGCATTGCACGGCAGCCGGCGCCGGACGCTCGCCGAGCAGATTGATGATCGTGTCGGGATGGCCGATGCCGGTCAGGCCCCAGCCGCCGATCAAACCCTCGGCGACGAAGCACTCGAAGAGCGGACGCACATGCTCGACGAACACCGCATACGGCGTCATCCGGCCGGCGGCGTCGGGCGGCCGGCGCGCGATGAAGCTCTCGTCCGGCACGACATTGGAATGCAGGAAGAACAGGTCGAGCCGGGACAGACGCAGGCGCTGCAAGCTGGCCTCGATGGACTGCCGCAGCACCGATTCGACGCGCTCGGGCGACGCGTTTCCGAGGTTGCATTTGCTGGTGACCTGGACGCCGGACGGCAATCGGCCGGCGAAGGCCTCGCCGACCACCAGCTCGGCCTTGCCGTCGCCATAGCGCGGCGCCAGGTCGAGCAGCGAGATCCCGGCCGCCACCGCCGCATGCACGGTGGCGATGCATTCATCGACCGTCGTCTCGCCCCACAGCATGCCGAGGCCGCCGCCGCCAAGGGTGAGCGTCGAGACCGGCGGAAGCGGACCGAAGGAATGATGCTGCATGCGCGGAATCTAGCCAGTGGTCTTGCCGCGTATCGAGAGCGCGATGTGTGAGAATGCGGAGTCCCGCGTGGCGCCGTGCCAGTGCTTTTCGCCATCAGCTATGACGACGACCGTGCCGGGCGCAATGCGGATCTCCTCTTTCTCCCTCGCGATGATGTCTTCGCCCGCCGTCGACATTGATCAGGTTCGTCCGCAAATCGCTGCGGTCGGAATCCAGGGCCGACTGTACGGTGACGCGGCCTTTGAAAAGACACCGCCACGCTTCTTGGCGTCGAGGTTGCTCGCCTTCAGGACTCTCATGTTCGGCACCCTCGTTACGGCCAACAGTTGAACCGGCACGCCCTGGCGGACCCAGACCGACCGCGTGGGCGGCGTCGTCGCGGGCGCCAGCGGCGACATGATCTCATCGCGGGCGCGGCGAGGCAACGGGGGTGCCTTGACCATAACTCCGCACGTTGGCGGGACCATCCGGGCGCGGAATGGCAAGGCCGACTCCTCTCACCTCGCGCGTCGTCTTCATCACGGCCATCGGGTCAGGCTCCCCTGGCGGACAGCGTGCCCGCCGTCTCGATCATTGGTGTCAGCATCCGCTCGGAGCCACCGCCGCACCCTCGGGTGAGCGCTGCTCGCTCCGCAATGGTGTCGAGCGCTATGTGTATATGAATATAGCGAGCCCGTTAACCGATCGGTCGATCTTGACACTCCTCAATATATCTGTTAGGGAATAGCGTGCCATGGACATGAACGTGATTCGAGGTCAGACGCCTCACGGGGTTCGGCGTGGCTCCGGACGGCGAGTCCATCGCCATTCACCTGATGGACGAGGAGTCGCGCCCCGCCACCCTGTTGTTGCCCGCGGAATGCCTGAACGCCCTCATCATGACGCTCCCCGAGATCCTCAGGCGCTCGCTGCACCTCCGATTCCACGACGAGTCGATGCGCCTCGTGTACCCGGTGGGGCACTGGGAGGTCGCCGGGAGCTCGGTCCAGGGCGGCGTGATCGTGACGATGGGGACCCCGGACGGCTTCCAGGTGTCGTTCAGCCTCGCCGCCCTCGATCTCTTGAAGATGGCCACCCAGGGGGCCTCGCAGTGCATGGAGGCCAGCGGCATCATCGGCAACTGATCGACATCGTGACGGAGCTCGGGCGGGTGGAGGATCCCGTGGATTCTTCGCGACAGGGCGCTGATGGCTGGAACGACCCGCAGCCCGCGCCGCGATTATGCTCTGGTGAGCAGGTTGAAGTGTCGCCGAGCGCTGCGTAGCATGGGCCGTCGGCCGGGAAGGGATCGCGCCCTCACTTCTTGAAGGTCGGTTGGTGATGCGCGGCGCGCATCATCCACGGCACTACGGTCGAGCGCGAGCTCAGGAGGCAAGCGGATGCGGTTCATGAGGATCCTCGCGGTCGGCGTCGCGGTGGTGCTGCTCGCCGCGGCCGGCGCGTGCGCGCAGGACGTGACCCTGTCGGTCGCGATCAGCCTCAAGGGCGTGACGGAGGAGCTCGGGCGCAGCTTCATGGCGGCGCATCCGGGCGTGACGCTCCGCTACAACTTCGGCGCTTCCGGCGATCTGCAGAAGCAGATCGAAGCCGGCGCGCCGATCGACGTCTTCCTGTCGGCCGCCCAGCGGCAGATGGATGAGCTGGAGCGGCAGAACCTGATCGTCTCCGCCAGCCGTCGGGCGTTCGCCCGCAACGTGCTCACCGTGATCAAGCCCGCCGACTCGCGGATCGACATCGCCAAGCCGGCCGACCTGCTCGACGCGCGGGTGGGCCGCATCGTCATCGGCAGCCCCAAGACGGTTCCTGCCGGGCAGTACGCCGAGGAGAGCTTGCGGGCCCTGGGCCTCTGGGATCGCCTGCAGCCGAAGCTCGTGTTCGCGGAAAACGTGCGCCAGGCGCTGGACTACGTGGCGCGCGGCGAGGTGGATGCCGGCTTCGTCTACACCACGGACGCCGCGACGCCGCCCAGGGCGTGAAGGAGGCCTTCCGCCCGCCCGACGACAGCTATCGCCCGGTCGTGTACCCCGGCGCCGTCGTGGCGGCGGCCAAGCAGCCGGCGCTCGGGCAGGCCTTCCTCGACCTGCTGGGCAGTGCGCAGGGCCGGACCGTGTTGAGCCGCTTCGGCTTCCAGCCGCCGCCGGCCGGCGCGCGCTGATCGCGGCCGGGCGCGTCCCCTGAGCACCGAAGCGCCGATCGCTCCCGGTCCCGGTGTCCGCTGGATCGGCGCCCAGCGGGACGTCCTCGGCGGCGATCTCCGCGGGCATGCGGAGATCGAGACCCTGTCGGCCGTGCCGCACCTCTACGGACTCGGTCCGCTCGAAGGCCTGCGCGGCGAGGTCTCGATCTTCGGCAGCGTGCCCTCCATCGCCCGGATCGAGCGGGAGATGGTGGTGACCGCCGCGAGCTGGCGCGCGCGCGCCTGCTTCCTGGTCTGGGCACAGGTGCCGGCCTGGTTCGAGCGCTCGTTCGAGGTCGAAGGAGGCCATCCCGGCCGGCCTCGATGGCATCGAGCGCGAGGTGGTCGCGCTCGCCCGCGAGGCGGGCCTGGATCCGGATCGGCCCGCTGCCGTTCAGGGTCCGCGCCACTGCCGTCGAGGCCACGTTCCACGTGCTCGACAAGCGTG
Source organism: uncultured Candidatus Rokubacteria bacterium (assembly GCA_963840495.1). Lineage (GTDB taxonomy): Bacteria > Methylomirabilota > Methylomirabilia > Rokubacteriales > CSP1-6 > CAWIZN01. The sequence continues at coordinate 27,547 of CAWIZN010000056.1, forward strand.
ATGGCCTGCCCCACAATCCGGAGCGACACGAGCAGGCGAAGGTGCGGCGGACGCTGGAGGGCGCCGCCGGTCGAGCTGGTCGGGTTCTACTCACGGCAGCATCGCGGCATCTTCACCCCGGGGGAGTCGAACGTGCACGTGCACCTGCAGACCGAGGACGGCCGGATCTCCGGCCATCTCGAGACGATCCGGCTGGCGCCGGGGGCGCGGATCGCGGTCCCGGCGGCGGGCTGGACCCAGTAACGCCAAGGAGGCGGCGGACATGCGGCTGAGCGCACGCAACATCATCAAGGGCAAGGTGCTGGACGTGACGCTCGGCGCCACCACCGCGCACGTCAAGATCGACGTCGGCGGCGGCACCGTGATCACGGCGTCCATCACGAACGAGGCCGCCAAGGAGCTCGGGCTCAAGACCGGCGACGCGGCCTACGCGGTCATCAAGGCCTCCGACGTCATGGTGGGCAAGGACTGAGCGTGGTCCGGCCCGCGCGGGCGATCCTGGCCGCGGGCGCACTCTTCATGCTCGCGGGCGCCGCGCCCGCCGCCGACACGCGCAGCGCCACCGACTCGGCGGGGCGGCGCGCGGAGGTGCCCGCGCGCGTCGAGCGCGTCTACGCGGCGGGCGGGCCGGCGAGCATCTTCCTCTACACGCTCGCGCCCACGAAGATGCTCGGCTGGACCCGTCCGCTGGGCCCCGAAGAGCGGGCCTTCGTCCCGGCGCGCTACGCGGAGCTGCCCACGCTCGGCCGGCTCACCGGGCGGGGCAACACCGCCAACGTGGAGGTGGTGCTGGCCGCGCGCCCCGACCTGATCTTCGACTATGGCTCGCTGACCGAGACCTATCGCTCGCTCGCCGACCGCGTGCAGCAGCAGACGGGCGTGCCCTACCTGCTCTTCGACGGGAGCCTCTCCGCCATCCCGGATGTCTACGCGCGCGTGGGCGATCTGCTCGGTGTGGGGGATCGCGGTCGCGAGCTGGGCCGGTACGCGGCGCGCCTGCTCGCCGAGACCGACCAGCGCGTGGCGCGCGTGCCCGCCGCGCAGCGGCCCGCCGTGTACTACGCGCGGGGCCCGAAGGGGCTCGACACCGCGGCGCGCGGCTCCATCACCGTGGAGAGCCTCGAGCGGCTGGGCGCGCGCAACGTGGCCGACAGGCTCGGCGGCGGGATGGCCGCCGTCTCCCCGGAGCAGGTGCTGGCCTGGGACCCGGAGATCATCATCGCGATCGATCCCACCTTCGTGGCGTCGGTGCGCGCCGATCCGGTCTGGAAGAGCGTGCGCGCGGTGCGGGAGGGGCGCGTGTACCTGGTCCCGCAGGCGCCGTTTCCCTGGGTGGACTTCCCGCCGTCGGTGAACCGGCTCATCGGCCTCAAGTGGCTCGGGCGCATGCTCTATCCGGCGCAGTTCCCCGAGGACCTCCGGCAGGAGACGCGGGCCTTCTACACGCTCTTCTACCACCAGGCGCCGACCGAGGCGCAGCTCGACACCCTCCTGGCGGGGCTCGAGCGCCCGCGCCCCTGACCTCCGCGGCCCCGACCGCCGCGCGTCGGCCGCCGCCACGAGGCGGCCGGTTTCCTGCTCGCGGGCGCGCTGCTCGTGGCGCTCGTGCTGGTGGCCTTGTCGGTCGGGCGGTATCCGGTCTCGCCGCGGCAGATCCTCGACGCTCTTCTGGGCCAAGCTCACCGGGACGCCGACCCGCTGCCCGCCGCGATGGAGACGGTGGTCTTCCGCGTGCGCGGGCCGCGCGTGCTCTCGGCGATCGCCATCGGCGCCACGCTGGCCGCCGCCGGCTCGGCCTACCAGGGGCTCTTCCGCAACCCGCTGGTCTCGCCCGATATCCTCGGCGTGTCCACCGGCGCGGCGCTCGGCGCCACGATCGGCATCTATCTCTCGTTGGGCGTCGCCGGCATCCAGGGCCTGGCCTTCGCGCTGGGCCTGGCCGCGGTGGCGGCGGTCTACGCGGTCGGCGCCTCGCTGCGGCGGCACGATCCCATCCTCGTGCTGGTGCTGGCCGGCATCGTCATCGGCACGCTGCTCGGCTCCTGCATCTCGCTGCTCAAGTACCTGGCCGATCCCTACAACCAGCTCCCGGCCATCACCTTCTGGCTCCTGGGGAGCCTCGCGTCCATCACGGTGGTGGATCTGCTCTCGATCCTGCCCGGCGTGCTGGTCGGCCTGGTCCCGCTCTGGCTCCTGCGCTGGCGCATGAACGTGATGACGCTCAGCGAGGAGGAGGCGCTCACCCTCGGCGTGGACACGCGGCGCGTGCGGCTCATCGTGATCACGGCGGCGACGCTGATGACCGCGGCGGTGGTCTCGGTGAGCGGCGTGATCGGCTGGATCGGGCTCCTGATCCCGCACTTCGCGCGGCTCCTGGTGGGCCCGGACTTCTCGCGGCTGCTGCCCGCGGCCATGCTGCTCGGCGCGGGCTACCTGGTCGCGGTGGACACGCTGGCCCGCACGATCGCGCCGCTCGAGATCCCGCTGGGCGTGCTCACCGCGTTCATCGGCGCGCCGTTCTTCATCTGGCTGCTCGCGGTGTCGCGGCGGGGGTGGCAGTAGGCCATGCGGCTCGACGTTCAGGATCTGGCCTTCGGCTACCCCGGCAAGGAGGTGGGCCACGGGGTGACCTTCGGCCTGGCCGGCGGCGAGGTGCTGTGCCTGCTCGGCCCGAACGGCGGCGGCAAGACCACGCTCTTCAAGACCATCCTGCGCTTGCTCGCCCCGCGGCAGGGCCGCGTGGCTGTCGACGGCGAGCCGGTCGCCGGCTGGTCGCGCGTGCGCCTCGCGCGCGTGTTCGGCTACGTGCCGCAGGCGCAGCTCGGGGTCTTCCCGTTCACGGTGGCCGAGATCGTGCTGATGGGGCGCACCGCGCACATCGGGCCCTTCGCGACGCCGTCGCGGGGCGATCGCGCGGTCGCGGAGGAGATGCTGGCGGTGCTCGGCATCGACCACCTGGCCGCGCAGCCCTACACCGAGATCAGCGGCGGCGAGCGGCAGCTCACGCTGATCGCGCGGGCGCTGGCCCAGCAGCCGGCCATCCTGGTCATGGACGAGCCCACCGCGAGCCTCGACTTCGGCAACCAGGTGCGCGTGCTCGGCGAGATCGAGCACCTCGCCCGCCGCGGCATGGCGGTCATGCTCTCGACGCACGACCCGGACCACGCGTTCCTGTGCGCGCACCGGGTGGCGCTGCTCCACCAGGGCCGCCTGGCGCGGCTCGGGCCGCCCGACGAGGTGATCACCCGCGAGAGCCTCCGCGAGGTCTACGGCGTCGAGGTGACGGTGATGGAGGTGGCCCGCGCCGAGGGGCGCGTGGCCCGCGTCTGCGTTCCGGCCCTGGGCGCGACGGGGCGCGGCGCACGACCAGGACGCCCATCGTGAGCCCGGACAGCATCTCCGCCCTCCGGCTGTCGCTCCAGGTGGCGGTGGTGGCCACCGCGCTCAATGCGCTCGTCGGCATTCCGATCGCCTATCTGCTGGCCCGGCGCCGCTTCTGGGGCAAGGGCCTCGTGGATCTCCTGGTCACGCTGCCCCTGGTCTTGCCGCCCACCGTCGTCGGCTACTACCTGATCGTGCTGCTGGGCCGGCGCGGCGTGCTGGGCGCGCCGCTCTACGACCTGACCGGCTGGACGGTGGCCTTCACCTGGTACGCGGCGGTGATCGCGTCCACCGTGATGGCGCTGCCGCTCCTGGTCCGCACGGCGCGCGCGGCCATCGACTCGGTGGACCGCGATCTCGAGCGCGCCGCCTACACGCTCGGCCGCTCCGAGCTGCGCACGACGCTCGAGGTCACGCTGCCGCTGGCGAGGAACGGCATCCTGGCCGGGCTGGTGCTGGCCTTCGCGCGGGCGCTGGGCGAATTCGGCGCCACCCTGATGCTGGCCGGGAACATTCCCGGGCGCACCGCCACCGTGCCCCTCTCCATCTACACCGCGGTGCAGACCGGGGAGAGCGCGGAGGCGCTCGGGCTGGTGGCGGCGCTCACCGCGCTCTCCTGCCTGGTGCTGGTCGTCGCCAATCGCCTGGGGACCCGGGCGGCATGACCAGCCGGCTCGAGGTCTCCATCCGGAAGTCGCTGCCCGGCTTCACGCTCGACGCCGAGTGGAGCGCGGACGATGGGGTCGTGGCGCTCTTCGGGCCGTCGGGCGCCGGGAAGACCCTCACGCTGCAGTGCCTGGCCGGGCTCGTGCGCCCCGATGCCGGCCGCATCGTGGTGGACGGCCACGTGCTCTTCGACGCGGTGGCCGGCATCGACGTGCCGCCCCAGCGGAGGCGCGTCGGCTACGTCTTCCAGGGCTACGCGCTGTTCCCGCACCTCACCGTGCGCGGCAACGTGGGCTTCGGCCTTCGCGACCGGGGCCGGGCCGAGCGCCGCCGCCGGGTGGACGAGGTACTGGCGCGTCTAGCCCTCGAAGCCTTCGCGGAGCGCTACCCGCGCGAGCTGTCGGGCGGCCAGCGCCAGCGGGTCGCCCTGGGGCGCGCGCTCGCCACCGATCCCGCCCTGCTCCTGCTCGACGAGCCACTCTCTGCGCTCGACCTGCCGCTCCGCCAGGCGCTGCGCGACGAGCTGCGCAGCATCCTCACCGGCTGGGGTATCGCCGCGGTGCTGGTCACCCACGACCTCACCGAGGCCTACCGGCTGGGCGACCGCATCGTGGTCTACGAGGAGGGGCGTGTCATCCAGGCGGCGCCCCGCGCCGAGCTTCTGTGGCAGCCGTCGTCCCGCGCCGTGGCGCGCATCATGGGGATCCGGAATCTGGTGCAGGGGGTCACCCTCAAGGCCACCCCCGACGGCATCCAGTTCCGCTGGCGCGGGCAGGTGCTCGAGGCGGTCAACTCGCCGACCCGCGCGTACCTGCCCGCGCCGGACAGTCCGCTCGCGTTCTTCATCCGCCCGGAGTACGTGCGCCTGGTCCGCAAGGACCGCGATCCTGTCGACTCCGCCCATCACATGAACCTCATGTCCGGGACCATCGTGCGTGAGGTGGACCTGGGTGTCACCTGGACGCTCTACATCCGGCTCGACGAGCCGGGCGCGCCCGCGCAGGGCGACTACGATCTGGAAGTCGAGGTGCCGCGCCTCGTCTACGAGATCCTCGAGATCGAGCGCGATCGGCACTGGCGGTTCTCCCTGCATCGCGGCTCCATCCACGTCCTGCCTTCCGGATGACCCCGCCGCCGTCGCCCCGCACGGGAAGGCGGGCGCGGGTGCCCGCAACGGCGCGGCCGGATCTGCGGCGGGCTAGCGGCGAGCTCCCCGGCGGGTCTCTCGACGTGCGGCCCTGCGGCCGCGGGCGGCCACTTCGATCGCCGTGGGCCCGCTCGGGCCGAGCGCTTCGTCGATGCGGTCTCGGAGCGCGCGGAGGCGTTCCATCAAGAGGTGACCGGCCTCGGTCAGCTCCATGCCTCGAGCGATGCCTTTTCCCGCGCGGGTCCGAATCACTGCGACACCCAACCGGGCTTCGGCCTGCCGCAGATAGCCCCAGGCGTGCCGGTACGACCAGCCGAGCTCGCGGACGGCCTCGGCGAGCGAGCCGTGTCGCACGATGCCCAGCAACAGGCGAACGCCACCGTCACCGATCACGAATCCGCCATCGAGCTCGAGCCAGACCTTGGTCTTCACCTGAGCCGCGATGATGCGCTCGTGCGCCGCCTGAGCTCCGCGCCGGCAATGATGCGATGGCCCGAGTGCGGTCACGCGTCGCTGCGACGTGGTCGAGTAGCTTCCTTGTCATCGAGCGGACTTTGCGGCCGATGGGAGTGTTGGTGGTCATGACCCGTCTGACGCTAGCACAAGTGCAATGCGCGACGGCAGCCAATACCACCCAGGTCGCAATTGGCTATGGCCCGAGCGGCAGGAACTCGACCACGGGGTCCGGGAGCGCCCGCTCGAGCCGAATGCTGACGACATCCGATACGTAGCGGCCCCCGCGGATATCATCGGGGACCACGAGGCGCGGCCCTCCCCCGGCAAGTGATTTCCCATCCTGCGTGAACGCCAGCAGGACAGCCTTGTTTTCGAAGGCGGGATCGAATTCGCCCCACGCCACGATCGCCTGGTATCCATCCGACCCGGTCGCCGAGGCGTAGAACCGCAGCTTGTCATTCCTCACCGCGGGGTCGAACTTCGGACCCAGGAACGTGAGCACGTCGTACAGCAGGTATCCGGTG
>CAWIZN010000057.1:0-60350 GCA_963840495.1 uncultured Candidatus Rokubacteria bacterium
AAGACTCTGGCGAGCGTTACCCACCTTGGGAAATGCTTCGGCCTATCGTGAGGAGCGTCACGACCGAATGGCGTGCACGATCACCCACAGGTTCAGCAGGACGAAGCCCGCCACCGAGAGGAGGGAGAGAACAAAATACGCGACGCAGGCGATCTCCTGTCGAGCTCCAGCGTGCTCGCCGCATGAGGTGCGGGCCGAGGGACTCGCGCATGAAGCGGACGGAGTCGTGGTTCAGCGTGGGGAAGCCGATCAGGTCCACCAGGATGTGGTAGCCGTCCATCTCGAGGAAGCAGAACGGATAGAGGCTGATGAAGAAGGACTGTAGCTGAAGGATCGCGGAGGTGGCGAGAAACGCCTTGAGCAGCCCCGGCCCCGGAAAGCTCGCCGTCCAGAGGCAAAGGGCGGCGAGAAACAGGTGCACGAGCGGCCCCGACAGCGCGTTGACGATGCGCGCGCGACGGCTCGCCATGAAGATGTCGGTGACGTCCGCGTAAAAGGTCGGGATGAACCCGTGAAGCATGGTGAAGCCGAACTCGCGCACGCGCCGCTTGTAGTGCACGCAGGCCAGGGCGTGCACGAGCTGGTGGCTCACGACGGTGAGCCAGAAGCAGAGCTTGACGAGGAGGATGGCGACGAGGGCGTGGCCGGCGAATCCCTTGGTCACCTCGCCGCTGTCGCTCCACAGCTCGACGGCGCTCCGCGCGCGCGAGCACCACGAGCACGGTGAGGACGAGGACGGCCGCGGGCGTGAAGAGCAGGAATCCCCCGTACCGGTACATGCGCGCGAAGACCTCGTGCGACCGGCGGCTCGTGACGGTCAGCTTCTCCAGCGCGTGCAGCGCCGCCTCCGCCGCCCGCGCCGCCGGGTTCCGCCGATTCCTCGCGAGGACCTCGCGCAGGCGCGAGGCCGGGCGCATGATCAGAAGCTCCGCGCGCCGGAGCTTGCTGATCAGCACCGGGATGGTCTCGAAGTCGAAGGCGCCGTAGCGCAGGACGTACGCCGTGGCGATCTCCTGCAGCGAGGCGCGCCCGTCCATCTGCTCCCAGAGGAACGTCTCCTGCTCCGTGAGCATGAGGTAGTCCTCGGTGCGGCGGTTCTTGAGGACGTAGGCGGTCGTGCCCTGGATGCTCGTCGGCAGGCGCGCCAGCTCGTAGTCCGCGACCGGGATGCGCTGGGGCCGGCTCTCGAGGTAGGCCGAGGCGCTCGGGATCTCCCGCGTCTCGAAGTCGTCGCCGGTCTCGGTGCGGACGAGCAGCTCGATCCGCGTCCGCTTGGGCCTGTCGGCTCCCGCTTCCCGCTCGCTCACGTCGACGACGGTCTACCGATGCTCCACGTCGAGCCCGGTGGCCTCGAGGCCCCAGCGCGTCACCTCCGCCACCAGGTCCGAGGTATCGCGGAGCCGCTTGAAGGTGAACCGCACCATCTCGAGGAAGAACTTGGCGGCATCCTTCGGGCTCGACTCGATGAAGCGGGAGAGGCTGTCCCGGCGCAGCCCGAGCAACACCGAGTCCGTGTCGGCCTGGATGGTGGCGGAGCGCTTCTGCTCGTCGCCGAACACGCTCATCTCGCCGAAGACCTCGCCCTGCCCGAGCCGGTTCAGCACCTGCTCGACGCGCCCGGTGACGGGCTTCGACACGACGACGGAGCCGGAGAAGATCACGAAGAGCTCGTCGCCCGGGTCGCCCTCCCGGAAGATCACCTCGCCCTTGCGCAGGCGCCGCTCGCGCAGGCTCGGCCAGAGGGCGAGCAGCACCTGCTCGTCGACGTCCTTGAAGATGAGGACCTGGCGGAGGAAGGCGACGTCCGGGCGACTGGCCACTCAGCGGGATCCTGTCGGCGCCTGACGGGCGGGCACCGCGTGTCTCAGGTCGCCCAGCGCTTCATCAGCACGACCTGGAGCGCGCGGGCGCGCTCGCGCTCCGTGGTCTCCCCGGTCTTGCCCACCGCCTGCATGATGGCCGCGCGCTCCTCGGACGACAGATCGAACTCGGCGAGCATGAGCGCCGGTTCGCGCACGAGGTCGGCGAGAAAATCCCGGTCGATCATCGCCCGCCCGACGAGATCTTGGATGCCCGGCCGCGCCATCGGTTCCTCTCGCTCTCGTGCGCGCCATCGTCAGGCGGACGCGAGCCCATCGGACTTTTCTTTGCATATCGGGGAGTTGCAAAACCGGGCTTCATGGTAGCTCGGCCCCCGCGCATCCGCAAGCGCGGCCCGGGCGCGGGGTCAGCAGCCGAGCTTGCCGGCGAGGTCGAGGAAGTCGGCGGCGATCACGTCCCAGTCGCGCTCGGCCTTCACGTCCCGCGTCTGGCTCGACCCGTGCTCCGCGGGGCGCGGAACGAAGGCGGTGCGGAACCCCTGCGCCGAGGCGGCGGCGAGGTCGCCGTTGTGCGCCGCCACCATCAGGCACTCATCCGGGGCGAGGCCCAGCAGGGCCGCCGTCGTGAGGTAGGCCTCGGGCTGGGGCTTGTAGTGCCGCGCCACCTCGGCGCCGAGAATCGCGTCCCACGGCAGGCCCGCGCGCTTGGCCATGTTCACCATCAGCGCGACATTGCCATTGGACAGGGTGGCCAGGATGAAGCGGCGCTTGAGCCGCGTGAGACCGGGCACCGCGTCGGGCCACGGATCGAGCCGATGCCAGGCGCGGTTGAAATCGTCGACCTCCGCCTCGGTGAGGCCGGTGATGCGGAAGTCGCCCAGGAGCTGCACGAGGCTCATCCGGTGCAGGTCGTCGAGCTTGGTCCACTCGACCTCGCCGCGCCGGACCCGATTCATCGCCGGCTGGTAGAGCCCGCGCCAGGCGTCGGCGAACTTCGCCCAGTCCACGTCGAGGCCCTTGGCGCGAGCGAGCGCCTGGCCCTCGCGGATGATGCTCTCGCGCCAGTCCACCACCGTGCCGAAGACATCGAACGTGAGCGCCTTGATCCGCGCGGAATCGAACATGGCGATGGGCCCCTATCGCGGCCGCGGCCCGGACGGCTTCGCGGGCGTGGCCGGCTTGTCGTTGAGCTGCACCACCCGCTCCTTGAGCCGGCGCACCAGCTCGTCGTAGGAGCTGGTGCGGATGATGCGGTCGAACTGGGACCGGTAGTTGCCGACCAGGCTCACGTTCTCGATCAGGACGTCGTAGATGAGCCAGCGACCGCCCCGCTGGTTGACGCGCGACTCGATGGGCACGGTGGTCCCCGACTTGGTCACGATCTGCGCCTTGACGATCGCGGAATCGCCGTCCACCCGCTCCGCGACGTACTCGACGCGCTCGCCGCCGTACTCGTCGATCCGCGTGACGTACGTCTGCTCGAGCAGATCGCGGAAGACGCGCACGAACTCTTCCCGCTCGGCGGGCGTCCGCCCCTGCCAGTGCGTCCCGAGCGCCCGCCGCGCCGTCTCGGCGAGGTCGAACGAGTCGGCGGCGACCTCGCGAACGGCGGCCCGGCGCGCGGCGGGCGTCATGCTCGTGGAGCGCAGGACTTCGAGCACGCGATCCGTCTGCCGCTTCAGGTCTTCCGTCGGGGTCCCCGCCCACGCGGCGCCGGTCAGTGTCGCGGCAACCAGCACGACGGCCAGGACGGCGCGCGTCACGGCGGCCCGCAGCCCGGCCACCCTGCCGCGTCGAGCTACGGCGTGGGGATGTGACACAGGTCTTCGTTGACGAGGTAGAGGCCGCCGAAGCCCTGGCACATGTCCGCGGCCTTCCTGGCGGTGCCCGGCTGGCAGACGCCTTGCGCGTACCGGCCGCCGGCATTCTCGCACAGCGACTTGCTGCTCAGCTTGGCCGTGCCCGCGCTCGAGCACGCGCCGAGCGCGAGCGCCATCAGGACCACCCCACCCCACCGCCATGGCCGCATCGTCGTACCGTCCCTTTCTCGAGCGTCGCCGGTCTCCAGGACATAGCCCTGGGGCTGCGTGCGCGAACCGATGACGTGATAGTAGGCCGAATGCGCTTCGAGCGCTAGCCCTCGTGAGCGAGCCGCGCGCGCGGGCGCCGCCGACGGAGCTTCGGCTTGACAAACGAATCCACTTAGGCGCAGGCTAACAACCGCTCCGGCGGGAAAGGACCCCTGCGGGTCGGTCCCGGCGGCGACGAAAGGAGCACGCAAGCGACGCCATGGTCCTCCGCTCACGCGCCCCGCGACGGGCGCGCATCGAGATCATTCCGATGATCGACGTGGTGTTCTTCCTGCTCGTCTTCTTCATGATGGCGAGCCTGGCCATGACCATCTACCAGGGCTTGCCCGTCAACCTGCCCGAGGCGGCGAGCGGTCAGCGGAACGCCGCCGAGACGGCCTCGATCACGCTCGTCCCGCGACGGCGGCAGCTTCCTCAACAGCGAGCCGATCAAGGTCGCGATGCTGGGCGCCCGGATTCGGCCGCTCCTCGCGAAGAACCGCGAGATCGCCGTCATCATCAATGACGACCGCAGGTCACCCACGCGCGGGTGGTCGACGTGTTCGACGAGCCGCGCCTGACCGGCGTGGACAAGATCGCCATCGCGTGGCGCCCGAACGCCGAGCGGCGCGATGACGGATCTGTCGACCACGCTCTTCCTGAGCCGCCCGGAGGAGTACGACGGCGGCGAGCTCGTGATCGAGGACACGTACGGCACGCAGTCGGTGAAGCTGGCCGCGGGCGACATGATCCTCTACCCCGCCACGAGCCTGCACCGGGTCAACCCGGTGACGCGCGGGGCGCGCCTGGCCTCGTTCTTCTGGATCCAGAGCATGGTGCGGGAGGACAGCCACCGCACGCTGCTCTTCGATCTGGACATGGCGATCAACAAGGTGAACCAGACGGTGCCCAATCACCCGGGCGTCGTGGCGCTCACGTGCTGCTATCACAACCTGCTTCGCACGTGGGCGGACGCCTGAGGACCGCGCCATGGTCGACATCTGCCCTCCGCATCGCGTCCGATCCTGCGCGGCACCGTCGCTGCGCGTGGCGCTTCGCCTGGCTCCTGCCGGGCGCCGGCCGCGGCGCAGAGCATGTGGGACGACCCCGCGTTCGTCCTCTACCGCCAGGGCGTCGACGCCATGGACGCCAAGGACTTCGCCAAGGCCGCGGCCCTCGCCCGCGACGCGACGGCGGCCTATCCCGAGCACGTGCTCGCCTTCTACCTGCTGGGGCAGGCCTCCCTCGCCCAGTCGCAATGGGAAGACGCGGCGCAGGCGCTCGCAAGGTGACGGCGCTCTACCCGGACGCGGCCTCGGCCCAGCGCGACCTCGGCGCGGCCTATCAGCAGCTCGGACGCATCGACGACGCGGCCCGCGCCCTCGAGGCGGCGCTCGCCATCCGCCCCGAGGACGATGACACGCCGCGTCGCGCCTGGCGCTCATGCTCGTCAATGCCAATCAGCAAGCGCGTGCGCTGCCACACCTGACGGCGCTCGGCGACCGCAACACCAAGCTGCCCGACGTCTACCTCGCGATGGCGCGCGTGGCCTATGACACAGGCGACTTCGCGGCGGCGGCGGTGGCCTTCGAGAAGTCGGTGGCGCTTAGGGAGAACGGCCGCACGTGGTTCAACCTCGGGCGTCGTTCGCGTGCGCCTCGGCAACACGGCGGGCGCGCTCGAGGCGTTCGAGCGAGCGGCGCAGTACGCGGACACGAAGGACCAGGCGGTGAAGGAGATCGAGAAGATCAAGATGGGCGGGCCGCCCCCCGCCCGCTCATCGCGGCCCGGCCTGCCCCGCTAGATCATCGGAGGGGGCCTACGCCGCCTCGCGGCGGGCCGCGGGCGCTTCGGCGAGGAGCAGCTCCAGCTTCGAACCGTAGCGCTCGATGACCTCGGCCATCGCCTCGGACCGGCGCAGGAAGAAGTTGTACGGCACGAGCGCGCCGATGGCGACGGCGAGGCCACCGGCGGTCGCGACGAGCGCCTCACCCACGCCTCCCGTGATGGCCGTCGGCTGGTTGAGTCCGGCCTGGGACATGATGCCGAACGCCCCGATCATGCCGGTCACCGTCCCGAGCAGGCCGAGGAGCGGGGCGAGGGTGATGACCGTATCCAGCAAGGGCAGGTAGCGGCGCAGGCGAGCCAGCTCATCCTGGGCGGCCGCCTCCATCGCCAGCCCCGCCGCGGGATTGCGGTGCCGAAGACCGGCGGCCAGCACGCGCGCCACCGGGGAGCTCGACCCCTCCCCCGCCCGCGCCGCCTCGTCCCAGTCCCCGCGCCCCGCAAGCGCCAGCACGCCATCGGCCTCCGAGACGCCGCCGAGCTTGAGCCATCGGAAGGCTCGCTCGATGACCACGGCGAGCGCCAGCACGGAGCACAGGCCCAGCGGGATCATCACCAGGCCACCCTTGGCGAGGACGTCGAAGGCGGCTTTCATCGGTTCCCCCTGCGCGCGAATGCGGCGGCTGCGCAAATTCTGTGCATGAACGTCCTCCGGCAGTCAGGGTCGTGGTGCGCTCGCACACGCAACGGCTCTCGCGACGAGCGTGATTAGGCTAGCCTAATCAAAATACTCTGTCAACCCGAAACACCCCGGGCGCAGCGCCGCCGGCCGAGCACGCGTAATGTGTACCCGGTAATGTCGTCGCGCCGGCATCGCTGTGGGGGCCGGAGCCCGCTCGCTGCGCACCGGGGGCGGCCGAAGAGCGACGTTCGCGCGAGGGAACGAGTCTTGCAGAATTCCGGCCGTCGACCCGAGGCGCAGGATCACGCGGGCGTGCTGATCACACGACATGAGGAGGGCAGCAATGTCATCGGCGCAACCGTCACCAACCCACGAAGACATCGCGATGCTGGCCTATCCCCTGTGGGAAGAGCGAGGCGCGCCGATCGGCTCCTCCGAAGTGGACTGGGAGCGCGCCGAGCAAGAGCTCGCCCGCCAGCGGGCCGAGCACAACGGGTGAGCGCGCACGCTGGCCCTCCGCATCGACGCGGGTCCACATGAGCGAGACAGAGCGCCCCCTGCTGCGCAGGCTCCCGATCGGCGCGGAGTGCCTGAGGAGCGGCGGCGTCCATTTCCGCGTGTGGGCGCCGCGCGCCCAGCGCGTCACCGTGGTTCTCGGGGCCGGCGGCGACGAGGGTGGGGTCGCTCTGGCGGCCGAGACGAGCGGCTACTTCTCGGGATTCGTTCCCGAGGCGGCCGAGGGCACCCTCTACCGCTTCCGCCTCGACGACGGCGGGCCCTACCCCGATCCGGCCTCGCGCTTTCAGCCGGAGGGCCCGTCCGGTCCGTCGCGCGTGGTGGATCCGGCGACCTTCCGCTGGACCGACGCCGGCTGGGCCGGCGCACCGCTGCGCGAGCAAATCATCTACGAGCTGCACGTGGGCACGTTCACGCCGGAAGGAACGTGGGAGGCAGCGAGGAAGCGGCTCGGCGATCTCGCCGATCTCGGGGTCACGTGCATCGAGATGATGCCGGTCGCCGAGTTCCCGGGCCGCTTCGGATGGGGCTATGACGGCGTCAACCTCTTTGCCCCCACACATCTCTACGGCGAGCCCGACGACCTGCGCCGCTTCGTGGACGAGGCGCATGGCCACGGCCTCGCCGTCATTCTCGACGTCGTCTACAACCACTTCGGCCCCGACGGCAACTACCTCCGCGAGTTCTCCCCGGACTACTTCACCGACCGGCACAAGACGGACTGGGGCGAGGCCATCAACTTCGACGGTCCCGGCTCGGGGCCGGTGCGCGAGTTCTTCCTCGCCAATGCGCGCGCGTGGATCGACGAGTTCCACATGGACGGCCTTCGCCTCGACGCCACGCAGAGCATCTTCGACGAGTCCGACGAGCACGTGCTGGCCGCGATCGGACGCGAGGTACGGGCCGCGGCGCGGGGACGCGAGACGATCATCGTCGCCGAGAACGAGCCGCAGCAGACGCGCCTGGTCCGACCCCTGGAGCGCGGCGGCTACGGGCTCGACGGGCTGTGGAACGACGACCTTCACCACTCGGCGATGGTCGCCCTCACGGGCAAGCGCGAGGCCTACTACACCGACTACAGGGGCTCGCCCCAGGAGCTGATCTCGGCGGTGAAGTGGGGCTATCTCTACCAGGGGCAGCGCTACAAGTGGCAGCGGAGCCGCCGCGGCACGCCGGCGCTCGATCTGCCGCCCTCGGCCTTCGTCGCCTTCATCGAGAACCACGATCAGGTCGCCAATTCCGCCCACGGCCGGCGCGTGCACCAGATGACGAGCCCCGGCCGCTACCGGGCGATGACGGCCTTTCTGCTCCTCTCCCCGCCCACGCCCATGCTGTTCCAGGGACAGGAGTTCGCCTCCTCCGCCCCGTTCCTGTACTTCGCCGACCATCGGGGCGAGCTCGGCGATCAGGTGCGCAAGGGGCGCGCCGCCTTCCTGGCGCAGTTCCCGAGCATCGCCTCGCCCGAGATGATGACGACGCTGCCCGACCCGTCGGACCCGGGCACGTTCGAGCGGTGCAAGCTCGATTTCGCGGAGCGCGGACGGCATGAGAGCATCTATGCCATGCACCGCGATCTCATCCGGCTGAGACGGCGCGATCCCGTGTTCCGGGCGCAGCGGCCGCACGGCGTGGACGGCGCGGTGCTCGGGCCGGAGGCCTTCGTCCTGCGCTTCTTCGCAGACGCCGAGCACGGAGGGAGACGGCGGCGCCGACCGCCTCCTCCTCGTGAACCTCGGCGTCGACCTCGACCTCGATCCCGCGCCGGAGCCCCTGCTTGCGCCGCCCGCCGACACGCTCTGGCGCGTCCTGTGGTCGAGCGACGACATGGCCTATGGCGGGCCGGGCATCGCTCCCCTCGAGACGCGATACAACTGGCGCATTCCCGGCCACGCCGCCGTCGTCCTCGAGCCGATGCCCGCGGCCGGGGCGTACGATCCGGCGTGCGGCGCGGGCGAGGAGACCGAGGAAGCGGAGTCGCGCCGGGAGGCGCTCCGGCGCCTGGGGATCACCTAGTGCCTGTTCCGCGACGATCGCTCACCAGCGCCGGCGAGTCGGTGCGCGAGGCGGCGGTCGCCCGCGAATGGCTGGTGACCAATGGCCTCGGCGGCTTCGCCGCGGGGACGGTGGCGGGCGTGCCGACGCGACGCTATCACGGACTGCTCGTCGCCGCGCTGCCCACGCCGCTCGGGCGCACCGCTCATGCTGAACCATCTCTCCGAGTTGCTCCGGCTATCGGACGGCACGCGCTTCGAGATCGGCGGCCAGGAGCGCGCGGGCAGCGGGCTCGAGTGGCCGGGCGCGCAGCACCTCGCCGAGTTCCGGCTCGACTCCGGCCTGCCGGTCTGGCGGTACGAGCTGGGCGCCACCGTCGTCGAAAAGCGCGTGCACATGCTCCATCAGCAGAACACCGTGCACGTCACGTATCACCTCATCCACGGCGGCCCCGTCCGGATCAAGCTGCGTCCGGCGCTTCACGTCCGGCCGCTCGAGGGATCCGTCCACGGGGCGATCGACGAGCCCTACACGATCACCGCCATCGAGGATCGCCTCGAGCTGTCCACCACGCGCGGCTATCCGCCGCTGCGCCTCAAGATCTACGGCCGGCGCGCCACGTTCGCGCTCGACAGCGGCAAGCTCGACGATGTCCACTACCGCGCCGAGGCCCAGCGCGGCTATGCCGACGTCGGCGAGCTGTGGAGCCCCGGGTACTGGAGCGTGGACCTGACCGCGGACACGAGCACCACGCTGGTGGCGTCGACCGAAGGCTGGGACACGATCGGCGCGCTCTTGCCCGAGCAGGCCGCCGCCGCCGAGCGCGAGCGGCGCGAGCGGCTCCTCGCCGCCGCGGCCCCCGCCGCGCGGTCGGGCATCGGCGCCGAGCTCGTCCTGGCCGCCGACCAGTTCGTCATCACGCCGTCCGGCCGCCGGGAGGACGCCGCGCGGGCGCGCGCCGCGGGCGGCGAGGTCCGCTCGATCATCGCGGGCTATCACTGGTTCACCGACTGGGGCCGCGACACGATGATCAGCCTCGACGGGCTGACGTGCACGACGGGCCGCCACGTCGAGGCGGGCTACATCCTGCGCACGTTCGGCCAGTACGTGCGCGACGGGCTGATCCCCAACATGTTCCCCGACGGCAGCAACGAGGGGCTGTACCACACGGCGGACGCGACGCTCTGGTTCTTCCACGCGATCGACCGGTATCTCGCGGCGACGGGCGACCGCGCGACGCTCGCGGCGCTCATGCCGAAGCTCACGGAGATCGTGCAGTGCCACCTCGAGGGCACGCGCTACGGCATCCACGTCGATCCCAAGGACGGGCTCCTCGTCCAGGGCGCGGACGGCTACCAGCTCACGTGGATGGACGCCAAGTGCGACGGGTGGGTCGTGACGCCGCGACGCGGCAAGGCGGTGGAGATCAATGCCCTCTGGTACAACGCCCTCCGCCTCTTCGAGGGCTGGACGCGCGAAGCGGCGGGCGACGAGGCCGCGCACCCCTTCGCCGTCCACGCCCAGCAGTGCCGCCTGGCGTTCAACGAGCGCTTCTGGTACCCGGAGGGCGGGTATCTCTACGACGTCGTCGAGAGCGCGGATCTGGCCGGCAAGGACGACACCGCGTGCCGGCCGAATCAGCTCCTCGCCATCTCGCTCGCGCACCCCGTGCTCGACGCGGCGCGCTGGGCCGCGGTGGTCGACGTCGCGCGCGCGAAGCTCTTGACCCCCGTCGGCCTGCGCTCGCTCTCGCCCGATCATCCCGACTTCAAGCCGACCTACCACGGCGATCTCCGCACGCGGGATGCCGCGTATCACCAGGGCACCGTCTGGGCGTGGCTCATCGGCCCGTTCATCGACGCGTGGCTCAAGGTGCACCCCGAGGACCGCGCGGGGGCGCGCCGCTTCCTCGACGGCTTCGTCCCGCACCTCGACGAGGCCTGCGTCGGCTCGATCAGCGAGGTCTTCGACGCGATCGAGCCCTACACGCCGCGGGGCTGCGTCGCGCAGGCGTGGAGCGTCGCCGAAGTCTTGCGGTGCTGGGCCCTCACCGCCGAGCCGGAAGCGGGGGCGAGGGATCAGTGAGGATCGAGCGCTCGAGCGGCGTCCTCCTGCACCCGACGTCCCTGCCGGGCCCGTTCGGCATCGGCGACTTCGGCCCGGAAGCCCGTCGGTTCGTCGACTTCCTCGCCGCCGCCGGCCAGTCGTTCTGGCAGATCATGCCCCTCGGCCCCCCGGGCTATGGCGGCTCGCCCTATGCGTCGACCTCCGCGTTCGCGGGCAACGTCAACCTCATCAGCCCCGAGGGGCTGGTCGCGGCGGGCCTCCTCGATGAATCCGACCTCCACGACCTGCCCGGCTTTCCTCCCGACCAGGTGGATCAGGGGAAAGTCATCGCGTACAAGCGAGGATTGCTCGACCGGGCCTTCCATCACTTCAAAGCCCGCGTGCCCGGCGACCGGGATCTGCAGCGTGATTGCGACCGCGTGCTCGCCCCCGCGTCCGCCTGGCTCGACGACTACGCCCTGTTCGCCGCCCTCAAGGACGACCACGATGGCGGAGGCTGGTCCACGTGGGCGCCCGCCCTCGCCCGCCGCGCGCCCGACGCCCTCGCCGCGGCCCGGCGCGACCTCGCCGGCCGCATCGAGGCGCACCGGTTCTTCCAGTACGTCTTCCTCCGGCAATGGCTCGAGCTCAGGCGCTACGCCAATGACCGGGGCATCCGCATCATCGGCGACATGCCCATCTTCGTCGCCTACGATTCGGCGGACGTGTGGGCGCACCCGCGCCAGTGGAAGCTCCGGCCGGACGGGCGCCCCGCCGTCGTCGCCGGCGTGCCGCCCGACGCCTTCAGCGCCTCCGGCCAGCTCTGGGGCAGCCCGCTCTATGACTGGGACCATCTCCGCGAGGACGGCTTCGGCTGGTGGATCGACCGGATGCGCGAGGCGCTGAGGCTCGTGGACGTGGTGCGGCTCGATCACTTTCGCGGATTCGCCGCGTGCTGGGAGGTGCCCGCGGAGGACGACACGGCCGAGCACGGCTCCTGGGTGCCGGCGCCGGGGCGCGATCTCCTCCGGGCGATCACGAGGGCGCTCGGCGGGGGCGACCTGCCGATCGTCGCCGAGGATCTCGGGGTCATCACGGACGATGTGCACGCGCTCCGCGACGAGCTGGGCTTCCCCGGCATGCGCGTGCTCCAGTTCGCGTGGGACGGCGATCCCCACAGTCCCCATCTGCCCCACGAGTACACGCCGAACCTCGTCGCCTATACCGGCACGCACGACAATGACACGGTCGTCGGCTGGTACACCCACCGCTCGCGCCCGGGCGCGAGCGAGGCCGAGCGCCTCGAGCTGCACAACTGCCGGCGCTACCTCGGCACCGACGGCGCCCAGATCAACTGGGACTTCATCCGCGCCGTCCAGATGTCGGTCGCGGACGTCGCCATCGTGCCGCTTCAAGACTTGCTCGGCCTCGGCTCGGACGCCCGCATGAACACGCCGGGGCGCGCCGAGGGCAACTGGGCCTGGCGGTTTCGCGGCGGCGCGCTCACCGCTGCGCTCGGCCGGCGCCTGCGCGAGACCACCGAGATCTACGGCCGATTGCCCTGAGCGGGCGACCGGCTCACCGCTGCAGTCACCAGGCGCGCGTCAGGGACTCCACAGCAGACGGGCCGTCTCCGCCACGCGGCGGAGCTTCGCCCGCTGGTCGTCCGCGGTGAGGCGGTTGCCCTCCATCGTCGAGGCGAAGCCGCACTGCGGGCTCAGGGCGAGGCGCTCGAGCGGGATGAACCGCGTGGCCTCCAGGACGCGCCGCCGCAGCTCATCGACCGACTCGAGGCGGGCGGTCTTGGTCGTCACGAAGCCCAGCACCACGGTGCGGTCGTCCGGCATCGCGGCGAGGGGCTCGAGGCCGCCCGAGCGCGCGTCGTCGTATTCGAGCAGGAAGCGCTCGAAGCGGCTCCGCCGGAACACGCGGGCGATGGGCTCGTAGCCGCCGCTCGCGTAGAACATCGACTGGTTGTTGCCGCGGCAGATGTGCAGTCCGAACGTGACGCCCGGGTGCGTCCCGATCACCGCATTGTCCATCTCGATGCACGCGTCGATGAGCCGGTCGGGATCGCTCCCCCGCTGCCGGTAGCCCTCGCGCAGCGCGGGGTCGAGGAGGGCGGCGTACTGGGGCGCGTCGATCTGGATATACGTGCAGCCGAGGCGGACCAGCTCTTCCACCTCGCGCCGCGTCAGGTCGACCACGTCGGCGAGATAGGCGTCGCGCGTCGGATAGGCCCCGGCCGACTTGTCGGGATCGTAGTAGGCGGCGGCCTGCTGGCTGCTGATGAGCGTCGTCTTGCCCCGCCGCGTGGCCCGCGCGCGCAGATAGGTCCACTCCTCGGCGCACATGCTGCGCCGCCAGCGGAGCTTGTCCACGACCACCGGACGCTTGAACACCAGTTCCCCGCCGTGATCGTCGTGGAATGGGATGGCCCAGCCGCCGAGCTTGTCGAAGCCGTCGAGGGCCTCGATCAGGTGGCCGAAGAAGGCGTAGCGCCGGAGCTCGCCGTCGGTGACCACGTCGAGGCCCGCCTCTTCCTGGAGGCGGATGGCGTCGTCCACCGCCCGGTCCTCGACCTGCTTGAACGCGGCGGCGCTGAGCTCGCCGCCTCCCACCGCCGGCGCGCCTCCTTGAGCGGCTCCGGGCGCAAGAGGCTTCCCACCACGTCGCTCCGGATCACGGTCATCTCGCTCTCGCCTTGACCCGCCCCTCTGCTCGTCCGGAGGCGAGGGACTTCAGCATCGGGCGCGCCCGATCCGCCGGCTTCGCGGGCTCTTGCACGGCGCGTCCCCGCACGGGAGACGACAGGATGACCGCGGTGGTCGGCGTCCCGTAGCGGCCGAGCTGCTCGATCACGCCCTCGAGATGGCCGACCGAGATGGCGCTCACCTTCAGGACGAGGCTGTCGGGGCCGGTCACGTGATGCGCCTCCCGCACCTCGACGAGCCCGGCGACGAGCTGAAATCGACTACGACGACGACCGCCGACGGCGGTCTCGCCGCGTTATGCCGCGGCTTTGAGCTTCGCGAGATAGATGCGCCAGCTTGTCGACATCCACGTACTCGTCCGATTTCCCGGCGAGCGTGAGGCAATATCCGCGCTCGGTGTCGCGCTTCCAGGCCAGGATCAGCCCCGCCTTGTACGCCCCCGTCAGCACGAGGCGATCATCGCCCGAGACTTCCCCGGGGGGTGGTGCTGCGGGAGCCGCATCCTTCTTGCGCTTGGGACTCATCGAGTGCTTGCCTCCTTGGTAGTGGCCCTTCGTTGTGCCGCGTCGTCCTTCTCATCGAGCCCGACGGGCGTGCCGACAATCTCGACCAACCTGACCGCGGCGAGCGCACGGATCACGATCCACGAGGGATCGAACTCGAACCGCCGCATGCTGAACTTCGGCGCGCTCGGGTACGCGTGATGATTGTTGTGCAGCCCTTCCCCACCCGTCACCCAGGCCACCGCCCTCCAGTTATAGGCCGTGTTCCCCGAGAAGTTCTGGTCCCCGCGCCAGTGCCCGAGGCCATTGATCAGCGGAGCCAGGACGAAGACGTACAGGACCGCATGCGTCAGCCCGGCGGTCAGGCCCGCCCATACGCCGAGGATAAGACACAATAGCGCGATACCCAGCACGACGCCACTCACACCTCGCGAGAACAGGACGCGATCCAGCCGGTCCTCGACGATGTCCCGCGCGAACGTCCGGATCGTTTCCTGGTTGCGCGCCTCACGGATGTAGTAGTAGACGTTCAGGAGCTGAACCCGCCAGAACCCGAGCAACCGAGGACTGTGCGGGTCGCCCGGTCGATCCGTGAACGCGTGGTGCTTGCGATGGACGGCGACCCACTCCCGCCGGCTCTGTCCCGTCGTGATCCAGAGCACCGCCCGGAAGCACACGTCCATGGCGGGATGCACGAGGATCGCGCGGTGTGCGAGGCCGCGGTGGAGATAGACCGACGTGGCGATGACGGCGACTTGGGCAAGGGCCAGAGCGACGAGGGGGGCGATCCAGACATAATGTGACACGGTGGTCCTCCGGGCGGCGTACCGGTGTCGATGGACGTTCGTCGGATTGGGGCGACCGTGCGCCCAGGCCGGACGAGCGAGAGCGCCAGGCATCGCAGTCACCAGTCTAGCGGCCATCTTCCGCCCGCACAGTGGACCAAGGTCCACCATGCGGTCGTGAGTGGCCTAGGAGCCCGTCGGAGAAACGCGCCTAGAGCGATGAGAAGGGTCCAGCTGCGAGGCGGCGCCCGATGGCAGGCGAGCGCGCGAGGCGTACTTGCGTCATGTGGATGCGCGCGCCTCGCCAGTGATCTCGGGCCGCCGCGCGAGCCGGCCATCCGGTTCGAGCGCACATCTCGAGCGCGTTGCTGGATCACGACGGCGAGGGCGCCGTCGCGAGGCCGCGATGGCGCCCGACTACATCGCGTTACGGCCGCGCTGCGAGTCCTCGCCTTCGCCGGCGGAGGTCCCCAGATCGTACATGCGGATCTTGTAGAGGAGGGCCTTGTAGCTGATCTTGAGCCGCCGGGCGGCCTCCATCCGGTTCCAGCGGACCTCCTCCAGCACCTGCTGGATCACGTCGCGCTCCGCCTCGCGGGCGGCGTGGCGCCCGACCTCCTTGAGCCCGATGCCGGGAACCCACGCCAGCGCCGGCCGCGGCACAGCGAGCACGCGAGCGGGATCGAGGACCGGGGCCGGCGGCGCACGCGTGGCGGCCACGCCGCCGCCGGCGCGCTGAGCCCGGCCTCCCGCGCCACGAGCTCCAGCATCACGAGGTCCTCGCTCTCGAGGACGACGATGCGCTTGACGAAGTTCTCGAGCTCGCGCACGTTGCCGGGCCACGAGTGGGCCAGGAAGCGCTCGAGGATCTCCGGGGAGAGGCGCATGGGTTCCCGGTTGTACTGGCGCGTGTACTTCTGGCAGAAGTGCTCGGCGAGGGGGGGGATCTCCTCGGGCCGGTCGCGGAGCGGGGGAACGAGGATATTGACGACGTTGAGGCGGTAGTAGAGGTCCTCGCGAAAGGTCCGCTGGGCCACCGCCTTTTCGAGGTCCTTGTTGGTGGAGGCGACGACGCGGACGTCGACCTTGATGTCGCGGTCGGAGCCCAGGCGCGAGAACTCGTGGTCCTGGAGCACCTGCAGGAGCTTGGCCTGGAGCGACAAGGGCATCTCGCCGATCTCGTCGAGGAACATGGTGCCGCCGTCGGCGAGCTCGAACTTGCCCGGCTTCTTCCGGTGGGCGCCGGTGAAGGCGCCGCGCTCGTAGCCGAAGAGCTCGGACTCGAGCAGCGCCGGCGGCAGAGCCGCGCAGTTGACCTTGATGCATGCGCCCGCGCGCCGGACGGAGGAGTCGTGGATGGCGCGGGCGACGAGCTCCTTGCCGACCCCGGACTCGCCCCAGATGAGGACGGTGACGTCGGTGTCGGCGACCTGCTCGATCATCTGCTTGATGGCCTTCATGCGGGGACTCTTCTCGAAGAGGCCGTCGTGATCCGATCGGCGGCGCTCGCGCTGGTCCCGGAGCACCTGCGCCCGGAGCTGCTCGACCTTCCACCGCAGCGCGGCCTTTTCCTCCGCGCTCGCGAAGGCTCCCGGCATGTCCCCGGCCGCTTGATCGTCGCCGACGACGATCAACTCGGCCGACCCGGCTCCGGCCGGACCGCCGACTCGATCGCGTCGAGCAGCACCTGGCCGTCGAACGGCTTGCGCAGGTACGCGGCGGCGCCGGATCGCCTGACTCGCTCGGAGGTCGCCGCATCGTCATGGGCGGTGATGAGGATCACGGGGATACCGGCCCCGTCCACCGCCAGCCGCTCCTGAAGCTCGAACCCGCTCATCCCCCCCAGACAGAGGTCCAGGACCAGGCAGGCCGGGCGGGCGAACGGAGATGCGTCGAGAAACTCACGGGCCGAGGCGAACGTGTCGACGGCATAGCTCGCCGACTGGACCAGGCGTCGGAGGGCCCGACGGACCGACAGATCGTCGTCGACGATGGAGATCAGCGGACGGTGGGGCATGAGGTCATAGCGCTCGAGTACGAGTGTGCGGGCACGGCGCCCCGCGCGCCAGTGGACTTTGGTCCACTCGTGCCGGAGCCGGAAGGCGCCTAGAGTGGATGACGGGAGGGCCCAGGACCATGATGCATGGCTCGAGCGTCACCGCCACCTTGATCCTCGCGCTCGTCGCCGTCGTGACCGCGCCGACGAGCGCCATGTCCGAGACCATCGACTCGGTGCTGACGGCCAAGGCCAAGATCGCGCTCTTCGCCGATGAGCAGGTCAGGGGCCGACTGATCACGGTCGAGACGGTCAAGGGCGTCGTGATCCTGCGCGGCAAGATCGATTCGAGCGAGTCGAGGGCGCGAGCCTCATCCGTCGTCGAGGCGCTCCCCGGCGTCAAGCGCGTGAGAAACGACCTGCAGGTGGCGTCGCTCGGAGACCGGCCGCCGATCGCCGCCGCCGACGCGGACATCACGCGTCGGGTGCAGGCTCGTCTCTCGCAGGAGGTCCCGCTCAGCCAGGTCGATGTGCGCACGGATGGCGGAACGGTGGCCCTCACCGGGGTCGTGGCGACGATCGACGTCAGTGCCCGCGCTTCCGAGCTCGCCCGTGGCGTGCCCGGCGTTCGCTCCGTCACGAACGAGCTGACCTATGACCCCGCGACCCGCCCGCCCGTCAAACCCGGAGCGCCCCGCACCCTTCCGCCGCGCTGAGAGTCATCGGTTCGGGCCCTCGACAGCCCGCTCCGTAGCCGCCTCCGGCAGCGGCGCCGTCGCGCGCATCCTGCACGAGCGTCAGTCGCTGCTTGCACGTGGGCGGCGTCTGATGTCCGTCGCGCTCATGTCCATCCGCTCCGTCCACTCCGATGGCCCTGCCGATCGCAGCGAGCAGGACCTGCTCGTCGAATGGCTTGCGCAGGTACGCGGACGCGCTCGTCTGTCGGGCGCGCTCGCGCGTCGCGGCGTCGTCTTGGGCGGTGATGAAGATGACCGGGATGGGGGCGGGGTCCGCCGCCATCCGCTCCTGTAGCTCGAACCCACTCATCCCCTCCAGGTGGATGTCGAGAACCAGGCACGCGGTGCGGCCCGACGGCAACGAGTCGAGGAACTCGCGGGCGGACGCGAACGTCTCGACGGTGTAGCCCGCCGACCGCACCAGCCGCCGGAGCGCCCGGCGGACGGACAGGTCGTCGTCGACGATGGAGATCAGGGGCATGGTGGGAAGCATGACATCACGGCACTCGATGAGATTCTGACGGCGCGGCGCTCGGCGCGGTAGTGGACCTTGGTCCCGTCCCGTCGGCGACGGGCGCCGATGCCCGGGGCGCGGGCGATCAAGGCTTCGCCGAGATCACGCCACCCTCGTCGGCCAGCCGGACCAGCTCCGCGAGCGATCCCGCGCGCATCTTCTCCATGACGCGGCCGCGATGCACCTTGACCATCTTCTCGCTGACCCCGAGATCGAATGCGATCTGCTTGTTCAGCATCCCGGTCACGACCAGGGCGAAGACCTCGGCCTCCCGGGGCGTCAGCGTCTTGATGCGCTCACGGACCTCCGTGACCCTGTCCTCTTCCCGCCGCGCCGCGCTGGCCCTGGCCACCGCCCGCTCGATGGCCCCAAGGAGCTCCTCGTCGTCCACCGGCTTGGTCAGAAAATCGACCGCCCCGGCCTTCATGGCCTTCACGCTCGCCCGGACGTCGCGGTAGCCGGTGATGAAGATGATGGACGTCGAATGGGCCGCGATCGCGAGGGTCTCCTGCAGGTCGAGCCCGGTCAGGCCGGGCATCCGCACGTCCAGCAATAGGCAGGCGGGGCCCTCCTCCGGGGGACGGGCGAGGAACTCGTGGGCCGAGGCGAACGCCTCGACCCTGTAGCCGGCGCCCTTGACCAGCCGCGCCAGGCTCCTTCGCACGGACGGGTCATCGTCCACCACGGACACCAGCGCGGGGGCCCGGGCGCTCATGACGCCTGGTCCGCCGCCGGCAGCGTGAACGCGAGGGTCGCGCCACCGTCCGGGTTGTTCCGGGCCTCCAGCCGGCCGCCGTGCGCTTCGACGATGGAGAGCGCGATCGCCAGGCCCATGCCCAGGCCGTCGGTCTTGGTCGTGTAGAACGCCTGAAAGATGTGGTCCAGGTCGACCTCGTCGATTCCCGTCCCCGAGTCCCGCACGGCGATGCGGACGGCGGCGGGGTCCTCCTTGGCCGTCCAGAGAACGAGCGTCCGCTCCGTCCCCGCCGACTCGCGGATGGCGTCCAGGCCGTTGAGCACCAGGTTCATCACCACTTGCTGGAGCTGCACCCGATCACCGCGCACCAGCGGCAAGTGTGGCGCCAGGTCGAGGCGAACCGCCACGTTGCGAAGGACGGCGTCGCCGCTCACGAGGCGCGCCACCTCGCCGACCATCTCGTTGACGTCGAGCAATGTGAACTCGAGGCCGCCCTTCTTGAGCAGACCGCGCAACCGGTAGATCACCTCGCCGGCCCGCTTGTCGTCCTCGACGATCTCCGTCAGGATCTCGAGGATCTCGTCGAGCTTCACCGGCTCGGCTCTGAGGATACGCTGGGCGGCCTGGGCATTGCTGAGGATGGCGGTCAGGGGCTGATTCAGCTCGTGGGCCAAGGACGCGGTGAGCGCCCCCATCGTCGACACCCGCCCGACGTGGGCGAGATCCCGCCGGAGCCGTTGCGCCTCCATCTCCGACTGCCGTCGGGACAGGACATTGGCGAAGACCTCGCCGAGGAGCTGGAGCCGCTGCACCAGCTCGTCCGGCCAGGCGCGCTCGGCCCCGAGCGTGCTGAACGTGAGCGTCCCGAGGAGCGCTCCGCCGACCTTCAGCGGGACCTCGACCTGCGACGTGATCCCGAGCTTCCGATACGTCTCCCGGTCCACCGCCGCCGCGTCCGCCGGCAGCTCCTCGACCCGCGAGAAGCGGACCATCTCACCACCTTGCAGCCGGGCCATGACCCAGGGGATCTCGGCAAGGGACACCGTGGACGGTCTCGGCGCCGCTCCCTCGGTCACCCACGAGTGCGTGACGCGCGCCACGCGGGTGTCGTGGGAGAGCTCGGCCAGACTGCCCCAGTCCGCCTTGAAGAAATCGGCGATCCGGCGAAGCGCCCGCTTGATCTCGCGATCGACCTCGGTCGCCGACAAGCTGCTGAACGTGGCCGACTGCTCCGACAGGAGCGTCTCGAAGCGCAGCCGCTCGGCCAGCAACAGCTCCAGGCGCTTTCGCTCGAGCGCCCCGGCGAAGACCTCGCCGAGGAGCTGCAGGCGCTGCACGAGCTCGTCCGACCAGGTGCGCTCGGCCCGGAGCGAGTCAAAGGCCAGCACACCGAGCATGGACCCGCGGACACTCAGCGGAAGCGCCAGAGACGACCGGATGCCCAAGGCCTGGAAGCTCTTCCGATCGGTCGCCGCCTCCTGGGGCAGCTCGTCGATCCGGGAGAACCGCACGACCTCTCCCCGCTGGACCCGGTCGGCCGCCCAGGGGAATTGACCGGCCTCGAGAATCGGGGACATTCTCTCGACTCCCTCCACCGCCCAGGCAATGCGAACGACGGTCCCGGCGGGCACATACTCGATGAGGCTGGCCCGATCCATCCGCAGGAACTCCACGACTCGCTGCAGCCCTCGTTCGATCTCCGTGTCCACATCGCCCAGCGAGACGGGAATCAAGCGCGCGGAGAGCTCGGACAGCAGGCTCTCGAAGCGGAATCGCTCGGCGAGCAAGAGCTCCACGCGCGCCCGGCGAATCCGCTCGAACACGAGACCGGCGATGACCAGCGCCTCCAGAAGGACCAGGAGCCCCACCGCGAGCCATCGGGAGCCAACCCACCCGGAGACCTCGCCGCCTCCCGCGGTGGCCGCAACGGGTTGCGCCCGCTCCGCCGCATACGCCGGCTGGACCCACGTCCCGCCGCGGATCTCGGCTTCGAGACCGCCGGGTCGAGCGCAGAGGAGCGCGAGCAAGAGCCAGGGGAGCACGCGTCCGGGGACCCGCAGAGAGCGCAGGAGCCGTTCGAAGGCCCGCCGTCATCCCGTCACCACATCACATATAGCCCACGGCCCGCGTTCCCACAAGCACGACGCCAGGCTCCGGATAGACCAAGGTCCACTACGCACCCCGGCACCAGCGCTGATACGGTTGCCGCGGGAGGACACCATGGGAGGCAGGACGAAGATCGGCATGACGGCGGCGCTGGTCGTCGAGCTCGACCTCACCGTCTTCACGTCCACCGGCGAGCGCCGGGTGGCCCAGCTCTCCCGGCTCCTCCAGGCAAGCGTCGTGTTCGGCACCGCCCCGAAGGCTCGCTCGGCACGCCCGGAGTCTAGCCTCGCGCCTGCGCGCCGCGTAGTGGACCTTCGTCCACTATCCGCGTCCGATTCCCCCCCCATAGAGTCGAACACATGAGCAACATACCAGTGCCTGCGCGCATGGCGGAAGCGCGCGCGCGTGTTCTCCGCCGGTCAGCCCTCCTGGCCATCGTCGCGGTCGTATCCACCACGCATCCCGCCGCCGCCGACAACGCCGCGAGCACCTCGCGCAACGAGGCGGCCACGACCGAGCGGCGGCCGATCGACCTCGTCAGGGCGTCCGTGACTCGCGTGGTGGCGGTCGTTCAGTCTCAGCCGGGCGGCGCGACCCTGAGCGCGCCGCGACGCGCCCAGATCCGGCGCATCGCCGAGGAGCTGTTCGACTTCGACGAGATGGCGCGGCGGGCGCTCGGCCAGCACTGGAAGGATCGGTCCCCGCAGGAGCAGGCGGAGTTCGTCCCGCTGTTCGTCAACCTGCTCGAGCGGTCCTACCTGACCGCCGTCGGGAGCTACCCCCTGTCGACGATCACCTTTCAGGGCGAGAGCGTCAGCGGCGCGTACGCGGACGTGCGGTCCCGCATCATCAGCGATCGACACGAGGTTCCCGTCGACTACCGACTCCTGCAGAGCGGCGGGCGATGGGCCGTCTATGACGTCGTGGCGGACGGCGTGAGCCTGATCTCGAGCTATCGGAGTCAGTTCAACTCGATCATCCGCACGTCCTCGTTCGCCCAGCTCCTGGAGCGGCTGCGGAGCCGGGAGGCCAAGTGTGCCGCGGCTCAGGCCTCCTAGCGACGACCGCGGAGGCCCGTCAGGGGCCGGCGCCCTCGAAGCGGCGCCGGTAGTCCTCCAGCGAGTAGCGCACGACCTCGCGGGCCTCGGCGGCGCCGTACACGTGGGTGATCTCGGTGTTGCGCCGCTCGGCGCCCGGCATGTCCTTGTACGTGAGGAAATAGTGGCGGAGGCGCTCCACGAGGGCGGGCGGACAGTCGCCGAGATCGCGGAAGCCGCCGTAGGCCGCGTCGCCCTCCAGCACGGTGAGGATCTTGTCGTCCGCCTCCGAGCCGTCGAACATCCGGAAGCCGCCGATGGGCCGGGCGGTGACGATGATGCCGCCGCGGTTGATCTCGCGCTCGGTGAGCACGCACACGTCCATGGGATCGCCGTCGCCCGCCACGTCGGGCCGCCCCGCCCGGGACGCCGCGAACGCGCCCACCGCGTCTCCGCAGAGCGTGCGGGGCACGAAGCCGTACAGCGCGGGGCAGAGCGCCGAGTACTTCTGCGGCCGATCCACCCGGAGATGGCCCGAGAGCTTGTCCACCTCGTACTTCACCGTGTCGGTGGGGACGATCTCGATGTAGACCGTGAGGACGACCGGGGCGTGGGCACCCGGCGAGATGCCGTGCCACGGGTGCGCGAGGTGCGACGGGGCGATCGGCAGCGCGTCGTGGGCGTGATCGGTCACCGGGTTGCCTTACTGCGAGTGACTTCGGTCGGGCGGCCGGGCCTCTTCGCGCAAGCGCTCATCGACGGGTCAGCGCGACGGCGCCGCGCCGGTGACGCCGAGGCGCTCGCGCCCGTAGCGCCCCGACTGGACGGCCAGGCACCAGTCGCGGTGCTCGACGTACCAGCGCACCGTCCGCGCGATGCCGTCCGCGAAGTCGTGGGCGGGCGCCCATCCCAGCTCGGCGCGGATCTTCGAGCCGTCGATGGCATAGCGCCGGTCGTGGCCGGGCCGATCGGCCACGAAGGTCTTGAGGTCGGCATAGCCCGCGATGCCCCGCCCGGCGAGCGCCGGATTGTCGCGGGCGGGCCAGGCCGCCTCCAGCGCCGCGCAGAGGCGATCGACGATCTCGAGGTTGGTGCGCTCGTTGCCGCCGCCGATATTGTATTTCGCTCCCGGCCGGCCCTTCGCGAGCGCCAGGAGAATGCCCGCGCAGTGGTCGTCGACGTAGAGCCAGTCGCGCACATTGCCGCCGTCGCCGTAGATGGGCAGCGACTTGCCCTCCATGGCGTTCAGGATCATGAGCGGGATCAGCTTCTCCGGGAACTGGTACGGGCCGTAGTTATTGGAGCAGTTGGTGAGCAGCGTCGGCAGCCCGTACGTCTCGTGGTACGCGCGCACCAGGTGGTCGGCCGCGGCCTTGGACGCGGCATAGGGCGAGTTGGGCGCATAGGCCGTGTCTTCCGAGAAGAGACCGGTCGGCCCGAGCGAGCCGTACACCTCGTCCGTCGAGACGTGCAGGAAGCGAAACGCCGCCCGCGACGCGGCGTCGAGATCGGCGGCGTAGCGGCGCGCGGCGTCGAGCAGCTCGAAGGTCCCCACCACGTTGGTCGTCACGAAGGCGCGCGGCCCGTCGATCGAGCGGTCCACGTGGGTCTCGGCGGCGAAGTTCACGATGGCCGTCGGGCGGTGGGCGGCCAGCGCCGCGGCGACGGCGGCGCGGTCGGTGACGTCGGCCTGGACGAAGGTGAAGCGCGGGTCGGAGGCCACGTCCTTCAGGCTCTCGAGGCTGCCCGCATAGGTCAGGCTGTCGAAGACGACCACGCGCGCGGCGGTGCGCGCCAGGGCGAGGCGGACGAAGTTCGACCCGATGAATCCGGCCCCCCCGGTGACGAGGAGCGTTTGCATGCCCGCTACCATACCAGTACCTTGCCGAACTGACCCACTATCTACAACTCTACGGCGCGCGACGGCTTGCCTCGCCCGCCGGGGATGGGCTACGGTGTACGCGCCCGCGGGGCGGCGAGTCACGGCCCCTGTCGGCACGGGAGGAGCACCATGGCGGACATCGTTCTCGGAATCGGCAGCTCGCACAGCCCGATGCTCAGCACGCCGTGGGAGGCCTTCGCCGGCCACGCCGACCGCGACCGCGGGCGCGTGCCGGAGTTCGAGGCGCTGGCGCGGGAGAAGGCCGCGTGGATCGGCCGCGAGCTCGTCCCGGACGTCACCCGGCCTCGCCACGAGGCGACGCAGGCCGCCCTCGGCCGTCTCGGCGACGTCCTCGCCGACGCGGCCCTCGACGCGCTGATCGTGGTCGGCGACGATCAGGGCGAGTGGTTCAGCGCGGATGGCCAGCCCGCGCTGTGCATCTACTGGGGCGACGCGGTCGAGAACCTGCCCCCGCCCGTCGAGAAGATGGCGCCCTCGCTTCGCCGGGCTTACTGGGGCTACTACGGCGACGGCACGAACCGGACGTTCCCCGTCGACGCGGCGCTCGGCCGGCACCTCGTCGAGACGCTCACGCGCGACCACGCGTTCGACGTGGCCCACGTGCGCGTCCAGCCCCGCCACGCCCCGTTCGGCCACGCGTGGAGCTTCGTGCACCAGCGCCTGATGGGCGAGCGGGTCATTCCGATCGTGCCCGTCCTGCTGAACACGTACTATCCGCCGAACCAGCCGACACCGAGCCGGTGCTACCAGCTCGGCCGCGCCATCCGCCAGGCGGTCGAGGCGTGGGCGCCCGCCAAGCGCGTGGGGATCCTCGGCTCGGGCGGCCTCAGCCACTTCGTCGTCGACGAGGTCCTCGACCGCCACGTCCTCGAGATCCTGGCCCGGCGAGACGCCGAGGCCGTCGCCGCGCTGCCGCTCGCCCAGCTCGACTCCGGCAACTCCGAGATCCGCAACTGGATCGCGACGGCCGGCGCCGTCGAGCACCTCGAGATGAAGCTCGTCGACTACGTGCCGAGCTACCGCTCGGAAGCGGGCACGGGCGTCGGCATGGCCTTCGCGGTCTGGCAGTAGCAGGCGCTGAAAAAGGCCCATCTGCGGAGGTACGGCGACCCTCGGCAGCCGGCTGAACGGGGCTCGACATCGTCGCTACGCACCGGATTCTCCGTATCCGCTCGCCTCGCCTTCGGCTGCGTGTCGTCGTCACGTCGGCTAGAACGGCTCGCCGGACTCGCCTTCGGGCGCCGCCTCGTCACCCGCCTGGTCACCGTCGTGAGCACGCCATGCAGGCCTTTCAACGCTACCGCTAGGTGTCGCGGAAGCGGCGCAGGACGTTGTCCACGATGCGCGAGATGTCGTTGTCGAAGTTGTCGTGGGGCAGGCTGCCGCAGAAGGTGATCGAGCCCACCGAGAAGACCGCGCCGCCGTTCGGCGCCTCGAAGTAGACCATGTCGGCGCGAATGAGCTTGTCCGATGGCTCGCCGGGCCACGTCGTGACGTCGGTGAGCATCTCCTCCGGCACCAGCGTGAAGCGGTCGAGGTCGTGGCCCTCCGACGACGCGACCACGATGGTGTTCGGCGGCGTGCCCAGCCGGTGGTCGGCCCGGTCCAGCTCGAAGCCCGCCGCGCCGCCGCCCGAGAGCCCGAAGTCGCCGATGATGTCGCCGCGCACGCCCTCGAGGATCCACGCGGCGCGCGGGTCGGCCGCGCCGGGCGCGCGCCGGTACCAGTTGCCCTCGAACGGGGCCTGCGAGGTGAACCCGACGCCGACGAGCTGCTGCGGGGGCCGGCCATTGCGCCGCCAGAGGCCGCCGTAGCTGCCGTCGAAGGCGTTGTAGTACTCGCCCGGCTCCGCCGCCCAGGCGCGGATGCCGCCCTCGCCGCGGCGGATCTCGACGGCGCCCGGCACGTCCGGATGCACGGCGACGCGCCAGTAGAAGCCGTTGCCGCCGAGGTACATGAGCCGCCCGCCCCGCGCCACGTACGCGGACAGCGCATCCAGCGTCTCGCGCGACTGGTACTCCGGGTGGCTCGGCGTGAGCACGACCTTGTACGGGGCCAGCAGCGCCAGCCCCTCGGCGTGCAGGTCCTCGTCGGTCACGATGTCGACCTCGTGGCCCATCGCGTCGAGCCAGGCCACGAGATGCGTGTCGGCGGGCAGGTGGCGCACGCCCGAGCCCCACGCGTCGACGTAGGCGAGGAATCCCGAGCGCATGGTCATGATCGGGCGCAGGCGCGAGGAGTACGCGATGCCGCTGCCGTCGGTGTGGAAATTGTACGTCGACAGCCCGTAGTCGCGGTGCTCGTCCGGCGTCCACGGCCGAGCGCCCCACGCGGCGACGCGCGCGCGGTACGCGTCATTGGTCACCCGGCGCGCGATGTTCGCGTAGACGATGTACGTGAAGGTCGGGACGAGGAGGCAGGCCCGGGCGCGCGCCTGGCCCCGCGGCGGGCGCACGAAGAACGGGATCATCTCCTCGACGCCCCCGCACGCCAGGCGCGCCGCGTAGACGCCGCTCGGCAGGTCGGCGGGCACCGTGTACGTGAAATCGGTCTGCCAGCCGCAGTCGTACAGGTCGTCGTCGTGGAAGTGGATGGCCGCGTAGTGCTCGGGGGCGTGGCGCCAGCACATCTCCTCGCCCGTCCAGCGCGCGCCCTTCATGCCGCGCGCGGGCAGGTTGACCAGCTCGCCGTGCAGCACATTGGGCCCGGCGTCGACGATGCGCTGGCTCGTGACGTCGCGCGAGAAGTCCCAGGCGGCGATCACGTCGGCCCGCGCGGCGGCGGACCACGAGCGCGGCGCCTCCTCGCCGGCAGGCCGGTCGAGGAGCGCGGGGGCCTCGATCTTGCCGTTGAAGTGCCCGCCGACGGGCTCGCCACCCATGGCGCCGATGAAGAGCGCGGCCCCCGTGACCGGCGCGCCGCGCAGCGACGACATCGCGCTGGCCGCGCCGGCGTCGTCGACGCCGAAGGCGGGATCGAGCGGCTCCTGCCGGACCGAGAGCGCGCCGGAGGCCGCGTCGTACGACATCGAGACGCGGTACCAGGCACGCTCGCGCAGACGGCCTGCCGACCTCGACTTCGGCAGCGCCTCGCCCGTCGCCGATCGACGCGCCCGCGCCGCGCGCGTCGATCCACAGCGCGAAGCCCGCGCCGGTGGCCGCGTCCCGCTTGGCGATGATGCCCTGGCGGCCCTTGGCGGGGGTGGTCGGCCAGATGGTCGCCTCCGCGCGGAAGCTCGTCAGCCTCTGCAGCGCCGGCGCGTCGGGCACGCGCGCGTAGGAGCCGAGCGGCACCCGCTGGACGCGCGAGGGATAGCTCCCCGCGAAGGGCGCCGGCACGTCGCGCTCGCGGATGCCCGGTCCCGCGGGGTTGGGGTCGCCCGAGATCACGCGCACGAGGCGCGCCTGATACGGCCCGGCGAGCGCGCTCGACACCTTGAAGGCAATGGTCTCGCCCGGCGCGACCGAGAACCGGTCGGCGTAGCCCGTGAGGGGAAGCATCGATCTGAGCGCGGGCTCAGCGCTTCAGGCGGTCGATGACGGCCTGCCCGGCGGCGCGGGTGCCATGCGCGACGGTGCCGTCCGGCCGGATGGCGATCGCCCCGTCCGCGAGCACGCCGTCGACGGCCTCCCGCACCCGGCGCGCGCTCTCCGTCTCGCCCAGCCAGTCGAGCATCATCGCGCCGGTCAGCACCATCGACAGCGGGTTCGCGCGGTCCGTCCCCGCCAACGACGGCGCCGAGCCGTGGATGGGCTCGAAGTAGGCCGCGCCGTCGCCGATATTGCCCGACGGGCACATGCCGAGGCCGCCGATGGTTCCCCCGCCGAGGTCCGAGAGGATATCGCCGAGGAAGTTCTCCATCACGAGCACGTCGAAGTGCCCGGGGTCCTGCACGAGCCGGGCCGCCGCCGCATCCGCGTACATGTTCTCGAGCTCGACGTCGGGGAACTCCTCGGACACGCGGCGCACGCCCTCGCGGAAGAACGCGAAGCCGCGCAGCACGTTCGCCTTGTCCACGCACGTGACCCGCCGCCGGCGATCGCCGGGCGCGCCCGAGCGCTGGCGCGCGATCGCGAAGGCCCGGCGCGCGACGCGATCGACTCCGCGCCGCGTCATCACCATGGTGTCGAGCGTCACGTCCTCCGTGACGAAGCCGCGGCCGCGCGAGGCGTAGAGGCCCTCGGTGTTCTCGCGCACCACCACGTAGTCGATCGAGCCCGGCGCGCGCCCCGCCAGCGCCGAGGTCACCCCCGGATAGAGGCGGATGGGCCGGATATTCGCGTAGGCGTCGAGCCCCGGCCGCAGCACGCCGCCGAGCACGCCCGCCTCCGTGCCGTCCGGCGCCCGCACCGCCGGGTCCCCCACCGGGCCCTTGAGCACGCCGTGCGCCCGGCGACAGGCCTCGAGCGTCTCGTCCGTCATCACGCGACCCAGCTTGCGGTAGAGCGACGCGCCGGCCTCGTGAGAGGTCAGCGCCAGCTCGAAGCCCCCGCTCTCGGCCACCGCGCGGAGCACTCCCACCGCCGCCTCCGTCAGCTCGGGCCCGATGCCATCGCCCGGGATCACCACCACGTCATAGCGCTTGTCGTCTCGCTTCATTGGCTCCTCCGTGGGCCTCCTCCGTTGCCGCCTCAGATGCCGAGACCGAAGCCCGCCTGACCTCGGACCGTGATGGCCTCGCCCATGTGCATCGCGTTGTGGCGAATCGCCGCGCCGGCAAGGCGGGCCGCCCGGGACTGATCCTGCCAGGCCGTGTATCCCACATCCGCGCGCCAGCCCGTGTTCGGCCCGAAGGCGCCGGCAGCCGCGGCTCGGCCGGTATCGGCGGCGCCCACGATCTCCTCCCAGGCCGCCGGCGGGAGCGCCGAGACCACCTCGCGCGTGCGGCGGCCGACGGCGTCGCGATACGCGCGCAGCGCGCCGACGTCGGCGGCCGCGGTGAGCGCGATGACCTCGCCATCGGTCATCCCCGTGCCGATGTGTCGGTGGGGCACGTTGAGGCGGAGCGCCCAGTCATCATCGAGAACCTGGCGGCCATCCGCCACCACCAGGTTCACCACGACGTCCTCGACCCGCGCCATGTGCCACAGGAGCCACACCAGCGAGTTGAGGCGCTTGCCCGCGCGCGTCCGCATCTGGCCGTCCGTCAACCCCGCGAAGACGCTGTCGGCGTACGTCCGGCTCCCCGCGACCTCTGCCGCGTGCAGGCTGCCGTGCTGGACGAGAAAGAAGCTCACCGCGTCCATCGGTCCCCTCCGGGGCTCGACACTCTATCGGCTCTCGCCGAAGTAGACGGTATGCCCCTGATTGTCCTTGATCACGAATTCCCTCGTTCCCCAGGGCGTGTCGTGCACGTCCTTCACAAGGCGCACCCCGTTCCTCTTCAACGCGGCCGCCGCGGCCGCGGCGTCGTCCGTCTCGAGATAGAGGTGGAAGTGATCGCCCTGGTCCACGAAGCGATGGAGGGGTCCTTCTCGTCCACGAGCTTCAGGTGAAAGACACTGATTGCCCGCCCGAATCCCCGCGTAGAAGTCCTCGTACTGGAACTCGAGGGTCAAGCCCACCACGGCGGTGTAGAAGCGGATCGACTCGGCGAGGTCCGTGGTCCGGAGCTGGCAGATCGCGCTCGTGATCGTCATGAGTCCTCCGGTGGCCGGTCGCGCGGTCAGATCAGGGAGGCGGGGGCGCGGTGCAGCGTCTGCCACTGGGCGGCGTCGTGGCCGTAGATGACCGTCGCGCCCTTCTTGTCGCGCCAGTCCCGGAGCGCGCCCAGCGAGCGCGACATCTCCGCGGGGTCCCAGAGCACGGTGGGCAGGATGTCGCGGTCCATGTTCTCCCGCGTGTAGCAGGCGTCCGCGGTCAGCACGAGCTCCGTCCCCTTGCCCGCGCGCACGAGCAGCGACTGGTGCCCGGGCGTGTGGCCGTAGGTCGGCAGGAGCACGACCTGGCCGTCGCCGAAGAGGTCGTGCTCGCCGTCGACGAGCTGGTAGTCGAGCGGGTGGTCGAAGTCGATGGCGCTCGGCGTGTACCGCATGGTCTCGCCGCCGAGCACGCGGCGGGCCGCGTCCATCTCCGCGCGCTGGACCAGGAAGGTCGAGGACGGGAAGAACTCGTTGCCCCCGCAGTGGTCGAAGTGCAGGTGCGAGTTGACGACGTAGCGGACGTCGCTCGGGGCGAGGCCGAGCAGCGCGAGCTGGCTCACGACCTCGTCGGTCGGCGCCGAGCGCATGCCGAACAGGCTCGCGCGGCGCTCGCCCATCCGGCCCACCGGATCGGTCCGGGCCTGGCGGTGGACGCCGGTGTCCACGAGCACGTGCCCGCGCGGGTGGCTGATCAGAAAGCACATCACCGGGATCGTGATGCGCGTCCCCGGCGCCACGTCGGAGAAGAAGCTGCTCCGGTCCAGCTCGATCATGCCGCCGCACAGCGCGTGAATGCTCGTCATGGCTCCCCTCACACCTTGAGCCGCGGGTCGAGCGCGTCGCGCAGCGCATCGCCCACGAAGTTGAGACCGACCACGGTGACGAACAGCGCAGCCCCGGGGCCGAAGACGATCCACGGCGCCTGCTGCAGGTAGCCCCGCCCCGCATTGATCATGCTACCCCACGACGCGGCGGGCGGCTGGATGCCGAGGCCGAGGAACGACAGCGACGCCTCGGCGAGGATGGCGAACGCCACGCTGAGCGACGCCTGGATCACGATGGGCGCGGTGGCGTTCGGCAGCACGTGATGCCAGGCGATGCGCCAGCCCGGCGCCCCCAGCGCCCGCGCGGCGTCCACGTACTCGCGCGCCGTGATGCTCAGGACCTGGCCGCGCATCAGGCGGGCGAAGGTCGGCGTGTAGACGACGCCGAGCGCGATGACGACGCCGGTGAGCCCCGCGCCGAGCACCGCCCCGAGGGCCAGGGCGAGCACGAGCGGCGGGAACGAGAGCACCGCGTCCATCAGCCGCATCACGAGCCCGTCCGTGCGGCCGCCCGCATACCCCGCGGCGAGGCCGAGCAGTCCCCCCACGGCCAGCGCGATGGCCACCGACGCGAAGCCGGCCACCAGCGAGATGCGCGTGCCCCAGATCACCCGCGACAGCACGTCGCGCCCGACATTGTCGGTGCCGAGCAGATGATGAACGCTCGGCCGCGCGAGCACATCGTCCAGGTTCTGCTTGAGCGGGTTGTGCGGCGAGATGACCGGGGCGAGGGCGGCCACCACGAGCGCGGTGAGCAGCACCGCCACGCCGAAGGGCGCGAGGCGGGCGGCGGCCGCGCGCCGCACGACCACCCAGCGCCGCGCTCGGGGCGACCGAGCGGGCGCGGCCGGCGCGCGCGGCGTCGAGACCCGCTCAGCGAGCTCGGATCCGGGGATCGATGAGGCCATAGAGCACGTCCACCATGAGGTTGGTCAGGATGAAGCCGACGGCGATCAGGAGCACCACGCCCTGCACCAGCGGATAGTCGCGCGCGAAGACGGCGTCCACCACGAGGCGGCCGACGCCGGGCAGGGCGAAGACGTACTCCGTGATCACCGCCCCGCCGATCAAGGTGCCGAGCTGGAGCCCCAGCACGGTGACGACGGGGATCAAGGCGTTCTTCAGCACGTGGCTGCGCACGATCGTCCCTTCATCCAATCCCTTGGCCCGCGCGGTGCGGACGTAGTCCTCGGACAGCGCCTCGAGCATGCTCGATCTGAGGGTCCGCGTCACGACCGCGGCGAGGGCCAGCCCCAGCGTGGCCGCGGGCAGGACGAGCGAGCGCAGCCCTGCCCATCGGCTCCTCCCATGGGTCGATGTATCCCGAGATCGGCAGCCAGCGGAGCGTCACGCCGAAGACGAAGATCAGCAGGAGCGCGATGAGGAAATTGGGCATGCAGATGCCGAACAGCGCGAACGAGGTGCCGAAGCGGTCGACGGCGGTATTGCGGCGCGCGGCCGAGAGGATGCCGACCGGCGTCGCGACCACGAGGGAGATGGCCATCGCCAGCCCCGCGAGCTGGAGGCTCGGGTCGGATCCGGCGGCCGACGTTCTCGATCACCGGCTCCTGGTTGCGGATCGACCGGCCGAGGTCGCCGCGCAGGATCCGTCCCATCCAGGCGAGGTACTGGAGGTGGAGCGGCTGGTCGAGCCCCAGCTCCTTCCGGAGATGCGCCTTGACGCCGGCGTCGACCGACTCCGCCATCATGGCGTCGATCGGATCGCCCGGCGTCAGGTGGATCAGCGCGAAGACGCCCGCGCTGACGAGCAGCAGGACGGGGATGGTCGCGAAGAAGCGACGGAGGACGAGGCGGCCCATGGCGGCGGCCCGCGCTTCTCTCCGCCTACTTCATCCAGACGTCCTTGAACCGCATCATGCCGTCGGGGATCGGATCATAGCCCTGCACGCGCGGGCTGAACGCCTTCGGCTCGATCGGGTGGACGATGAACACCATCGGCAGCTCGTCGTGCAGGAGCTTCACGAGCTGGCTGTAGAGCTTCTTCCGCTCGGGCTGGCTCGACACCTCGCGCGTCTTGTCGAGGAGGGCGTCGATCTGCGGATTGGACAGCCCTGACCAGTTGAGCGAGGTGCCCGGCGACGTCT
This sequence comes from uncultured Candidatus Rokubacteria bacterium, assembly GCA_963840495.1. GTDB lineage: Bacteria > Methylomirabilota > Methylomirabilia > Rokubacteriales > CSP1-6 > CAWIZN01. Next base: position 32,474 of record CAWIZN010000057.1, read on the forward strand.
TGTAGAACTGGTAGATATTGCCGTCGGGGTCGGGCCGGCCGCTCCACTGGTAGCTGACCATCTCGAAGTTCTTGCCATTGCCGTCCGCGATCAGCGTGGCGGAGTCGACCAGCTTGATCTTCATGGTGATGCCGGCCTCGCCGAGCTGGGCCTGGATCACCTCCGCTTCCTGCACATTGATCGGGATATTGTTCGTCGTCAGCGTGAAGGTGAAGCCGCCCGGCTTGCCGCCCTCGGCGAGCTTGGCCTTGACCCGGGCGATGTCGCGCTTGATCGGCGCGATGTCCTTGTCGTAGGCCCAGCTCGTGGGCGGAATCGGCCCGTTCGACGGCACGCCGACGTTCAGCCACACGCCCTTGACGATCTGTCCGAGGTCGAGCGCGGAGGCGACGGCGTGGCGCAGCGCCTTGTTGTCGAACGGCGGCTTGGTGTGATTGAGCTGGTAGGCGAACGACGCCAGCGACGGCACGTCGAGCACGACCACGTTCTTGTCCGCCTTGACCGCGGCGACGTCGCGCGGCTGGACATAGTCCATCACGTGGATCTCGCCCGCCTGCAGGCTCTGGAGCTTCACCGTGTCGTCGGGAATCGGGCGGTAGCGGATCTGCTCGAGATAGGGCCCGCCCTGCTTGTTCCAGTAGTTGTCGTTGCGCCGGATCAGGAGGTGGTCGTCCTTCACCCACTCCACGAACTGGAAGGGGCCGGTCCCCGCGCCCTTGGCATTGCGCTCGAGCTCGGGCCCGCGCTCCTGGGCGGTCTTGGGCGAGACCATCATGCCCGCGCGGTCGGTGAGCGTGGCGAGGAGCGCCGCGTCGGGGCGCTTCAGGTTGAGCTTGACGGTGTACGCATCGATCAGGTCCACCGTGTCGAGGCTCGCCACCTCGCCCTTGCGCACCGACTTGGGCTCGGTCTTCATGCGGTTGAAGTTGAACTTCACCGCCTCGGCATTGAAGTCCGTGCCGTCGTGGAACTTCACGCCGCGGCGCAGCTTCAGGACGAGGGTCTTCGGATCCGGCTGCTGCCAGGACTCGGCCAGGCCGGGCTTGATGCCGAGCGCGGCGTCCAGCACGACGAGGGGCTCGTAGATATTGTGGTAGATCTGGCGGTCGATCTTGCTGCCCGACAGATGCGGGTCCATGGTGGCGGCCTCGATGTAGAAGCCGACGCGCAGCGTGCCGCCCTTCTTCGGCGCCTCGCTCCCCGCCTTGCCGGCAGGCTGCTGGGCCCACGCCGGTCGCGCCCCGACGACGGCGACCTGGACCAGCCCGCCGGACGCAAGAGTGCACAGGGAGAGAAAGCCTCGCCGGGATATGTCGCCGGGCATTGGTGTTCGGGTCCGTGGCCGCCATCGCGCTGTCCTCCCCTGGATCTTTGATAAGGTCTCGAGGCCGGCTGTGGCCGTAACGGCGGCGGCTGCGCTCCGTCATCGCGTGGGTCGCTGCGTCAGGTGCTGGTGTCGCGGGTTCGCGTGGAGTATGAAAGAGGGGTGGGGCCGTGTCAAGCGATGCGCCGGCGATGTCCGGCGGAAACGAGGTCCTCCCGAATGCCGATGCCACCGGCTGCCCCGCGCGCAAACGTCGACGGCGGGCGAACCGCGAATCCATGAGTCCCGACGAAAAGGAGTCGGTCATGAAGAAGATCGCTCTGATGCTTCTGTTCGTCCTGGCTCTCACACCTGCGGCCGTCGCGGCGCAGTCCCTGAACGGCTCGATCTACGCGGCGCAGGGAGCCTCGGTGCCCGTGCTCTTCAACTTCTCCGTGTCGGGCCAGACCTTCATCGTGACCATCCTCACCTTCGGCGCGGGCGGCAACGGCCGCTGGTTCGCCGCGTTCGGCACCACGGACGAGGTGAGCGGGACGGGGCAGGTCATCACGCCCTCGGGCTTTGCCTTCGTGCAGCCGGCGGGCGCGAGCATGCAATTCCAGCTCGACCAACCCGGTGCCAACGCGGGAAGCTTCACGATCAAGGGGCTCGAAGCCTTCCTGTCCCTCTCATCTGGACGCTTCGTGCGTGTCTTCCCGTGACGGAGACCTTGTCGCACCATGACGCGCGATAGGCTCCGCTGATCATGAACGCCGGCGCGCCCGTGGACGAATTTCTCCGGCCGACCCCCTACGTCGACTCCGCCGCGGACACTGTCGTCGCCTTCGCCCGCCGCGTGACCGATGGGGTCGCGGACCCGGTGGCCCGGGCGGTGGCGCTCTACTACGCGGTGCGGGACGAGATCACCTATACCGCCTACTGCGACTTCAAGTCGGTCGAGACCTACCGGGCCAGCGGCTGTCTCGCCCGCGGCGCCGGCTTCTGCGTGGGCAAGGCGGCGCTCCTCGCCGCCACCGCGCGCGCCGCCGACATTCCCGCGCGCGTCGGCTTCGCGGACGTCCGGAACCACCTGACGAGCCCGCGCCTGCGCCGGCTGATGACCACCGACGTCTTCTACTACCACGGCTATGCCGAGCTGTACCTCGACGGCGCGTGGGTGAAAGCCACGGCGGTCTTCGACAAGACCCTCTGCGACCGCGTCGGCATCCGCGCGCTGGAGTTCGACGGGCGCCACGACGCCCTGTTCCACCCCTTCGACGCGAGCGGCCGCCGGCACATGGAATACGTGCGCGACCGCGGCGCGAGCGCCGACGTACCCGTCGCGGAGATCATCGAGGCGTTCGAGCGCTACTATCCCGGCCTCACCGCGGTGGGCGCCGCCGGTCCCGCCGATCGCTTCCGCAACGAGGCCGAGCGCGTGCCGGAGGCGCCGTGATCGCGACGCGCGCGGCCGGCCCGCGCGCGTCAAAGCTCGTGCTGTCTCACACCGCCGCGCGCGGGATGCCGGACTCCACCATCGTCCAGCTCCGCGCGCTCTGGGCGGGGATTCGCCGGCAGCCGCTCGCGAGCTGATCGGCGGCCGCCCGCGCCCCACGACGTCAGTGCTCGGGCGCCCCGAGGAGCCCGCGCGTGACCATCGCGTCGAAGCAGTGGCCGTACGGGTGGAGCAGGCCCACCTGCAGCAGGTACCAGGCGCGCGAGTGCCCACGAGCCCAGAACTCTTCGACCCACCGGCCCGCGTCGAGCAGCAGGCTCTCCTTCGCCACCACCTGATGGATCCGGTCGGCCGGTACCACCTCGTTCCACGCGGCAGGGGACAGCGACGTCGCGATCAGCTTCGTGCGCTCGGCCACCGCGCGGTGATAGCCGCGGAGCGCCGTGATATCGATCGCGGCGCTCAGCGCGTCGACCTCCTCGCTCGTCATGCCCGATCCGACGTCGCGCGCGGTCGAGGCGCATCGCCTCGTTCCATCGCCCTTCCTCGAGCACCTGCGGCCGGTCGTCCACGAACCGGCTCACCGCGGCGTCCTGGACGCGCGCCAGATGCCACACGAGCCAGGCGATGGAGTTCACGCCGCCCGGCCGCTGCCGCACCTGCTCGTCGCTCAATCCGCTGAAGAGATCGTCGACGAATCCGCCGTGCACGGCGTCGTAGCGCAGATTGATCAGCTCCAGCGCGTCCATCGCGCGAGCCCTCCTAGCAGAAACTCGCAGGATGCTCAAAAAGGTCCAGATGCGAGGCGGCGCCCGATGGCCCCCAATGCGAGGCGTAGTCGCGTTGGGGGAGTGCGGGGCCATGTCTGGGCCCCGCAGACGAAAGTTCGTCGGCCCCATTGTCTCGCGCAATACGCGGCACGGCGGCCGAGGGACGCCGTACCTCCGCAGATGGGCCTTTTTCAGCATCCTGCTAGATCGTGGTCGAGCCGGGATCGAGGCCCAGGAGGAGGCGCCCGGCGAGCTCGTAGGTGTCGGGAGCGACCCAGACGTGGGCGGCGGCGGTGTGCACGTCGCGCAAGCACCGGTCGAGCCGGCTCCGGGCATAGATGGACGTCGCGCCCCCGGCCGCGTACATGAGGTCGACCGCCTGCACGGCATTGGCCATGGCATGGGCGATGGCGAGGCGATAGACGGCGCGCTGGTCGGGCGACGGGCGGTCGCCGCGGCTGACGGTCTCCCACATGTCCGCCGTGGCCTCGCGCACGTACGCGCGGCCGGAGCCGACCAGCGCCTCGGCCTGCGCCACCTTGGCCTGGATGGTCGTGCGCTGTGCAAGCTGGCCCTCGCCCGCCATCCACGTGGCGCGCTTGCCACCCGCGAGGCCGACGAATTCCTCGATGGCGACGCGCGCGATCGCGAGGCCGAGGGCGGCGTGGGCGATGTGGGTCCACCCCGCGAACTGGTAGAGCGGCTGCGGCCGAAGGGACTCCACGATGGTGCCGTGGGTCAGCGCCTCAGGGACGAAGAGATCCGTCACGGCATAGTCATGGCTGCCCGTCCCGCGCATGCCGGTCGTCGTCCAGGTGTCGATCACCTCGGCGTCGGACGCGTCGAACGTGCACTGGAGGTAGACGGGGCCGCCCGCGGGGCCCAGCCGCTGCTGGTCGCCGTCCCAGATATGGCAGCCCACGTGAAACCAGCCCGCGATGCGGACATTGCTCCCCTGGGTCCAGCGGCCGGTGACCCGATAGCCGCCGGACACGGGGACGGCGCGGCCGCGCGGGGGCGCCGAGCCGCCCATGATCGTGCGCCGGGGCGAGGTGAACAGCGGCCGCAGCACCGGGTCGGCGAGCGCGCGGACCGTGCCCGTCATCGTGCTCGTCGAGATGAGCACGCTCCAGCCCACCGCGCTGTCGGCCCGCGTCAGCTCCTCGACCACGTCGAAGTACGTGAGCGGCTCGACCTCCCCGCCCCCCAGCGAGCGCGGCAGGAACATCCGGTAGAGCCCGGCGTCGGCGAGCGCCTGCACGATCGGCTCCGTCAGCGTCCGCCCGCGCTCGATCTCGTCGGACGCGGCGCGAATGCCGGGCGCCAGCTTGCGCGCCGCCGTCAGCAGATCGTCGCGCGTATAGCTCGGGGACTCGGGACCATCGGTCGACATCGGCTCGGTGGGCTCGGGGCCCGAGATCGGCGACATGCGCGTCCTCCTCGGCGGCCATTGTCGCCGAAGGTCGGCGCGAAGTCGACCGGCGCCACCGATTCCCGCCGGTCCCTGCGCGCACGACTCGCGAAGGCACCGCGCGCGCGGCGGGCGGGGGGCGCGGCGGGGGCGGGGGGATGGGTCCTGCGACCACCGCCGACTCCGTACCGGTCACCCGTGGGGGCGTTCCCACTCTTTGGCCGCTGTGTCGTCGTCTCGCGGGGCGGGAAGGGCTCGCCGGACCCATCCCCCCGGCCCCCGCCGCGCCACCCGCCCGGTCACCTCAGGCGCCTTCCGAATATGCGCGCCATGCTGGCGGGAAGCGGGCACCGTAGGCTTCGCGTGGGATGCGGAGCGCGTTGGTCATGAACGAGATGAGGTGGTAGAAGCCCGCGAGGGCGATCAGCTCGATGAGCTGCTCGGGCGTCCACTCGGCGGCCAGCGCCTGCCAGAGCGCGTCCGACACCTGGGCCGTGTCGTGGAGCTCGTCGACGAGGCGGAGGAGCAGCCGCTCGCGTGGGGACAACGCACCTTGCTCGGGCTCGGTGCAGGTGCTCGCGACTTCCTCGGGCGACAGGCGTGCGCGCTCCGCGAAGAAGGCCACGTGCACGCCCCACTCGTACCCGGAGCCGCAGCGGGCGCAGGTCCGGTCGATCACGATCTCGCGCTCGCGCAGCGTGATCGAGCCGCGGTCGAGCAGGCCCCCCGCCATGACGCGCAGGAACACCCGCTCGTTCACCGCGAGCGTGCGGAACAGCGCGAGCGGGGGCACGCCCGCGGGCATGATGCGCTCGAGGGCGGCGGCCACGGGCGCGGAAAAGGGCGGGTCGAGCGGCGCGATGCGGGGCTCGGTCATGGCTTGCCTCCGGGTGGGAGTGGTGCTATGTTTTCCGTAGCATCGTACTGCTACTATTTCGATAGCGCAAGAGGGACTCGCGGCGCCCGTCGATGGGGAAGACGGGGAAGACGCCGGCACCGGGGCACCGCGTGCGGGGGTCGCGGACGGGTCGTCCGATCATGGCCCTCATCGACCTGCTGGGCCGGCGCTGGGCGATGCGCGTGATCTGGGAGCTGCGGGACGCGCGCCTGACGTTCCGGGCGCTCCAGGAGGCCTGCGACGGCGTCAGCCCCACCGTGCTCAACGAGCGCCTGCGGGAGCTGCGGGAGAGCCGGCTCGTCGATCTCGCGGACAGCGAGGGCTACGGGCTCACGCCGCTCGGGCGCGAGCTCCTGGCGGTCTTCCTGCCCCTCGTCGAGTGGTCGAAGCGCTGGGCGAGAGCCCTTCCCGCGACCCCCGCGAACTGACGGAGGAGACAACGGCCGTGAGAGAGCACGTGGCGAAGACCATCGTCGAGTGGGCGCACTGCGATGCCGCGGGCATCGTGTTCTATCCGTACTTCTACACGTGGTTCGACCAGGGGACGGAGCGGCTGTTCCGCGCCAATCGCCTGTCCTATGCCGAGCTGCGCCGCGACTTCGGCGTGGCCGGCATGCCGCTCCTCGAGACGGGCGCCCGCTACACCAATGCCTGCAAGCTCGGCGACGAGCTCGTGATGCGCACCTGGGTCGACGAGTGGGCCGGGCGCACCTTCCTCGTCAAGCACGCCATCGTCCACGCCGACGGCCGCCCCGCGCTCGAGGGCTTCGAGCGGCGCGTGTGGGCGGTGCCCGATCCCGCCGCGCCGAAGGGCCTCCGGGCGATCCCGATCCCCGAGGAGGCGATCGCCCGCTTCGCGGACTGACGCGGGCGGGCGGCCGCCGCCCCGCCATGCGTTCGCGAACCGTCCGGGCACGCCCTTCGGGAGAAGAAGACGCGAGGATGAACAGGCCAAGCGATGCTCGGTTGACCGGCGCGCGGCGCGCGCCGTAGAGTCTCGGTCAACGGGAGGTCTGTCGATGGCGACGCCAGCGAGCGGAGCGACGGTGGCGGTGATCGGAGCGGGGCTGGGCGGCTGCGCGCTGGTCGCCGGCATGGCATTGTCCGGCTACCGGATGCGGCTTCACGACCTGGACGACGCGCGATTGAAGGACATTCGCGATCGCGGCGGCATCGAGGTAGACGGCCTCTTCCAGGGCTTCGCCGCGATCGAGATGGCGACGCCGGAGCTCGCGCCCGCCGTCGACGGCGCCGACATCATCGCCGTGTGCACGGGCAGCAATGCGCACGCCGAGGTCGCGCGGCTCCTCGCCCCGCGGCTGCGGGACGGCCAGACCATCCTGCTCGTGCAGGGCGGCACCGGCGGCTCGCTCGTCGTCCGCAACGCGCTCGGCCGGCACGGATGCCGCGGCCGACGTCGACGTGAGCGAGATGGACAACTACCCCTTCTCGCTCGCGTGGCCGCGGCCGACGTCCATGAGCTTCACGATCAGGAAGGAGTGGCTGCAGATCGCCGCGCTGCCCGCCGCGCGCGGCGAGGCGGTCGTGGCGAAGCTCCGCGCCGCGTTCCCGCAGGTGGTGGCGGCGCCGAACACCCTCTATACGGGCCTCAACAATGCCAACGGCATCCTGCACGTCGCCAACATGGTGTCGAATATCGGCCGGCTCGAATCGGCGGGCAATGGCTATCGATTCTACGCGGAGGGCTATACGCCGAGCGCCATCACCGTGCTGCAGCACGTCTGCGCCGAGCGCCTCGCCGTCGCGCGGGCCCTCGGCGTGACCCTGCCGGGCATCCACGAGTGGCTCCTCGCGACCTACCGGCTCGGCGGCGACACCCTCGCCGAGACGTTCCACCGCCTCACCTTCGCGCCGACCGGCCCATACCAGTGGACGCCGACGCCCCGGTCGATGAGCCACAAGTACGTCACCGAGGACGTGCCGTGCGGCCTCGTCCCCATGTCCGCCCTCGGCGACGCCGCCGGCGTGGCCACGCCCGTCATCGACGGCCTCATCGCGCTCAGCTCGGCGATGCTCGGCCGGGACTTCGCCAGGGAGGGGCGCAGCCTCGAGCACCTCGGCCTCGCCGGTCGGACGGCCGGGGAGGTCAAGCGCGTGTTCGAGCTGGGCCCGACCGGATAGCTCGGCTGAGCCTCAGTCGACGATCGACGCCTGCACGAGCTGGCGGAACAGGTCCCGGTCCTGGCCGCGCATCGGGCCGGGCTGCCCCTGCGTCATCCACACGACGACCATCTGCTCCTTCGGATCCACCCAGAACGCGGTGCCCCCGGCGCCGCCCCAGCGGTACTCGCCGGCCGAGCCCGTCACCGAGTTGAGGCCCGTCTCCTTGCGGACGGCGAAGCCGAGCCCGAAGCCGTAGCCCCGCGCGAGCATGGGAGACGCCACGCGGATGTCGCCGACGTGATCCGCGGCCATGTGCGCGACGGTGGCGCGGCCCAGGAGGCGGACGCCCTCGAGCTGCCCGCCGTTCAGGAGCATCTGCGAGAAGCGCGCGTAGTCCGCCGCCGTCCCCGCCGTTCCGGCGCCGCCCGCATCGTTCTTCTGCGGCACCGTCACATCCAGCAGCGCGACGGGGTTGCCCGTCACCGGATCCTTCGCGAACGGCTGCGCGAGGCGCACCACCTTGCCGTTCGGCACCAGGAAGGCGGTGTCCGTCATCTTGAGCGGCACGAAGATGCGCGCCTCGAGAAACTGCCCGAGGGGGGCGCCGGTGACGGCTTCGACCACGCGGCCCAGCACGTCGGTCGAGAGGCTGTACTCCCACGCCGTTCCGGGCTGGTGCGCGAGCGGCACCTTCGCGAGGCGCTCGATCTGCTCGGCCGGCGTGACCTTGTTCCAGTCGACGCCCTCCTTGGCGTACAGCTCCTTCACCTTCGCGTGGCTCGTGAACCCGCCGTAGACCAGCCCCGAGGTGTGGCGGAGCAGATCCTGGATCGTCATCTCGCGCTCGGCGGGCACCAGCGCGTAGACGGCCTTGCCCGTGTCGGGGTCGAATCGCGGGACGCTCACCTGGAGATTGGCGAGCTTCGGAATGTGCTTCGAGACGGGATCGCTCAGGAGGATGCGGCCGTCCTCCACCAGCATCATGGCCGCCACCGACGTGAACGGCTTGGTCATGGAGTACAGCCGGAAGATCGCGTCCTTCGTCATCGGCGCACCCGCCTGCGGGTCGCGCTGGCCGAGCGCCTCGAAGTAGGCGACCTTCCCGCGGCGCGCCACCAGCGCCACCGCACCAGGGTAGCGGCCCTTGGCGATCTCGGACTTGACGACTTCCGTCACCCGCGCGAGCTTCTGCGAGGACAGCCCGACCTCTTCGGGTGTGGCCGTCGGCAGGGCCTGCGCCCACGCCTGCGTCGCCCAACCCTGTGCTGCGAAGACGATCCATGCGGCGAGCGTGAGCAGCGCGACACATCGCTTCATGATGAGCCTCCCTACCCTCCAGCGGGTTGGATGGACGTGGCGATCACCTTGCGGTTGTCGGGCGACACCACACCGCTCACGACGACCGGGTCGCCTGCCTTGAGCGTCTGGTAATCGTCCTGGGGAACCTGCGTGATATCGACCTCGATCGGAAGAGCCCCGCTCATCCGGGATCAGCATCATCTTCTCGCCGGCGATCCACTGCACGCGCCCCTGCACGCGCACGACCCGGTCCTGGGCGGCGCCCGGCGCGACCGCCCCGAACAGCACGAGCGAGACCACGACGGCAACCAGGCAGCGCTTCCCGATCCGTCAGCGTTTGCGCGGCACATGGCCACTACCTCCCGGATGTCAGGGTGAACCCCTCGTAGCCCTTCGCCGCGACGTCATCGCAGCGCTGCCGGTAGGTCCCGACCCCGCCGACATAGGGCATGAAGATCCGCGGCTTGCCGGGAATATTCGCCCCCATGTACCAGGAATTGGCGATCGGGTAGAGCGTGGCATGGCCCACGGCGTTGACGTGGGTCACCCACGCCTCCTCCGCGTCGCCCGTGGCCTCGATGGCGCCGAAACCCTGCGCGCGCAGGTGCGCGAGACAGTCGGCGATCCAGTCGACGTGCTGCTCGATGGACACGATCATGTTGCTGATCACGGAGGGGCTGCCGGGCCCCGTGATGGTGAAGAGGTTCGGGAACCCGGCGATCGCGAGGCCGAGGTAGGTGCGCGGGCCCTCCCCCCACTTCTCCCGCAATGTCGCGCCGGCCCGGCCGCGGATATCGATGCCGAGCAGGGCGCCCGTCATCGCGTCGAAGCCCGTCGCGAACACGATGCTGTCGAGATCGTACTCGGCGTCCCGCGTCTGCACGCCTCGCGGGGTGATCGCGTCGATCGGGGTCGCGTTGACATCGACCAGGGTGACGTTGTCGCGGTTGAACGTGTCGTAGTAGTCGGTGTCGACGCACATGCGCTTGGTGCCGAGGGGATAGCCCTTCGGCACCAGCGTCTCGGCAACGGCGGGGTCGCGGACCGCGGCGCGGATCTTGGCGCGGAAGAACTCGGCGGCGGTGTCGTTGGACTCCCTGGCGATCAGCAGATCCGAAAACGCCCCCGTGAACCCGAGGCCGCCGCGGTTCCAGCGGTCCTCGTACTCGCGGTAGCGCACGTCGGGCGGAGCGGCCATGGCGGAGTAGTCATTGGTGGGCACGACGAAGCCCACACGCGAGTGGCGGGCCTGGCGCCGATGCTCGGCATAGTTCGCCTTCACTCGCCCCTCGTGCTCCGGGTCCATCGGGGCATTGCGCGCGGGGATGCTGAAGTTCGGGGTCCGCTGGAAGACGACCAGCGAGGCGGCCTGCCGCGCGATGAGCGGGATGGATTGGATGGCGGACGAGCCCGTGCCGATCACGCCGACCCGCTGGCCGGTGAAGTCGACACCCTCGTGCGGCCAGTGCCCGGTGTGATACCAGCGGCCCGCGAAGGTATCGAGCCCCTTGAACGGGGGCACCTGCGCGGTGGACAGGCAACCGGTCGCCATGATGCAGAATTGCGCCGAGACGCGGTCGCCGCGGTCCGTCTGAATCGCCCAGCGGTTCGTCGCTTCGTCGAAGGCCGCCGCGGTCACGCGCGTCGAGAGCTGCACGTCTCGGCGCAGGTCGAACCGATCGGCCACGTGATTGATGTACCGCAAGATCTCCGGCTGGGAGGCGTACCGCTCGGTCCACTTCCATTCCTGCTGGAGCTCGTCCGAGAACGAGTACGAGTAGTCCATGCTCTCGACATCGCACCGGGCGCCCGGGTAGCGGTTCCAGTGCCACGTGCCCCCGACGCCGCTGCCCGCCTCGTAGACCCGCGCCGAGAGCCCGACCTGGCGCAGGCGGTGGAGCATGTACAGCCCGGCCAGGCCCGCCCCGACGATGACCGCGTCGAAGGCGCCGCCCGGCTGCGCGTCAGCGTCGATCGGTTGTCGCGACAGATGCGTGTCAGACGGCATGCGGACCTCCTCGTCGCAAGGTCTTGGTCATGGGGTGAAGGCGCGACGGGTCGACTATAAGCCGGGATGGGCAGGCGAGTCGAGGATCTCGCCAGGACTCAAGGGACGAAGTCGTGCCGGGACGCGGCATCCCGACTGAAGTCTAGACCCGTCACCGCTCGGGCCGCGCGGGAGAAATGGTGAGTCCGAACAGGCGGAACAGGCTCCTCGCAAGGTCTGCACGGAATCGCACCGTGGTTACCTTGCAAAGTTCCGCTCGAGCCATGCCGCACGCGGGACGACCGCAGGGATCGCGCAGCCGATGACGTCGACCGTGACTGGACACTCCGGCAGGCCGCGCGGTCGCAGGACAAACGGTTCGCCGAGTATCTAGCTGCGCTCGTCCCGGGCCGCGCTGGCGGGATTGCGGTCCCAGCCTGAACCGGACCGCCTTGCACGCAAGGACTACACGGTCGCTCGCGTTTACCTAGTAAAGATTCCGCCGAGCCCACGCCGACCAGCATGGCGATCGCATAGAGCCCGTATCGGAGGACGCTCAGCTGCTAAGACACGCAGGCTTCCGCGCGATGGCAGGTTCATTGCTTCCCCATATCCAGTGCGATTTCAGCCTCCGCATGAGAGGAGAAGATGCGATGCCGGAAAACGGACGCTTGCGCGCGCTCGAAGGGCGCGCCGTGCAGGCAAGTCTCCATCCACCCAGGCGGGCGAGTTCGTTCGCGAGGAGATCGAGCACGTGCGGGAGGGCAAGCATGGCGCTCGATCGGCCAAGCAGGCCATCGCGATCGGCCTGTCGAAGGCGCGGCGCGCGGGCGTCAAGCTGAAACGGCCCGGCAAGGGCACCACCAGCGAGACCAAGCGCCGAGCGGCACGCGATGTCGCCAAGAGCACCCGCCGCTCGGCGCCCTCGCCGCGCCGGTCACGAGCGACCCTCCGGGCGCTCAAGCGGGAGCCACGGAAGACCGTGTCCCGCGAGGCGCTGGCCAAGCAGGCGCGCGCCAGCGCGCGCCGAAGGAGCACGCGGTCGAACGGCAGGCGCCGTGTCGCCTGATGCTGCCGAGCTCGATCCATAACCCCAGCCGCGGGAGACGAGCGATGAAACCGAATATCCGCGAAGTCATGACGCCGAATCCAACAGCACTCGCACAGACCGCAACGATCATGGAGGCGGCCTGCGCCATGCGTGACAATGACATCGGGGACGTGGTCGTCCTCGACAACGGCCGCCTCTGCGGCATTCTGACGGACCGCGACATCGTCGTGCGCGCCCTCGCCGCGGGTTGCGATCCGACCCGCACGAGCGTGGGTGAAATCTGCAGCCGGGCACTGGTCACCCTTGCGCCCGACGACAGCACGGGCCAGGCCGTCCGCGTGATGCGCGAGCGCGCCATTCGGCGGCTGCCGATCGAGGAGCGCGGCCGGGTGGTGGGGATCGTCACCCTCGGAGATGTGGCCGTCGACGCGGACCGTCGGTCCGCGCTGGCCGACATCAGCGCCGCCCCGCCCAACGTCTGATGGCGCTGGGATCGCGCCCTGCTCCGCCGCGGACGAGAGGGCCATGGTGGGACGGTGCCTCGGCCGGGCGACGGATCATCGATCGCGATGTCCCGCGGGCGCATCGCGAGCAAGGCGCGGCACGTACGCCCGAACGTGTCACGGCGCGCGCTCATCCCGGGCGGTCGTCCCACGCCCGTGCTGCTCGGAACGATCAGTGCCGCGGGCGGGAGATGGTGGTGCGACCCCGGCGGGACGTACGGGCTCGGCCCGCGCGGGGTCACGACTGGGTCAAGCTCGGGCGGGAGGCTCGCTCAGGCGGTCGCCGCCTTCAGGTCGTCGAGCTGGCGGCGCGCGCCCGCGGTGAGGCAGGCCACGTCGGACGTGAGCATGATCAGGTCGAAGCCGCGCTTGATCGCGCCCGCCGCGAACGCCGCGCTCGCGCAGTGCATGCACGCCTTGATGCCGTGCTTGTGCGCCGTGTCGCGGATCTGGTCGCACGTCTTGAGGTGCACGGGATCCGGGTTGTCGCCGCGCGGCGCCATCCCCAGCGCGTAGGACAGGTCGGCGGGCCCGATGTAGACCGCATCGAGTCCGGGCGTGGCGCAGATCGCGTCGAGGTTGGCGAGGCCTTCCTTGGTCTCGATCATCCCGAGCACGACGATCTCGCCGTTGGCCTCGGCCTGATAGTTGGCCCCGCCGTACAGCGCGGCGCGCAGCGGCCCCGACGAGCGCATCCCCACGGGCGGATAGCGGCAGGCCGCCACCGCCGCGGCGGCTTCCTCCGCCGTATTGATGAGGGGCACGATGATGCCGTAGGCGCCCGCGTCGAGCGCCCGCATGATGATGGCCGGCTCGTTCCACGGCACGCGCACGACGGGCACGGTGTCGGTCTGGGAGATCGCCTGCAGCATCGGCCAGAGATCGCTGAAGTCGGTCAGCCCGTGCTGCATGTCGACGCAGAGCGCGTCGAAGCCCTGGCGCGCCATCACCTCGGCGGTGAAGCCATTGGGCACCGAAAGCCAGCCCAGGGACACGCACTTGTTCTCGCGCCACATCTGCTTGATCCGGTTCGGTCGCATCATTGCACCTCGCGTTGTGGGAGTGTCCGGGGGACCCGGCAAACGCCCGCAGCGTAGCACGAGTTCGGGAACAGCTCGGTCTTCGTCAATCGTCGCGAGGCTCGTCTCGGATGAAGCGGCCGTTGCGAAGATCCTGGAGCGCCTGCTCGATCTCGGCGCGCGTGTTCATGACGAACGGGCCGTGCCGGGCAATCGGCTCGCCGAGCGGCCGCGCCGCGGCAAGGAAGAACCGCCCCCCGCTCGTCCCCGCTCGCGCTTCCACCACGTCGCCGTCACCGAAGATGACCAGGGCGGGCGCGCTCGCCGGGCTCTGCGTCGGCCCGAAGAGGACGTCGCCCTGGTCCACGTAGGCGAACGCGGTGTGGCCGCGCGGCACGCGCTCACTGAACGCGGCGCCGGCAGGCAAGGTCACGTCCACGAACTTCGGCGCAACGGCCAGGCCCTCCACCGGGCCGCGGAGCCGCCCGCCCCCGCCCTCGCCCGCGATCAATCGTATCCGCGCGCCGCCCTCCGTCTCGGACTCGGTCAGGCGACTGCCCTGCAGGTCGCGGTACTTCGGCCGGCTCATCTTCTCGCTCGCCGGCAGGTTCAGCCAGAGCTGCAAGCCGCCGATCCCCTCGGGGCGGACTTGCGGCATCTCCTCGTGCAGGATGCCGCTCCCCGACGTCATCCACTGGATGTCGCCGGCCCCGATCGACCCCTGGTGGCCCAGCGAGTCCCGGTGCTTCACTTCACCCGTGCGGATGATCGTGACGGTCTCGATCCCGCGATGCGGATGGTAGGGAAAGCCGGCCTCGTAGTCGGCCGGCGCGACGGATTCGAAATGGTCGAGGAGGAGGAAGGGATCCAGGTGGTCGAGCCGCCGGGTGCCGATGCTCCGCCGCAGATGCACCCCGGCCCCTTCGATCACCGGCTCCGGCTTCACCACCTGCGCCACCGGACGCGAGGTCTCGTTCATGGCGCTCGACGCCTCAGGCGGCCTGCGCCGCGGTCGGACCGTCGCCCGCCAGCGTGGTGCGGCGCATGTCGCGCGGCTCGTGCGCGGGGAAGGGCCGTGCGCGGTGCATGGTCTGGCGGTTGTCCCACATGACGAGATCGCCCACCCGCCACGTGTGCGCGTAGACGAACTGCCGCTGGGTCGCGTGCTCGACCAGGTCGCGCAGAAACGCGCGCGCCTCCGGCACGGGCCAGCCGAGGATGCCGCCCGCGTGCGAGGACAGGTAGAGCGACCGGCGCTTCGTCACCGGATGCGTGCGGACCAGGCACTGGCGGACGGGCTTGAAGCGCTCGCGCTCGTCATCGGTGAAGTCGGTGAAGCCGAGCTGCTGGCGCGAGAAGATCTGCGAGTGCTCGCAGATCAGGCCCTCGACCTCGGCGCGCGTCTCGTCGTCGAGCGCGTCGTACCCCGCGCGCATGTCGGCGAACTCGGTATTGCCGCCCTTGGACGGGATGCTGCAGGCGTGCAAGAGCGAGTACTTCGCCGGGGTCACCTTGAACGAGCTGTCGGAGTGCCAGAGGCGGTTGCCGAGGCCGAAGAGCCTGCGCCGATCGTCCCGGGCGAAGGTCTGATCGTGCTTGTCGAGGTTGGAGACGTCGGCGAAGGTGGTGGGCAGGCGCAGCTCCTCCGGCGCGCGCAGGCTCGTGCCGATCGCGTGCTCGATCTCTCCCAGGCTGCGGGTGAAGGCGAGCTGCTGCGCGTCGTCGATCTGCTGGTCGTGGAACACCAGCACGGCGTATCGGTCCATTCCGGCGTGGATGGCCGCGACGTCCTCGGGGGACAGCGGCTTGGTCATGTCGACGCCCTCGACTTCGGCGGCGAAGCAAGGGCCGATCTGGCGGGTGCTGACGGGCATGGCGGCGGCCTCCTCTCGCGTTGGTGTTCCGATTCTCAGACCCGCCTCGGGCGCGGAGTCACCTGCCGAGCCCGAAATGCGATAGACTGCTGTCCGCAGGCCATCATCCGCAGACAGGAGACCGATCGCCATGACGCCACTCGAGACCCTGCAAAAAGCCGAGGCGGCCGACCACGCGCTCGCCGAGGAGATGGACCGGCTCGTGATCGTGAAGTCGACGATCTACACGTCGGGAGAGCGAGATCCGCGGGAGCCCCAGCCGCGCCAGGATGACAAGGGGAAGCTGTACCTGATGGACCACGATCCGCGCCTGCCGAAAATGCCGGAGCGGCCGACGCTGTTCGACTTCTTCAAGTATCGCATCGGGCCCGCCACCCACATGCTGCAGAGCGCGCGCCTCGCCCAGAAGAACGGCGTGAGCGAGAAGATCATCCTCGCGTGCCTCGTGCACGACATCGCCACGAGCGGCTTCATCCGGTCCGATCACGGGTACTGGGCGGCCCAGCTCGTCGAGCCCTACGTCGACCCCGAGGTGACCTTCGCCATCCGCTATCACCAGGTGCTGCGCTTCTACCCGGACGAGTCGGTCGGCTACCACTACCCCGAGTCCTACATCCGGCTCTTCGGCGCGGACTTCAGGCCGCAGCCGCATCTCGAGCGCGCGTACAAGAAGGCGCGCGAGCACAAGTGGTACATGACGGCGCGCCTGCTCACCGTGAACGACCTCTACTCGTTCGACCCGAGCGTGCAGGTCGAGCTCGAGGAGTTCACCGACATCGTCGGCCGCCACTTCCGCCAGCCCGAGGAGGGCCTGGGCTTCGACGACAGCCCGTCGGCGCACATGTGGCGGACGATCAACTGGCCGACGCGCTACCTGTAGCAGGATGCTGAAAAGGGCCCATCTGCGGCGGTACGGCGCCCTCGGCCGCACGCTCATTACGTAGAGAGACTATCGCCTCGCGTGCGGCCGTCGGGCGCCGCCTCGCATCTGGACCCTTTTGAGCATCCTGCAGCTCCTTCAACAACCTGCTAGCTGGCGAAGCGGCGGCGCGCCCGCTGGCTCCAGCGGTCGAGCCACATCTCGAGCGCGCGCCGCGTGCGGGACAGTGCCGCCGTGGCCCTGAAGTCGACGATCTGCAAGGCCGTGCTGGACGTCTCCGACGTCGACCGCAACTACTACGCCGAGCACGCCTTGACCATCGCGCGCCATCCGTCGGAAACCGACGAGCGCATGATGGTGCGCCTCATCGCCTTCGCGCTCAACGCGCACGAGCACCTGACCTTCGGCAAGGGGCTCGCGGAGGATGATGAGCCCGACCTCTGGCACAAGGACCTGACCGGCGCGATCGCCCACTGGATCGAGGTGGGCCAGCCGGACGACAAGACGCTGCTGCGCGCGGCGGGCCGTGCGGCGCGCGTGACGGTGTACGCCTACCGGAGCGGGGCCGAGCTGTGGTGGGCGCCGATCGCCGACCAGCTCGCGCGGGCGAAGCAGCTCGCCGTGTGGCGCATCCCGACGTCGGCGAGCCGGATGCTGAGCACGCTCGCCGCGCGCAGCATGCACCTGCAGTGCACGATCCAGGATGGCGGGCTCTGGGTCAGCGATGCGGCCCGAGAACGTGCAGGTCGAACCGGTTGCGCTCAAGGTACGCGAGGCGTAGCCTCACGCGTGCTGTCCAACTCGAGACCCTGACGGGAGATCCAGAATGAACGGAGCGGAGAGCCTGGCGCGGACGCTGGTGGCCGGTGGAGTCAACGTGTGCTTCACCAACCCGGGCACCTCGGAGATGCACTTCGTGGCCGCCCTGGACAAGGTCGACGGCATCCGCTGCGTCCTCGGCCTCTTCGAGGGCGTCGTGACGGGGGCCGCGGACGGCTACTGGCGCATGGCCCAGCGGCCCGCCGCCACGCTCTTGCATCTGGGGCCGGGCCTCGGCAATGGCCTCGCCAATCTCCACAATGCGCGCAAGGCCAGCTCGGGCATCGTCAACGTCGTGGGCGAGCACGCGACCTACCACATCAAGCACGACGCGCCGCTCACGTCGGACATCGAGGGCATCGCGCGCCCCGTCTCGGCCTGGGTGCGCACGTCGGCGAGCGCCAAGCACGTGGCCGCCGACGGCGCGGCGGCCATCGCCGCGGCATGGGCGCCGCCCGGGCAGGTCGCGACGCTGATCCTTCCCGCCGACACGGCATGGAACGAGGGAACCGGTCCGGCGCCCACGCCCGCGAGAGCCGAGCGGGCTCGGGTCGACGCCGATGCGGTGGCCCGTTGCGCCAAGGCCCTGCGCTCGGGCGAGCCGACCATGCTCATGCTCACGGGCCAGGCCGTGCTCGAGCGGGGGCTCGCCCTGGCCGGGCGCATCGCGACATCGACCGGAGCGCGCATCCTGGCGCAGGGCTCGAACGCGCGCATCGCGCGAGGCGCCGGGCGCGTGGCCATCGAGCGGCTGCCCTACCCCGTCGACCAGGCGCTGGCCGTCCTGAAGGACGTCCGCCATCTGATCCTGGTCGGCGCCAAGGCGCCCGTCGCCTTCTTCGCGTACCCGGACAAGCCGAGCGTCCTCACCCCCGACGGCTGCGAGATCCACCGGCTGTCCGACCTCGCCCAGGACTCGATCGGGGCCCTCGAGTGGCTGGCGGACGAAGTGGGCGCCCCGGTGAACGGCGAGGTCGTGCAGCAGCCCGGCCGTCCCGCCCTGCCGAGCGGTCCCCTCACGCCCGAGACGCTGGCGCTGTCCCTCGGCGCGCTCTTGCCCGAAGGCGCCATCGTCTCCGACGAATCGGTGACGACGGGACGCAGCTTCTTCAAGCAGACCGCCGGCGCGCCCCCGCACGACTGGCTGAACAATATGGGCGGCTCCATCGGCCTCGGGATGCCGCTCGCCACCGGCGCCGCCGTCGCCTGCCCCGACCGCAAGGTCGTCTGCCTCGAAGGCGATGGCAGCGGCATGTACACGCTCCAGGCGCTCTGGACGCAGGCGCGCGAGGGCCTCGACGTGACGACGGTGGTCTTCGCCAACCGCACCTACGCCATTCTGCGCGGCGAGCTGGCCAATGTCGGCGCGGGCACGCCGGGGCGGAAGGCGGTGGACATGCTCGACATCGGCCGCCCCGATCTGGACTGGGTGGCGCTGTCGCGCGGCATGGGGGTCGAGGCCACCCGCGCGACCACCGCGGAGGAGTTCAACCGCCAGTTCGCCGCGGCGCTGGCCACCCGCGGCCCCTCCCTCATCGAGGCCGTGCTGTAGCCCGTCAATATCGAAGGGAGCGACGCCCATGACATCGATGACAGGAATTGCGAAGAACTTCTTCGAAGCCTGCGAAGCCGGGAAGGGATGGGAGGCGTGCAAGAAGTACTGTACGAGCAGGCCACGTTTTCTGCGCAAGCCGAGCCACTCGCCGACGTGCGGACCCTGCAGCAGTATGCGGACTGGATGAAAGGCTTGCTGACATTCATTCCGGATGGACGATACGAGCTGAAGTCGTTCGCCACCGATGACGAGCGGAAGAGCGTCTGTGCCTACGCCGTCTTCCTCGGCACTCATACCGGTCAGGGAGGCCCCTGCCCGCCGACCGGCAAGAGCCTCAGATCGGACTACGTGTACGTGATGGAGTTCGACGGTGAAAAGATCCGGCACATGACGAAGATCTGGCATGCCGGACTCGCCATGAAGGAGCTCGGCTGGGTCTAGTCCCTGCCGTCGGGGCGGATTTGGAGGCCGTCCGGCAGGTGCGCTAGAGTCGAGCCATGAGCGGGAAGCGGCCGTGGCCAGCGACTGCGCAGCTAGTCGGCAAAGGTGTCCGACCGCCTGCGAGGGAAGCCGAAGCGCTGCTGGCGGTCTCGACGACCGTCAACTCGACCCGAGGGCAACGCGCGCGTGCTCTCGGCCCGCACCGCCGCCGCGGACGTCATGACGTGATCCCGCGTCGAGGTCGGCGGGAGCCCGGGAGGCATGAGGGATGAGCGACCAGCCCCGGCGCATTCTTGCTCGCGGAGGACGACCGGTTCCTGCGCAAGGCGGCGGAGATGGCGCTGAAGCGCCCGGGCTACACCGTGCTCACCGCGGCGAACGGCGAGGAGGCGCTCCGGACGGCGCAGAGCGAGCTTCCGGACCTCATCCTGCTCGACCTGATCATGCCGAAGCTCAACGGGTTCGACGTCCTGCAAGCGCTCAAGAAGGACGCGCCGACCGCGCACATCCCGGTCATCATCCTGAGCAATCTCGGACAGGAACGCGACGTGCAGCAGGCCATGGAGGCCGGCGCGGCGGCGTACCTCATCAAGACGAACCTCTCCCTCCAGGCGCTCGTGCAGCGCGTCGAGGAAGCCCTCACCGCGAGCGGCGCCTGACGGCGGGCGCATCGATCCATGCTCGCGACCGACGACGAGCTGAAGGAGCTGATCGTCAAGCGGCTCGGCCTCATCGACGAGGCCGAGTTCGAGAAGATACGGGTCGTGGCGGCGCGCCTGCGGATTCCCGTCGATCGGGCCCTCGCCGAGCGCGGCGTCATCCCGATCAGCTTCCTCCTGAGGGAGCTCGCCAGGACTGGGGCGTGGGCTTCATCGACCTCCAGGTGGCTGACGTCCAGCCCGATGCGCTCCGCACCCTTCCCGAGGAATACGCGCGCGGCGCGGCTCGTCATCCCGATCGAGAAGAAGGACCGCGAGCTCCGGCTGGCCATGCACAATCCGCGCGACAAGAAGGCGATCGCGCAGATCGAACAGATGACCGGCCTCAAGGTCGTCCCCTTCCTCGCCGCCGGAGATGTCGATCCGGCGGGCGCACCTGCTCTATCGGGGGAACATTCTCGATCTGCTGGAGCGCTCCGCCGCGGAGGCGGCCGGGCCGGCGACCCGGGCGGGAGGTGATCGGTCGGCCGCCGAGCTGGTCTCGCGCATCCTGGAGTATTCGGTCGTGGCGCGGGCGTCGGACATCCACATCGAGCCCTACGAGGTCGAGACGCTGGTGCGCTGCCGGATCGACGGCGTGCTGAAGGAGGTCCTGAGCGTGGCACCCGCGGCCCATGCCTCGCTCGTGGCCCGGGTGAAGATCTTGTCGTCGATGCGGATCGACGAGCGGCGGGTGCCGCAGGACGGACGCCTCGAGCTCGACCTTGCAGGGCTTCGGATGGATATCCGCGTGTCGTCGATCCCGACGGCGCGGGGGGAGAAGCTCGTGCTCCGCCTCCTGTCCAAGGAGGCCGCGTTCGTGGACCTGGAGGAGCTTGGCCTCGCGTCGTCGGACTTCGACACCCTGCGCGCGAACCTGCTCCGCCCCTTCGGGATGATCCTGATCACCGGCCCCACCGGCTCCGGGAAGTCCACCTCGCTCTACGGCATGCTGACGCGGCTCGGCATCGAGCGGCAGCATGCGCTCAACATCTCGACCATCGAGGATCCGATCGAGTACACGCATGCCCCGCGTCAGCCAGATGGCGGTCAACGTGGCGGCGGGTCTGGAGTTCGCCGACGGCCTGCGCGCGCTCCTGCGCCAGGATCCCGACGTGATCATGGTCGGCGAGATTCGAGACAAGGAGACCGCCGACATCGGCGTGCGCGCCGCCCTCGTCGGCCGCCTCTTTCTGTCCACGCTTCACACCAACGACTCGACCGGCGCCGTCGCCCGGCTCCTCGACATGGGGATCGAGCCGTTCCTGCTGGCCTCGACCCTGGTCATGGTGCTGGCGCAGCGGCTCGTGCGCCGGATCTGCATGGCCTGCCGGGAGAGCTTCGACGGCGATGCCACGCGCGTCGCCGCGCTACGGGCACGCCCGGACTTCGAGCGCACGCTCGGCGTGCTCCGAAGTGCGAGGGGGTACTGGGCGTCGCCGACGACCTCTCCGGCGGCGTGCGTCTGTTCCGCGGGCAGGGCTGTCAGCAGTGCGCGGGCTCGGGATTCCGCGGGCGCGTCGGGATCTTCGAGGTGTTCCAGATCGACGACGACATCCGCCGGATGATCATGGAGCGCCGCGACGGCGCGATCATCCGCGAGGCCGCCATCGCGGCGGGCATGAAGACGATGTTCCAGGACGGCCTCGCCAAGGCGCTCCTCGGCGACACGACACTGGAAGAAGTATTCCGCGTGGCGCTTAGCCCTAGAGCGAGGAGAAGGGTTCAGCTGCTGAGGCGGCGCCCGAAGGCTGCACGCGAGGCGTAGTCGCTCTACGTTGAGCGTGCAGCCGAGGGCGCCGACGAAGCAGATGGGCCCTTATCGTCGCTCTAGCGGGCGCTCCAGGGTGAACGGTCCCCACCGGCCGTCCCGCAGGGCTTTGAGCAGAAACAGGACGGCGCGGCGCTCGTCGAGCTCGCTGCCGGGCAAGAGAAAACCCCGAGCCCGGCAGAGCGCCTGCATCCACTCGTGCCAGGGTGCCCCGTCGGGAGGCGGGGGCCGGTCTCCAAACGCGTGTGAGCCGAAGCCCCGAGCCTGGATCAGCGCCGCCAGGCCGGGCGCCAAGTCGTCCAGAGGCAACACTTCCTCCTTGATCGTCCCCGTGACGGCGAGGGACAGGAGGCTCTCGGGACCAAGCCGGCCGGGCAGCATCACGCCCGGCGTGTCGAGAAGCTCGATGCCGTCGGCGAGGCGTACCCACTGCGGTCCGCGGGTGACCCCGGGACGCTTGCCGGCTTTCGCCCGGGCAGAGCCGGCCAGCTTGTTGATCAGCGTGGATTTCCCCACGTTGGGAACACCCACGACCATGCAGCGCAGCATGGCGTGCTGGATGCCGCGGCGTCGTGCCACGTCCAGCGACACCTTGTGGCGCGCCTGGAGGGCCTGCAGCAGGCCGGCACGTCCTGCGCCGGTCGCTCCCGAGACGGCCACGGCGTCCTGCCCGTCTCTCTGCAGATTGCGCACCCACGCCTGAGTGACAGCCGGGTCGGCCATGTCGGCTTTGCTGAGCACGAAGAGCAGTCGCTTGCCCCGGCCCAGGAGAGTCTTTTCCAGGGTCGCATTGCGAGACGTGGCGGGCGCTCGAGCATCCAGGAGCAGCAGCACCAGGTCGACCAAGCGGGCGTCGGCTTCGATCCGGCGCAGGGCCTTGCGCATGTGACCCGGGAACCAAGTGAACGCCATCTCAGGCATTGATCAGCGTCCGCGGCAACTCCGCCGACTCGACGGGCATGGCGCGAGTCTATCCGATCTGGAGCGGCACGCGGAGCGCCGCCAGCCATGCTCGGATGCCTCGGTCATCGGCCGCTCACGCCCCCCGACGGATTTGACTCTCACCGATGACGATGCCCACAGTGCCCCAATGGGGCAAGGGCGCAAGGTCTGCCCTGGGGGTGCTCCGGGGGCCAGGGAGAGGTCGGCCGTTGTGGGCGCGGAGCGGGCCCAGGTGCCCGGCGTGTCCTCGTCGACGGCGCTGGTACGATGCGCGGAGTGCGAACGGATCTCGATTTCTGGCATCACGACAACCGTCTCCGCGAAAAGCCGCGGACCCCGGACTGCCGAGTCGCGCACCCCGCTCGGCCGCTTCGCAGGGGACGCCTGGGTGCCAGCCGCGATCGACATGTCCCCGCTCATCCTGCAACCCGCGGCCGGTCAGGCGAGCGCGCGACGACGGCGCTCCTCGTAGGGCGCGACCGCGGGCCTCGCTGGCGTGGGCCGTGTCCAGCGCGGCCTCGATCAACGCCCACGCCTCCTCGAGCGTCTGCCCTCCGGCTCACTGAACGCCGCCGCATGGGGGCAGCCGCCCTGTAGGTCCGTCACGATCATCAGCGGCGGCTCGGGCTCGAGCTCGGCCTCGAGCGTGACGACGCGGCCGACCGCGCGGCCGGCGGGCAGGGGAAGGTGGTGTGGGGCACGGCGATGAGGTCCTTATCGCCCAGACCAGCAAGCCGGTCCGCGCCTTCGAAATCGTGCCCGCCGGCGGGTTGTTTGCTATCGTCCGGTCACTCATGGCGCGCATCCTGCTCATCGAGGACGACGACGGCGTTCGCACGGTCCTGCGCCGGATGCTCGAGCAGGCCGGCCACCCCGTGATCGAAGCCCGCGACGGCAAGGAGGGGCTCGGGCTGCCAACGGACCCTCGCCGACCTGGTGATTACGGACATCGTGATGCCGGAGAAAGAAGGGCTCGAGGTCGTGAAGGCGCTTCGGGACACGCACCCGCCCGTGAAAATTATTGCGATCTCCGGGGCCGGGCCGCACGAGGGCCGTGACTATCTCGCCTCGGCGCGGCTCATGGGCGCGGCGAAGGTTCTCCAGAAACCGTTCACGAACGCTCTGCTGATACGCGGCAGTGAACGAGCTGCTGCCGGGCCACGCCTGAGCAACTCTGCGGCAGGCTCTCATGCGCAAGGCGCTCGTCTGACGCAACGGAGGGTGGACCCCAAGGTCCACTACCGCCAGGGGACGGGGGCGCGGCTAGAATTTGCGTCATGGACCGCCACGCACCGTCTTCCCTGCCCGAGACTCGTGAGTGTCTCTGCCCGCACTGCCTGAGCTTGGCGGTCACGCCAATTGGCCGTGTCGTTGCCGACCGCACGGCTCTGCGAAGCGCGTATCAATGCCGCGACTTCTCCATAGAGTTCCTGTTCGTCCGCTAAGCAAACGAGGCTCGGGCAGGTCCGCCTGAGCTCCGCGCCGCGAGGGGGCCGGTAGACCAAGGTCCATCTCGTGCCGGAGTCGGGCCGAGCCGTGACCCATGTATGCACGACCCGCTCCCTCCCTCTGACGTCACGCCCGTCCCGAACGACCCGTGGATGCTGGTCTGCCCGCAGTGCCGGAGCATCGCTAGGGGGTCTCTTTGGACACGGGGATCTCCTCTCGCGTGTGCCTCGAGACGGCCAGGGTCTCTCGGCGCCGAGCCAGGCGAAAGGTGGACCTTCGTCTATGGTGCCTCGAGGTCGGCGTGCCGCCGCCGTGCCGGGTCAGGTGCCGACGGACCAAGCACCCGCGCCCGCCGCCAGCACCAGACATGGTAGACGATCCCTCCCGGCGTCACGATCCCGAGCCGGACCCGCCGCCCGCACCAGGGGTGCCACATGGCCCGAGGCTCTTATAGCGGGCCCGGATCATTGGGAGCACCCGGTCGATACTACACGGCGACATGTTCCCGGCGCGGGCGATGAAGAACCAGCTCGGCCGCCCGAACAGGGCACAAGCCGATCAATGACGCGATTTTTCGTGCGATGGCGTAGAGGGGAGTGTTCGGCACACGTATTGCTAGAGCAAATCGCCTCGGGCCCTGCTCGGTCCAGTCGTCGGTACGGATGGAGGGGTTTCTGTCGCTTCCTCCTCCTTTGTCGATTCCCGAAGCGGAGCGACGTCAGGGGATCGGACGGGCCGGCAGCGGGACCGATCGACGGGGCCCACCTTTCCTTCCCCAAACGAGTGTCCGCGGGAACGGCATGGTAGGGTGGCTGCCGGCATGCCATGACGACAAGCGCGGAAAGCTCCCGGCGTGTGCAGCAGGTGCGAGCACGGTTCGCCCGGGATCCCTTTGCGGCATGTCTCGGCGTCGCCATCAGCGAGGTGGCACCCGATCGCGCCGTCGTCGTGCTGCCGTATCGTCTCGAGCACATGAACGCCGGCGGTGTCCTGAATGGCGGTGCGAGCGCCTCGCTCCTGACCATGGCCGGGACACTGGCGGCCTGGACCGGAGTGGATCTCGACGCGGCGCCACAGCTGAGCTGCGTCGATCTCTCGGTGCAGTACCTCGCCGCCGCCACCGAGGAGGACGTGGTGGCGGAGGCGCGGGTCCTGCGGCGAGGCCGCGACCTGGCCTTCCTGGACGTGGCGCTTTCCTCACGGGCGGGCCACGCAATCTGCCGGGGCCTGCTGATCTACCAGGCCTCCGACTACGCCGGACGGACCCCGCGCCGGCGAGCCGAGCACGCCCTGCTCGCGGCCCCCTCACCGCTGATCCCTCCCACTGCGCACCGCCTGTTTCGCGGGTATGTCGAGAAGCTCGACATCACTCCGCTCCACCAGGGCCCGGGTCGTGTGCGTCTGCACATGCCATGCACACCCTGCACGTGGACGAGCGGGGGCATCTCCACGCGGGCGCGCTGGCCTCGATCGTGGACATCGCGGCGGTGGCCGCCTCGTGGTCGCTCGTGCCACGCCGACAGGGCGCGCGCGGCTCGACGATCGGCATGCAGGTGAGCTATCCGAGCGCCGCCGATGCGGCCGTGGTCGCCGACGCCCACGTGCAGCAGCGCTCCGAGGAGTTGCTCTTCAGTACCGTCCACGTCACCTCGGCCGTCTCGGGGCAGCTCGTCGCGATGGGCCAGGTCACCTATCGCCTGCTCGAGCCCTGGCCGGAGGGATAGGCGGCGTCACGCGTCCATGCGCTGCCTTCGAGGTCGAGCTCCCGCTCGAGGCTTCGCATCACGTCGTCGTCGATCGCGCCCCCGGCCCGAAGGCGCAGGAGCGCCTCGCGCTCCGAGGATGACCGTGCGAATTCGGCGCTTCGCATGTTACCGCCCGGCTGTTCCGGATCGCATGGCGCCGGCGTGAGCCGTCCGTCCGGTCAGAGGTCGCGAATGGCCGGCATGACGTGCCGGCCGATCCGTCCGAAGGACTCGAGCATCTGGACATGATCCCCGGTGATGTGACACACCCATCACGTGCTCGAAGCCCATCGCACGGTTCTCGCAACTGCTGGACCACCGACTCCGGTCCACCAATCACGCAGCGTGTCCCGGCCCGTCCCACGATAGCCCTCGGCGAGGATCGGGTGGGCCACCGCAGCCGCTTCAGCGTCGCTGTCGCCGACGAAGATGTCGCGGCGCAGGCGCGGGCAGCGCCAGCCGACCAGGGCCGCGAGCCACCGAGCTCGCGATACGTCAGCTGCTAGGAGGTCAATGTGGTGAAACGTCTGAGAGCCCATGGAGCACAGCCATCACCCAGGCATCCCTGTGCCCGCTCCGGCGGCGGCCCGCACGAGTGCCGGCAATCCAAGAGGGCAACGGGCACGCGCCGGCGGCGGACTGACCTGCGCTCCCACAACAGTGCGATCAGCGGCCATGGAAGGGTGACGCCGCGCCGGCAGGAAGAGGCGCGGAGAGTGCCCGCCAGCTCCTCGAGCCTGACGACGCGTTTCTTCTGCTCCCGACCGAAGGCGCCGAAGGTCTGGGCGCGGCCGCCCAGCGCCAGAGTCACGATGAGCGGTCCCTCCGCAAACGCCGCCAGCGTGCCGATCTGCTCCGCCAGCACGATGGGCTCAGTAGAAGGGGGCGAGGAGGACCATGCCGACCGGCATGCTCGCCGGTGACGGCCATCAGCCGCGCGAGCGAGGGGACGGGGGCGAAGCAGTTGGCGTAGGCGGCAGGCACCGCGTGGGTCTCGCCGACGAGCAGGCCGTCGAGACCGGCGGCGCGGGCGGCCGCCGCCACTTCCAGCCAGTTTCTCGCTTGCTCGGCGGTGTCGTACGCGCCCATCGGCCGCTCGAAGATGGAGCCGCTGGGCGCTGCGGCGAGCGCGCGCCTGAACGCTTCGTGGGTCTGCAGATGAGGTGACGAAGAGAAAGCGCAAGGATGTCCCGAGCTTCATCGAGGCCATCCTGTGTCACGCGACGATTTTCGTCAATCGCGAAGAGTCACAGTCTGGCCGCGGCGAAAGAGGCGAATTCGCCGGGATCCAATCCAATCTCGCCGCTCCGGGCTCAGAGCTTCGAGCTCGTCCACCAATCACTCGCTAGGCGACGAGACGAATCATCGCGCCGACGAGCGCCATCACGACGCCGACGGCCTCCCCTTCGCCCGTAGTCAACGGCTCGACTGTACTGTGACATGTTCCGATAGATCCACTCTCTGGCGCTTCCCACCCCGAAGGCTTGCGCCTCGGACTCGGTGGCAAAGCGCCACGTCCGTGACAGGAAGGTCGTTTTTATTCGGCAGTATCGGTCGAATCCGTAACCATAACCACAACGTCCCACCTGCCATATTTTCATCTATATATTGTTTCGGTTGCAAGGGCGATGGAGAGGTTGCCGTAAGCGGGAAGCGTCTTTCGCTTGCCCAGTGCTGCTCCGCCTCCATGCTGCGAGCAATTTGCCAGGCAATCTAAACCACACATGCCACCTAGACACAAGCCCAACGACCCATTAAAGATCAGAGCGAGTTTGAGACACATGACGATGGTCGATGGATGCAAGCTCAGTGCCTCGCGGAAAGCTCCCGGTAGCTCGTGCTTCATCGCGACTTGGGCTTCGGCACAGCGGGCAGGTGTATA
>CAWIZN010000058.1:0-14759 GCA_963840495.1 uncultured Candidatus Rokubacteria bacterium
CTCGATGAGCTTCATGGTGTCCTCGCGGCCCCGGAACCCGGATTTCTGCATGCCGACCTTGAGGGCATTGACGCCCTCGAAGTTCGACTGCACGTAGCGGTCCGGAAGCGGCCCGGTCGGGTCGATCTGCTTGAGGCGAGCCGTCGAGTCCTCGAGGAAGTTTTTGTGGAACGGGGTGTTGAGCACGCCCTCGAGGACGGGGACATATCGGTCGATGCCGACGAAGCCCTCACCCTTGCTGCCCAGGGCGGGAATATTGACGGAAACCGCGATCGCCCCGTCGCCGGCGAGCTTGTACTTCTTGGTGAGGCCGAGATCGAAGCTCTGCGTCACGAAGGCGATGCCCTGCGGGCCGAAGAAGATCCCGAAGAGGCCGTCGAAGCTGCCGGTGATCTTGGAGAGGAACGGCGTCATGTCGGCGGTGCCGAGCGGAATGCCGGTCGTGCCCACGATCTCGCCGCCGTTCTTCTTGATCTCGGCCACGAAGGCGTCTTTCGTCGATTGGCCCCACGCGTAGTCGGCGTAGGCGATGTGCCACTTCTTGCCCATCTTGTTGACCATGTAGGGGGCGGCCGCCACGGCCTGGGCCGGGGCGAAGTCGAAGGGGCGGAAGGTGTAGCGGCTGCACTTCGACTGCGTGATCGTGGTGTCGAGGCACACGGTGATCATGTTGACGAGCTTGTGCTCCTCGTACACCGGCATGCAGGCCAGGCAAACGTTGGAGAGGTAGCCGCCGGCGTGGGCGTCGATCTTGTCCTCGATGACGAGCTTCTCCGCCTTGCGCCGGCCCACGTCCGGCTTCGACTCATAGTCGGCGACGAGAAGCTCGATCGGCCGGCCGCTGATGCCGCCGGACTTGTTGATGCGGTCGACCGCCATCTGGACGCCGACGAGGGCGGTCTTGCCGCCCGCTGCCGCGGTCCCCGACAGGGGCTGAAGCGTGCCCAGCTTGAACGGCTTGGCCTGACCGAACGCGTCCCGCCAGGGGGCAGGCACGAGCATCGTGGCGCCGAGCGCCCCTGCCGCCGTCGCGCCCAGGCCGAGAAGCCGGCGCCGCGTGACCTTGCCGCTATACCAGAATTCCTTCGCCCATGCTGCATTCGTCCAGTGCTCTGCCATCGGGAGTCCTCCTCGTCGGTTAGGGTGTCGCTTCCGCGGCCGCCTTGAGCGCCGCGGCGAAGATCTCGATCGTGCGGTCGACGTCGTCCGCGCTATGCGCGAGGGACACGTAGAACTTGCCCGCGGCCTTGACCACGCCGCGCTCGAGCATCGCCCGCGTGAACGCGGCGTGAAGCTCGCGGTCGGCGGAGAGGCTTGCGCGGTAGTCGGTGATGGGTCGGTCCGTGAAGAAGATCTCGAACACGGGCGGCTCCCCGGTCACCTGGGCGGCCAGGCCTACGCTGCGGGCCGCGGCCGCCAATCCGTCCTTGAGCCGGGTCCCCGTCGCGAAGAGGCGGGCATACGTTCCGGGCTTCCTGAGCTCGGCGAGAGTGGCGAGGCCGGCAGCGGCGGCGATCGGGTTGCCGTTGAGCGTGCCCGCCTGGGCCACGAACTCGGGCGTGCCGTCGAGGTCGGGGGCAAGGTGCCGCATGATGTCACGCCGGCCCGCGACCGCGGAGAGGGGGAACCCGCCGCCCACCACCTTGCCGAGGGCGACGACGTCGGGCACCACGCCGTAGTATTCCTGCGCGCCGCCATAGGCGAAGCGGAAGCCGGTGACGATCTCGTCGAACACGAGGGGGACGCCGTGACGTCGGGTCATCGCTCGCACGCCCTCGAGGAAGCCGGGCTGCGGCGTGATGAGCCGCTGGAACGGCTCCATGATGACGGCGGCCAGGTCTTGATGGTGCGCCTCGATCATCGCTTCCGTCTCGCTCAGGTCATTGAACGGCGCGATCAGCACCTCGTCCTGGATGGCGTGCGGAATGCCCGCCGAATCCGGTGTGGGTGCCGGGAACGCCTTGGGAGCGCGCGGACCCACGCTCATCAGCGAGTAGTCGTGGGTCCCGTGGAAGCCGCCCTCGAACTTCAGGATCTTGTCTTTCCTGCGGAACGCGCGGCACAGACGTAACGCGAAGAACGTGGCCTCCGTTCCCGTGGAGCAGAAGCGCACCTGGTCGGCGCAGGGGACGGCCCGGCAGATCTCCTCGGCCAGGGCCAGCGTCGGCTCGCTGAGCTGGAAGTACGTGGTGCCCTTCCTGAGCTGCTCCTCGACCGCGGCGACCACGGCGGGATGGGCGTGACCGAGCACGAGTGGCCCGCTGCCCAAGATGTAGTCAATGTACTCACGCCCCGAGAAGTCGACGAGCCGTGCGCCGCGGGCCTCGCGCACGATGAAGGCGAGCTCCTGTGGCGCATAGTAGCCGCCGAGCACGCCGCCCGGAAGCACGCGCATGGCGCGCTCGAGAAGCGCATCTTCTTCTGGGGTCCGGCCGGCTGGGTGCGGCATGGGTCTTCGTGGTTCGGGTCGGGAGTTGCTGGCCGCCTTTATACCCTACGGGAAGCTGGGCCGCAACGGGATTCGGCGCGGGGTAGAATCGGCCCAGCCGGCCCCGGCCGGGAGATGCGCCCGAGGAGGAAGTCCATGAAGGAAGCCAAGATCGTCAAGCTCGCGGAGACCGAGGTGGTCTCCTTCGGCCCGCTGGCGCACTATCAGCCCATCATCGGTGACGACGAGGGGACCACGCCGGTCCGCACCGGGATTCAGACCTCGCAGCCCGGCTACGTGGCGCCCGTGCACTCTCATCCGTATCTCGAGATCCTGCACATCCTCGACGGAACGGCGGAGGCGTGGCTCGAGGGCCGGGAGGAGGAGAAGGTCGTGCTCGGCAAGGGCGACACGATCGCCCTGCCTCCGGGCGCGCCCCACAGCTTCAGGGTGGTCGGCGACGTGCCGCTCCGCCTGCTCGGCACGCACGTGTCGCCCACGCGCATCGTCAACTATCGCGACGGCGGGCCCACGGACGGGCGCGGCTATCGGTCATCGGAGGGGGCCTCGACGGCCCCCTCCGAGCCTGCCCAGAAAACGGGATTGCGCCGGCGAAGCCGGCGCTCGAACGGCGCGACGTCTGCGACGTTGGCCGGCCGCCGAGCGGCGCCGGATGCAGAAGGCCTTTTCAGCCTCCTGCGAGGCCGGAGGCGCGCAGGGCTAGGCGGATGCGCTGGCGCTCGTCGTCGGAGATGGGCGTGAGCGGGGGCCGCACGTGCGCGGCGGGGATGCGGCCGAGGAGCACCAGGGCCTCCTTCATGCGATTGTGCATGTCGACGAAGGGCGGCGCGTAGAAGACGGCGACGAGCGGGGCGAGCCGCTCGTTGACCTGGTGGGCGCGCGCGATGTCGCCGGTCTCGACGGCCGCGAAGAGCTCGGCCTGGAGGTCGGCGGCCACGCTGCCCATCCCCGAGATGCAGCCGTCGGCGCCGAGCAGGAAGCTCGCCATCAGCGACATCGTGAAGGACGACAGCATGGCCACGGGCCGGCCCGAGGCGCGCAGCGCTCTGAGATTCTTTTCGTAGGCCACGATGTCGCTCGACCAGTCCTTCACCGCCACCACCGTGGGGATCTTGCACAGCTCGGCGAGGGTGTCCGGGCTATACCCGATGCCGGAGGCGGGTGGGTACTCGAAGACGACGAGCGGCAGGTCCACGCGATCCGCGAGGATCTGGTAGTGGCGCAGGACCATGTCGGGCTTCACCTGCGCGCCCCACATGAACAACGTCGGCGGGAAGATCAGCAGCCCCGCGGCGCCGGCGGCCCGGGCATCCCGCGCCAGATCGACCGCTTCGAGCGTGCCGTCCGAGTAGATGCCGGCGATCAGCGGGACCTTTCCCGCCACCTCGTCGAGCGCGATGGCGAGCGACCGCTTGCGCTCCTCCCGCGTGAGCGACGAGACCTCGGACGCATGGCCATTGGCCACGATGCCCGTGACCCCCTTCGTGTCGGCGAGCCAGCGCAGGTGCTTGCGGTAGGCGGGCTCGTCGATCTCGAGGTCGGCGGTGAAGGGGAGCAGGTTCGCCGGGATGCAGCCGCGAAAGCGCATGGCCGTATTCATGCCGCTCACGCTACCACATCGGGGGCCTAGAGCGATGATAAGGGCCCATCTGCGGAGGTACGGCGCTCGCCGCGTCCGTACGCGCAGACAGGGGCTGACAACTCGTCTACAGCAGACAGCGCTGACGCCTCGCGTTGCCTGCCATCGGGCGCCGCCTCGCAGCTGAACCCTTCTCATCGCTCTAGCTGCATTTCTCCGACAGGCTCCTACCAGCCCGCGAGCTGGTCGGCGACGTCCTTGGCGGACGTCACGCGCGCGTAGGCGCGGCCCAGGATGTCGAGCGCGGCGTCTTGGATCCCGGGCCACAGCGTCGCGACACCGTCCTCCACCACGACCATGCGGTACTCGCGGTTGAATCCGCCCACCACGGTGGCGAGCACGCAGATGTCGGTCATCGTGCCCGTCACCACCAGCGTCGTGATGCCCCGCGCGCGGAGGGCGCCGTCGAGCACGGTGCCGTTGAAGCCGTCGTAGTAGCGCTTGTCGATGACGAGCTCGCCCGCGCGGGGCTCGAGCTCGGGGACGATGCGGACATTGTCCTGACCCTCGAGGCAAGACGACGAGGGCAGCCCGAGGCCGACGGGGGCTCCGGGGGTGGCGGGCCGGTGCTCGGGGTGGAGCTCGCCGACGAGCAGCGGCGCCGCGGCCGAGTAGGTGAAACGGGTGAAGACGACGGGAAGGCCCTTGTCGCGAAAGATCGCGATCAGCTCGCCGATTCGGGGTACGACGTCACGGGCGGGCGGCACTTCCATGGCCTCGCCCGGCTCGAGGAAGGCGCGCTGCATGTCCACGACGAGCAGCGCGGTGCGGCCCGGCACCAGCGGGATCGCGCGCTCGAAGGCCTCGCGCCGGTCCATCACCCGACGCCCGCCGGCGGCGCCCTACCAGGGCGCGACGGAGAAGGCGTTCGGGATGTGGCGGATGGCCTTGACGGCACCCTCGTCGTTGAAGATGACCGCGACCACGTCGAAGCGGCACGGCGTCTGCCGGATGCGCTTCAGCTTGAGATAGCCGCTCGCCAGCTTGCCCAGGCGGTTCTGCTTTCGCGTATTGACCGCCGCCTGCGGCGGGTCGCCCTCCACCACGTCCTTTCGCGTCTTCACCTCGACGAAGACGAGGGTCTTGCCTTCCCTGGCGACCAGGTCGATCTCGCCGGCGCGAGTGCGGACGTTCTTGTCGAGGATCTCGTAGCCGCTGCGCGCCAGGAAGCGGGCAGCGGCCTCCTCTCCCTTGAGCCCCGTCGATCTGCGAGTGTCCGTCGGCACGCTCTCCGCTCCTTGTCCACCTATGTCGTCTGGTCTCTCATCCTGTCCGGTGTTCCGCTCGGAACAATTCACCCTGCGCCAGCTCCCACACGCCGCTGAAGCTCCTCCGATGCAGGCCGCACGGCCCGTGCTGCTCGAGGGCGAAGCGATGCTCTTCCGTCGCGTAGCCCTTGTGCCGGGCGAAGCCGTACTGGGGGAATGCCCGATCGGCCTCCGCCATGAGCCGGTCCCGCGTCACCTTGGCGACGATGGACGCGGCCGCCACCGTCGCCGAGCGCTGATCGCCCCGCACGAGATTGCGCTGAGGGCAGTCGAGCCCGTGCACCTCGACCCAGTCCGTCAAGACGAGCTCGGGCTCTACTCCGAGCGCCCCCACCGCCGCGCGCATGGCCACGCGCGTCGCCTCGAGGATATTGATGCGGTCGATCGTGGGCGGATCGACGATCCCGACCGCCCACGCGATGGCCCGCGACCGGATCGCGTCGTACAGGTCCTCCCGCACCTCAGGCTCGAGCCGCTTCGAATCGTCCACCCCCTTGATCCGGGCGCCCGGCGGCAGCACGACCGCCGCGGCCACCACCGGCCCGGCCAGGGGACCCCGCCCCGCCTCGTCCACGCCGGCCACGCGCGTGAGGCCGCTTCGCCACGCGGCTCGCTCGAAGCGGTAGGGGGCGCTCAATGCCGCTCGAACGCGGACCACCGCCGTCGCCGACATGGTTCGTGCCCGCACAGATGTTCACTCCAACAGGCTCCTAGTCGTTGCCGGGCGTCTCGCTCGGGGTCGCGGTGGCTCCGCCCGACGCGGGAACCTGGACGTACCGCCTCTCCTTGAGGCGCGCGGCCTTCCCGGCCAGCTCGCGCAGGTAATAGAGCTTCGCGCGCCGAACGATGGCCCGCTTCATCACCTGGATCTTGTCGATGCGCGGCGAGTGCAGGGGGAACGTGCGCTCGACGCCCACGCCGTAGGAGATGCGCCGCACGGTGAAGGACGCGCCCACACCCTCTCCCCGCTTTCTGATCACCACACCCTCGAACGCCTGCAGCCGCTCCTTCTCGCCCTCGATGACTTTCACCGAGATCTTGACGGTGTCGCCGGGGGCGAAGCCGCCGCGGTCCTTCTTGAGCTCGCCTGCTTCCACGATCCGGATCGCTTCCATGGGTCCGATCTCCTCAGTCGATAAAGTCGGAAGGTGGCCGGCCCTGTTTCAGGCCGTCCACCCACTTCTGTTCCTGCGGCGAGAGGTCCGCCGTCTCCAGCAGGTCGGGCCGGCGCTGCCACGTCCGCGCGAGCGACATGACCTGGCGCCACCGGGCGATCTTGCCGTGGTCCCCCGACAACAAGATTTCCGGCACCGTCCACTCGCGGAAGGCCTCGGGCCGCGTGTACTGCGGGTGCTCGAGGAGCCCGCGCGCGAACGAATCCTGCGCGGGCGCGGCCTCGTGGCCGAGCACGCCGGGCAGGAGCCGCGTCACGGCCTCCGTCACCACCAGGGCGGGCAGCTCGCCGCCCGTCAGCACGTAGTCGCCGATGGACAGCTCCTCGTCCACCAGCCGCTCTCGCACCCGCTCGTCGACGCCCTCGTAGCGCCCACAGACCAGCACCAGATGCGGTCGCCGGGCTAGCTCGCGCGCCACCTCCTGGGTGAAGCGCCGGCCGGCGGGGTCGAGCAGAATGACCCGGCCCTCTGCGCCCCGCAGATCCTCGATGGCCGCCGCGAGGGGTTCGGGCTTGAGGATCATCCCGCCGCCGCCGCCGAAGGGCGGCTCGTCCGTCACGTGATGTCGGCCCGGGGCCCAGTCCCGCAGGTTGTGGACCCGGATGTCCACCAGTCCGCGCGCCTGGGCGCGGCCGAGAATCGACTCGGCGAGCGGCCCGCGGACGATGCCCGGGAACAGCGTGAGGACGTCGATCCTCATAGATCCAACAACCCCTCAGGGGGATCGATCACGATGCGCCGATCCGCCACGCTCACGTCGATGACGATCTCGGCCACCGCCGGGATCAGCCGCTCGCGCCCCTCATGGGCGATCACCCAGAGGTCGTGCCCGCCGCCCGGCTCGACGCGCACGAAGGTGCCCGCCTCCCGGCCGTCGCGCGTTTCGACCCGGGCGCCGTGGAGCTGCCAGGGATAGAAGCTCCCGTCGGGCGCGGGCAGCGCTTCCGCCCGATCGACCGCGAGCAGCCGTCCACTCAGTCGGCGAGCCGCCTCGGGGGAATCGATGCCCTCGATCCTGACCAGCACCGTCTCGCCCTCCAACCGGCAGGAGGCGATGCGACAGGCCTCGCGTCGATCGGTCTGGGGCTCCCACAGGATGCACTCGCGCAGACGGCCGAAGCGGTCCTCGGTCCGGTCGCTCAGGGAGCGCACCTTGACCTCGCCCGTCACGCCGTGGGGCTTCAGCACCTCGCCCACGGCCACAAGAGGCGCCGCTGCCACCATAAGCGTCAGGCCTTGACCGCCACTGCCGCCGCGGCTCCCGCTGTTTTTCCCGCTCGGAGGAGCAGGGTGCGAACCGTGTTCGAGGGTTGGGCGCCTTTCTTGATCCACTCGGCCGCCTTGTCGAGCTTGATCTCGAGGGTTGCCGGCGTCGTCAGCGGACTGTAGTGCCCGATCACCTCGATGAATCGCCCGTCGCGCGCGGCGCGCGAATCGGCGACCACCACGCGGTATGAGGGCTTCTTGCTCCGTCCCGTCCGTCTCAGTCGAATGTGGACTGCCACGCTATTGCTCCTTTTCTGTCTGCGGTCGCGTCATCTGGGCAGGAACGGCAGGCCACCCTTCATCTTGCCCATCCGTCCCTCCATCTGCTTGAGGCCCTTCATCATCTTCTTGAGCTGGGCGTACTGCTTGAGCAGCCGGTTGACGTCGGAGACGCTGGCGCCGCTGCCCCGGGCGATGCGCTGCCGCCGGCTGCCGTTGATGATGGACGGCTCGCGCCGCTCATCGGGGGTCATCGAGCCGATCATCGCCTCGAAGCGGGACAGCTCCTTCTCCTCGCCGGCCAGCTCCTTCGGCATCGCCTTCTGACCCTTGAAGAACGGGATCATGTCCATGATCTGGCCGAGCGGTCCCATCGAGCGGAGCTGCTTGAGCTGGGCGGCGAAATCCTCGAGCGAGAACGTCTCGTTGCGGATCTTCTGGGCGAGCGCCTCGGCCTGCGCCTGGTCGACATTGGCCTGGGCCTTCTCGACCAGGCTGAGCACGTCGCCCATGCCGAGAATGCGCTGGGCCAGCCGGTCGGGGTGGAACGGCTCGAGCGCGTCCGTCTTCTCTCCCACGCCGACGAACGCGATGGGGCGTCCCGTCACCTGTCGCACCGAGAGCGCGGCGCCGCCGCGTGCGTCGCCGTCCATCTTGGTGAGGATGATGGCGTCGATCCCCACCGCGGTATTGAACTTCTCCGCCACCGCGACGGCGTCCTGGCCCGTCATGGCGTCGACCACGAGCAGCACGTGATGCGGGCCGACCTCTTTCTTGATCGCCCGCAGCTCCTCGAGCATCTCCTCGTCGATGTGCAGGCGCCCCGCGGTGTCGAGGATCAGAGGCGTGAGCCCGCGCCGGGCCGCCTCCTCGCGCGCCCGCGCGCAGATCGCCACCGGCTTCTGATCCGGCTCGCCCACGACGGGGATGCCGAGCTGCTCGCCGAGCGTCTTGAGCTGGTCGATGGCCGCCGGACGGTAGACGTCCGCCGAGGCCAGCAGGGGATGTTGGCCCTGCCGCTGGAAGTGCCGGGCGAGCTTGGCCGCCGAGGTGGTCTTGCCCGAGCCCTGCAGCCCCACCAGCATGATGATCGTGGGCGGATGGGACGCCATGGCGAGCCGGTGCCCCGAGCCGCCGAGCAACTCGACCAGCTCATCGCGCACCACCTTCACGACGTGCTGCCCCGGCGTCAGCGACTTGAGGACGTCCTGGCCGATGGCCTTTTCGCGGACGCGGTCGACGAAGCCCTTGACGACCTTGAAGTTGACGTCGGCTTCGAGGAGGGCCAGGCGAACCTCGCGGAGGGCCTCGAGGACATTCTCCTCCGTCAACCGGCCGAATCCGCGGAGCCGGTCGAAAATACCCGTGAGGCGACTAGTCAGGCTGTCGAGCATGGTTCTGCAAACATCAGAGGATACGGGGCGGGAGGGTGAAAAGTCAAGCCTAGTTCGGTACTTCCGACGCACCTCTCAAGGCCCGGATGGCCTGCGCGGGATCCGCGGCCTCGAAGATCGCCGAGCCAGCGACCAGGATCTGGGCCCCGGCTGCGGCCAAATCACCGGCATTGCTGATCTTTACCCCACCGTCCACCGACACCTCGATTCCCCGGCCCGCGAGCAGCTCCCGGAGTCGCCGCACCTTCGGATAGGTCGTGGGGATGAAGAGCTGGCCGCCGAAGCCCGGGTTGACGGACATGGTCAGCACGAGGTCGAGGTCGTCGAGCACGTACTCGAGCACACCCGGGGGCGTGGAGGGGTTGAGCGCGACCCCCGGCTGGGCACCGGCCTCCCGGATCTGGGCCAGGACGCGCTGCAGATGCACGCAAGCCTCGGCGTGGACGGTGATGAGATCCGCCCCCGCCCGGGCATAGGTCTCGACCCAGCGCTCGGGCTCCTCGATCATCAGGTGGAGGTCGAGGGGGAGCCGGGTGCGCTTCTTGATGGCCTCGACGACGGGCGGTCCGATCGTCAGGTTCGGGACGAAGTGGCCGTCCATGACGTCGATGTGGATCTGGTCGGCGCCGGCGGCCTCCACCAGCGCCACGGCGTCTCCCGAGTGCGGCGAAGTCGGCGGACAGGATGCTCGGGGCGATCTTCATGGTGAAGTCCGACGATACTGCAAGCGCCAGCCCTTGACAAATATCCGGCCCTTGACCGTCAGCCAGAGCTTGCCGATCCCCAGCAAGGCGATCAGCAGCGACGAGGTTGGCGCCGAGATACCATGGCCAGTCGTTCGTGCGCAGTCCCAGGCGCTGGTTGACCAGGGTCAGCACGATGAGCTGATGGATGAAGTAGAGGACGAGCGCGGTGCGGCCGAGGGTCACCAGCCAGGTCATGCGCCAGCGCAGCACCTCCGCCAGGTAGTAGAACGCCGGCATCAACGCGAAGATCATCCCCAGCACCCAGATGCTCGAGGCGCCGCGGGGCGTCCAGTGGTTGTTGAGGATGTAGTCGCGCTTGAAGGTCCAGCGGTTGGCCGTCCCGGCCCACCAGTCGTAGCCGAAGAACACGGCGAAGCACAGCACGCCGGCGCCCGCCATCAGCCACAGGTAGCGGGTTCTCGCCCGAGCGTCGCGCTGATCGACCCACAGATCGCCGAGGACGAGACCGACGAGCACCAGGCTCACCCACGGCCATGGCGGGAACTCGAAGAACAGGATCCGGGCCATCGTGGGATGCGCCTGCACCCAGGCGGTCAAGGCGCCGAAGGACCAGCCGAAGGCCAGGTAGAGCAGGACCGCGAGGGCGGCGAGGACGGGTCGCATCCCGGGGAGGCGAAGGAGCAGGGCGCCCGCGGCGGCGGCGAGGATGCTCACGCCGATGGTCTGGAGCACGCCGTTGCTGTAGATCGGGTCCTCGGGAAAGACGAGGAGATTGAGGAGCAGGCCGGCCAGGATCAGGCGCGCGCCCCGCTTCGCGTACTTCCAGAGCATGGGCAGCGCGCGGGGCTCCTCGCGCGCCTTGGACAGCGGCAGGCAGAAGCCGACGAGGAAGAGAAAGATCGGCGCGGCCACCGCCATCGTGACGTAGATCATGTAGTAGCGCGGCCATCCCATGATGCGGTCCTGCCACCACCGGCCCGTGTGGTTCAGCACCATGAAGACGAGTGCTGAGCCGCGGAGCGCGTCGAGGAAGACGAACCGCACGTGGTCCGCCCGAGGCGGGCGGGTGCCGGGCGAGTCGCTCCGCGCGTCGGCGATGCTGGAGTCGCTCGTGGGTGCGCTGGTCGTCGTGCTCATGCCCTTGCCTCAGTCAGCTTACCCCGGGAGGGTTCGCCGGGGGACTGTGCTAGCGTAGCGCTCGGTCATGGCTTCCCGCGACGACCTCGGTCGGCAGTCGCATCCGGCGGTCGCGGCCGCCGTCGCCGCCCTGACCCCCTCCACGGAAGCGCTCCGGGACCTCGTCCGCGCGTTTCGTTTGGCCATGGCCGACGGCCTCGCCGGCCGGCCGAGCTCGCTCAAGATGCTGCCGACCTTCGTCGAGCAGCCGCGCGGCGACGAGCGGGGCCGCGTCGTCGTGGTCGACTGGGGCGGCACGAACGGGCGAGTCTCGGTGATCGAGCTCGGCGGCGGCGACGCGCGCGTGGTCGCCGAGGACGACTTCGCCTTCAGCGAGTCGGATCGAACGGGGCCCGCCGGCCGGGTATTCGACGTGATCGCGGGCGCTGTCGAGCGCGTCGTGCGGGGCGAGTCGGGACCGCTGCCGCTCGGCCTCGTCTACTCGTTCCCCGCGCGTCTCGAGCGGGTCGATCGCGCTCTCGCCCTGCCGCTCACGAAGGGCTGGAGGACCGTCGGCCTCGAGGGACACGACGTCGCCGAGCTCCTGCGGGTGGCGCTCGGGCGCCGCGGGCTCGGCCGGGTCACGGTCGCGGCGGTGGCCAATGACACGGTGGCGGCGCTGATCCTCCAGAGCTATCGGATTCGGGGGCGTGCCGCGGCCGCGACACCCGCCGAGGTGGGCCTCATCCTCGGCACGGGGACGAACCAGGCCGCGGATCTGCCCGGCGCCGGCATCCGGAATCTCGAGTCGGGCAATTTCGATGGCGTCGGGGCGGTGGCCGCGCCTTGGGATCGGGCGCTCGATCGCGAGCTGGCCGATCCGGCGCCCGGCGCCCAGCGGTTCGAGAAGATGGCCGCCGGTGGCTATCTCGGCGAGATCCTGCGCCGCGCGATCGTCGATCTCGGCCGATCGACGCCGTTGTTCCGGTGGGCGGGGAGCGCGACGGACACGCCGTGGAGCCTGGACACCGTCCAGCTATCGGCGGTGGCGGAGGACGAGTCGGAGGACCGTTCCCGGACGGATGAAATCCTTCGAACGCTGGGTGTGGTCAGCACGCTCGACGAGCGCGTAGCCGTCCGCGAGATCGCGCGCGCGGTGGGCGGGCGCGCCGCCCGACTCGTCGCCGCCGGGCTCTACGGCACGCTCACCTTCATCGACCCCGACCTCCGCGGCGAGCACACGGTCGCCGTGGACGGCGGCGTGTACGGCGGCTACCGGGGTTTCGCCGAGCGCGTGCGCGACGGCGTGCGGGAGCTGGCCGGCGCCGAGCGCGCGGGACGCGTGCACCTCGCGTACGTGAAGGATTCGACCAGCGCGGGCGCGGCCGTCATCGCCGCCGTGGCGGCGCGGCGTCGACGGTGACGGACTGGATCACGCTCCGGCCCGCCATCCTGGTCGCCGCCTTCTACGGCGTGATCGTCGTCGCCTTGCTCGCGTCGCACGCCTGGGATCCCCGCTTCTTCGCCACGGTCGGGCCGCAGTGGGAGCGCCACGACCCCGGGCTTCGGAAGCAAGGCGACGGCAGAATCTACTACGAGTTCGCGTCTGATCCCGTCGAGGCCGCAGGCCGCCGCGCCAGGTTTCGCACCGCGCGCATCCTGTACCCGGCGGTCGCACACGTCTTGGCCCTCGGCCGCGCCAGCCTCGTCGGCTGGACCCTCCTGCTCGTCAACGTGCTCTCGATCGTGCTGCGGCACCGCCATCCTCCAGCGCCTGCTCGAACGCCGCGGGCTGCCGGGCTGGGCAGCGCTTGCCTACGGGCTGTGGGGCGGGCTGGGCGTTGCGCTGCTGCACGGCACCGCGGAGCCGGTGGCGTACCTGTGCGTGCTCGCGGGTCTCGCGGCCCAGGACCGCAGCCGGCCGATGCTCGCCGGCATGGCGTATCTCGGCGGCCTGCTCGGCCGTGAGACCACGGGCGCGCTCGCCGCGCCGTACCTGCTGGCAGGCCACGGAGCGCGACCGGCCGTCGCCCTCGGCGTCGCG
Source organism: uncultured Candidatus Rokubacteria bacterium (assembly GCA_963840495.1). GTDB lineage: Bacteria > Methylomirabilota > Methylomirabilia > Rokubacteriales > CSP1-6 > CAWIZN01. The sequence goes on from CAWIZN010000058.1 coordinate 13,278, forward strand.
GCCGCGTGGGGCCTGTGGCTGGCGGTTGTCGCGCTGGCCGGCATTGGCCCGTTCCTCCAGCCAGGGCTCGGGCCGCGGCTTCCACTGGTCAGCTATAGCGCGACGCGATGGCTGGACCTGCCGCCCACGCTCCTCTTCCTCGTCCTGCCGGCGCTGCTGGTGCTGGGCTGGGCGGTGAGCGCGCTGCGCGTTCGCCCCGCCGACGCCTCGGTCTGGGCAGCCGGGATCAATGCGCTGCTGGTCGTGTGGCTTCCGCCCAGGACCACTGAGCTCTTCTGGCACAGTGGACGACTGTCGACCGGGCTCGTCGCCGCGACGCTCGTCTGCGTGCCGCTCGCCACCTCGGCCCCCCGACTCTGGCGCACCCTCACTCTCGTGTTTGCGACCTCGGCGCTCTGGACCCTCGCGATCGCCGCCCGGTACCTCTTCTGGGAGTAGCGCGGCAGTCACGACTCGCGCCGGGTACCCGTACTGCGGGCTTGGTTCCCTTCGGGTCGACCCCCATTCCCTTCTCGCCCGTACCGAGCTGAGACACTCCCGAGTGCCCGCCGCGCCCCGGCAGCGCTTGCGGGGCGCGGCGGGTTGGGACATGATCTCGTTCCGAGGCCATCGCGGCGCGAGCGCGCCGCCTGACCGACCTCTGACCCAAGGAGACGTTCGCATGGCGATCGAGTGGAAGAACGGCGCGCGGTGCGCGGTGATGCTGTCCTTCGACCTCGACGGCGAGACGCTGTGGATCGCCCGCGATCCCGCGCTCGCCGAGCGGCCCATCCACATGTCGATGGGCGCCTATGGCCCCAAAACGGCGATGCCGAGGATCCTGAGGCTGATGGACCGCTACGACCTCAAGGTCGGGTTCTACGTGCCGGGATGGATCATCGAGCGCTATCCCGCTCTGGTCGAAGACATCGTTGCGCGCGGGCATGAGGTCGGCCACCACGGGTATCTGCACGAGAAGCCCTTCTTCCTCAAGGGGCCCGAGGAAGAGGAGGCCCTGCTCGTCAAGGCGCTCGACATCTTCAAGAGCCGGCTCGGCGTCCACCCCCTCGGCTCGCGCACGCCGTCGGCGGATCCGAGCAAGCACACCTTCGGCCTGCTCAAGAAGCACGGGCTCGTCTACCACACGAACATGATGGACAGCGACCTGCCGTACCGCCATGCGACGCCGCACGGCGACCTGATCGAGCTGCCCACGAGCTGGGTCAACGACGACTTCATGTACTTCGGCTTCAGCGCGAATCCGCCGGCGGGCAACGGGATCTGGAGCCAGCAGGACGTGTGGGAGATCTGGGTCGAGGAGTTCGAGGGCCAGTACGAGGAGGGCGGCTTCTTCAACCTGATGTTCCATCCTCAAGTCATGGGCCGCCCGTCGCGGATGCGCATGCTCGAGCGGCTGATCCAGCACATGCTCGGCAAGAAGGACGTCTGGTTCGCCAAGCCCATCGACCTGGCCCGGCACTACATCGCCCAGAGCGGGTGAGC
>CAWIZN010000059.1:0-122915 GCA_963840495.1 uncultured Candidatus Rokubacteria bacterium
TTGGACATTGCCCGGCCAGGAGTGACCCCGCAAGACACCGAGCGCCTGCTGGGTCACGCCGGCGACCGAGAGCCCATACCGCCCGTTGATCTGACGGCGCACATGCTCCACCAGGAGCGCGATGTCCTCGCGACGCTCCCGCAGGGGTGAGCGGATGTGCCCGGCGGCACCTCCACCGCCCGCGGTGAAGACGCCCCCCGGGGCTGACGCCGACGGCCTGCTAGAAGAGCGCGCTCATGAAAGGCTAGGTACGCGATCGCTCCGATCCCCGCGTGATCGCGGCTGACTGGATGCTGGAGATCCTGCCCCGGAGTCCGTGTCCGGAGGCATCAGGACGCTCGACGGCAGGCTCGGGAGTCGGCCCTAGTACGACCCGCGGTGTACGACCAAGGTCCTATGGACCTCGGATCGGCGAGTCACCATCCTGCGTGCCGGGGGGACCATGCGCCACGCACTGAACCTGTTCATCGGGATGTTCAGCACGTTACTGGCCATCATCAATCCCCTCGAGGCCCTGCCGGTCTACCTGCGGCTCCTCGAGGGCAAGAGCGAGGAGGTGCACCAGTCCGTCGCTCGCCGATCGTGCATCTACGCCCTGCTGATGATGTTCTTCTTCCTCGTCTTCGGCACGCTGATCCTGCGGATCTTCGGGGTGCCGCTGAGTATGGTCCGCATCGTCGGCGGGATCATCCTGATGCGCATCGGGTTCGAGCTGTTCTCGGCGTCCTCCTCCGGCGGCTCGATGGTCCGTCTCCCGGGTGGACCGGGCGCCAAGGATGACGATGTGGCCTTCGTGCCCCTGGCCATGCCGATCATGTTCGGGCCCGGAGCGATCGCCACCATCCTGGGAATGGCGTCGATGCAGAAGCAGTCTGAGTTCGAGGTGGTCGCGTTCGCGGCGCTGGGTCTGGCCATCGTCTTGACGATGTTCGTGACCTACCTCTTCCTCGCCTACGCCAAGAAGGTGGTGGGCCGGATCGGCCCCAAGGGGATCGACGCCGCCACCCGCATGGTGGGCTTCTTCGTCTCGACGATGGGCATGGGCCTGATCTTCCACGGCGTGATCGAGGCGTTTCACTCCTACGGGCTGATGGCCAAGCCGTAGGAGCGCGGTCGCCGCGACGCCGGCTCAGGCGCGCAGCTTCCTCAGTCGGTCGGCGAGCACCGCCTACGGCACCCGGCCCACCAGGGTCTCCACCCGGAGAGCAAGGCAACACGAATACCCTCCGGCAGCGATCGCCTTGTCGGTAGGCCTCCAGTATCGCGACATAGGCTGCCAGACTGGGACGCCGGACGCAGGAGCCGCTGGCACGGTGGCCTTATTCGAAACCGCACATCCGCGCGCCGGCGCGGATTCGGAAAGTCCGATCCTCGCTGGCCGCGAGCGGGTACGGGTTGCCGATGATCGGGCGGGTGCTCAACCACTCCCAGCCGTCCGCCACCCCCGTGTACGCCCGGCTCGACCCGGGGCCGGTGCGCCCGGCCCTCGAGGCGAATGCTCAGGCCATGCTTGAGGTACAGCGAAGCGCTACGACTGAACTATTAGCCCTTCTTCGGAGACCAGTCATACGCCTTGGCGCAGGCACCGCCCATCAGCATCGCCCGTTCACTGTCGCTCAGACGGTCGGTTTGGCGGAACGCCTCGACGGCCTGTTCGTAGTTAACGACCGCGAAGGCTCGAGTCCAGTCGGTACCCCACAGGCAGCGTTCGAAACCCCAGGCGTCGAACACGCGGGCGAGGGGGTCCCAGATATCCGGGAAAGGATACGGTTCCCGGGACAGCGTGCAGGCACCGCTGACCTTGATCACCGCGTTTCGGTGCCGGGCGAGGTCCAGCACCTTGAGCAGATCGGCCCAAGGCTGTGGCGGGGCAGGCGGCGTTCGGGGCTGCATGATGGCCAGATGGTCGATGATGAATCGCGTGTCGGGGTGGCGGTCGATCAGCGCCGCACCCGCATCCAGGTTGCCCCAGCACAGCATGTTGACCGGAAAGTCGTGCCGAACGGCTGCGCGCAGGATCCGCTCGAGACCCGGGTCGTTCGGAGCGCGCCCCGCTTCTTTCGTCATCATGATGCGGATGCCCACGGCGCCCGGCGTCTTCTTCCAGTCGGCAATGATATCGGCCACCGCCGGATCATCCGGATCGACCGGCTTCACGAGGGCGAACCGGCCGGGATGAGCGCGTTGCACTTCCACGGCATAGCTCGCGTCGTAGCGGTACATGGAAAAGGCGGAGATGAAGATCGCGCCGTCGACGCCGACCGTGTCCATGGCCGCTACCATCTCGTCACCGGTGACGTGATCGGGCCAATTCGGGACACTGTGCCAGGGTCGTTTCGGGGTGTTCGCCTCATAGGAGTGGACTTGGGAATCGATGATCGCCATGGGAAGTTCCTCCGTGCCAAGCGGTTCGTCGTACGGGGTGATGGACCTCCTCGTCGTCTGCGCGCTGCCCTGATTCTAGCGCGACCGCCACGCAGCAGACGCGGCCCCGCGGGCCGGCCGGGGTATCATCGGACACCAAGCTACCGAGGCTGAAGCCATGAGCATTGCGGGAGAGCTCGCGCGGTTTCTGGTCGGGACGGGCGTCGGCGACCTGCCGCCGCTGGCGCTGGAGCGCGCGCGGATGGTGATCGCCAGCACGGTGGCCAGCGCGGCGATGGGCGCTGACATCGTTTCCGCGCGAATCATCCGCGAGCTTGCCAGAGAGCGGGGAGGCGCGGAGGAGGCGAGCCTCTGGTTCGACGGTGGGCGCCGGCTGCCTGTCGCGGACGCCGCGCGGGTGAACGCGGTGATGAGCGACGCCGCGGCCTCGGACGACAGCGACCTGCGCAGCATCGCGCACATCGGCACGATCGTCTCCACGACCGCGATCGCGATGGCGGAGCGGACCGGCGCGGGCGGCCGCGACGTGCTCTCGGCGATGGTGCTCGGCTACGAGATCGCGGGGCGCGTCGACGAGGCGCTGACCCCGGGGCGCGGCGAGCGCGGATTCCACGGCTCCATCTCCACGATCTTCGGCGGCGCGGTCGCGGCCGGGACGCTTCTCGGGCTGACGCAGGCACAGATGACCCAGGCGATCGCGCTGGGCGCGACCTCGATCGGCGGTCTGATGGTCGCCGCCAACACCAGCGTGGCGCGCGAGTATCACGCGGGGCTCTCGGCGATGCTCGGGATCCATGCGGCGTTCGCCGCGCACAGGGGGTTCGTGGCCGAGGAGAACGTGCTCGAGATGCCGCGCGGCTTCTTCTCCGCGTACGGCGGAGATCACCTGGAGGACGTGACGAAGGACCTCGGCACGGAGTGGGACATCACCACGAACATGGCGGTCAAGCTGGTTCCCGGAGGCCATCCGCATCACGCCGCGGCGGAGGCGGCCGCCAATGCCGCGATCGCCGGAAACGTCGACCCGGCCGACGTGGCCGGCATCGTGCTCTCCTCCGCGAAGTACCGTACGCTGCCCGGACCCAAGCATCCGACCGACCTGATTGGCGTCGCGCACAGCCCCGCCTACTTCATCGCGGCGGCGGTGGCGGAGAGGGGCTATGGCTGGATCCATGCCTCGCCGGCAAAGGTCACCGACCCGGTGATCGGAGGGCTCATCGACAAGATCACCGTGGACCCGAATCCGCCGCCGTACCCGGACCGGTTCCCGCACCACCACGGCGCGACGGTCACGATCACGCTGAAGGACGGCCGGCAGTTCTCCGATCACGTGGATTTTCCACGCGGGTCCGCCCCGCGCGGAATCGAATGGGCCGACGTGGACGCCAAGTACCGCAGGCTGGTGCCGCTCTCCGGCCTGGCGCCGGAGAAAGTCGAGGCCAGCCTCGAGGTGATCCACGAGTTCGAGACGGTCAAGGCCATGTCGGAGCTCGTTCGCCTGCTGACCTGATGCATCCGCTGGCGCTTGTGTGGTCGAGCCGTGGTGGATGAAGACGATGGCGCGATGCCGGTTCGCGACCTCGAGCAGAGGACGCATGGCTTCGGCATCCTTGTGCGTCAGGAAAGCATTGCCCGGCACCTGCGTCCCGACGATGCCCGGCCGCCGCAGTGCCTGCTCGAGTTCCTCGGCCGCGGCGGCGATGTCGACCAGAGGCAGCGCCGCATAGGCGACGAAGCGGCCTTCGTGCTCCTGACAGAGCCGGGAGACGCCGTCGTTGGGCATGCATGTCGATCATGGCAGTCTCCTCATTCGGCCAGTCAGTGGTCGGTGTCTGGCGATCTGCGTCTCAGTGCTTGTGGGTGTACTTGGTGAGCCGCTTGCCCCCGGCTTCGGCGAGATAGATGTCGCCGACGGAATCGACCCAGAGCCCGTGGCCCGAGCCCGGCGTGTCGAAGCGGGCGAGCACCTTGCCGCTCCGATCCATGATGCTGATCGACGGCCGCTGCTCGCTGACGTAGGCCACCTGCTGCTTGTTGAAATAGATGTCGGTCGGCTTCTTGATGTCGCGCCACTGTGAGACGAACTTGCCCTCGGCGGTGAAGACCTGGATCCGGCTGTTCTCGCGGTCGCAGACGTAGACGGAGCCGTCGGGCCCCACCCAGAGGCTGTGCGGTAGGTGGAACTCGCCCGGCGCCTCTTTGCCCGGCGTCCCCCACGAGGAGATCAGGGTGCCGTCCTTCGAGAAGCGGTGCACCCGGCTGTTCCGGTAGCCGTCCGAGACGTAGAGATCGCCCGAAGGGGCCGGGACCATTTCGGTGGGCTTGTTGAAGGGCCCGGCGGAGCGCGGTGGAAGCTCGATGTCCTTGGTCGCCCCCGTGTCCGAGGGCTGGCCGCGCGTCCCGAGGATCATCAGGGGCTTGCCGTCCAGCGTGAACTTGAGGGCGACGTGGTCGTCGCGATCGGTCAGATAGACCAGGTCGTCGACGATGGCGATTCCGTGCGGATCCTTGATGGCGCTGTGACCCCACGAGGTCAGATAGTTGCCGTCGCGATCGAACACGACGACCGGTGGATCCTTTCGCTGGAAGGCGTAGACGCGGTCCTGCGAGTCGGTCGCGACCGCACTGACCTGTCCCCACGCCCAGCCGGTTGGCAGCCTCGCCCAAGATTCGTTCAGCTCGTACTGGTAGCTGCCGCTTCCAACGGTCGTCGCCATGGGCACTCCTCCTCTGATCGCGGGTCGGGCCGATCGTGCCCCTTTCCGCCTGTAGGCGCAAGTCTCCGGCCGTCGCGGCGCCGCCGCGGACGCGCTTGCGAGAATGGCGAGTGTTCCGCCTCCCGAGGGCCTAGGCGCCCTCGAGGGCCTTGCGGAGATCGTCGCCTTGGCCCTTCCACCACTGGTGCAGGATGTTGATGTCGGTACCGATACAGAAATGGCGCACCCCCATGTCGAGAAAGTACTTCGCCTGATCCGACGTGTTGATCTCGGCACGGGGCGGAACGCCCATCTTGATGGCGGTCTCGAACACTCGGCGCTCGACGACACGTAGCTCGGGAGAGTAGCGCTCTCCGGCTCGTCCAATACCCATCGAGTAGTCGGAGCCGCCCCACTGCACCATGTCGACGCCCTCGACCGCGAGGACCTCGTCCAGCTTGTCGACGGTGCCCGGCTTCTCGATCATGATCGTCACCACGACATCGCGTAACGCTTGCACGTACTCCTTGGTGCCGCCATAGCCCATGTAGGTGAAACGGCGCGTGGCGACGCCATAGGTGCCGCGATCTTCCGGGGTTTCGGGACGAACGATGCGCACGCACTCACGCACGTCCGCGGCCGAACGACAGTCCGCGAACAGGATGGAGTGGAACCCCGATCCGATGGCGCGTTGCGCGAGAAAGCCCCGGGGCTCCTGGTCCACCTTCAGCATCATCGACATGTTGTAGAGGTCGGCGGCGCGGCACAGGTTGTCGAGGTCGTGGAGATCATAGGGCCCATACTCCCCGACGAATTCCACGTAGTCGTACAGACCGGTATGCCCGATCGCTTCGACGACGGACGGCCAGGTGGTGTGGATATGAGTGGCCAGCGTGGGCTTGTTCGCCTTCAGCAGCTCGCTCAGCTTGTTCGGTCGCATGGCGATTTACCTCCAGGAGAGCGGTGGGATAGCTGATTCGCCGCTCGCGCTCCGAGGGGCGAGAGGGAGTTGACTCGCGCCGGTCAGCGCCACTTCTCCTCGGTGTTGCCTGACCGCTCCGCCGAGGTAAGCTTTCGCGGATCGTCGACATCGACGGTGAGGTGCTCGGTCGGCTTCGGCGTCGCGGTCACGAGGCTCACGCCGTCCGGGGAATGGAACCGGTGCCACGTGTTTTGCGGCACGATGATCACCATGCCCGCGCGGACCGCGTGCGATTGGGGCCCGTCCTGGGTCATGAGGTGCAGCGTCGCCGCGCCTTCGACGATCTGGACCAGTTCGTCGCCGTTCGGGTGGCGTTCCCACGCGCCGTCGCCGGAGAACTTGGCGCTGTAGATGTTGCCGTCGCGGAAAGGCGCCAGGGTGCCGAAGGCCTTGGTGCCCTGGCGGTCGGCCTCGGTCATCTGCGGGGTGCGCCCGCGCAGCATCGTCAGCTTCTCGAGCTCGGCCTTGAGATCCAGGATCGTGATCATCATTGCCTCCTCGTTTGTATGGGCACCCATTATAGCCGGGTCGAGGAACACGGTGCCGTCGGGTGGGCACGTCTCGAGCCAGCCCAGGCGGTCCTGCGCGGCGCCAGTGAAGGCGTCCGGCCCGCGTCGGTATCACGGGCGACGGGGCACGAACAACTCGATCGGATTTCCGGAGGGGTCCTCCAGCAGGATCTGCGATCCGCCTGGCCCCGTCACGATGTCGTTGCGGAAACGCACCCCGGCGTTGCGGAGGCGCGCCACCTCGGCCTCGAGGTCATCGACGATGAGGTGGATACGGTTCCAGCCGCCCGGAGCGGGCTGGCGCCCGTCCGGCATCGGCCGGCCGGCCGAGCTCGCGGGTCCGCTCAGCAGCAACCGCAAGTCGCCGAGGGCAACGTCGGCGAAGGCCGGAAGGGTCTTCGAGATCAGCGTGAAGCCGAGCAGGGTCGTGTAGAAGGCCACGGCCGCCTCGACATCGTCGACCATGTATCGGACGTTGACGGTGGGCATCACTTGTCCTCCTCCGCGACTCGACTAGCCCTGCGGATCGCGCGGACGATGCTGCGTGATGAGGCGATGGAGGCGATCCGGCGAGAGGGGCAGCGCGGTGACCGGGATTCCGAGCGGGGCCAGCGCGTCCGCGACGGCGTTCGCCAGCGCGGCGCCGCACCCGGAGCTGCCGCCCTCGTCTCGGCGCGCCGATCGTGGACACGATCCGCCGCATGAGCTACGCCGAGCTCCAGACGATGTTCGACGCGACGAATCCGCCCGGCCCCTGGTACTACCGCACCGGCTACCTCACGAGCGAGAAGGTGCTCGGCGATGACTTCGTCGACCTCCTGCTCGCGCAGACGAACTTCCCGTCACCATCGCCGCTGTCGCGCATCTTCATCGAGCACCTCGGGGGCGCGGTGGCGCGCGTGCCTGCCGATGCCACCGCGTTCGTGCATCGCGCGGCCCCCTTCGACCTGATCGTGATCGCGGGCGGCTTCCGGCCCGAGGAGACGGAGAAGAACTTCGCGTGGGCGCGCGGGGTGTCGAGCGCGATGCGCCCGTTCATGTCCGGCGGGGCCTACGTGAACTACCTGGGCGCGGACGCCGACGCGGACGCGGTCCGCGCGGCGTACGGCCCGGCGTGGGACCGGCTGGTGGTCCTCAAGACCAAGTACGATCCCGACAACGTCTTCCACCTGAACCAGAACATCCGCCCGACTACACCAGCTCGAACTCCTCCACGCTGACTTCCGCGCCGAACCACGCGCGGCGGAATGCCCCCACGTCCGGATACGTCGCCTGCGGCAGCCGCTTGAGCGTGAGCTGCACGGCGAGCGGCCGCACGTCGAACGGATACGGCGCGAACTCGACCTGGCGAGGCCCGACGGGCTTCATGGCCATTCGCACGCCGTCGGCGTCGCCGCCCGCGTAGCTGACCGGCACGGGCTCGACGAAGTCCTCGCACGGCTCCTGGCAGCAGAAGTAGAGGCCGAGGAGATCCCAGACCTGCATCAACCGGTAGTTCGTCCAGATGCCCTTGGCGTCGAGCGCGGCGCGCAGCTCCTCCTGCCGCTTCTCGTTCTCCGCGATGAACGCCTGGACTTCCGGCGAGAGCGTCGTGAGGTTGTAACGGCCGGCCGGGTGCTTGATCTTGCCGTAGCGGCCCTGCCACAAGCCGGTGCGGTGCATGCTGACGACGAGGCCGGAGTACGGATCGATGTCGGTCATCCAGTCGAGCGCCCACTGGTAGCCCGCGAGCTGCCGGTCGGTCATCGGGACGCCGAGGAACGGATACGGCTCGCCCGTCTCGGGATTCGTCAGCGGCCGTGTCTCGTACTGGAGCCACCCGTAGTCGTGATACGTCGCGGCCCGCACGACCGAGTCGTACGGCGCCGGCGCCGCGAAGGCGGCGTTCCCCCAGTGCGCGGCGAGCTGACCGACGAACCGGGAATGATCGGTCTGGCCGATGAGCGTGAGCGACCCGGCGGGACTCTTGCGGATGATCATCACACCCTCCTTGCCGACAGCGACGAGTGTACGATACGCGCCCGTTAGCTCTCGGGCAAGCCGGCCTTGCGTGCTCCCTCGACGATCCGCTCGAATTCCTTGGCGAAGGTTGGATTGTCGGAATGCCCCGCTCCGTCCTGCGCGAGCTTCTGCACCGTGAAGCCCGGTCGGACCTTCAAGCAGGCGATGGTTGGATGGCATCTCAGGCTCCAACGTGAGGGCGGGCGCGCTCGGCCGCTACAGGGCGGCCACGAACTCCTCGATCAGTGCGTTGACCTCGTCCGGACGCTCGGTGGGGGGAAAGTGCCCCGCGCCGGAGAGCTCTACGTATCGCGAGCCTGGCACCGACTCGTGTAGCTCTTTCTCGTACTCCGGGGGCTTGGTCGGATCGTCCAGGCCGCGGAGCAGGAGAAGCTTTGGCTTGAGCGACGCGATGCGGTCGCGCACGTCGAAGGCGTCGATGGTCTTCAGGTCGTGGTACTGGGACATCGGCCCCACCTGGCGGTGCCGCTCCATAAGCTGCTCTCGCAAACCAGGCTCCACGAGCTGCATCGCGTGGCGCTGATACGCGAGCCACTCTTCGTAGACCTTCGGGTCCTCTACCGCGCGCAGCCGCATGTCGTAGGTGCCGGGCGCGCGCACCTTGGGCCGTGCCGCCACGGTCATCAGCACGAGGCCTTTCACTTCGTCCGGGTAGTCCAGGCCATATTGAAGCGCGATCGACGCGCCCAGCGTATAGCCGACGAGCACGAGGTTCCGGTGGAGGCCCTGGGCCCAGAGCCAGCCACGCACCCATTCCATGTATCCCGTGACGTCCGGACACCGCGTGCCCTCGAGGTGTCCCGGCAGGGTGGGCGCGACGCTGCGCGGGAAGTGCGTGCGTTGATAGTGATAGGCGTCCGCGCAGGCGCCCGCGCCCGGCCCATGAAGGAATACGAGCTGTGGCATGCGGAAAGCTCCTTGCGCCCGGTCGCCCCGGCTCGCCGCCGCTAGTCGAAGACGACCACGCTCCGCTTCACCTCGCCCTGGAGCAAGGCCTCGTAGGCCTGGTTCACCTCGCCAAGCGGCACCCGCCGGCTGATCAGCTCGCGGAGCTTGTACCGGCCGTCCATGAACAGGTCGATGAGCATGGGCACGTCGGTGCGCTGGTGGCCGGCGCCGAAGGAGGAGCCGGTCAGCACGCGCTGCTGGAGGAGCATCGTGGGGTCGATGCTGATGCGGGTGCCGGTCGGGCAGACCCCGACGACCACCGTGGTGCCGCCCCGGTGCGTGGAGTTGAAGGCCTGCTCCACGGTTTGCTGGTAGCCCACCACCTCGAAGGCATAGTCGACGCCGCCGCCCCCGGCGATCCGCTGCACCTCGGCGACCGGGTCGCCTTTCGAGGCGTCCACCACGTGGGTGGCCCCGAACTCGAGGGCCCACTCGAGCTTCTGCTTCATCACGTCCACGGCGATGATCCGCGCCGCGCCCACGAGGCGCGCCGCCTGGATCGTGTTGAGGCCGACGCCACCGCAGCCGAACACGGCCACGCTGGCCCCCGGGGGCACCTTGGCCTTGTTGATGACCGGCCCGGCGCCGGCGAGGACGCCGCAGCTCACCAGCGAGACCACGTCGAGCGGGGCGTCCTTGCGGATGGGAATGACGCTCGCCTCCGGCAGGACCGCTCGTGTCGCGTACCCGCCGACCTGCAGGTACTGATGGAGCCCCTGGCCGTTCTTCCGGAAACGGAACGTGCCGTCGTGCATGAGCGAGCGGGGCTTGTCGCGCAGGGCGCAGAGCGTCGGGGTCCCGTTGATGCAGTAGCCGCACTTGCCGCACGAGGGGATGTAGCTCGAGCACACGTGGTCGCCGGGCTGCACGGACTCGACCAGCCCCCCGATCTTCTCCACGACCCCGGCCGCCTCGTGACCGAGGACCACGGGCAGCGGGTGGGGCGAGTCGCCGGACATCAGGTGATAGTCGCTGTGGCAGACCCCGTTGGCGACCCACCGGACCTGCACCTCGTGCGGCCCGGGCTCGAGCAGCTCGACCTCCTCGATGACCAGGGGCTTCTTGATCTCGTACAGCACGGCTGCCGTTGCGGTGAGGTTCGCCATCGAAGGCCTCCTGTCTGTCGGGCCGCCCGGGGCGCGGCCCAGGATCCGGATTCGGGGAACTCGGCCAGCTTGGCTCAGCGCGTCGGCGCCTGAGCGGCCCGCCCGCGCGTTCGCCCTAGCTCGGAGAGGAGGCTAGACGATACCGTCCTTGCAGAGCGCCTCGATTTCCTGGGGGCTCATGCCGAGCCAGCCGCTCAGCACCTCGGCGTTGTGCTCGCCCAGGAGCGGCGACGGCTTGACCCGCGGCGGCGCGCCGTCGAAGCGCACCGGCCAGGCCGGCATCTTGACCGCCCCCGTGGTCGGGTGCTGGATCGTCTGCATGATGCCGCGCTCGGCGAGCGAGGGGTCGTTCATCAGTTCCAGCGTGTCGAACACCGCCCCGGCCGGCACCCCGGCGTCGCCGATGACCTTCATCACCTCTTCCTTGGAGTGCTCGCGAGTCCACGCGGCGATCAGCTCATCGACCTCGGCCGCGCGCTGGCCGCGCGCCGGTCCGGTGTCGTAGCGCGCGTCGTCGATCAGGTCCTCGCGTTCGATCGCCTTCAAGAGGCGCCGCCAGTGATCGGGATTGGCACGGCTGGTGAAGATATAGGCGTAGTCGTTCGGCCCGCCCCCCTTGCACGGGTAGAGGGCCGACGGGGCGAGGGCGGGGTTGGACCGGCTGCTGCCGTTGCGTACCGGAGCCTGGCCGCTCTGCTGGGTGCGGGAGAATGGCACGCGCATGTAATGGATCATCGCGTCCTGCATCGCCACCTGCAGGCGCCGCCCTTTGCCGGTCTTGGTCCGCTGGTAGAGCGCGCCCAGAATGCTGACCGCCATCAGCATGCCGGTGCCGGTGTCGCCAAAGCTCGGGCCGGGTTTGACCGGCGCCCGGTCGCCCTCGCCGGTGACGCTGATCGGGCCGCCCGCGGCCTGCGCGATCATGTCGAAGGCGAGGCTGTTCTCGTACGGGCTACCGGTGCCGAAGCCCTTGACCTGGCAATAGATGATGCCGGGGTTGATCTCCTTGACCGCGTCATAGCCGAGGCCGAGGCGCTCGATCGTGCCGGGCGCCATGTTTTCGACGGTGACATCGGCTTTCTTCAGCAGGGAGCGGACGATCTCCAGCCCGCGCGGCGATTTCAGATTCAACGTCAGCGACTTCTTGTTGGCGTTGAACTGGTGGAAATACCATGGGTCGTCGTCGGGCTGGCCGGGGCGCAGGCGGCGGCCGGGATCGCCAGTCGTCGGGTTCTCGATCTTGACCACCTCGGCGCCGAGCCAGGCCAGGGACTCCGTGCAGGACGGCCCCGCCTCGAACTGGGTGAAGTCCACCACCTTGATGCCTTCGAGACAGTCGAGCTCAACGCCGATCTCAGCCATTGTCCACCCCTCCTGTTAGAAGCCCGTCAAGCCTGCTCGGTCCGCCGCCAAAGGCTAAAGCTGGCACACCGCTCGCCAGTCGCCCTGGTTGTAGCCCGTCACCATCACGCCGCAGTGCATGCCTGTCTGCCTCTCTCGCTCATCGGTTCCCGGCAAGCGGTTGATCGAGCCCGGGGATGCTTGGGATGATGGCGGTGGCGAGGAGGCGGAGTCAAGCTCCCCGTGGGACACCGACGCACCGGATCGATGCCTCCCCGGGATAAGGTAGCCAGGTCGCCATGCGCATCGTCGCTCACGTGGACATGGACGCGTTCTACGCCTCCGTCGAGGAGCGCCTGAACCCCGCGCTCCGCGGGCGCCCCGTGGTGGTGGGGGCCGATCCCAAGGGCGGGGCGGGCCGCGGCGTGGTGACCGCGGCCAGCTACGCGGCGCGGAAGTACGGCATCCGCTCGGCGCTGCCGATCTCGCGCGCCTGGCGCCTGGCCGAGGCGGCGCGCCGCCGCGGGGAGCCGGAGGCGGTGTTCGTCCGCGACAACCGGCAGGCGTACCGCGAGGCGTCCACGCGCATCATGGCCCTCATCGCGGACGGGGTGGACGCCTTCGAGGGGGCGAGCATCGACGAGGCCTACGTGGACCTCTCCTCCCTTGGCGGCTTCGACGAGGCGGAGGCGCACGCCCGGGCGCTCAAGGCGCGCGTGCGCGAGCGCGAAGAGCTCACGTGCTCGGTGGGCCTTGGGCCCAACAAGCTCGTGGCGAAGATCGCCTCCGATTTCCAGAAGCCCGACGGCCTCACCGTGGTGCGGCCGGACGACGTGCTCGGCTTCCTCGGCGGCCTCCGCGTCCGTGTCATCCCCGGCATCGGACCGAAGACGGAGGCCGCCCTCGGCGAGCGCGGGATCGCCACGGTGGCGGACCTCCGGGCCGTCGAGCCGGCGCGGCTCGCCGAGTGGTTCGGCAAGCTCGGGCTCGAGCTCCACGACAAGTCGCGCGGGATCTCCGACGACCCCGTGTCGAACGAGTGGGAGCGCAAGTCGGTGGGCGAGCAGGAGACCTTCGAGGAGGACAGCCTCGATCCCGGCTTCGTCCTCGGCCGTGCTCGCGCGCTCGCCGCCGAGGTCTTCCGGAGGTTCGCGGCCGAGGGATTCCGGGAGTTCCGCACGGTGACCGTCACCGTCCGCTTCACCGGGTTCGTGACGGTGAGCCGCTCGCGCACCACCACCGTGCCCCAGCGGAGCCTGGCCGAGCTCGAAGCCGAGGCGACCCGCCTCCTCGAGCCGTTCTTCGACGCGCGCGAGAACCCGAAGCGGAAGAAGATCCGGCTGATCGGGGTACGCGTCGAGAAGCTCGGGCGGCCGGACGAGGCCGGCATCGACCGTCCGGTCGAGTAGGGGCGCGATGCTCTGGCTGCCCTGTCTGCTCCTGGTCGTGATCGCCGCGGGCCCTGCCGCACCGACGGCGGTGCCTTGTGGCGCCTCCGACCACTACGGCGTCTTCGCCGAGGTGACGCTCAGGCCGGCTTCAGCGCGGTGACGTTCGACGATGGCCCGCGCTCGAGGAGTCCCATCGCGCCGCCCCGGCGGCGCCGGTCGGTCCCGCGGTACAATCAGGCGCCGACACCATCACACCCACGGGGATGACGACATGATCACGAAGTTCGACAGCCTGTTCGCTGGCCACATCGACATGGACGACGTCGGGTACGGCGGCACCGCGGTGAACGACCGCCGCTTCTCCAACGAGCGCCTCGTCACCGTGTTCGACAAGGCCCAGGCCATGGCGCAGCTCATGGACCGGATGGGCTACGACACCTTCTGGCTGGCCGAGCACCACTTCCAGCACGAGGGCTACGAGTGCATCCCCAACGTGCTGATGTACGCCGTCCATCTTTCCCACGTCACGCGCCGGCTGCGCCTCGGCTGTGGGTTCAACGTCACGCCGATGTGGCATCCCCTCCGGCTCGCCGAGGACTTCGCGGTGGCCGACGTGCTCACCGGCGGGCGCGTGACGTTCGGCGTGGGCCGCGGCTATCACACGCGCGAGGTGGAGACGTTCGGCGCTCCCCTGCTCGACCAGGCGGCGAACCGCGAGCTGTTCGAGGAGCAGGTCGACATCATCTTCAAGGCCTTCAACGAGGAGTCCTTCTCTCACCAGGGCAAGTACTACACACTGCCGCCCAGCGTGCCGTACCGCGGCTACGACCTGAAGCAGCTCACCCTCGTCCCGCGGCCGCTCCGCCGGCCGGTGGACTGCTGGCAGCCCATCCAGGGCGGCACCCAGCGGGCCATGGACTTCATGGCGTCGCACGGCATCCAAGGGGTGGTCGGTGGCGGCTCGGCGGAGGGCGGGGCCATGCACAAGGTCGTCCACGCCTGGCGCGACGCTCACGCGCGGCTGGGCCAGCATCTGGAGCTCGGCGAGCGGCTGTGCTTCGGCTTCCACTTCTACATCGCCGACAGCCGCGAGCAGGGCGCGCGCGAGGCCGCCAAGTACTACGAGGAGAACATGAAGATGTTCGGCCCGCTCCGGCTCGTGCGGGCGCTGACCGATCAGCAGATCGAGGACATGGCGGATCCGCGCAAGGCGCCCCACGCCGGGTTGCCCACGATCGAGGAGGCCATCGACAAGGGCGGTGTGCTGTGCGGCTCGCCCGCAGAGATCGTCGAGCACCTCAAGAAGCTGGAGGTGGCCTACCCCGGGCTGGAGCGGATCTCGGTGAGCCTGTCGGTCGGCGTGCCCCAGGCGGTGGCCCTCGAGCAGCTCGAGCGGTTCGCGACCGAGGTCATGCCGGCGTTCAAGACGGCGGCCGCCGAGCCGGCAGTGGTGGACTAGCACCCAGCGCTTCAATCTGAGCGGCAAGGTTGCCATCGTCACCGGTGGCAGCGCGTAGTAGGGTCGAGGATCGAGGACTGGCGCGGTGCCCCGCAGGAACCAGATAGGTAACGTAGGGCCGGTTAGTGCTCGGCGCCGCTGATGAACTTCAGGAGAGTCTCGTGGAAGCTTGCCGGGAGAATTCCTCCGGGCACGTGCAGGAAGACCGTCCTCGGAGACGGGGACGTTAGGTGGGAGGAGCCCATGCACCCGATCGAGGTCAAACAGGTGAAGGAGATCATTCTCGTCAGTGATGACGTGCACGCAAGCCGTCGTCTGTATCGCGAGACACTGGGGCTTGCGATGCCCGCCACCGCGGATCGGCTGAATCTCGCGCGGGTCGGGTCTCAGTACCTGGGCGCGGCGCAGGCGGGGGTGTGGTTCACACGGGGTACAGGTCGGACCTAGCGATCGAATTGACCTGGGCGCTGATCTTGACCTCCGCCCGACATATCGTGACGGAGAGCAATTCCGTCCGATCCGACGGCTGGCAGCAAACAGTGGGCACGGATCTCCGTGGAAAGACCCTGGGCGTTCTGGGACTTGGGCGGATTGGATCACAGGTCGCGCGGGTCGGGAGCGCCTTTGGAATGAATCTGATTGCCTGGAGCCAGCCAGGAAGAGATCAAGGCGATGACCCGCGCACAGCTCGCCGCATTCCTGGCCGCGGCAACGGCCGCCGAGGCGCAGGGCGAGGAGCGCCGACTCTACCCGTTCTTCCTGCTCCTAGCGCGCGCAGGCCTGCGCCTCGGAGACGGCTTCGCGCCCCAGTGGCCCGACTTCGACTTCGCGGGCCGCGAGATCCGCGTGGCCCGCGCCTTCTCGGATGGGCGACTCGACACGCCCAAGAGCGGACACGGACGCACGGTGGACATGAGCCGCCAGCTCGAAGCCGTCCTCCAGCACCTCCTCACGGAGCGCAAGGCGGAGACGCTGCGCCGCGGCTGGCGCGAGATGCCTACGTGGGTGTTCTGCACGACCACGGGCACCATGCTCAACAAGGGCAACGTGCGGCGGGTCTTCGTGCCGCTGCTCAAGCGCGCCAAGCTGCCCCTGCACTTCTCGCCGCACTCGCTGCGCCACACCTTCGCGTCGCTGCTGCTGCAGCAGGGCGAGAGCCCGGTCTATGTCCAGCGCCAGCTCGGCCACGCCAGCATCAAGCTCACCGTGGACACCTACGGCAAGTGGCTTCCGATGGGGCACAAGGCTGCGGTGGACCGCCTCGATGATGTCGCCGCGGGAGCAAATGGTAGCAAAGTGGTAGCAAAACTGGTCCCGGCCGGAGAGGCTGCGGCGCAACGGCTTGAAAAAGCTGGTGAGCCGTGCGGGACTCGAACCCGCGACTCCCTGCTTAAAAGGCAGGTGCTCTACCGTCTGAGCTAACGGCTCCCGTCAAGGATTCTGCGCGGTTGCGGAGGGGGAGTCAAGCGAAGGCGGCGCTGATTGTGCCGGGAATGTGACCGCAAGCTTCCGGGCGGGCTCTTGCAGCTCCGCCCCGCTCACGATCGCGTAGGGACTAGACTTGCCGTCTGATCTCCTCGACATTCCCTGGCGGCGCGACAACCATCAGCGGGGCCGTCCGCTTTCGCCCATGTGAGCGCCCGCCTTGCCCTCGCAGCCAATCATGGAGATGCCGGCCGGCCGGGCCCACCGGAGCACAACGACCGCCGGGAGCAGTCAGTAAGCACAACTTCTACGACCTTTGTCCGGGTTGACGCCGCAGCGCGCTGGGCCCATCGTTGGACCTCGACGACGCTCCGGTGCGTCTCGGCCCAGTTTCCCAGACGTGACGGAGGTCCTCATGTTCAAGGCCCTTGTGGGCAACTCGTACAACTGGACCGGAGCCTTGATGCAGGGTGCGGCTCGGGTGTGTAACTGAGCGCCCGATGCCCAAGACGACGGGGCCGACAAGAATCGCTTCACTGGATGGACGCCGGAAAAGGCGCAGTGGCCGTGTATGGTCGATTCCGGCCTGGAGCGATGCGGATCTCGCGATGATGACTTTTGCAGAGCAATTGGTCACCCTTTGGCGGGTATTCCCAGATCAGGCCCCCGGCAATGCCAAGAGAACAATCCGGGTTTGGCTTCGCCGATTCGATGAGCTAGCCGCTGCTCACGATGAGACACCCGTCGATTCCGAACGCCTCCGGCGGATCAGAGAAGGCCTCCTGCGACACGGCAGAGCAATCATGACGAAGGAGCTGGGAAGGTAGGTCCCGCTCGGCATCACGCCCCAGCAGATCAGCGCTTCGCGCTCCGGGTAGATGAAGGGACGACACACGGAGCGTGCCGTGACGGCCGGCCTGGCGCATGATATGAGGAGGCGCCCAATCTGCCCCCTTAGAAGGAGCCCGCGATGACCAGGCTGCTCGCCGCGCTCGCCGTCGTCTCGACCGTCCTCTTCGCCACTCCGGCATTCGCCGTCATCCAGCGGTGCTTGCCCAACCCGCTGCCCCCACCCACGGCGCCCGTGTTCAGTCGTGATGTGCAGAAATTTTCAGAGCAGATGCATCTCGACGTCTGGCGGGTGCCGTGCGACGGGAGCTTTGCCCTCTTGATGAAGGTGACGCCGCTGTCGATGGGGCCGGTCCTCTGCGAGCTCGACTTCAGTATCCTGCAGGGCGGAGCGCCCTTCGCCTTTGCCCTGGCGGATGCGTCCGCTCCCGGGTTCTGTGACCCCCTCCTCGCGCCGCGCACCTTCTCGCTCGTACCAAAGCCGCCGGCCTACGATGTGGCCGCGCCCCTCACGATTCTGTTCGATACTCTGAGCGGCATGTCGCGTTTCGCCGCACTCGACGTCGCGGCCGCCGTCCCCCCGCCCACCGTCACCGTCCTCGCGCTCGGCTGCACCACGTGCCACCCCGGCGACACGCTGGCCTTTTCGGTGCGCATCGACAATCCCGACGGACCGATAGTCGTGGAGCTGAAGACAGGCGCGCGGCTGCCCAACGGCTCGGTCGTGACGATCCTCGGGCGCTTCGTCCAGAAAACGCTCGGGGCCGGCGTGAGCGAGACCATCTTGCTCTTTTCCGACTTCGTGCTGCCGGCTGGGACCTTCCCCGCCGGCGCCTACACGATCGAGGCCGCCCTCCTCGAGCCCGACCTGGGCGTGACGATCAGCCGGCACAGCGTGACCCTGACGCTGCTTCCGTAAGCGGGGCTGAAGGACACCGCGGGTCGTGCCTTCCGTTTAAGTTGGCCCGGAGTCAAGCGGGTGCGGTAGACTGGCCCCGCCTTCCACCGGGCCCTCTGGTTGACGCGCGTGACCCGCCCCCTGGCATCTGGCTTGACCTTCCCGCCTGAGTGCACGCCGGTGTCTGGGGAGGAGCGGCGCGCTCGGAGCCAGCCGATGGACGACGAAGCGATCCTCCGCGTGAAGGCGCACGAAGCGATCCGAACGGGCAGACTGCCGGCCCGCCGCCCCGATCGTACCTGGAGCGGCCCCGGGGTCGGTTTCCCCTGCGCGGTGTGCGAGCGGCTCGTCAGGCGCCACGACCGCGAGGTCCAGATGCAGTTTGAGCACGACGGCCGCGTGCCCGGATTGGATACGTTTCACGTCCACCTCCGCTGCTTCGCCGCGTGGGAGTTCGAGCGAAGGTCGGCGCAGGGGTGAGCGGGCACGGGCCTTGCGCAGGCGGTCGGGCGCCCCCTGGGCACCCCGGGTGATGGTGGACCAAGGTCCATATCGTTCCGGGTCCGGGTCGCGCCTAGAGTGGCCCCATGGACATGCAAGAGACCCGCGACCGAATGTGCCCGTACTGCCGCAACCGCGCCGGCGTCGCGCTGGGGCGCATCCTGGCCAGCGCCACGGGGATCCGGTGTGACTACCACTGCCCGAGCTGCTCCAAGGATTTCGTCGTCCTCGCTGAACCACCGCCGATGATCACGGCGGCGTGGAGCCCGCCGGGGAGCCCCTGAGCGCCGGAGCCTTCTCCCACGTCGCCCTCATCAGATACGGCCTGGAACCTGAGTCGGTCCCCCGGCCCCGCCGATATCCGCCCGAAGCGCTGACCGGCCGGCTATGTCGTGCGGCGCGGCAACGGCGAGGGGCGCGGCTCGGGGATCCGCCCGGCGTTCAAGATGGCGGGCAGCTCGTAGGCGAGGAGATCGGCGATGCGCGGAATGGTCAGGTCAGCGGGCTGGTAGCTCGCGAGCGCCTTGACGTCGCGCGCGTAGCGGCCCTGGCGCGGAAAGACGGTGGTCACCCGCCGATCCCACTGCATCTTGACGGCGGCGAGCGTGCGCAGCTTGTCGTCCACGAGCACGTAGCGCTCGGCGGGGAAGCGCTGCTCGACGTCCTCCAGCTCGAGCTCCTTGTGCACGTAGATCAGCACGGCGTCCACGAGCTCGCGCAGCCCGGCGCGCTCGATCTTCCGCGGCTGGAATACCACGTCTCCGTCGGAGAACAGGACGACCGGCCCCCAGCCGCGCAAGCGCTCGAGCACGTCGAGCGAGCCCGGGTGCAGCCGGTTGGCAAACGGGTAGTCGACGAGGAAGGACGCCAGCGTGTCGATCTCCGCGTGGTGGGGGTATTCGAGCCGGTATCGCTGCAGCGACGCCAGGTAGTCCGTGTAGCCGATCTGCTCCCGGATGTCTTCGAGGGTGGCGAAGTAGCGCTCCTGCGACTCGCGGCCTACTTCGCGGTCGAGGAAGCGCTTGACGTCGACGGCGACCTTGTCGTTGTCGAGCAGCGTATTGTCCACGTCCATCAGGAATACGACCGGCTTGGGTGGCGTCATGACCCCCCTAGCTTCCATGCGACCGGGCCAAAGATCAAGGCCCCACGCCGAAGAGACCGGAGAGCAGGACGACGAGCACGATCAGCGTCACCACGACATACGTCCGATGTAGCACGGGGAATGGGGACGCCAAGCGGGGCGCTGCCCCGCACCCCGCCTGGCGCCCGGGGGACGACCTAGTGCTCCGGCCGCCTCCCGTTCGACATCGAGATCACTTCGGAAATCACCTCGGAGATCCCTTCGCTTCGGCCTGCAGCGTCCGCAACATCGCGCGCAGCTCGGCGGGATTGATCGGCTTCTCGATCAGGGTGCAGTCCGGGAGCCGATCGGCCTCCACCTGAAGCTCCCGCCGCCACTCCGCGGTGACCAGAAGGACCGCCGCGCCCGGATGTAACGCCCGGAAGATTCGCGCCAGGTCCCACCCCGTGAGCTCGCCATTGCGCGACGCTCCCAGATCCACGTCGATGATGGCCACGGTGAAGTGCCCATCCTTGATCTTGCGGATCGCCTCCAGGCACTCGGCCGCCGTCTCGACGATCAAGCCGCCGGCCCGGAGTGACGCCGTGAGCCCCTCGCGGCTGTGACCATAGCCCTCGACGATCAGGATCCTCGCCTCGTCCATCTCCACTCCTGACTTCGTGGCCCCACGCGCGCTGTCGATCATCGTTGTCGACCTTCTCCCAACGCATAGCGCGATGCCACGAAGGTTGCGCATCCAGGAGGCGCCCTTCTGAGGACTGAGCGGAGAATGACCGCGTCGCGGGCGACTTCCGAGCCGTACGCCGGCCCGCCCTCGTGTAACGCTTACACGAGGCGCTTGTAACTTTTGCAAGCAACCTGAACCGCGATCCCTTTGTTCTGCCATGTAAAAGATACCGGGCAGGACTTACCGAATTGGCGGGTTCGCATATCTCGCAGCCGGCGGGCCGTGTACCGGTTGCCGGAAAATCTCCTGCACACGCACGGGGTTACGACCGTATCTGCCCATTTTGGGGAGCCTGGCATGGCCGTTGCGATGCTTCGTCGAGCGGCGGCGCACCGTCGCCGGAGAGGAGATCGATATGCTCTGGACGATCTTTGTGGTGCTCCTGGTGCTGTGGGCGCTGGGGATGGTGAGCTCGTACACGATCGGCGGCTTCATCCACATCTTGCTCGTGATCGCCATCGCGGTGGTCCTGATCCGCATCATCCAGGGTCGACGGCCCGTTTGAGGTCGAGTCCGGCCGGAGCGGCGTCCGGTTCCCGGGCGCCGCGCTTCGTCGCGGCGCACCCGGACGGCGGGCCATGAAGCTTCGCTCGTACCTGTTTTCGCACGCGCTGGTGACCGTTCTTCCGCTGCTCGCCTTCTCGGGCGTGATGATCGTGTCCAACGGACCGCTCTGGCGGCGGCTCGGCTTGCTCCTCGTCGTCGGAGCCGTGTTCATCGGGGTGGGGATGGCGGGAGCGTGGTGGTTCGAGCGCCGAATCCGCGCGCCGATCGTCGCGCTCTCGAGCGCGGCCGCCGCACTGGCGCGGGGTGGCCCGGTCCAATCGCTGCCGTCCTCCTCGATCGCCGAGGTCGAGTCATTGTCGCAATCGATCGCACACGCCGACCGCCTGCTTCGCGAGCGGGAGCAGGGCTGGCGGCAGGCGGAGGCCGAGCTGGCCGATCAGCGGGAGCAGTTCCGCGTGACGCTCGCGAGCATCGGTGACGGGGTCGTCGCCACCGACGTGTCCGGTCGGGTCACGTTCATGAACGACGTCGCCCGAACGCTCACGGGGTGGGTGAACGACCCCGCCGTGGGCCAACCCTTCGACAGCGTGCTCGCCCTCCTCGACGAGGAGACGCGGAGCCCGATCGAGGGGCCCTTCGCCCGGGTGATGCGCGACGGCACCGTGGCGGACGCGGGGCGACGGACCCTCCTCCGGTCTCGGGCGGGAGACGAGACACCCGTGGAGTGCCGGGGCGCGCCCCGGCGCGACGCGGAGGGGCGCACGATCGGGACCGTGCTCGTCTGCCGTGATGCGTCGGAGCGGCGGCGAGCGGAGCGCGAGCGGGCGGAGATCCTCGCGCGGGCGCACGCCGCGAGAGACGAGGCGGAGTCCGCCAATCGGGCCAAGGACGAGTTCCTCGCGATGCTCGGGCACGAGCTGCGCAACCCGCTCGGGGCGATCAGCAACGCCTTGTACGTGCTCGAGATGGTCGGCTCGCAGACGGCGCCCGCGGTTCAGGCGCGTCAGGTGATCGGCCGCGGGCTCGAGCAGCTCACGCGGATGGTCGATGACCTGCTCGACGTCGCGCGCGTGACGCGGGGCAAGGTGGTGCTGGACCGGCGGCCCGTGAATCTCGCCGATACCGTGACGCAGTCTCTGAGCGCGCTGAGCGCGTCGGGCCGAACGGCGCGGCACCAGATCACGGTGGACGTCGAGCCCGCCTGGGTCGACGCGGATCCGGTGCGCGTCCAGCAAATCGTGACGAACCTCATCGTCAACGCGATCAAGTACACTCCGGCCGATGGCACCATCCACGTCACCGTGGGCGCCCCGGATGATTGTGCGGTGATCAAGGTCGCTGACAGCGGCATCGGCATCTCTGCTGCGATGCTGCCGCGCGTCTTCGAGCCGTTCGCCCAGGGCGACCGCACGCTCGAGCGGTCGCCCGGCGGGCTCGGCATCGGGCTCACGCTGGCCCGACGGCTCGTCGAGTCGCACGGCGGCACCATCGAGGCGGAGAGCGGCGGGGCCGGGCGCGGCAGCGTCTTCACGGTGCGCTTGCCGCGGTTGACCACGCCTCAGGGCGAGCCGGCGTCGGCGGTCGGCGAGGGGGCCGCGCCGCGCCGAATCCTCCTCGTCGAGGACAGCCAGGATGCCCGCGACATGCTCCGCATGTACCTGGCCCAGCTGGGCCACCAGGTCTACGAGGCCGCCGACGGACCCTCCGCGGTCGAGGCGGCCTTGCGGGTGCTGCCCGACGTGGCGCTGATCGACATCGGCCTCCCCGGTGTCGACGGATACGAGGTGGCCCGGCGCATCCGCGCGACGCCGGATGGGCGGCACCTGTTCCTGGTGGCGGTGACCGGATACGGCCAGCCGAAGGACCGCGACCAGGCCCTCGCGGCGGGCTTTGACGACTATCTCGTGAAACCGTTCGACCGCGACCGCCTGGCGACCCTGCTGGCGGCCTCGCGGCGGGCCTAGGAGGACGACGACATGAAGACACGCGTGCTGGTCGCAGATGACGAGGAAAGCTCGCGGAGCGGACTGGTTCTCCTGCTGACGACGCTCGGGTACGAAGTGGAGAGCGCGGAGAACGGGGACGAGGCGATCGAGCGGGCGCGGACGTTCCGGCCCGCGGTGGTGATCGCGGATCTCGTGATGCCGGGGACGGACGGGCTCGGCGTGCTCAAGGCGGTGCGCGCGGAGCTCCCCCACGCCGTCACCATCCTGCTCACCGGCCATGCCAGCATCGAGACCGCGGTGGCGGCCATGCGCGAGGGCGCCTACGACTACATGACCAAGCCGGTCGAGCCCCGCCGGCTGCGGGCGCTGCTCGACAAGGCGATCGAGAAGGCCGAGGTCGCGCGCGAGGTCACCGTGCTGCGCCGGCAGCTCCAGGAGGTGCGCGGCATGGGGCTCCTGCTCGGCACGAGCCCGCCGATGCGCGAAATCTACCGGCTGATCGACCAGGCCGCGCCGACCCCCGCTCCGGTGCTCATCACCGGGGAGACGGGCACGGGCAAGGAGCTGGTGGCGCGCACGATCCACGATCTGTCCCCTCGCGCCAAGCAGCAATTCGTGGCGGTCAACTGCTCGGCCATCCCGGAGACCCTCCTCGAGAGCGAGCTCTTCGGCCATGAGAAGGGCGCCTTCACCGGAGCGATGGAGCGGCGCGCGGGATACTTCGAGCTGGCGGATACGGGCACCATCTTCCTCGACGAGATCACGGAGATGAGCCCGGGCCTCCAGGCCAAGTATCTGCGCACGCTGCAGGACGGCGCGGTCCGCCGGCTGGGCGGCAAGACCGAGCTGAAGGTGGACGTCCGGATCATCGCGGCCACGAACCGCAACCCGCTCCAGGCCGTCAAGGACGGCACGCTCCGGGAAGATCTCTACTACCGGCTGAACGTGCTCAACGTCAGCCTGCCCCCGCTGCGCCAGAGGCGGGAGGACATCCCGCTCCTCATCGATGCCTTCATCAAGGAATTCAACGACAAGTACGACAAGTCCGTGAAGAGCCTCGACGACGAAGCCATGCGCCTGATCACCCAGCACGAGTGGCCGGGCAATGTGCGCGAGCTCAGGAACACGATGGAGCGGGTGATCGTCCAGTCGTCGGGCGAGCGGATCTCGGCGGCGCAGCTCCCCTTCGGCCCACCCGCCCCCGCGCCCGCGGAACGTCCCGACGCAGTAGTCCTGCCAATCGGCACCAAGCTGGAACGCGCCGAGCGAGAGCTCATCCTCCGCACGCTGGAAGCCAACCACCGCAACAAGACAAGAGCCGCCGAAGTCCTAGGCGTCACGCCCAAGACCCTCCACAACAAGCTCCAACGCTACGCAGCCGAAGCCGCGAGCCAAACGACGCCCCGCTAAGTCATCGGAGGGGGCCTCGACGGCCCCCTCCGAGCCTCCCCCAGAAAACAGGTTGCGCCGGCAAAAGCCGGCGCTCGAACGGCGGTCACTCCGACACGCGCTGCCTTTCAGGCGAGCGCCCGGCCGAGGGCGAGAAGGGTCCAGCTGCGAGGCGCGCCCGAAGGCCGGGCGGACGAGCGACGATCGCAGGCGCGAGCGAAGCGATGCGCTCCTCGACCGCGCGCGAGCCCAAGGCCACGCGGACGAGGAGGCGGTCGAGAAGGGTCCAGCTGCGAGGCGGCGCCCGAAGGCCGGGCGCGAGGCGTAGTCTCTCTACGTTGAGCGCCCGGCCGAGGGCGCCAACGAAGCAGATGGGCCCTTATCGGCCGCCTCCTCGGGGATGTGGCGGAGCTCGGCTAGGAGGAGGCCGGCCCACCGATAGATGTTCTGCTCGCGCACCGACTGCCGCATCCGCCCCATGCGCGAGCGCCGCTCCTCCGCCGGCATCTCGACCGCGTCCCGGATCGCGTCCGCCATCGCGTCCACGTCGTACGGGTTCACGAGCAGCGCGTCGCGGAGCTCCGACGAGGCGCCGGTG
Organism: uncultured Candidatus Rokubacteria bacterium; assembly: GCA_963840495.1. GTDB lineage: Bacteria > Methylomirabilota > Methylomirabilia > Rokubacteriales > CSP1-6 > CAWIZN01. Next base: position 24,764 of record CAWIZN010000059.1, read on the forward strand.
AACTGGCTCAGGATGAGCGCGCCGTCGTCGTCCCCGCGCACCGAGATGAACTCCTTGGCCACCAGGTTCATGCCGTCGTGCAGCGAGGTCACCATGCAGAAGTCCGCGTGGCGATAGTACGGGTAGATGTCGCGGTGGTCGTGGTGGCGCTTGAGGTACACGATGGGCCGCCAGCGCTTCGTCTGATAGGCGGCATTGACCGAGCCGACCACGTCGTCCACCTCCGCCTCGATCTCCTGGTAGCGAGGCAGCGCGCTCCGGCTCGGCGCCGCGAGCTGCACGAACACGACGCGCTCCCGATACGCGGGGTAGCGCTCGAAGAACCGGCCGAGCGCGCGGAACCGCTCCGGCAAGCCCTTGGTGTAGTCGAGCCGCTCGACGCCCACGCCGAGGAACTCCGCGGATGGGATGCCCAGGCTCTCCAGCAGGGCCTCGCGCGACGTCGCCGGAGGCTCGTCGACGAAGTCGGGCGCCACGCTGATGGGAAACGGCTTCACGTAGGTCGTGTGGCGGCCCCGCGTCATCGAGAAGCGCTCCCAGTCCGTCCGGCCCTCGATGGCGCGCTCGACGGTCTCGAGGAAATTATTGCAGTAGTACTGGGTGTGAAAGCCGATGAGGTCGGCGCCGAGCATGCCGAGCAGGAGATCGTCCTGCCACGGGCAGATGCTGAAGCTCTCGAAGTTCGGCCACGGGATATGCCAGAAGATCGCCGTCCGGGAGTCCGGGCGCGCGCGCTTGATGAGCGCGGGCAGCAGCGCGAAGTGATAGTCCTGAATCAGGACCATCGGCGACTCCGTGTCCGCGATCTCCTCCAGCACGGCGGCGGCGAACTTCTCGTTCACCGCCCGGTAGTGATTCCAGTCGTCGGGCCGGAACTGCGGGCGCGTGTGCACGATGTGGCAGAGCGGCCAGAGCCCCTCGTTGGAAAAGCCTCCGTAGTAGCCCGCCTCCTCTTCCGGCGTCAGGTACACCCGGCGCAGGGTGTAGCGCGGATCGTCCAGGGGCACGCGCAGCCGGCCCCGATCGTCGGCGGATTCCCGGTCGGCGTCGCCGCTCCCCTGCGCCACCCACACGCCGCCGCAGGCCCGCATCACGGGATCCATCGCCGTCACGAGGCCGCTCGCCGGCGTCTCCGCCACGATCCTGCCGTTCCGCCGGACGTGGCGGACGGGCTCGCGGTTCGAGACCACGACGAGCGGCGCCTCGCCCAGCCGAAGCTTGGCGAACTGCTTGAGGCGCTCCTCCGTCCACTGCGTCTCTCCGCTCAGACGGAGCGTGGCCTCCTCCTCGGCCGCGGCCTGGGCGCGATGCAGGCTCTTGGCGAGCACCGTCACCTCGCGCGCCATGGGCCCGAAGAGGCCCACGTCGCTCATCTCGAGCGGCGCGGTGGTCTGGCCGCGACGCAGGGCCCGGGTCCAGCCCGCCATCCTCGCCATGGGACGCGTGACGCTCATGCGGACGACCAGCCACGCGATCAGGGACAGGGCGAGCGCGAGCACGAGGAAGCGGATGGCATTGAACTGCCAGCGCTCCCACTCGGCCCGACGGAGGTCGGATGCGTCGAGGAACACGGCGAGCGCGCCGGCGGGCTTGTCGTCGTGAAGCAGGGGGGTGGCGTAGACGTAGACCTGGCGGCCGTTGAGGCTCCTGAGCCCCTTCTGCACCGCGCCGGACGTGATCGCCTCGGTCGCCTCGGGGAGCGACGCGGGCAGCACCAGGGCCATCTCCGGCGTCGCCGTCACCAGGCTCGCCACGCGGTCGTACACCGCGATGCCCTGGTCGGGCCGCCCGAACTTCTTCAGCAGGCGATCGATGACGACGCGCGAGCCCTTGGCCGCCGCGGGCTCGACGGCCTCCTTGAGTCCCTCGCCGAGGAGGACGGCGCGGCGCTCGAGATCCCGCGTGAGGCGGTCGCGCTCCTCGGCGACCTGGAAATAGGTCGAGCCCCCGAGGACGGCGAGCGCCGCCAGCCAGAGGGCGGCGACCAGCCTGACGGTGACCTTCACGCGGCGAAGCTCCCGGGCACGAGCGTCGCCAGATCCGCGACGAGCTGCTGTGCGGCGAGGACGTCGGGGAGCCGGTACAGGGCGCGCGAGGCCGGCGCGCCGCCCCCGATCTTGATCGTGATCGCCTGGCCCTCGAGCGCCTCGAACGCATGCTCGTCGGTCCAGTCGTCCCCCATGTACACGGTCATGACCGGCCGCGCGGACAGGCGCTGAACCGCTTCGCGAATCCACAGGGCGCAGCGGCCCTTGTTCCATCCCACCTGGGGCAGGATCTCGATCACCTTGCTGCCGTGGAAGATCTTCAGCCGGTGGCCGCTCTTCTGGATCGCGCGCGCCAGCTCGGCCTCCACCTCGCGCATCCGCTCGGCGGGGACGTCGCGGTAGTGGATGGCCAGGCCCAATCGCTTGGCTTCCACGCGCATCCCCTCGACGGACGGCATCCGCTGGTTGAGGGCGAGGCCGATCATCCGGAGGGAGTCCTGTTGCGCTTCCGCCTCGGGATGACTGAACGCCATGTCCGGTCCGTCGACCTCGAGGCCATGGCACCCCGCATAGATGGCGTCGGGCACGCCCACGCGCGCGCGCAAGTCCACCAGATCGCGTCCCGAGATGATGGTGAGGCGCACCCGCGGGCACGTCGCGAGGGAGCGGAGGTGATCCCGGACGCCGGCCTCGAGCCAGGCCTGTGAGGGCTCGCGAACGAGCGGGCTCAGCGTGCCGTCGTAGTCCGCAATCATCAGGATGGCCCCGCCATCGGCGAGCCAGTCCCGAATCCAGGCCAGGACCTTGTCCCCGTCGCTCATGCGCTCTGCTCGACCCGCTCGACGGCGCGCCAGGCACTGTCGATGAATGCGGGCGACACGCGCGCGCCCGTCATCGCGGGGCCATGGCCATAGTACCGGGAGAAGCCGCCCTCGTCGAGGCGCGCCCAGATCTCGTCGCCGTCGGCCCGGATCAGCACGAGACCGCGGTGCGTCGCGCAGGATGTCGCCACGCACCCGCTGATCGCGATGTAGTCTCGGCCGTCCATGCGGAGCATCCGGATGCGCGAATCGCCGGGGAAATACGCGGCGGCGCCGTACTGGAGGCGGCCGCCGCCCTGAGCGGCCGGCGTCCAGTCGCTCCCGAACATCATGCGAATCTTGTCGCGCATCTCCGCATTGTCGAATACCGCCGGCGCCGAGGCGCCGTAACGCAGGGCGCGCGCGTCGGCGGGGAGCACCTCGACCGTCGCCGGCGCGGGCACGCCCGCCGGCGGCGGCGTCACGCACCCGAGCGCCAGCATTGTGATGAGCATCCCGACCGACCCTGAACGCAGCAGATGCCGCATGACTTTGCCTCCTGCCCCGAAAGTGCGCGGTCCGTGCTTTCCGGACCTGCGCCGAGATCCCCTCGCAACGCGGCAACGTCCATGCCAGCCCCGAGGTGAACACACCGGGAGCGACGACTCACATTTCAAGCGGTTACAGCTCAGCGTCGGCGCGCGTGAACCGGAGGACGAACGCGGTGTGGTAAGACTTACCGACCGGTGTAAGGCTTACACGCGCTGTCCATGGGTCGCGTCAGCGCACTACCTTCACCAGCTCTTCGGCGAGGAGGAAGGCCTTGTCCGCCAGGGTGAGGGCTCGCTGGACGTCCTTCTCCGACAGGGCCTCGCGCGCCTTCACGAGAAAGCTCTGCACGGTGAGGAGGTTCTGATGTTGATCGCCGACGAGCCGGCGCTGGTCGATCTGCTTCACCAGGCGCTCGGTCCTGTCGATGCGGCGCTGGGCATCGCCCTGGATGCGCTTTTCGTCCTCGGAGCTGACTTGCTGGCCGAGGATGCGCGGCGGGGGAGCAGGCGGCACGGCCGGGCCGGGCGGGCTCGGCACCGCCGGGGAGCTCGGCGTCGACCGGGGAGCTCGGCACCGGCGGGGTCACTGCCGTCGGCGGGGGCTTGACGAGCGTCGGGGCGGGCGGCGCCGGCGGCGGAGGGGGCAGCTCCGGTTGAGGCGAAAGCGGCGCGGGCGGCGGCGGCGCCACTTGCTCAGGTGGAGGCGGCAGGGCGGCCACCTCGGCCGCCCGCACGGGAGGCGGCGAGGGCGCGGGCAACCCGATCCGCCCCACCGTCGCGCACCCCGCCAGACCGAGGGCGAGGACGGCGGCGGCCGGTACGGCGACGCGAGCCCTCATACCGCCGACCTGACGGGCAGGCGCACGGTCATGGTGGTGCCGCGCCCCACCTCGGACGCAGCGTCGATGGCGCCGTCGTGGAGCTGGATGATCTGGTAGACGAGCGACAGGCCGATGCCGTTGCCGTCGGGCTTCGTCGTGTAGTAGAGCTTGAAGATCCTGTCGAGGTCGTCCGCGCGGATCCCGACGCCCTCGTCGCGAACCGAGACGCGGATCGACTCCCGGCCGAGGCGCTCCGTGCGGATCGTGAGGGCGCCGCCATCCGGCATCGCCTGACAGGCATTCTGGAGAAGATTCAGGAATGCCTGGCGGAGCAATTCGTCGTCGGCGCTGATCGAGGGCAGCGCGGGATCGAGCTCGGAGACGACGCGGATGCCTCTGGTCTGCCACTCCGCCTCGACGAGCGCGGTCATGCTGGCGAGCAGCGCATTGAGGTCGATGGCCTTGAACGCGACTTCCTGGGGCCGCATGAAGCGCAGGAATCCCTGGACGACCCGATCGAGGCGGCGGATCTCGGTGCCGATCACCTCGAGGCTCTTCTGCACCTCCTCCGGGGCGCCCTCCAGCCGGTCCTTCAACAGCTCGACGTGGATCACCATCGCGTTGAGCGGATTCTTCACCTCGTGGGCGACCCCCGAGGTGAGTCGCCCGAGGGCGGCGAGCTTGGCGGAATAGCTCACGAGCGACTGGACGGTCTTGATCGACTCGAGATCCTTGAGCAGCACGACCGCGCCCATCACCTCGCGCGCATCCGCCACCGGGAAGGCGGAGACGAGGCACTCGCGCCGGCGCTCGCCGACGGCCATGGCCAGGGTCGCGTTGCGAATGCCCCCTCCGCCCCCGAGCGCGCCCTCGACCAGGGGGCGCAGAGGATGGGAGGCGGGCAACAGCTCGGCGAGCGGCTGGCCGACCGCCTGCTCGAGCGGCAGGCCGACCACTTCCTCGGCGGCCTTGTTGAAGAAGAGGATTCGCATCTCGCGGCTCAGGAAGATGACCCCGTCCTCGAGCTGGTCGACCACGTGCTGCATCTGGGCCTTCTCGGAGAGCGTGGCGAGGCGGTCCGCGTGCATCTCCCGACCGAGCCGCTGGAGCTGGGCGGACAGCTCCTGGAACTCGTCGCCGCCGCCAGCATCCGGCTCGGCGCTGAACTCGCCGCGGCGGATCCGATCGACCTCGCCCGCGAGGGCACGCACCGGGCGCAGCGTGAGGCGGGCGAGGATCATCGCGGCGACCCAGGCCAGCGGCAGCGCGATGCCGGCCAGCGTCAGGCTCTGCCGGAGCGAGGCGCCCAGCTCGCGCCGCAGGAGCGTGGTCGACACGCCGAGTCGGATGCTGCCGAACGGCGCGCCATTGAGCGTCAGCGGCAGCGCCGCCTCGTAGGTCCGAGCGCCCTCGTAGAGCTCGCGGAAGCGGCTCACCGGGTCGAGGGCGACGAGCGCGGCCAGGCTCGGATACGGGGGCGCAACCCGCCCCTGCTTGTCGCTCTCGGTGTGCAGCACGATCCGCCCCGAGCGGTCGGCGACGAGCGCGTACAGGAGATGGGGGGAGTACCCGACGCTCGACTCGAGCAGGTTGCGAAGCTCCCGGTCGTTCCGCAGCGCGTCGAGCGCGTCCGCCGCGGGGGCGGCGGCGATCGCCGCCCGGCTCTGGGCGTAGATCTGGCGGGCGATCAGCTCCGCTTGCCGCTGCGACTCCTGCGCCACCACCCGGGACAGGTGCGACAGGTGGATCAAGGTCGTGGTGCCCACGACGAGGAGGGTCAGGAGCGTCACCACAACCATCTCCTTGACCCGGATGCTCATTCGCATCCCACTGGCCGCATCGCTACGGGTCCTCGGCGGCCTTGCCGTCGGCGCCGCCCGCGTAGCGGCGCAGCTTGTTGTGCAGCGTCTTGAGGCTGATGCCGAGCGTATGAGCCGCCTGCGTCTTGTTGTTGCCGGCGGCGGCGAGCGTCTTGACGATGAGCACGCGCTCGGCCTCCTCGAGGTTCGTCCCCACGGCGAAGGCCACGGTGGCGCCGCCCGCCGCGGGCGGCGGCGCCGGCCGGGTCGTCGGGCTCGACGGCAGGTGCGCCGGTCCGATCAGGCTGCCCTCGCACACGATGGTCGCGCGCTCCATGCAGTTGCGCAGCTCGCGCACGTTGCCGGGCCAGGCATGCGCCATCAGGATCTCGAGGGCCTCCTCGTCCACCGAGGTGATGCGCTTGTCGTATTTCGCGTTGAACTCCTCGAGAAAGGCCTGGATCAGGAGCGGGACGTCCTCGCGGCGATCGCGCAGCGGCGGCATGGCGAGGCTCATGACGTTGAGCCGGTAGAAGAGGTCCTCGCGGAACGTGCCCGCCTTCAGGGCCTGCTCGGGGTCCTTGTTGGTGGCGGCGAGCACGCGGACGTCGACCTTGATCTCCGTCTTGGCGCCCAGGCGGCGGACCATGCCGTCCTCGAGGATGCGCAGGAACTTCGCCTGCAGCGCCACGCTCATCTCGGCGATCTCGTCGAGGAAGATGGTGCCCTCGTGGGCCAGCTCGAAGCACCCCTGGCGCCGCTCGAGGGCGCCCGTGAACGCGCCCTTCTCGTGGCCGAAGATCTCGCTCTCGAGCAGCGTCTCCGGAATCGCCGCGCAGTTGACGGCGACGAAGGGCCCCCGGCCCCGCGGCGACAGCTCGTGGAGCGTGCGCGCGACGAGCTCCTTGCCCGTGCCGCTCTCGCCCGTGATGAGAACGGCGGCGGGCGTGGGCGCCGCCAGCTCGATCAACCGGTGCACCGCCTGCATGGCCGGACTCGTTCCCACGAGCCGCCCCAGTCCCCAGAGCTGCTTCACGCGGCGGCGCAGGAGCGCGACCTCGCGGAGCGCCTCCGACTTCTCCGCCGCCTTCGGGATGAGCAGCTTGATGCGCGACACCTCCACCGGCTTGGTGAGGAAGTCGTACGCGCCTTCCTTCATCGCCGCCACCGCCGTGTCGATCGACCCCTGCCCGGTGAGCAGGATGACCGCGGCGAAGGGGACCTCCTCGGTGAGCGCCCGCAGGAGCTCGAGCCCGTCCATCCCGGGCATGACGAGGTCGCTGATCACCACCGCGGGATGGGCCGCGCGCGCCTTGTCGAGCGCCTCGGCGCCGTCGGCCGCCTGCTCGACGGCGTAGCCCCAGCCGGACAAGAGCGCGGCGAGCCCGCTGCGGGAGGCCCCGTCGTCGTCGGCGACCAGCACCTTGCGCGTCACCGCCGTCCCTCGCCCGCACCGGGCATCGTGTGTTGCCTCGCCCCCGTCACGTGCCCGCCCGCTCAGTGTGCAGGGAGCATCCCCCGGAGCGCCGGGAACCAGCGCGCGAGCACGGAGTCGCCGACCAGGATGGTCTCGTCGCGCGCGGGACCCGTCGAGACCAGCGAGAAGGGCACGCCGACCAGCTCGGACATCCGGTCGAGATACTCCCGCGCCTTGGTCGGCAGCGCGGCGTAGTCCGTGAGCCGGTGGGTGCTCGACTGCCAGCCCGACATCTCCTCGTAGACGGGCTCGGCCTCCTGCCACAGGCGCTCTTCCTCGGGAAAGTCCGTGAGCACCTCGCCCCGGTAGCGGTAGCCCGTGCAGATGTTCACCGTCTCGCAGGTGTCGAGCACGTCGAGCTTGGTCAGGGCGATCGTGTCGAAGCCGTTGATGCGCACGGCGTAGCGGAGGGCGATCGCGTCGGCCCAGCCGCAGCGGCGCGGGCGCCCCGTCACCGCGCCGTACTCGTTGCCGCGGGCGCGGAGCATGTCGGCGACCGGGCCGTCGAGCTCCGTCGGAAAGGGGCCTTCGCCCACCCGCGTGCAGTAGGCCTTCGAGATTCCGAGCACGCCGTTGATCTTGGTGGGCGGCACGCCCGTCCCCGTGGAGGCGCCGCCGGAGGTGGTGCTCGACGACGTGATGAACGGATACGTCCCGTGGTCGATGTCGAGCATGGTGCCCTGCGCGCCCTCGAACAAGACGTTGGCGCCCGCGTCGATCCAGCGGGACAGGAGCAGGGCGGTGTCCGTGATGTACGGGGCGAGCCAGCCCGCGAAGCGGAGGTACGGCCCGAGGATCCCCTCCACGGTGAAGGTCTCCGCGTCGTAGATCTCGCGCAGCACGCGGTTCTTCTCGAAGACATTGGCCTCGAGCTTCTCGCGGAAGAGCTGCTCGTCGAGGAGATCGGCCATCCGGATCCCGATGCGCGCCGCCTTGTCCGCGTACGCCGGGCCCACGCCCTTGCCCGTGGTGCCGATGCGCCGCCGGCCCGCCTGCGACTCGCTCGCGCGGTCGAGCGCCGGATGATACGGCATGATCAGGTGCGCGTTCTTCGAGATGTAGAGGTTGCCGTCGAGGGAGACGCCGCGCTGCACGAGCGACTCCATCTCCTCGATCAGCGAGGCGGGGTCGATCACCACGCCGCAGCCGATCACGCACCGGGTGCCCGCGTGCAGGATTCCCGAGGGAATCGTCTGGAGCACGAACTTGTCGCGCCCCACGACCACGGTGTGCCCGGCATTGTTGCCGCCCTGGTAGCGGACGACCACGTCCACGCAGGGCGCGAGCAGGTCCACGACCTTGCCCTTGCCCTCGTCTCCCCACTGCGCGCCGACGACGATGATATTAGGCATGTCCACCGCCTCCGAACACCGGAAAGTAACCGGCCGGGCTCTCGAGGAGCGCCGCCATGGCGACGGAGCGCTCCCCGCCGCCGTCGAGATCGAGCACCCGCACCGCCTCGGCGTCGGGCGCGCCCGGATCGCCGATGACGAGGGCCCAGCGCGCGCGCTGCTGGCGCGCATACGCCAGCGACTCCTCGAGCGGCCGGCTGATGATGTCGCGCGCCACCGCCCGGCCGAGGTCGCGGAAGCGCCGCGACAGGGCCAGCGCGCGGGTCTTCTCGGGCGTGAAGTCGATGATGAAGAAGTCCGGGCCGGGCAGATCGACCGCCGTGCCCTGGGTCTCCATGGCGAGCAGCACCCGCCCGACCTCGAAGGCGAAGCCGGTGGCCGGACACTCGTAGCCGAAGCGCCCGAGCATCTGGTCGTAGCGGCCGCCCCCCACGAGCGCCGCGCCGAGGCCGGAGACGTAGGCCTCGAAGTGCACGCCCGAGTAGTAGTCGAAGCCGCGCACCTCGCCGAGGTCGAGCAGCACCGCGTCGGCGAGCCCGTAGGCGCGCAGCAGGCGGTACACCTCGGCGAGATTGACGAGCGCGGCCTCCGAGCGCGCGTTCTTCACGAGCGCCTCCGCGCGCTCGAGCACGTCGCCGCGCCCGTAGAGCCCGGGCAGGGCCAGGAGCAGCTCCGTCACCGCGGCGGGCGCGCGGAGCCCATCGACGAGGCGCTCGAGCGAGCTCTGGTCCTTGCGGCCCAGCGCCTGGCGCAGCTCGTGCGCGGTGGCTTCATCGGCGTCGACGTCCTCGAGGATGCCGCGAAAGAAGTCGGCCTGGCCCACGTCGATCTGGAAGTGCTCGAGGCCGAGCGCGCGGAACCCCTCCACGGTCATCGCGATCATCTCGGCGTCGCCTTCCGGGTGGGGGAGCCCCACCAGCTCCACGCCCGCCTGGTAGAACTCGCGGTAGCGGCCCACGTGCGGCTCGTCGTAGCGGAAGACATTGGTGACGTAGCTGAGGCGGAGCGGCTTGGCGTCGTCCCGCATCCGCGTCGCCACGATGCGCGCGATCTGCGGCGTGATGTCGGCGCGCAGCGCGAGCAGCCGCCCGCTCTCGCGGTCCACCATCTTGAACATCCGCTCCTGCAGGTCGTGATCCGTGCCCTGGGAGAGCACGTCGAAGTACTCGTACGCCGACGTCACGAGCTCGCGATAGCCCCAGCGCCGGAAGACGCCGAGGAGGCGCTCCTCCACCGCGCGCTTTCTCGCCGCCTCGTCGGGCAGGTAGATCTTGGCGCCCTTGGGGAGCTGCGTCGGCTGCAGCTCGTCCCCGCACCGGCCGCACTCCTACCGCGTCGCCGGCGCGCTCTCGAGGTGGGCGAGCGTGTTCATGCGGTGCAGCGCCGTCCAGTCCGGGCGGAACTCGAGCTCCGAGATGCCGGTCGACGACACCTGGAGCGACCACAGGCGCTCGAGCCCGAGCCCGAGGGCTTCGAGGATCAAGATGCGCGCCGAGATGCCGTGCGCGACGAGGCAGATCGTCTCGCCGTCGTGCGTCCGCTTCAGCTCCTCGAGGCCGTCGAGCACGCGCCGCCGGACCTCGTCGAGCGTCTCGCCGCCGGCGCGGGCGACGAGATGCGGCGTGTCGAGCCAGGCCTGATGCTCCTCGGGGAAGCGCGCGGCCACCTCCGCCCTGGTGAGCCCCTCCCAGTCGCCGAACCGCATCTCCATGAAGGCCGCGTGCTCCTTCACGGCCAGTCCCTGTGCCGAGGCGATGGCGGCGGCGGTGTCCCGCGCGCGGCGGAGCGGGCTCGACCAGACCGCGGCCAGGGGCTGGCGCGCGAGCAGTCGGCCCGCCGCCTCCGCCTGGCCGCGCCCCACCTCGGACAGATCGGTATCCGTCCAGCCCTGGTACCGGCCCTCCCGGTTCCAGTCCGTCTCGGCGTGGCGGAGCAGCAAGAGCCTGAGCGCCATGCTACCCGCGCTCGGTGAAGACTTTCTGGGCCGCCCGCACGCCGGCGCCGAAGTCCACGGGAGCGCCCAGCTCGTGGAGCACCTGCTCGAGGGCGGCGAGGGCCGTCACCACGTCGAAGTCGCCGACGTATCCCATGTGGCCCAGGCGGAAGACCGTGCCCTTCATCTCCCCCTGCCCGCCCGCGATCGTGATGTTGTGCGAGGCGGAGTACGCGGCGAGCACCGCCTCGCTGTCGACGCCCCTGGGGGCGACGACCGCGGTGAGGGCGGGGCTCGGGCTCGCCTTCGCGAAGAGGCTCGAGCCCGAGCGCCTCCACGCCCGAGCGCGTGGCCCGGGCCAGCCGCTCGTGGCGCTTGAACACGTTGGCGAGCCCCTCGGCCTCGAGCATGCGGAGCACCTCGCGCAGCCCGACCACGATGGACACCGCGGGCGTGAAGTGCGCCTCGTTCCGGCTCACCGCCTTGTGCTCGGCCGCGATGTCGAAGTAGTACTTGGGCAGCCGCGAGGCCTTGACGTGGCCCCACGCCTTGTCGGACAGGGCGCAGAACGACAGCCCGGGCGGCAGCATCAAGCCCTTCTGCGAGCCGGCCACGACCACGTCGACACCCCACGCGTCCATCGGCAGATCGGCGATGCCGAGGCTCGACACGGCGTCGACGATGAGGATCGCCGCGGTCGGCCGCGTCACCGCGGCGACGCCCTTCACGTCGTGCAGCACGCCCGTCGAGGACTCGCTGTGCTGCATCAGCACCGCACGGGCTTCGGGATGCTCTCGCAAGGCCTGGGCGACGCGATCCGCGGTCACCGTCTCGCCGAAGGGCGCGATGAGCGGGACGACGGTGAGGCCGTAGGCCGCGCAGATCTCCTCCCAGCGCTCGCCGAACTTGCCCGCCCGCAGCACGAGCACGGTGTCGCCGGCCGAGAGCGTGCTGACGACGGCCGCCTCCATGCTGCCCGTGCCCGAGGCGGTGAACGGAATCACGTCCTGGGCGGTCTGGAACAGTCGCTTGAGCCCCGCCCGAACCTCGATGAACAGCGCCTCGTACTCCGGCGTCCGGTGGTGGATCATCGGCTGGGCCATCGCCAGCAGCACGTTCGCGGGAACCGGGGTCGGCCCCGGCGCCATCAGATAGTACTTCTTCATCACGCACACTCCTTGGACATTCATCGAGCCAATGTACGGTAGCAGACACCGGTTGTGTCTGGCAATCGCGGCACTGGGCGCAATTTGCTTCGCGCATACTTCGTTGCGAGCGCGGCGGCAACCCTCAACGTACGACGCCAGGCGTACGCCTCGAGGCTGCACGCCCCGCTCGCGCCTCGTCGAGCTGCCGTCGAGGCGCCCGAAGCAGTGGCCTCCAGCGCTGCAGCGCAGGCGCTCAGAAAGGTCCAGATGCGAGGCGGCGCCCGAAGGCAGCACGCGAGGCGTACTCGTGTACGGTGAGGCGGCCATGCTGGGCCCCGCAGGCGAAGGTCCGTCAGCGCTCGACGCAGGCGTAGTCGCTCTACGTTGAGCGTGCTGCCGAGGGCGCCAACGAAGCAGATGGGCCTTTATGGGCAGCCTGGGCCGAGGGCGGTGACGAAGAGGGCCGCCTTGCCAGCGGCGTGGGGCGAGAAAAACTCGACCACCTCGTCGTCGTAGAAGGTGAGGCCGGTGGCGCCGAAGCGCTGGGCGTAGGCGGCGAGATAGAGCCGCCCGCCGATGAGGCCCGCCTCGAGGTTGGCCGCGCGATAGCCCCGGTTGCCGAGCGCGCCGAGAAGGCGCCTGAGATCCGCGAGGAAGAAGACGGTGGCGCTCGACGTCCCGCCGAGCGCCTGACCGAGGCAGAGGAAGGCGGCAGTCGGCCCGCACGTCGCCCGCCCGGATCAGCTCGAGGGCGTGCGGGCCGGGATGGTAGACGTAGGCGCCCGGCGCGACGCCGTCCACCGCGTGGATCGCGAGGTAGAGGTCCACCAGCCCCGGCGGCACGTCGGCGGCAAAGCCGCGGGTCGCATGGTAGAGCGCACTCGACAGGGCCTCGGCAGCGATCGCCTCGCCCGAGAACTCCCGCGTCGACCCGCGCGCCTGGATGGTCTCGGCGAGCGAGCGGCCCGCGGTCATCAGCGGGGGCGGCAGCGGCGCGAGCGGTGCCGCGGGCGGCGGGGCGGCGGCCGCCATCGCCGCCGCCCGCTCGCGCCAGTCGAGCACCTCGGCCTCCGACTCGAGGCGCGAGTTGACGTACGCGTCGACGAGGAGCGGATAGCTCACCTCGGACGCGGAGAGCGGCACGACCGCGGGCGCGATGGTCTCGACGGGGGGTGGCGGCGGCGCCGGGCGCGCCGCCCCGCCGACGGCGACGAGGACGAGCGCCCCCTCCCGCTCGGGATCGATCCCGAGCAGCCCGTTCACGTCATCGTCCATGAACCCGACGACCGCGCGCGCGGACAGGCCGAGCGCGGCCGCGGACGCGAACACGTTCGCGAGCATCGTGCCCGCGTCCCAGAAGAGGTGCCGGTAGCCGCGCGCCTGGTACTTCCACGTGTTCCGCCAGTAGATCCCGGTCAGCGCGAGGATCACCGGCCGCGCGGCCATCTCCTCGTCGGCGGCGGCCCCGGCCACCGCCCCGCGGAAGTCGCCCGCGCGCAGCCGCCTCAGCGCGAAGTCGCCGGGCCCGAAGTGGTAGACGCCCGCCGAGAGTCCCGCGACGTCGCCCGCGACGACATAGGCTTCGGTCTGGTAGAGCGCGCCCGTGGACGGTGCCGCGCGGAAGTACACGTGGGCCCCGCCCGCGTAGGTCTTGGTCTTCGTGACGCCCGCGGAGAAGAAGAGGAGCGCGGCAAGCCGCTCGAGATCGACCGCGCCCGACGCCGACGCGGGTCCCGAGAGCGCCGCGAAGGTGTCGGCGGGCAGCGGCGCGAACTGGCGCGGCAGCGGCACGACGGGAAGATCGGGGTAGATCTTGAAGGGCGAGGGCTTGTTCTCCCAATCGAGGACGTGGCCGCTCTCCCGCACCGAGCGCGGCGAGTGCCGGGTCTGCTCGTGGTAGCGCCGCGCGGCCTCGACGTCCCCGTTGGCCGTCACCGCCACCTCCGCCGCCCCCTGGCCGGGAGCGGGCTCACGCGAAGTGGTACGGGGCGCGGTAGACGCCGCGCTCGGTGATGATCGCGGTGATCAGCTCGGCGGGCGTCACGTCGAAGGCGGGGTTCCAGATCGGCGAGTCCGACGGCGCGGTCTGGCGGCCCGCCACGCCCCGCACCTCGGCGGGATCCCGCTCCTCGATGGCGATGGCGGCGCCGCTGTCGATGGCGAGGTCGATGGTGGACCAGGGCGCCGCCACGTAGAACGGGATGCCGTGGTGCCGCGCGAGCACCGCGACGCCATACGTGCCGATCTTGTTGGCGGTGTCGCCGTTCCGCGCGATGCGATCGGCCCCCGTCACGACGAGATCGACGAGCCCCTGCCGCATCGCCGCGCCGGCGGCGACGTCGGCGATGAGGCGATGCGGGAATCCCCTCCTTGGCCATCTCCCACGCGGTGAGCCGCGAGCCCTGCATCACGGGCCGGGTCTCGTCCACCCAGACGAAGGCGAGCTTCTTCTGCTCGTGCGCCGCGCGCACGACGCCGAGCGCGGTGCCGTAGCCCGCCGTCGCGAGCGCGCCGGCATTGCAGTGCGTGAGCACGCGCCCGCCCTGGGGCACGAGGGCCGCGCCGTGGGCGCCCATCGCGCGGTTGGCCGCGATGTCCTCCTCGAGGATCACCCCGGCCTCCTCGAGCAAGCAGCACCTTCACGCGGTCGAGGGGCAGATCGCGATGCGCGGCCGCGCAGCGGCGCATGCGGTCGAGCGCCCAGAAGAGGTTGACCGCGGTGGGGCGCGTGGCGCCGAGCCCCGCGATGGCCCGATCGAGGTCGGCGACGAAGCCGTCCCAGTCGCTGGCCGGGCTCTGCCGCGCGGCGAGCGCCACGCCGAAGGCGGCGGCGACCCCGATGGCGGGAGCGCCGCGCACGACCAGGGTCTTGATGGCCTGCGCGACCTCCTGCCAGCTCGCGCAGGCCTGGTCGATCTCCTCGGTGGGCAGCCGCGTCTGGTCGAGCAGCACGAGCCGCTCGCCGTCCCAGCGGACCGGCGAGATCATGCGCGGGCGCGGTCGAGCCGCGCGCGCAGGTCGTCGAGGGTCAGCGCGCCGACGCGGAAGAGCTTGTCGCGGCCGCGGGCACCGCTGACCAGCTCGATGGCGGACGCCGGCACGTCGAAGGCGTCCGCGAGCAGCTCGGTCACCGCCCGGTTCGCGCGGCCCTCGGTCGGCGCGGCCGTCACGCGCACGGCAAGCGCCCCGTCGCGCCAGCCCTCGACCGCGCTCCGCTGCGCGCGGGGCTGGACGCGCACGGCCAGGAGCGCGCCCTCAGGCCTGGACGGCCGCGTCCGCGTCATCGTCCTCATCGGTCTTGAGCTCCTGATCGAGCACTCGCTGGTACATCTCGATGGTCGTGCGGAGCCCCTCCGCGAGCTGCCGGCGCATGCGCTTCAACGCGGTCACCTGCGCCTGGATGGCGGCCTCCGACGTCCGCGCGGCCTGGACCGTCTTCTCGCCGCGCAGCTCCGCCTCGCGCACGAGCAGCGCCGCCTCACGCCGGGCGCTCTCCTTCATCTCCTCGGTGACCCGCTGCGTCGTCACGAGCGTCTCTTGCAGGACGCGCTCGCGGTCCTCGAGGCCGCGGGCCCGCTCCTCCATGGCCTGGAGCTGCTCCTTGAGGAGCTGGTTCTCCTTCAGCAGGGTCTCGTAGTCCTCGGCGAGGTCCTCGAGGAACGTGTCCACTTCCTGGACGTCGAACCCGCGGAACATCTTCACCGTGAACTGCTGCTCGCGGATGTCCATCGGCGTGATGCGCACGGCGGCCTCCTCAGTACTGGAGCGGATGACGGAGACGTATTGAGAACCCACTCCAGGATCTGAATGGCGATCAGCACGATGATCGGCGACAGGTCAAGCCCGCCCGTCTTCCACGGCGGCAGCATCCGGCGCACCGGGGCCAGCACCGGCTCCGTGACGCGGTGGAGGAACTGCACGATGGGGTTGCGCGGGTCAGGGCTGACCCACGAGATCAGCGCCGAGGCGATGATCACGTAGGAGTAGATATCCAGGGCCAACAGGATGAGGCGGATCGGGTCGGACATCTGACGAGGGTCCGCCGGCGCCTACTGGCGCCCCAGCTCCCGCGAGCGCAGCGTCGCGCGCTCGACGGCGCTGATGATGGTGCGGCGGATGCCGCCGTCCTCGAGGGCGGCGATGCCCGCGATGGTCGTCCCGCCCGGGGAGGCCACCATGTCCTTGAGCTGCCCCGGATGCATGCCCGTCTCGAGGATGAGCCTGGCCGAGCCGAGCACGGTCTGCGTGGCGAGCGTCATGGCGGTGGCGCGGTCGAGCCCCATCTTGACGCCGCCGTCGGCGAGCGCCTCGATCACGATGGCGATATAGCCCGGGCCGGAGCCCGACAGCCCGGTGACGGCATCCAGGTGGTCCTCGTCGAGCACGACGACGCGCCCCACCGCCCCGAACAGCGCCTGGGCGATCTCGAGGTCGCCCGCCTCGAGGCCCTCCGCGCGCGCGATGGCCGTCGCGCCCTCGAGGACGAGGGCCGGCGTGTTCGGCATGACGCGGATCAGGCGTGCGGGCTTGCCGAGATGCTCGCGCAGCGTGCGGGTCGCGACGCCCGCGGCGAGCGAGATGATGAGCTTCGTCCCGTCGACGGCGGCCGCGATCTCGCGCAGCACCGGCGCCATGATCTGCGGCTTGACCGCGAGGATGATCACGTCCGACTCGGCGACGAGGGCGGGATTGTTCGCGAAGGCGCGGATGCCGTATTGCCTCGTCATCTGATCGAGGCGATCCGCGCGCGCGTCGGTGGCGCCGATCGATGCCGCGGGGACCAGTCCCGCCTGGGTCAGGCCCTTGATCATGGCCTCGCCCATATTGCCGGCTCCGAGGAAGCCGACCCGCTTGCTCTTGATGGTCACGGACCCGCCCGGGGCGCGCGAGGACCGAAGATGGCGGTGCCCACGCGGACGATCGTGGCGCCTTCCTCGACGGCGACCGCGTAGTCCGCGCTCATGCCCATCGACAGGTGTTCGAGCCCGGCCAGGTCGCGCAGCTCGCGCAGTCGCCGGAAGTGCGGGCGCGTCGCTTCGGGATCGGCGCCGCGGGCGGAATCGCCATCAGCCCGCGGACGCGCACGCGGCCGAGCCCCGCGATGGCGTCGAGCAGCGCCTTCACCTCGTCGGGCCGCGCGCCGCCCTTCTGCGACTCCTCGCCGAGGTTGACCTCGACGAGCGCGTCCACCGTCCGGCCGGCGGCCTCGGCCCGCCGATCGATCTCCTTGGCCAGGTCGAGCCGGTCCACCGACTGGATGCAGTCGAAGAGCTGGACGGCGTCCTTGGCCTTGTTGGTCTGCAGATGCCCGATGAGGTGCCAGGGCACCGGATGGCCCAGCGCCTCGATCTTGTCCTTGGCTTCCTGGACGCGGTTCTCGCCGAGCGCGGCGGCCCCCGCCTCGACGGCGGCTTTCACCCGCTCGGCCGGCATCGTCTTCGAGACCGCGATGAGGAGGACGCCGTCGGGGGAGCGCCCGGCTCGCCGGCACGCGGCGGCAATCACCGCCTGCACCCGCTCGAGGTTGGCCCGGATATCGGTCGAGGTCTCGGAGTCCATCGCGGGTCCCGATTTTAGCATGCTCGGGCACCGGGTACGTTCACGCGGCCCGTCCGCGCGAAGACGGGGCGGCTCACCGCGATCCCGTAGCCCGTGCGCGCGTGGCTTTGAGGCCCGGCGGCAGCGCCGCGACGGCCACGAGCCGTCCCTGCCCCCGCCCGCGCCGATACGAGAAGAAGAGATCGGCGCGGCACGAAGTGCAGAGCCCCAGGTTGTCGATGCGCGCCGGATCGAGCCCGTCCATCCGGAGCTGCTCGACATTGGCCCGCCACAGATCCAGCATCCACTTGCCGGGGCCCGCCGCCGTCACCCACCCCCGCCAGTCCCCGGGAAACCCGGCATCGAGCCGCTCGATCACCGGCTCGTCGACCTCGTAGCAGCACGGTCCGATCGAGGGGCCGATCGCGCCGACGAAGGTCTCGGGCGCTCCGCCCGCCGCGATGAGCGCGCCCGCCGCGGCGCGCGCCGCCGCGGCCGCCGTTCCGCGCCACCCGGCGTGGGCGAGCGCCAGGCGGCGGCCCACGGGATCGTAGAGCACGAGGGGAACACAGTCGGCCGTGAAGATCGCGAGCGGCAGTCCCGGGCGATCCGTCACGACCACATCCGCCCGCCCGACCAACCCGGCCCGCTCGGCGGCGAGGACGTCGGCGCCGTGCACCTGCCGCAAAAACGCCGGCGGCCCCGCGTGCAGATCGAGCTCCGCCAGCAGTCGGAGCGCATCCGCATCGAACGGCGGGCCGGGATCGCGGGGCGAGGTCACGCCCGGGAAATGTCGCGTGGTGAACAGGTGCGGGAGCCCGGCCTCCGTGAGGCGGGGCGACGTCAGATAGAGCGGCTGTCCGCGCTGCTGGTCGAGGGCGAGATCGGGCATGCGCGGCATTGTCTCACGGGGCGAACACCATCAGAGCCGGTGAGCGACCGCGGCGACGGCGTCGGCCGACGTGATCACGGGGATGACCTCGAACTCGATCACGTCGGCCCACCGGGCCGTCCACTGCTCGAGCAGCGCCGGGTCCTCGCATTCCATGATCTGGTAGCAGCAGCGAAGGTCCTCCGCGACCCAGCCCGACACATAGCGAAGTCCGTCCGGCGCCATCCGCCCCTGGTCCCGAAAGCGCCGATACACCGGCACAGGATTCCCATCCCGAAAACGCTCGACGACCATGTATTGCATGTTCCCTCCAACAGCTCGACCTCTGCGATGTCGCCCAGAACGTCGCCCTCGCCGACTCCGATCGCTCGCCGACGCTCCTCGCAGGACCCTTCCATCCTCCAGCCGGCTCGAGCCACGCAGGACCACGCTCCGAGCGCCGGCTCCGCCGGCGCAATCCCTCCTGGGGGGAGGCATCGGAAGGGGGGCGAAGCCCCCCTCCGAGTGGTCTAGTCGGCCTGGCGGCGGAGGAAGGCCGGGACGTCGAGGTCTTCCTCGTACGAGGAGGCGTCCGCATCGGCCCGCACCTCGGAGATCCGGCGGCGCCATTCCTTGCTGGGCTGGGCCGTGCCGCGCGGCCCCTTCGCTATCTCGACGACCTTGGGGCCGGGGCCGGCGGCCTCCTTGCGCTCGGCGAAGCCGGTCGCGATCACCGTGATGCGCACCTCGTCCTCGAGCGTGGGATCGATCACCGCGCCGAAGATGATATTGGCCTCCTCGTGGGCGGCTTCCTGGACGATGCGCGCCGCCTCCTCGACCTCGTGGATGGACAGGTCCGAGCCCCCGGTGAAGTTGATGAGGATGCCCTTGGCGCCCTCGATCGAGGTGTCGTCCAGCAGCGGGCTCGCCACCGCCTTCTGCGCGGCGTCGATCGCGCGGTGCTCGCCTCGGCCCACGCCGGCGCCCATCAGCGCCATGCCCATCCCCGACATGATGGTGCGCACGTCGGCGAAGTCCAGGTTGATCAACCCGGGAACGAGGATCAGATCGGAGATGCCCTGCACGGCCTGCAACAGCACGGTGTCGGCCACCTTGAACGCCTCGAGCAAGGGCGTGCCGCGGTCCACCACGGCGAGGAGGCGCTGGTTCGGGATGGCGATGAGCGTGTCCACGACCGCGCGCAGCTCGGCGAGCCCCGCCTCCGCCTGCAGGGCGCGCTTGCGCCCCTCGAAGGCGAAGGGCTTGGTCACCACGGCCACCGTGAGAATGCCGAGCTCCTTGGCGACGGCGGCCACCACGGGTGCGGACCCGGTTCCCGTGCCGCCGCCGAGACCGGCGGTGACGAAGACCATGTCGGCGCCCTCGATCACCTTCTGGATGCGCTCTCTGTCCTCGAGCGCGGCGTTCTTGCCGATCTCGGGGTCGGAGCCCGCGCCGAGGCCGGCGGTGAGGCGCGCGCCGAGCTGGAGCTTGACCGCCGCCGGGGAGGCGCGCAGCGCCTGGAGATCCGTATTGGCGACGGCGAACTCCACGCCGGTGAACTGGGCGCCGATCATCCGGTTGACCGCGTTCGAGCCGCCGCCGCCGAGTCCGATGACCTTGATCTTGGCCGCCTCGCGTTCCTCTTCGAGCTCGAATATCGGCTGCCGCCCCTGTGGCTGCTCCATCGGCTTCTCCTTCGCCTTCGAACGTGAACGGCGCGTCCGCACGGGCGGCAGGCCGAGCGACGAGAGCTCGGGCTGGCCGGCGGCGGTGTCTCGATCCTCGGGTTCTGGTCTAGAAGAGGTCACCGACCCACTCCTTCATCCGCCGGCCGACGCGCTGCGCCAGCGATCCGTCGTGCATTTCGGACACCGCGCCATGGCCGCGGGCGCCATAGAGCGCAAGTCCCACCCCGGTGGCATAGATCGGGCTCTGCACCACGTCGGCGAGCCCGCTCAACCCGGACTGCGCGCCGCGCCGCACCGGCACGTCGAAGATCTGCTCGGCGAGCTCGGGGACGCCGGGCATGATCGACGTCCCGCCCGTCAGCACGACGCCCGCCGCCGCCACGTCCTGGAGCCCGGCGCGGGCGAGGTCGCGCGCCACCAGCGTGAAGATCTCCTCCACCCGCGGCTGGATGATCTCGGACAGGATGTGCCGCGAGAGCTGGCGCGCCTTGCGCCCGCCCACCGAGGGCACGTCCACCGTCTCGTCCTCGCGCACGAGCGCGGTCAGCGCGCAGCCGTGCCGCTTCTTGAGCTCCTCGGTGTCGCTCGTCGGGGTGCGCAGCCCCACGGCGATGTCGTTCGAGATGTGGTCACCGCCGAGCGGCAAGACGCCCGTGTACCAGACGGCGCCGTCCCGGAAGAGCGCGACGTCGGTGGTCCCGCCGCCCAGGTCGATGATGAGGACGCCCAGCTCCTTTTCCTCCTCTTCGATGACCGCCTCCGCGGAGGCGAGCGCCTCGAGCACGACGTCCTGGACCTGGAGCCCGGCGCGGTTGACGCTCCGGATGACGTTGCGCACCGAGGTCGTGGCGCCCGTGACGAGGTGCACCTCCACCTCGAGCCGCACGCCGGACATGCCGCGCGGCTCCTTGACGCCGTCCTGGTCGTCCACGACATAGGTCTGGGGCAGGACGTGGATGACCTCGCGGTCCTGGGGCAAATTGATCGCGCGGGCGGCGTCGAGCGCCCGGTCGATGTCGTGCTGACCCACCTCGCGGTGCTTGCCCGACACGGCGATCACGCCGCGGCTATTGACGCCGCGGATGTGCCCGCCCGCGATGCCGACGAGGACGGAGGCGATCTCCACGCCGGCCATCTCCTCGGCCTCGCTCACCGCATGCTTGATGGACTCGACCGTCGAGTCGATGTTGACGACGACGCCCTTGCGCAGGCCGCGGCAGGGGCTCACGCCCACACCGATGATGTCGAGGTTGCCCACCGGCGACCACTCGGCGATCACGCAACACGACTTCGTCGTCCCCACGTCCAGCCCGGCAATCACCTGGCGCCCCTTGGCTCTGGGCATGGCGTCCCTCACTTCACCGGGGTTTGCAGCACGACCTGATCGCGGAACCGCAGGTCGATGGCGGTCACGGTCTCGCCGGAGGCCTTGAGCTGGGCGAGCACGCCGAGGAGGCGGCCGAGGCGCGCCTCCCAGTCCTCCTTGCCGATCCGCACCTCCACGCCGTCGAGCGTGTAGAGCACCGGCCCCTCGGCCCGGCTCATGTCGATCTCCGAGACGCTGTTCAGCAAGCCCTCGCCCGAGCGCAAGAGAAGCCGCAGCAGGCTGAGCCCGGCGGCGGCGCGGCCACTGGGCGCGTCGGGGACCAGATCGTCCGCGCCGAGGCCGCTGATGACGGGCGTGCCGAGGGCGACGGCCCGCGCCTCGGGCCCGAGGTCGATGCCCTGCTCGTCGATCCAGTGCAGCCGTCCCGCGTGGACGAGCGTGAAGGGCCGCCGCTCCTCCACCGCGATCGCCACGCGGTTCGGCAGGCTCCGGATCACCGCGGCGTGCCGGACGAGGGGCAGCGCCTCGAGGCGCGCGACGACCTCCCGCGTATCGAGCGTGAAGATATTGCTGCCCGGCTCGATGGCCGCCGCCGTCTCGATCGCCTCGCGGCTCAGCCGGCTCTGCCCGCTCACCTCCACGGATGAGACGGCGAAGCGCGGCGACTTCAAGAGCCAGCCCGCGAGGAGGCCCGACACGCCGAGCGCGACCACCCCGAGCGCGACCAGGCCCGCGCGGCCGGCGATGAAGCGCGCCCGGCGCGCGACGCGCCGTCTCAGCCGAGATCGGTCGACGCGCTGGCGGCCGATCAGCCGGCCGCGTGAGGCCAGATCCTCGAAGGCGCCGGCCGCGGCGCGAGGAGACAATGCCGAGCGTCTCATGCCATCAGATCTCCCCGAGGGTCTTGATCTCGGTCTCGAGCGCGATGCCGAACTGGCTCTGGACCCGCTCGCTCGTCATGTCCATCAGCGCCTTGATATCGGCGGCGGTGGCGCCGCCCCGGTTGACGATGAAGTTGGCGTGCTTGGCGGAGATCTCGGCGCCGTTGTGGCGCTTGCCCTTCAAGCCCACCTTCTCCACGAGACGGCCCGCCGCCTCGCCGGGCGGGTTCTTCCACACGCAACCCGCGGAGGCCAGCGCCAGCGGCTGGTTCATCTTCTTCTGCTTGAGCCGCTGCTTGATCTCCTTCACGATCTCGGCGGTCGGGCCGCCGGTGCAGACCGAGCCGCGCTCCGATGATCACGGCGCCGGGCGGGGCCGAGAACATGCGGTAGCTGAAGGAGCCCGCGCCCGGCTTGAACTCGCCCATGGTGCCGTCGGGATGGAGGAAGTAGACGGCGGAGACGAAGTCCCCGATGAAGCCGTCGGGCGTCCCCGCATTCATCGCCACCGCGCCGCCGATGGTCGCGGGAATGCCGACGAGACACTCGATGCCGCCCAGGTTGAGGGCCGCCGCCTCTCGGATCAGCCCGGACAGGCTCACGCCCGCGCCCGCCACGGCCTCCTCGCCGTGGAAGTCGGCGCGGCCGAGACAGCCTTCCAGCTTGAGCACGACGCCGCGGAAGCCGCGGTCGCTCGCGAGCAGGTTGTTCCCGCCGCCGAGGACCTCGACGGGAAGCTGCTCGCGCTCGGCGAAGGACAGCGCCAGCCGGATGTCCTCGACGTCCTGAGGGACGACGAAGATGTCGGCGGTTCCTCCGATACGCAAGGAGGTGTGGAAGCTGAGGGGCTCCTTGAACCGCACCTCGCCCCGGATCTCTCCGAGCATGGGCTACCTCCTCTTCGGCTGCTCGGTGCCGTCGCCGAGGCGGGCCAGGAGCTCGGCTCCCAGTTGCCCCACGTCGCCGGCGCCAAGGGTCAGCACCAGGTCTCCGGACCTGGTGGATTCGCACAGGTAATCGATGATGCCCTGGCGGTCGCCGTCCATGTACAGCACCTCCCGGTGACCGTGCGCGGCGATGCCGTCGGCCAGGTCTCGCGCGTGCACGCCGGCGATGGGCGCCTCGCCGGCGGGGTAGATGTCCATCACGATCAGCACGTCGGACTGGTAGAAGGCCGTGAGGAACTCGCGGCGCAGGTGCAGCGTCCGCGTGTAGCGGTGCGGCTGGAACACCGTGATCACGCGGCGGTCGAACCCGGCCTTGGCGGCGGCGAGCGTGGCGCGGATCTCGGCGGGGTGATGGCCGTAGTCGTCCACGACGAGGACGCCCTGGGCCTCGCCGCGAATCTGAAAGCGGCGCTGGACGCCCGCGAAGGCGGCCAGCGCCGCCTGGATGCGCTCGAACGGCATCTCGAGGTCGAGCCCCACGGCGACGGCGGCGAGCGCATTGAGCACGTTGTGGCGCCCCGGCACCTGGAGCGACGCCGGGCCGAGGACGCGGCCGCGCTGGACGACCTCGAACGTCGAGCTCGTGCCGGAGAACGAGAGCCGCCGCGCGGTGAGATCGGCGCCGGACTCGAGCCCGTAGGTGACCACGCGCTTGTCGATCGCGGGGATCATCTGCTGGATGTTCGGCTCGTCGAGGCACAGGACAGCCGCGCCGTAGAACGGCACCTTGTTGACGAACTGCGTGAACGCCGCGCGGATCGCGTCGAGGTCGGCGTAGTGGTCGAGGTGCTCGGCGTCCACGGTGGTGACCACGGCGATGGTCGGCGAGAGCTTGAGGAAGGAGCCGTCCGACTCGTCGGCCTCGGCCACGAGGAACTCGCCCTGGCCGAGCTTGGCATTGGTGCCGAGGCCGTGGATGCGGCCGCCCACCACCACGGTGGGATCGAACCCGCCCGCCCCGAGCACCGCGGCGACGAGCGACGTCGTCGTGGTCTTGCCATGGGTGCCCGCGATGGCGATGCCGTACTTGAGCCGCATGAGCTCGGCGAGCATCTCCGCCCGCGCGATGACGGGGATGCCGCGCTGGCGCGCGACCTGCACCTCGACGTTGTCGGGGGCGACGGCGGACGAGTAGACGACCACGTGGGCGCCTTCGACGTGGGCGGGCTGATGGCCGGTGAAGACCTTGGCCCCCAGGCGCTCGAGGCGCTCCACGGCGTCGTTGCGCTTGGCGTCCGAGCCGGTGACGCGATAGCCCAGGTTGAGCAGGACCTCGGCGATGCCGCTCATGCCCACGCCACCGATGCCCACGAAGTGGATCTGCCGGTATTTCTTGAACATGATCAGGCTTGGCTCGCGTGCTGCGAGATGTTGAGCAGGACGCCCGCCGAGAACATGGTCATCAGGAGCGCCGAGCCGCCGAAGGAGATGAACGGCAGCGGCAGGCCCTTCGTGGGCAGGGCGCCCGTGACGACCCCGAGGTTCACGAGGGTCTGCGTCGCCAGCATGATCGTGAGCCCGAGCGCCAGGTAGCTGCCGAAGGGATCCGGCGCCCGGAGCCCGATGCGCAGGCCGCGCCAGATGAGCAGCGCGAAGAGCGCGACCACGAGGACGGCGCCCACGAGGCCGAGCTCCTCCCCGATGATCGCGAAGATGAAGTCGGTGTACGGCTCGGGCAGGTAGAAGAGCTTTTGCTTCGATTCCCCCAGCCCGAGCCCGAGCCAGCCGCCCGACCCGAGGGCCAGGAACGACTGGATGATCTGAAAGCCGCTGCCCTGCGGGTCGTCCCACGGATTCATGAAGGCGACCATGCGCCGCCAGCGGTACGGCTTCATCGCGACGAGCACGACCACCACGGGCAAGGCGGCGGCGGCCACGGCCCCCATGTGCAGGGGCGGAGCCCCCGCCAGGTAGGCGAGCGCCATCGTCAGGATGATGAGGGCGAGGCTATTGCCCAGGTCGGGCTGGATCACGGTGAGCCCCGCCATCAGCCCGGCGATCATCAGCAGGGGCAGGAGCCCCTGCGAGAAGCTCTTGACCACCTCCTGCCGCCGCGTGAGGAAGGACGCGAGATAGAGCACGAGGGCGAGCTTCGCGAGCTCCACCGGCTGGAACGAGACGGGGCCGCTCCTGAACCAGCGCCGGGTGCCGTTGATCTCCTGGCCGAAGGGCGGCACGAGCACCAGGACCAGGAGCGCGAAGGACACGACGAGCAGCGGCGTCACGACGCGCTCGAGCCGCCGGTAGTCCAGGCGCATGGCCATCCAGAGGCAGCCGAAGCCCGCCACCGCCCAGAAGAGCTGCTTTCTGAGAAAGAAGAAGGGGTCGTGGAAGCGCTCGGCGGCGACGATGGCGCTCGCCGAGTACACCATCACCACGCCCACCGAGACGAGGACGACGACGAGCGCGAAGAGCCACAGGTCCGGGGTGAGCTTGCGCGGCATCAGGCGTGCATGCGCATGACCGCGGCCTTGAAGACGTCGCCGCGGTGCTCGAAGTTGTCGAACATGTCGAAGGAGGCGCAGGCGGGCGACAGCAGCACGACGTCGCCCGGCCGGGCCGCCGCGCGCGCCGCCCGCACCGCCGCCTCCATGGACCCGGCGTCCTCGACGACGGCGCCCGCCTGCTCCAGCGGACCGCGGAGCTGCGCCCGGTCCACCCCGATCAGGACGGCGTGGCGCACGCGCCCGCGCGCCGCCCGGGTGAGGGGCGCGAAATCCTGGCCCTTCCCCTTGCCGCCCGCGATCAGCACCACGGGCTCCGTGAAGCTCTCGAGCGCCTTGATGGTGGAGTCGACGTTGGTGCCCTTGGAGTCGTTGTAGTACGCGACGCCGGCGTCCGCGCGGACGTGCTCGATCCGGTGGGCGACGCCGCGAAACGCGGCGATGCCCCGCCGGATGGCCTCGGGCGCCATCCCCGTCCACAGCACGCAGGCGGTTGCCGCGAGCACGTTCTCGAGGTTGTGGGCGCCGCGCAGCGCGAGGTCCGTCACCGGGCAGATGCGCTCGACGTGCCCGTTGAGCCGCGCGGCGATCCAGCCCTCGTCGACGAAGACGCCGACGATGTCCTGGCGGAGCCGGCTGAACCAGAGCACGCGCCCGCGGACGCGGGCGGCGAGGGCGGCCGCGCCGGGGTCGTCGGCGTTGAGCACCGCGCAGTCGGCCTCCGTCTGGTTGGCGAGAATGCGCGCCTTGGCCTCGACGTAGCGCTCGAGGCTGCCGTGCCGGTCCAGGTGATCGGGCGTGATGTTCAGCACCGCCGCCACGCGCGGCCGGAACAGCGCGGTGCTCTCGAGCTGGAAGCTCGAGGACTCGGCCACGACGATGCCGTCGGCCGGGAAGTCGAGCGCCTGCTCGGACAAGGGCGTGCCGATATTGCCGCCGACGAGGACGGGGCGCACCTGGGCCCGCAAGAGCTCGCCGGTGAGCGCGGTCGTGGTCGTCTTGCCGTTCGTGCCGGTGATGGCGATGACCTCGGCCTCCATCGCCCGCCAGGCCAGCTCGAGCTCGCCCACGATGGGCACGCCGCGCGCGCGGACGCGGACGAGGGCGGGGAGCGTGAGCGGCACGCCCGGGCTCACCACGACCAGCTCCGCGCCGGCGAAGGCCTCGTCGGGATGGCCGCCCGTCCAGAGCGCGCAGCCGTCGCGCTCGAGCCCGCAGCGCCTCCGCGGAGAGCGCGGCGCGGTCGGCGGCGTCGGAGGCGAGCACGGTGCCCCCGACGCGCCGGATCAGGCGCGCGGCGGCGACGCCGCTCTTCGCGAGCCCGACGACGGAGACGGTCTTGCCGGCGAGCCGGCGCCGATACGCCGGTCCCCGCCCCGTGGCGCCCTTCATGTCGTCCTCCTCATCCTGCAGCCAGCTCGCCGCCGCGTCAGCATGATCGACCTCGGAGGGGGGCTCCGCCCCCCTTCCGATACCTCCCCCCGAAACCGAGTTGCGCCGGCGAAGCCGGCGCTCGAACAGAGTCGACATCACGCATATCGGGAGCCCCCGGCCGGCTAGAGCGATGAGAAGGGTTCAGCTGCGAGGCGGCGCCCGAAGGCAGCCGGCGAGGCGTACTTTCTGTACGTTGAGCCGGCGGTCGAGGGCGCCAACGAAGCAGATGAGCCCTTATCATCGCTCTAGCGCAGCTTCAACGTGGTGAGGGCGAGGAGCGCCAGCATGAACGACAGGATCCAGAAGCGCACGATGATCTTGGGCTCGGCCCATCCCTTCATCTCGTAGTGGTGGTGGAGCGGCGCCATCCGGAACACGCGTCGGCCGGTGAGCTTGAACGAGGCCACCTGGATGATGACCGAGCCCGCCTCGACCACGTAGATGCCGCCGATCAGCGGGAGCAAGAGCTCGGCCTTGGTGAGGACGGCCAGGGTGCCGATGGCTCCGCCCAGCGCGAGGGAGCCGACGTCGCCCATGAACACCTGCGCCGGATAGCTGTTGAACCAGAGAAAGCCCAGGGCCGCGCCCACGAGCGCCCCGCAGAAGATCGTGAGCTCGCCCGTCCCCTTCACGTTCAGGATGCGCAGATACTCGGCGGCCTTGAAGTTGCCGGTGAGGTACGCGATGACCGCGAAGGCGCCGCCCGCCGTCACGATGGGCCCGATGGCGAGGCCGTCGAGGCCGTCGGTCAGGTTCACCGCATTGGACGCCCCCACGATCACCAGGACCGAGAAGGGCACCCAGAGCCAGCCGAGGGTCAGGAGCCAGCCCTTGAAGAAGGGAATGGCGAGCCCCGTCGTGAAGCCGTCGGGCGGCCAGACGTAGAGCCAGGCCATGAGCGCACCCACCCACAGGAGCTGGGCGCCGAGCTTCTGGCGCGCCGAGATGCCCTTGCGCGTCTTGAGCTTCTTTCTGTCGTCGAGGAAGCCGATCAGCCCGAGCCCGGTCGTCGCGAGGACCAGCACCCACACGTAGCGGTTGCGCAGGCTGCTCCAGAGGAGCGCCGACACGAGGATGGCGGCGAGGATGAGGAGCCCGCCCATGGTCGGGGTGCCCGCCTTCGTCCGGTGCCGCTCCGGCGTGTCCTCGCGGATCGTGTCCTCGCCGTCCTGGAGCATCCGGAGCCGGCGGATGAGCCACGGCCCGAGCGCGAAGGAGATCACGATCGCCGTCACCGCGGCCATCGCCGTCCGGAACGTGATGTACCGGAAGACGTTGAACCCGCTCCAGTACTTGACGAGCGGGACGAGGAGGTCGTAGAGCATCAGCCATCCTCCCCTCCGAAGCGGCCCATGAGGGCGTCGACCACCTGCTCCATGCGCATGCCCCGCGAGCCCTTCACGAGGAGCGCGTCGCCGGGCACCAGGCGCTTCAGGAGCAGGACGACCGTGTCCTCGAAGGTGGCCGTGTGGTGGCTCTCGGCGAGCCCGGATGCCCGCGCCGCCTCGACGGCGGTCCGGGCGTGGCGCCCGACCCCGATGAGCTCGGCCACACCCGCGGCGGCGATGGCGCGCCCGGCCTCCCGGTGGGCCGCCTCGGCGCCCGCGCCCAGCTCGAGCATGTCCCCGAGCACGACCACCCGCCGGGCCGCGCCGGCCCCCGCGGCGAGCGTGTCGAGCGCGGCGATCAGGGAGGAGGGATTGGCATTGTACGTGTCGTCGAGGATGGTGATGCCACCCGAGCGCCTCCACACGCAGCGCCCCTTCGCGGGACGCGCCGCCTCGAGGCCGGCGGCGATCTGGTCGAGCCCAAGGCCAAGGGCGCGGCCCGCGCCCGCCGCGGCCAGCGCATTGACGACATTGTGGCGGCCGGCGAAGGCCAGGCGCACGGAGCGCTCCTGCCCACCCATGGCGAGCGCAAAGCGCACGTCATGGGCTGTCTCGACCGCGGGCCCGACCGCGCGGACGTCGGCGGCGCCGCTCGTGCCGTAGGTGAGGACGCGCGCCGCCGCCTGCTCCCGCATCGCGAGGACGCGGGCATCGTCGGCGTTCAGGACCACGGCGCCCTCCGGCGGGATCGCGCGCACCAGCGCGCTCTTCTCCGCCTGCACCCCGTCGAGCGAGCCGAAGAACTCGGTGTGGGCGGAGGCCACGACGGTGACGATGCCCACGGTGGGCCGGCAGATCCGCGCGAGCGCCGCGATCTCCCCCGGCTGATTGGCGCCCAGCTCGAGCGCCGCCGCCCGGTGCTCGGGGCCGAGCCTGAAGAGCGTCAAGGGCAGCCCCCACTGGTTGTTGAAGCTCGATTCCGGCTTGAGCACGGGGCCGAGGGCGCCGAGCACCGAGGCCATCATCTCCTTGGTCGTGGTCTTGCCGTTCGACCCCGTCACCGCCGCGACGGGCAGCGAGAAGCGGGCGCGGTGATACGCGGCGAGCCGGCCCAGCGCCCGCGTCGTGTCCTCCACCAGCACCACCGGCGTCGAGCCCCGCAGGTCATCGGGCAGGCTCGAGACGACGAGACAGGCCGCCCCGCGAGCGGCCGCGTCGTCCAGGAAGGCGTGGCCGTCCCGCTCGTGGCCGACGATGGCGAAGAAGACCTCGCCGACGGCGAGCGTGCGCGTGTCGATCGACACCCCCGCGACGGGCACGCCGAGGTCGCCGCCCACGAGGGCGCCCTGGGCGCCGCGCACGATATCACCCACCGTGAAGATCGGCATCGCGCGGGCTATGACGGGCGCTCCTCGAGCACGGCGCGCGCCTCGGCGCGGTCGTCGAAGGGCAGCACCTCGGTGCCGATGATCTGGTAGGGCTCATGCCCCTTGCCCGCGATCACCACGACGTCGCCCTGCTCCGCCCACGTCAGCGCGGCGCGGATCGCCGCGCGCCGGTCGGGCTCCGCGACGTGGCGGTCGCGGTCGGCCGCGGGAATGCCCGCGACGATCTCCGCGACGATGGCCTCGGGCCGCTCGCTCCGGGGATTGTCCGAGGTGACCCACGCGCGGTCGGCGAGCCGGGCCGCGATCGATCCCATGATCGGCCGCTTGCCGCGATCGCGATCGCCCCCGCAGCCGAAGACCGCCGCGAGGCGCCCGCCGCCGGTGAGGAGCTTCCGCGCCGTGGCGAGCACGCGCTCGAGCGCATCGGGCGTGTGGGCGTAGTCCACGACGACGAGGAACGGCTGGCCCGCCTCCACGCGCTCGAACCGGCCGGGCGCCGCGCTCACGCCGGCGAGCGCGCCCGCGATGACCGCGCGATCCATCCCGAGCGCGAGCCCGACGCCGATCGCGCCGAGGAGATTCATCACGTTGTGCTCGCCCACGAGGGGCGAGGCGATCTCGAGGCTCCCGCTCGGCGTGTCCACGTCCATGTGAATCCCGTCCATGCCCGAGCGGTACTGCCGCGCACGGATCGCCGCCGCGGGGCCGAGACCGAAGGTGAGGGTCGGCAGGTCGAGCCCCGCCACCATCGCCGCCCCCGCCGGATCGTCGGCATTGACCACCGCGGCGCGCCGGGCCTTGGCGCCGGCGGCGAGCAGGCGGAAGAGGCGCGCCTTGGCATCGCGGTAGGCGTCGAGCGTCACGTGAAAGTCGAGGTGGTCCTGCGTCAGGTTGGTGAAGACGGCGACGTCGAACTCGATGCCGTCCGCCCGGTGCAGGGCCAGCGCGTGGGAGGAGACTTCCATGGCGACGCCCGCCACGCCCCGCTCGACCATGCGCGCGAGGAGGGACTGCAGCTCGAGCGCCTCGGGCGTCGTCTGGCTCGCCGTGAGCCGCTCCTCGCCGATCCGATACTCGATGGTCCCGATCAGGCCGGTCGGGCGGCCCCGGGTGCGCAGGAGGGCGTCGACGAGGATCGACGTCGTCGTCTTGCCGTTCGTGCCGGTGATCCCGACCACGGTGAGCGCGCGCGAGGGATGGCCGAAGTAGGCGTCGGCCAACCGGGCGAGCGCCTGGCGCGCGGACGGGACGAGGACGCGGCCGGTCTCGCTGCCCGCGAGCACGTCGGGCCCGTCGAGGACCACCGCGGCGGCGCCGCGGCCGAGCGCGTCGGCGATGAAGCGTCGCCCGTCCTGCTTGAGCCCGGGAATGGCGACGAAGAGCTCGCCCGGCGCGACCTTCCGCGAGTCGTAGGCGAGGCCGCGGAGCGCCGGCGGCACGGCGCCCAGCACCGTCTTGTCCGGCAGGGCCTCGAGGAGCTCGGCGGTCGGCACGGGGCCTCCGCTCATGGCCGCGCGGCCGGCGAGGCCAGCGCGAGGCGGCACAGGGCGCCCGCCGGAAGCGGCGCGCCGGGGAGGCGGCGCCTGGCTCACGACGATCCCGCGGCCGGTCACCTCCAGCCGGACGTCGAGCGGGGCCAGCACCTCGAGCGCCTGGCGGAGCGACAGCCCCTGCACCCGCGGCATGAGCGTCGCCGATTCGTCGCCGACGCTCAGCAGCTCGACGGCCGCGCCGTCGAAGCTGAGCGCGGCGGGCGGTGGCGGTGAACGGCGCCGCGGTGCCGATCTCGCCCCGCACGAGGGCCACCGGCGCGGTGTTGCGGGGCGGCACGTTGAGGTAGCGCAGCGCCTCGCGGCCGATGCTCGCGAAGATGGGCGCGGCCGCCTCGCTGCCCCATTTCTCGTTCTTCGGCTCGTCCAGCATGACGAGCATGGTCAGCCGCGGATCCTCGGCGGGCACGAAGCCCACGAACGAGAGCACGCCGGGCGCCCGCGAGTAGCGGCGGGTCGCGGGATCGAGCTTCTGCGCGGTGCCCGTCTTGCCCGCGACGTCGTAGCCGGGGATGGCGGCATTGTGGCCGGTGCCGTTGCGCACCACCGCCGTCATGATCTCGGTGAGCGTCCGGGCCGTCTCCGGGCTGATGACCTGGCGAACGACGCGCGGCTCGAGCGCGCGCCGCGTTTCCCGGCCCTCGGCGTCGAGGGTGGCGCGGACGATCTGCGGCTGCAGCAGGCGCCCGCCATTGGCGACGGCCGAGAACGCCGAGACCATCTGGAGCGCGGTCACCGAGATCTCCTGGCCGATCGACATGGTCGCGAGCGAGAGTCCCGACCACTGCTTCGGCGCCCGGAGCTGTCCCCGGCTCTCCCCGGTCAGGCCCACGCCCGTCGGGACGCCAAAGCCGAATCCGGAGATGTACTTGTAGTACCGCTCCTTGCCGAGGGAGAGGCCGACCTTGATCGAGCCCACGTTGGAGGAGTTCTGGAGCACCTCCGAGAACGTGAGCCAACCGAACTTCTTCTGGTCGTGGATCGTGGCGTTCGCCACCCTGATGGCGCCGTTCTCCGCGTAGAAGCGGTCGGTGGGGCGCACCACGCCCTCCTCGAGGGCGGCGGCCGCGAGGATCACCTTGAACGTCGAGCCGGGCTCGAAGGGGTCGGTGACGGCGCGGTTGCGCCGCTCGTCGTCGGTGGCGGCGCCGAAGCTGTTCGGGTTGAACGTCGGGCGAATCGCCAGCGCCAGGATCTCGCCCGTGCGCGGATCCATGGCGAGCGCGAGCGCCGCCTTCGAGCGCGTGCGCCGCCACGCCGCGTCGACCTCCTTCTCCGCGATGTACTGCAGCGTGGCGTCGAGGGTGAGCATCACGCCCTGCCCCGCCGTGGACGGCTTGATCACCTTGGGCGCGCCCGTGATCTCGCGGCCGAGGGCATCCCGCCCGACGAGGGCCCGCCCCTCGGCGCCCGCGAGGTGCACGTCCCACGCCTGCTCGACTCCCGCCAGGCCCTTGCCATCCATGCCCTCGAATCCCACCACGTGGGCGGCGAGCTCCCGGTTGGGATACAGGCGCATGCTCTCGTCGACGAAGCCGAGCGCGGGCTCGCCGAGATTGCGCACCGCCTCGACCGTGTCGGGCGGCAGGCGCCGCTTGACGAAGACGAAGCGCTTCGGAGAGTCGAGCCGCTTGGCGATCTCCCGCGCCGAGTCTCCGAGGATGGGCGCCAGGCGCCGCGCGAGGGCATCCCGGTCCTCGACCCGCGAGGTGAGCGCGTAGAGCGACTCCGCCCGGGACGACACGGCGAAGGCCTGACCGTTCCGGTCGAGGATCGGGCCGCGCTTGGGCTTGAGGGGGATGGTCTTGGCGTGCTGGTTGTCCGCGAGCCGCGCGTACTCGTCGTGCTTGACGATCTGGACGAACGCGAGCCGAGCGACGAGGCCCGCGAAGGCGCAGGCGATGAACGGCGGCGACGACGAGCGTCCGGGTCCGCACTACGCTCGGAGGGGGGCTCCGCCCCCCTTCCGATTCCTCCCCCCGACTGCAGATTGCGCCGGCGAAGCCGGCGCTCGAACGAGGCCCATCAGGCCGAGAGGCGAGTTCGGCACCGCTACCTTGTGCTTCCCGTGGGCCCGCGTGGTGCGTCCGGGTCGGCGGCCGCGGTCGCCTCGGAGGGGGGCTCCGCCCCCCTTCCGATGCCTCCCCCCGACTGCAGATTGCGCCGGCAAAGCCGGCGCTCGAACGAGGCCCATCAGGCCGAGAGGCGAGTTCGGCACCGCCTACCTTGTGCTTCCCGTGGGCCCGCCAGGTGCGTCCGGGTCGGCCGCCGCCGTGAGCGGTGCGCGCGAGGTGAGGCCGGTGCCGACCGGCACGAACTCACGGGCGAGCCGGACCTGATCGTGGGCGGGCAACACCATGCCGAGCTCGGCGCGGGCCTTGCCCTCGATGCGCGCGAGCGACTTGAGCGTGGCCAGCTCCACCCGGAGGCGATTGCGCGTCTCCTCGAGCTCGGTCCGCGCCACGCGCAGGGCATCGAGCCGATAGGACAGGCGCACGTGCTGGACGCGAAGCCCCACGACGCCCAGGATCAGCGCCACGAGAAAGCCCGCGCAGGCGAGCGACACCGCCATCGCGCGGAGGCGCCGGCGATCGCTGACCCGGTAGAATCGCGCGGCCTGGCCGCCAATGGGGGCCGCCCAGCCGGACGCCTTCGAGCGCGGCGCGCGCGGGCTCATGCGGCCACCCGCTCGAGCACGCGCAGCTTGGCGCTCCTGGCGCGCGGGTTCTCGAGGATCTCGTCGGCGGTGGCCTCGATGGGCGCGGGCTCTAGATCCACGTAGCCGCCCTCCTGCGAAAGCGTGCGGAATGATCGCTTCACGATCCGGTCCTCTCCTGAATGAAACGAGATCACGCCGAATCTCCCACCGGGCGCGAGCAGCGACGCCGCCTGCGGGAGGGCCTCCGTCAATGCCTGCATTTCGTCATTCACCGCGATCCGGATCGCCTGGAAGGTCCGCGTCGCGACGTGCAGCCGCCGAGGCCACGCGGCCCGCGGCACCGCCCCCTTCACGACGCCGACGAGGTCCGCCGTCCGCGCGAGCGGCGCGCGCTGCCGCCGATCGTCGATGCCGCGGGCGATACGGCGCGCATGGCGCTCCTCCCCGTACTCGAAGATGATCCGCGCGAGCTCCTCGACGGGGAGCCGGTTCAGCAGGTCGGCGGCGGTGGGGCCCGTTGCCGGATCGAAGCGCATGTCGAGCTCCTCGTCATTTTGAAACGAAAAGCCGCGGCCCGACTCGCCGAGCTGATAGGACGACATGCCGAGGTCGAGCAGGATCGCGGTGGCCGCGGCGATCCCCGCTTCCGCGGCGATCGAGCCGAGGCCGCGGAAGCTGCCGTGGCGCAGCACGATGCGGTCGCCGAAGCGCGCGAGGCGGACGCCGGCACGGCGGAGCGCCTCGCCGTCGGCGTCGACTCCGAGCAAGCGTGTGCGGCCGTCGCCGCTTTCCATCAGTCGCTCGGAGTGCCCGCCCATGCCAACCGTCCCGTCCACCACCCAGCCCCCGTCGCGGGGCCGCAAGAGAAACATCACTTCGTCCGCGAGCACCGGCAGGTGCGCGCGCGCCGCTCGCTCGGCGTCCTCACACACCCTTTTCGGCGAGCCGTGCCCGCACGTCGTCGAGCGCGGTGCTTCCGCCGCTGTCGCTCTCGAAGAGCGCCCAGCGCTCGGCGTCCCAGATCTCGAACATCTTCTGCATTCCGAGAATGACCACGTCCTTCACGAGCCCCGCGCGCGTGCGATAGTCCGACGACACCTGAATGCGCCCCTGCGGATCGAGCTCCACGTCCTGGCCCTGAGAGAGATACTTGTAGCGAAAGAGCCGCGCGTCGGGATCGAGCTGGGGCAACGCGTCCACTTTCCCCTCGAGCTCTTCCCACCACTGAAGCGGATGCACGTCGAGGCCCTTGCCGTTCGGCACGATCACGAGCTTGTCGCCCCAGCCGCTCGCGAGCACGTCGCGGAATCGCGACGGGATGCTGAGCCGGCCTTTCGTGTCAATCGTGTGACGGTAGTGCCCGCGAAACAATTGCCCCCTCTAGGAGCCAGGCGGCTCCTCGACTGCCTCAAGCCACTTCATGGGATTTCATCCCACTGGCTGCCGGTATCCTAGGTCGCCCGTAGAAACGCGTGTCAAGGAAAA
This sequence comes from uncultured Candidatus Rokubacteria bacterium, assembly GCA_963840495.1. Taxonomy (GTDB): domain Bacteria; phylum Methylomirabilota; class Methylomirabilia; order Rokubacteriales; family CSP1-6; genus CAWIZN01. The sequence goes on from CAWIZN010000059.1 coordinate 60,176, forward strand.
ACTCCAGGAATTATAAGCGAAATCTGATTCGCAAGTACAACAGGTTGAGGGTCTCGGCGAGAAATCTACCTCGGGTTGCGAGGAAAGGCCAAAAACGGGGCTGTGCGTGAACCGGGTCGCGCCCGCCGCCGCGGAGTGCGGCCGCGGGGTCAGCGGGGCGGAGTGTAGTAGCGGAGCGCCTCGGGGAGCCAGGCGTCGATCTGCTGGACCCGGGTCTCTTCCGAGGGGTGGGTCGAGAGGAACTCCGGGGGCCGGGAGCTGCCCTGGGAGGCCTGGGCCATGCGGACCCACAGGTCCCGGGCCGCGCGCGGGTCGTAGCCGGCCTTGGCCATGTAGAGCAGCGCCGAGATGGTCGGCCTCCTGATCTCCCTCACCCGCCGCGATTTCTGAGAGCGGCTTGCGTCCGCATCGCGACACCGGGGCCCACGAGCCCGACCTCGATCTGAATGCGGATGGAGGCGACGGCGGCGGGATCGGTCGTGGCGAGCCCGGCGGCATCGAAGTAGGTCAGGGCGAAGCGCTTGACGCCGTTGATGATGGGCTGGGCCCCGCCGCCCGCATCACGGCGAAGAATGGACTCGCCGGGACGGAGCACGAACGTGACGCGCTCGCGCGTCGGATCGACGGCGCCGTCGCCGTCGAGATCCCACTGAAACGCGACACGCGCCGGTTCGGCGGTCACGATGGGCGCGATCCCCGCGCTCGTCGGATCGTAGCCGGCGCCGCGAAGCTCCGTGGCCATCCGCTCGAGGGCCGCGCGGGCCGACTGCTGCGCCTCGACGCGCGCGGCGCCCCAGCGATACGTCGTCGTCCCCGATCGCAGGATCGCGAGCAGGCCCGCCATCACGAGACCCATGGCAGCGGTGGCCACGAGGAGATCGATCAGCGAGGACCCGGCATCGGCGCGCCACGTCCTTCATGGCGCTGAGCCTGGGTCACGTCGAGACGGCCGTCAATGTCCGCGCTTCGATACACCGACCCGGCGACGCCGGCTGAGCTCGCCTTCGGGCCCTACTGCGACTGCAGCCTAGTCTGCGGAGCCCTGTCGGAGAGACCTCAGCTCGATGTGGGCGGAGGACTCCGTGCGCTGCACCGCCTCGCGCTGCCGGATCTCGCGCCGGGTCAAGAGCTCCTCGAGCGAGATGCTCCGCGCCCCTCCGCGCCGCCGAAGCTCGGGCTCGAGCAGGATCGGGCGCTGGCGAATCCGCGCCGCCAGTCCCGCGTTGCGGGCGCGGTCCGCGTACATGCGGGCGAGCGTCCGACACATGAGCGGCCGCCCGCGATTGTAGCCGAAGCGGGTCTTGTACTCGGCGGCGCTCAGGCCATGCCCGCGGAGGTGGGTATTCGTGAGCTGGCGGAATACGCCGGCGCAGATGAGGCAGCGGATGCTGTCTTCCTGGATGGCTTGCCGCGGATCGGCCCGCAGGGTCGCGAGGACACTGAGAGCGGCTGACAACCGGGCGGCGGCCCCGGCATCGGACGGGCCCGGCATGGGACGCGGGAACGGCGATGAAGTCGTCGGCTCTCATCGCCTGCTCCCCGTCCCCGCGGCCGGTGCGGGCGCGTCCGGGAGGAAAGCGGCGAGCGATTGGAGACCCGCGCCGGCCTCGATGCGCCCCACCAACAGGCTCCCGGCGCATGCGAGGCCGGCGATGTACACGGCAACCGCGCTGCCGATCACGACCCGACGCCATAGCTCAAGCATGATCGCTCCCCTGTCGCACGGGCCCTCCCGCGCGCCGATGTTCATCGTTCATATCTCGGGCTCCCGGCAACGCCGCCGGTAGGCACTTCCGCGACCCCGCCGCGGTAGACATGCCCGTACACAAAGCAACACACCTGCCAGGAGAGACTACTGGGAAAGCAGCTACTTAGATGGGTACTGCTCAGTGGTCAGTGGTCAGCCTGATCAGACCTTGACCAGCGGGCTGACCGGTACACCCGGCGGGGGAAGTGCCTGGGGATCGATCCTTTGGAGCGCGGGCGGGGCGAAAGTGCGACGGCCCGAACGCCCGATGGCCGGGCGATCGGGCGCGCCGAGACGCCGCCTACTTCGTGATGACGCCGCAGGCGATGCGGTCGCCGCTATTGCCCGCGGGATCCGTCTTGTAGTCGTCGGCCGCCGCGTGGACGACGAGCGACGTGCCGGCAGGTCCGAGGAGCGAGGTCGGTCCCGGCCCGAGCGTCACCAGCTTGGTGGTCGCGTCGATGCCGCCCTCGCCGGAGGCCGCCACCTGGAGGTTCGGCAAGTCCCCGGCATGCGGTCCCGCCGGGTTCTGCGTGCCGTGCTGCTTGTTGCCGGGATTGAAGTGCGGGCCGGCCGAGGTGAACTGGGGAGGATCGCAGCGCCCCACGGCATGGATGTGCAGCCCGTGCGCGCCCGGCGGCAGCCGGTAGCCGGTGACGGCGATGCGAACGCCCTCGCTCGTCTCGATGATCGTGGCCCGCCCGACGTCCTTGCCGTCTTTGTCCTTGAGCGCGGCCTCCGCCGACAGCGGCTCCTTCTCGGCCGTCATGCTCGCGCACCCGCCCAGCAGCATCGCCGCCGCGCCCACCACCAGAAGTCGTCTCACCATTGAGTACCCTCTCTCTCGTCGGATGGCTCAGAGCTCGTGAACGAATGCGCGGTCGAGGAGCGCCCGGCTTTGCCGGGGCGCTGCCGAGCGCTGGGGGGTGGGGGGCATGTCGGGGTCCACTCAGTTGAGCTCTTCGATCAGCCGTGCCGCCTTGTCCCGGAACCGCTTGACGCTCTCCATCTTGATCGCTTCGTAGCCCCGGATCTCGTCGGGCAATTCCGCGATGGCCACGGCCCGGTCATGGGTCTCGGGACCGAGGCGCGCGAGCGCCGTCTCGACCAGGCCGCGATACTCCCCGACGAGCGCCCGCTCGACGCGCCGGATCTCCGCGTAGCCGAAGACGTCGAGCGGGGTGCCGCGAAGCCCGCGGAGCCCGCGGAGCGCCTTGAAGGCGGGCGCGAACCAGGCGCCGAGCTTCAGCTTCTTCTTGAGCCCGAGCGCGCGGAGGAGCGGCGGGTGCAGGTGCCAGAAGAAGCGGATCGGCTCGCCGAACCGGGCGCGCAGCTCGGCCTCGACGGCCGCGTCCAGATGCAGCCGCGCGACCTCGTACTCGTCCTTGTAGGCCATGAGCTTGAAGAGGTGGCGCGCCACGCCTTCCGTCACCCCCGTGCGCCCGGGCGTCCGCCGCTGCTCCTCGGCGGCCACCCGCTGCACGAAGTCGACGTATTGCCGCGCATAGGCCGCGCTCTGGTAGGCGATCAGCTCGGGCACGCGGACCTCGAGGAGGCGGCGCGCCTCACCCGTCACCCCGGCCTGGTCGACGATGGCCCGCGCCTCGGCGGACAGCACGCGGTCCTCGACCACCCGGCCGGAGGCCTGCTTCGCCGCGGCCTCGACCCGCTTGGCGTCCACCACCGCCATCCGCCCCCACCGGAACGCGAGGAGATTCATCTCCACGGACACCGCGTTGAGCCGGATCGCGCGCTCGATGGACGCGGCCGAGATCGGCAGCGCCCCCGTCTGATACGCGGCGCCCATCAGGATGGGGTTGATCGCCATGTGGTCGTCGAAGAGCCCCTCCGCCATGGCGAGCGCGTCGAGGTACACGTTCGGATCCTTCCGCGTGACGCGGTCGAGGCCCATCAACATGCCGCTCAGCTCGGGGAAGTGCACGGCGGTGTCCTGCACCATCTGGCCGGTGGGGATGCGGCTCGTCGACACGACGGCGATGGTGCGGCCCGATTCCGCCTTGTCCAGATTGACCGGGTCGGTGGCCACGAGGAGGTCGAAGCCCAGGTAGAGGTCGGCGCCTCCGGTCGAGATCTTATTGGCCAGATCGAGCGGCCGCGAGGCGATCTTGAGGTCCGAGACCACCGGCCCGCCCTTCTGGCTGAGCCCGGTCTGATCGAGGCCTCGCACGTGCTTGCCGTCGAGCATCGCCGCCGTGCCCAGGATCTGGTTCACGGTGACCACGCCGGTGCCGCCGATGCCCATCATGTGCACGGAGAAGCCCTCCGCGGGCACCTTGAGCGCGGGCTCCGGCAGCGACTCGTCGAGCGGCGTGAGGCGCCGCTCCTTCTTCTTGGGCGGGCCCACGGGCTCGATGGTGAGGAAGGACGGGCAGTCGCCGAGCAGGCACGAGTAGTCCTTGTTGCAGGAGGACTGGTGGATCTGCGTCTTCCGTCCGAACTCCGAGTCGACGGGCTGGACGCTCAGGCAGTTCGACTTCCGCCGCAGTCCCCGCACCCCTCGCACACGCGCTCGTTGATGAACACGCGCTGGATGGGCTCGGCCTGCTTGCCGCGCTTGCGCAGCCGCCGCTTCTCCGCGGCGCACTGCTGGTCGTGCAGGAGCACGGTGACGCCGGGGACGGCGGCCAGCAGCGACTGGGCCTCGATGAGGCGGTCGCGGTGCCACACTTGCGTGTTCGCGGCGAGCGCGATGCCCTTGTACTTGTCGGGATCGTCGGTGGTGAGGATGGTCCGCTTGACCCCCTCGGCCTCGAGGCGCCGCGTCAGCGCCGGGATGGCGAGCGCCCCCGCCGCGGTCTGGCCGCCGGTCATGGCCACCGCCGAGTTGTAGAGGATCTTGTAGGTGATATTGACGCCGGACGCCACCGCGTAGTTGAGCGCGAGGCCCCCGGAGTGAAAGAACGTCCCGTCGCCGATGTTCTGGAAGAGGTGCGGCGTCTCCGTGAAGGGCGCGATGCCCACCCACTGCGCGCCCTCGGCGCCCATGTGGGTGACCCCGATGATCCCGCGATCCATGCCCATGGCCATGCCGTGACAGCCGATGCCCGCGGCGGCGACGCTGCCCTCGGGCACGACCGTCGAGCGATTGTGCGGGCAGCCCGAGCAGAAGAACGCCGTGCGGGCGATCGTGAAGGGCTTGGGTCGCCGCTTCATCTCGTCGAGGTGCTGGATGCGCGCCTCGACGGGCTCGATGCGCGCCTTGCGCGCGAGGCGCTTGGCGATGGCCCGCGCGATCTGGTCCGAGTCGAGCTCGCCCACGATGCCGAGCAGCGGGCGCTCCTCCTCGTCGTACTTGCCGACGACGCGCGGGCGCTCGGGCGAGCCGTACAGCACGTCCTTGGCGAACAGCTCGAGGAATCCGCGCTTCTCCTCGACGACCAGGATCTCCTCGAGCCCGCGGCCGAACTCGCGGATGATGCGCGGCTCCATCGGCGAGAGCATCCCCATCTTGAGGATGCGCACGCCGTAGCGGCGCAGGTCCGCCTCGTCGAGGCCCAGCTCGTGCAGCGCCTGGCGCACGTCGTAGTAGGTCTTCCCCGTGGTGAGGATGCCGAGCCAGGCGTCGGGCGTCGGCACCATGATCTTGTCGAGCTTGTTCTCCCACGCGTAGCGGCGGGCCAGCTCGAGCCGCGCGTAGTGCAGCGTCCGCTCCATGTCGAGGCCATAGGGCGGGATCAGGTTGACGTTGATGGCGTGCTGGTACGGCCGCCCATCCAGCTCGACGGTGGGAATCACGGGGCGCACGCGATCCGGATCCACCTCCGCCGTGCCCGCCTCGTCGGCGACGTTGGTCACGATCTTCATCGCCACCCAGAGCCCGGAGATGCGCGAGAGCATGAAGCCGTGCAGGCCCATGTCCAGGATCTCCTGCACGTTGCCCGGGTAGATCGTCGGGATCAGGGCGTCCCAGAGGGCGACCTCGGAGTGGCTCGGCAGCGTCGAGGACTTCGAGACGGGATCGTCACCGGCGAGCGCCAGGACGCCGCCGTTCTTCCCGATGCCCGCGTAGTTGGCGTGCTTGAATGCGTCGCCGCTGCGATCCACGCCCGGCGCCTTGCCGTACCACATGCCGAGCACGCCGTCGTACTTCGGACGGGGGAAGAGGCCCACCATCTGGCTGCCGAACACCGCCGTCGCCGCGAGGTCCTCGTTCAGGCCCGACGAGAAGACGACATTGTGCTCGGCGAGGAGCTTGGGATTGCGCTCGAGGGTCTGGTCGAGGCCGCCGAGCGGCGACCCGCGGTAGCCCGAGATGAACGTCGCCGTGTTGAGGCCGCGCGCCCGGTCGGCCCGATGCTGGTCGAACGGAAGGCGGACCAGCGCCTGGATGCCGGACAGGTAGACACGGCCGCGCTCCAGGGTGTACTTGGCGTCGAGCGAGAACTCGTCGGGCGTCGTCGTCATGCAGCTCCTCCGGGATGATCGACCTGGTCGGCGCAATCGCCCACGTCGGCGAAATCGCTCACATGGTATGCGGGAACGCGCCACGAAGCAACCGCACGGTTACTATGGGTCAGCTTGGCAGGGGGTCAAGTTGCGAGCCAGACGAGGCACGAGGGAGCCAACGATGCGAGGCGTACTTGCTATACGTTGAGCGTCGCTGGCGACCGAGTAGCAATCATGACGCGACAATGTAACACACTCATGATCCACTTACTTCCGCAGCAGCGGGCGCAGGTAGGGCCAGAGGCGGTCCGCGATGATCCGGTACCCTGCCGCGGTCGGGTGAATGCCGTCGGCCTGGTTGAGCCGCGCGTCCGCCGCCACGCCGTCGAGAAAGAAGGGCATGAGAGCGGCCTTGCGCTTGGCCGCCACCTCCGCGAAGAGCCGCTCGAACCCGGCGCCGTACCGCTCGCCGTAGTTGGTGGGCACCCGCATGCCCGCCACGAGCACGCGCGCGCCCGAGGCCTGGAAGCGCTCGACGATCGTGTCGAGATTCGCGCGCACGCCGCCCAGGTCCTGGCCGCGCAGGGCATCGTTGGCGCCGAGCTCCACGATCACGATCGCCGGCTTGAGCCGGAGCGCCCAGTCGACGCGCCGCAGCCCACCCGCCGTCGTGTCGCCGGACACGCCGGCATTGACCACGCGATAGGCATACCCTTCCTTGCGAAGGCGCGCCTCGAGCAGCGCCGGATACGCCTCCGCGGGCGGCACGCCGAGCCCCGCGGTGAGGCTATCGCCGAACGCCACGATGACCGGCTCTTCAGCCCGCTGCGCCGGCCGTCACCGAGAGCGCGCCGGCGGTCACCGAGAGGAGGAGCAGCAGCACGAGACGAGCGCCGCGCACGCCTGAGTGTAGTATGGATTTCGCGATGATCAGCATCCGCGATCTCTCGATGCGGCTCACGAGCGGCGGCCGCCACGTCGACGTCTTGACCGAGGTCTCGCTCGACGTCCCGCCGGGCCAGTTCCTCGCGGTGGCGGGCCCGTCGGGCAGCGGCAAGTCGACCCTGCTCGGCCTCATCGCCGGCCTCGACCAGCCGACCGCCGGCTCGCATCCGCGTGGCCGGCGTCGAGATCACGCGGCTGTCGGAAGACGCGCTCGCGCGCTTCCGGCGGGACACCCTCGGCTACGTCTTCCAGGCCTATCACCTGATCCCGACGCTCACCGCGCTCGAGAACGTCGCGGTGCCGCTCGAGCTCGCGGGCGATTCCGACGCGCTCCCGCGGGCGACCGCGCTCCTCGCCGAGGTCGGCCTCGCCGACCGCGCTCATCACTATCCCGTTCAGCTCTCCGGCGGCGAGCAGCAGCGGGTCGCCGTCGCGCGCGCGATGGCGCGGCGCCCGGCGCTCCTCCTCGCCGACGAGCCCACGGGCAATCTCGACTCGGGCACGGGCAAGCAGATCATCGAGCTGCTCGTCGGCCTGCGCGACACGCTCGCCAGCACCCTCGTGCTCGTCACCCACGACGCCGCGCTGGCGGCCCGCGCCGACCGCGTCGTGACCCTCCGCGACGGCCGCGTCGTGAGCGACGAGCCGACGGACGGCCGCCCCGCGTGACCGCCGCGCTGGCCATGGCCTGGCGCGAGACGCGCGGCGCCGGGCGGCACTTCATCTACTTCGTGGCGTGCGTCACCGTCGGCGTGGCCGCCATCGTCGCCGTCGGCAGCTTCGCCCGGAGCCTGGAGGCCACGGTGGGCCGCTCGGCCCGGTCGCTGATGGGCGGCGACGTGGAGATCCGCGCGAGCCGGCCGCTGTCGTCCGACGCGGCGCGCGCCGTCGCCGATCTGGCCCGCGGCGGCGCCGCCGTCACGCGCGTGCGCGAGCTGGCGGCCATGGCGCAGGCGGGGACGGGCGCCGACGCCCGCACCCAGCTCGTCGAGCTCAAGGCGGTCGAGCCCGGGTATCCCTTCTACGGCCGGCTCGTCGCCAATCCCGATCGCCCGCTCCATGAGCTGATCGGCGGCGGCCGCGCCCTCGTGCAGGGCTCACTGCTGTCGCGGCTCGGCCTTCGGGTCGGCGACCGCGTGCGCATCGGCGACGCGGAGCTCACGCTGAGCGGGATGATCGCGCAGGAGCCCGACAGCGCCGTCGGCGTCTTCTCCCTCGGGCCGCGCATGCTGATCGCGGCCGAGGACCTCGACCGGACCGGCCTCGTGCGGCCGGGCAGCCGCGTGCGTCATCGCACGTTGATCATGCTGCCGGAGGGACGGGACCCCGAGGCCTTCAAGGCGCAGCTCGCCGCGGCGGTGCCCGACACCGCCGTCCGCATCACCACCTATGCGCAGGCACAACCCGGTCTCCGCCGCTTCTGGGATCAGCTCACCATGTACCTGGGCCTCACCGGGCTCGTGGCGCTCATGGTGGGCGGAATCGGCGTCGCCGTGAGCGTGCGCGCCTTCGTCCGGCAGAAGCTCGCCACGATCGCCATCCTCAAGTGCCTCGGCGCGACCTCCCGGCAGGTGCTCGCCATCTACCTGCTCCAGACCACGCTCCTGGGACTCGGCGGCAGCCTGCTCGGCGCCGTCCTCGGCAGCGCGCTGCAGCCGCTCCTGACGCCCTTCCTCACCCGGCTCTTGCCGATCGCGCTCGACGGCGGCATCTCGCCGCTCGCCATCCTCCGGGGCCTCGCGATGGGCGTGGGCGTCACCCTGCTCTTCGCCCTCTGGCCGCTGCTCGAGATCAGGCGGGTTCCGCCCGCGCTGATCCTGAGGCGCGACGTCGAGCCCATCCTGCGCGGGCGGCGGCCGTGGCTCGGCCTGGTCCCCATCGCGGCCGGCCTCGCCGGGCTCGCCCTCTGGCAGGCGGGCTCGTGGAAGATCGGCGGGCTCTTCCTCGGCGGGCTGGCCGGCGCGCTCCTGGCGCTGGGCCTCGGCGCGCGGCTCGTCGTCGCGCTGGCCCGGCGCGGCCGGTGGCGCTCGCTCGCCTGGCGGCAAGGCGCGGCCAATCTCCACCGCCCGGGCAGCCACGCGCCCGCCGTGCTCGTCTCGCTCGGCCTCGCCGTGATGCTGATCGTCGCCGTCGCGCTCCTCGAGTCCAGCCTGCGCGAGCAGCTCGTGACGAGGAGCGCCGAGAGCGCGCCCGCCTTCTTCTTCATCGACGTGCAGCCCGACCAGGCGCCGGCCTTCGCGCAGCTCGTGGCCGGCCAGGGCGGCACCGCGCCCGAGCTGATCCCCGTCGTGCGCTCGCGCCTCGCGGCGATCGACCGCGAGCCGCTGCCCGCGGACGTGCGCACGCGGCGCGAGGATCCGTGGTTCCTGACGCGCGAGTACGTCCTGACGTGGGCGTCCGCTCCTCCGGGCCGCAACAGCGTCATCGCCGGACGGTGGTGGACGCCCGAGGAGGCCGCGCGCGAGCCCCTGATCTCCGTGGAAGAGGAGCTCGCCAAGCAGCTCGGGGTCGGCATCGGCGGCACGCTCACCTTCGACGTCCAGGGCGTGCCCGTGACGGCGCGCGTGGTCAACCTGCGGCGGGTGGACTGGCAGAGCTTCGGCTCGAACTTCTTCGTGATCTTCTCGCCCGGCGCGCTCGACGGGGCGCCGTCGACCTTCATCGCCACCGCGCGCGTGCCCGAGGACAGGGAAGACCGCGTCCAGTCCGCCGTCGTCGCCGCCTTCCCCAATATCACGGCGATCCCGGTGCGGGAGGTGCTGACGCGCGTCACCTCGGTGCTCGACCAGATCGCGCTCGCCATGCGGATGGTCGCCGGCTTCAGCATCGTGAGCGGCCTCGTGGTGATGGCCGGCGCGCTGGCCATCACCCGCTACCAGCGACTCTACCAGTCGGTGATCCTGAAGGCGCTCGGGGCCACCCGCGGGCTCGTCGCGCGGGCCTTCGCCGTCGAGTACCTGCTGCTCGGCGCGGGCGCGGGGCTCTGCGGGACCGCGCTCGCGGCGGCGCTGGCCTGGGCGGTGCTGCGCTTCGCGCTCGACGTGCGCTGGGCCTGGGCGCCCGGCACGCTCGTCCTCGGTGTCGCCGCGGCCATCGCGCTGGCGGTGGCCGTCGGCTTCCTCGGCACGATCCGCCTGCTCGGCCAGAAGCCCCTCGGCGTCCTCCGCGGCGAGTAGCCGCGCAGGCTCACAAGCTACTGAAAAAGGCGACGAGGAAGCCGAGCAGTGGGAGGCGCGAGCGGGAATTCTTGTTCATGCGCGAATTGCCCGGGCGGACAACACACAGCGCTGCGCGTCCATGTAGAGGTACTCGATCTGGCGGCCGGCGCCGGCGGGCGCGGCCGGGAGCCAGGAGGACGAGCGCGGCGAGTAGCAGAACGCGGACGCCGGCGGCCCGACGCCTCATTTCTTGCCTGACTCGTAGCCCTTTCGAATCGCCGTCGACCTTCTTCGGATCGCCATCCGCGAGATTCGTGACATAGGTGTCCAGCTCGACGCCGTCGACGCCGGCCTTGCCGAGACCCCGCCCGATCCCATCGTAGGTGGCCATGTTCTCTTCCCAGTTGGTGATCCCGCGCGACCGTGGCGAGCTCGCTGAGCTTCTTGTCGAAATCCGCGATGCGGCCGCCGGACTTCACGTAGGCGGCCGTGTAGTCGCGGACATCGTCGCGATACGCCGCCTCCTTGCTCTCCGGCGAGGAGCTGCCGGAGCTGCTCCCCGAGGAATCGGAGAGGCTTCCCGAGGAATCGGACGAGCTCTCCGACGAGTCGGACAGGCTGGTCGAGATCGAGCAACCGACGGTCCCAGCGACGACGAAGGCGACGAGGAAGCCGAGCAGCACGAGGCGCGAGCGAACGCGTGGGGTTCATGCGGGGATTGTCCGGGCGGCGGCACGCGCTGTCAAGCGCGCTCGGGCTTGACCCGTGGCCGTCAAGCCGCATACTCTCCGTTCACAGCCAGGACCGGGGACGGAGCACCCGCGAGCGCGATGCCCAGCGAGCACGAGAGCCGGTTCTATCCCCGCGTCTTCGCCCTCGTCACCGCCGCGATCCTCGCCGTGGCGGTGTGGAAGATCCTGCAGCCGTTCATCGGCGCCATTCTCTGGTCGATCCTGGTCGCCTTCTTGCTCTACCCGGTGAATCGCCGGCTGCGCGACGTGCTCGGCGGGCGCCGGGCGGGGGCGGCGGTCCTGCTCACGCTCGGCTTCATCGTGCTCTTGCTGGGGCCGGCCCTCGCCGTCTCGGTCACCTTCGCCAATCAGGCGACGGCGCTGTTCAAGCAGCTCCAGGCGACCGCCGGACGCTATGAGATCGCGCGGCCGAGCGATCTGCTCCGCATTCCCTTCGTCCATCAATTCTTGCAATGGGCGGAAACGGTGACGCCGGTGAGCGCCGAGCAGGTCCAGGAGTGGCTCATGAGCGCGGCGACCGGGCTGCTCCAGGTGGCCGTCGCGATGAGCGGCGTCTTCGTGGTCGAGGCGCTGGGCACGCTGGTGAGCCTCGTCATCATGCTCTTCCTGCTCTTCTTCTTCCTGCGCGACGGCGAGGACATGCTCGACACGGCGCTGCACCTGGTCCCGCTCGACGCCGAGCGCCAGGGGCACCTGCTCCTGCACCTGTCCGCGGTGACGCGGGCGGTGGTGTTCGGCTCCCTGATCACCGCGGTGGTCCAGGGCACGCTGGTGGGCGTGGCCTTCGCCTCATCGGGCTCCCCTCGCCCGTCGTCTTCGGGGTGCTCGCGATGCTCGCGGCGCTCGTCCCGCTGTTCGGCACCGCGCTCATCTGGGTGCCCGCGGCGGGTGTCCTCGCCGTGCAGCGGCGCTGGGGCGCCGCGATCTTCATGGTGGCCTGGGGGGTCTTCGTCGTCTCGGGATCGGACAACGTCGTGCGGCCGCTGTTCATCTCCGGCCGCGCCCAGATCTCGACCTTGCCGGTCTTCCTCGGGCTCGCGGGCGGGCTCAGCGCCTTCGGGCCCATCGGCATCGTGCTGGGCCCGGTGATCGTCGCGCTGGTGCTGGCGCTCCTGCGCTTCGCGGAGGAGTCGCGCCAGCCCGTGGTGATCGCGGCGGGCGACGAGGAGTCGCGCGCGCCCTCGGTGACGGGTGGCAGGCGGAGACGGGTAGCGAGCCATGGCGACTTCGAGCGCGGCCGTGGTGATCTGCGGGGCCGGCATCGCCGGCGTGGCGACGGCCTATCACCTGGCGGTGCGGCGCGGCGTGCGCGGCGTCGTCGCTCGTCGACGAGCGCCCGCCGCTCACGCTCACCAGCGACAAGTCGGCGGAGTGCTACCGCAACTGGTGGCCGGGACCGGGTGACGCCATGGTCGCCGTGATGAACCGGAGCATCGACCTGCTCGAGGAGCTGGCCCGCGAGAGCGGCAATGTCTTTCGCATGAACCGGCGCGGCTATCTCTTCGCCACCGCCGATCCCGCCCGGGTGCCCCAGTTCCACCGCGCCGCCGCGGAGGCCGCGGCCCTCGGCTCCGGTCCGGTCCGCGAGCACGCGACGGCGGCGAGCGGCTACGTCGCCGGCAGCCGCCGACGGGTTCGACTCGCCGCTGACCGGCGCCGACGTGATCACGGAGCCGTCGCTGATCCGGCGACACTTCCCGTACCTCACCCCGGACACGCTCGCGGTCCTGCACGCGCGCCGCTGCGGCTGGTTCAGCGGGCAGCAGCTCGGCATGTATCTCCTCGAGCGGGCGCGCGAGCACGGTGTCGAGCTCGTCGAGGGCCGGGTCGAGACGATCGACACGACCGGCGGACGCGTGCGCGGCGTGCACGTCACCGGGCCGGGCGGCGGGCGCGTGATCGGGACGGAGCGCGCGGTCATCGCCGCCGGGCCCTTTCTCCACCGGGCCGGCCGCCTGCTCGGCGTCGAGGTGCCGATCTTCTGCGAGCTGCACGCGAAGATCGCCTGGAACGACGCGCTCGGCGCGATGCCGCGCGACGCGCCCCTCACCATCTGGGCCGATCCGATGACGCATCCCGTGGTCGCCCGAGGAGCGCGCCGAGCTCGGGGCGTCGGGGGCGCATGACCTCCTGCTCGGGGAGCTGCCCGCGGGCGCGCATGGCCGGCCCGAAGGCGCGGGCGACAGCACGTCCGTCCTGGGCATCTGGACCTACGACACGAAGCCCGCGGAACCGACGTTTCCCCTGGCGTTCGACCCGGCCTACCCCGAGGTCGTGCTGCGCGGGATGGCGCGAATGATCCCCGCGCTGACGCCCTATCTCGAGCGCCTGCCGCGCTGCTTCGTGGACGGGGGCTACTACACCAAGACGCGCGAGAACCGCTTCCTGTCCGGGCCGCTGCCCGTCGCCGGCGCCTACATCATCGGCGCGCTCTCGGGCTACGGCATGATGGCGTCGAACGGCGCCGCCGACCTCCTCGCCGATCACATCGCGGAGCGCCCGCTCCCCCACTACGCGGCCGCCTTCCGCCTCGACCGCTACGACGACCCCGCGTACCTGAAGCTCCTCGACGACTGGGGCGACTCCGGCCAGCTCTGACGCCGCCCGCATTGCGTCGCGGGATACACTGGCGCGATGAGCGGGGGCGCGCGAGGCGGAGGCTCCGGCCGGGGCTTCTACGGCTGGTGGATCGTGGGGGCGGGGTTCAGCCTCGAAGCGCTGATCGGCGCGCTCATGTTTCACTCCTACGGGGCCTACGTCGTCGTGCTCCGCGAGGAGTTCGGGTGGAGCAAGACGATGCTCTCCGCCGCCTTTGCGATGGCGCGGGCGGAGAGCGGCATCCTCGGCCCCGTTCAGGGATGGCTCACCGACCGCTTCGGCCCGCAGATCCTGATCCGCGTGGGCATGACGATCTTCGGCGTGGGCTTCATGCTCCTGAGCCAGATCGGCTCGCCCGTCACGTTCTTCCTCACATTCTTCATGCTCGCGCTCGGCTCGAGCCTCGGCGGATACCTGCCGATCAGCGTGGCCATCGTCAACTGGTTCCGGCGCAAGAGGGCGCTGGCGCTGTCGATCAGCTCGACGGGCATGTCGGTGGGCGGACTCCTGACGCCGGTGGTGGTCCTCGGGCTCACGCGCCTCGGCTGGCGGTGGACGGCGTTCCTGTCCGGCGTGCTCGTCCTCCTGGTCGGCCTGCCGCTGTCGCGCATCGTCCGGCACCGGCCCGAGGCGTATGGCCTCGAGCCCGACGGTGACACGGCAGCGACCCGTCGAGGTGGGCGCCGCCATGCGTCCCCGCCCCGCGCCCGTCGACTTCACCGCGCGCGAGGCCATGCGCGCCCCCGCGCTCTGGCTGATCGCGGCGGGACATGGCTCGGCGCTCCTCGTCGTGTCCGCGGTGATGGTGCACTTCGTCACCGACGTGACCGAGCGCCTCGGCTTCTCCCTCCGCCAGGCCGCGGGAATCGTGGCGCTGATGACGGTGGTTCAGATCGCGGGCCAGCTCGGCGGCGGATTCGCCGGGGATCGGTTCAGCAAGCGCGCCATCGTGGTCGGCTGCATGGCGGCCCACGCCGTGGCGCTGTTCGTCCTGGCCTCGGCCACGGCGCTCTGGATGGTCGTCGTCTTCGCCGTGCTCCACGGCCTCGCCTGGGGCGTCCGGGGACCGCTGATGGCCGCGCTCCGGGCGGACTACTTCGGCAGCGCGTCGTTCGGCATGATCACGGGCATCTCCTCCATGGTGGTCATGATCGGGATGATGGCCGGGCCACTCGTGGCGGGCATCCTCGCCGATCGCACGGGCAGCTATCAGACGGGCTTCCGGGTGCTGGCCGGCTGCGCGGCCCTGGGCTCCATCTTCTTCCTGCTCGCCCGCCGCCCCGAGCCGCCGCATCGCGCCCCCGCGGGAGTGCCCCAGCCCGCCCTGTCGCGGTGAGACATTCGCCCTCGCGCTCGACCGCATCGCTGCGGCGACGCAGGTCAGCTCTGACGCGCTCAGACGACCTCGACGCGCGCGCGATGGGGGCGGACGCCAGCGCCGAATCGCGAGTCACCAGCGGCGCGTCGAGCGCCTCGGCGAGCGCGATATAGGCCGCGTCATAGGCCGTCACGCTGTGGCGAAGCTCCCAGATCCGGGAAGAAAGACGTCGTGCGGATACCGGTTGATCGCCAGGTCCGCCAGATCCTCGAGGGCCTGGGCGCCGCGGCCCGCGTCGAGCTCTCCCGAGCGCGCGTAACGGCGGAGGACCTGGGCCACCTCGAGATCGATCAGGTGCGGGCGTGCAGCGTTTCGCCCGACGACAGCAGGCGGGCAGAGATGCGAACGCCCGCGGCCGTGTTCAGCAAGAGCTCGATCGCCGCCGAGGCGTCGACCACGATCACCGGCGATCCCGTTCGGCCCGCACCGCCCGGGCGGGCGAAACCCGCGGGCTCACGGCGCTCCGCTGGGCCAGACGCTCCCGAAGCTCGGCGAACGTCGGGCGCTCGGCGACGCGCCGGACCTCCTGGAGGAGGTATTCGGACAGCGAGAGCCCTTCCATGGCGGCCCGGGCCTTGAGCTTTCGGTGAAGGTCGTCCGGAACATGCCGGAGCTGGATCATCTTGGACATGTGCTCACCATAGGTGCATGCGCTCCACATGTCAACGCGCCGGCGGCGGCTCGGCCGGGTCGCCGTCGCCGGCCCGCGGTATAGTAGCCGCCATGACCACATTCCCGCTCGCGCTCGACGGCATCCGCGTGCTCGACCTCTCCCGCGTCATCGCGGGCCCCTGGTGCGGGGCCCTCCTGGGCGACTTCGGCGCCGACGTCATCAAGGTGGAGGACACGGACGCGGGCGACGAGTCGCGCACCTGGCCGCCCAAGAAGGACGGCGAGACCGCCGCGTACCTCCTCTTCAACCGGAACAAGCGCGGCATGACCCTCGACCTCAAGTCTCCCGAAGGCGTCGAGGTGATCAAGGCGCTGGTGCAGAAGTCCGACGTGCTCGTCGAGAACTTCCGCACCGGCACGATGGAGAGCTTCGGCCTCGGCTACGACGTGCTCGCCGAGATCAACCCGCGCCTCATCTACTGCTCGGTCTCCGCCTTCGGCCGCACCGGGCCGCGCAAGGACAGCCCGGGCTACGAAGCGCTGATGCAGGCGTTCAGCGGCATCATGTCCATCACCGGCGAGCCCGGCGGCCCGCCCGTCCGCTCGGCGGTGTCGTTCCTCGACCTCACCACCGGCATCCTCTGCGCGCTCGGCGTCACCGCGGCGGTGCACCAGCGCGAGCGCACCGGGCTCGGCCAGCGCGTCGACGGCTCGCTGCTGGACACCGCCGTCGCGCTCCTCGCCTACCACGCGGAGGGCTACCTGCTCGCCGGCCTGGTCCCGAAGGCGCTCGGCTCCGGGCACCCGTCGCTGTCGCCCTATCGCAACTTCAAGTGCAGGGACGGGCAGTGGATCTTCATCGCCGCCGCCAATGACCGGTTCTGGGGGAAGCTCACCCGCGCCCTCGACCTCGAGGCGATGGCCGCCGACCCGCGCTTCGTGAAGAACGGCGACCGCGTGGCGAACCGCGCGGAGCTCGAGGCCATGCTGGAGAAGATCATCGGCGAATACGACCGCGAGCCCCTGTTGAAGCGGCTCGAGGAGGCGGACGTGCCCGCCACGCCGGTCAATACCGTGGACCAGGTGATGAACGACCCGCAGACCATCGCCCGGGGCATGATCGAGCGGGTCGTGCACCCGAAGCTCGGCGAGATCCCCGTGGTCGGCACGCCGCTGAAATTCTCGCGGATGAATCCGGGCGTGCGGCGGGCGGCGCCCCTGCGCGGCGAGCACACCGACGCGGTCCTCGCCGAGTGCGGGCTCTCCCCCGAGCGCATCCGCGAGCTGCGAGACAAGAAGGTCATTCTCTAAGGTCATTCTCTGACGGAGGACCACACCATGTTCGGACGAAAGCAAGCACAGCATTCCCTCGGCGCAGGAGGCACTCCCCGGACGGGCGGCGCGCCTGCCCGTTCCCGAGCAGCACTTCGTCAACGCGGCCCGCCTCGAGCCGCCCTTCCCGGACGGCATGGAGCTCGGCCTCTTCGGCCTCGGCTGCTTCTGGGGCGCCGAGCGCAAGTTCTGGGAAGCCAAGGGCGTCTATTCGACGTCGGTGGGCTATGCCGGCGGCTCGACGCCGAACCCGACCTATGAAGAGGTCTGCAGCGGCGCCACCGGGCACACGGAAGTCGTGCGGGTCGTCTTCGATCCGCGCGTCATCAGCTACGGCGACATCTTGAAGATCTTCTGGGAGAACCACGACCCGACGCAGGGCATGCGCCAGGGCAATGACGTCGGCACCCAGTACCGCTCGGCGATCTACTGCTACGGGCCGGCCCAGCTCGCCGCGGCCCAGGCCTCGGCGCGCGCCTACCAGCCGATGCTCACCAAGGCCGGCTACGGGCCGATCACCACGGAGATCCGCGAGGCGCCCGAGTTCTACTACGCGGAGGACTATCACCAGCAGTACCTCGCGAAGAACCCGTGGGGCTACTGTGGGATCGGCGGCACGGGCGTGAGCTGCCCGTCGGGCCTGGTGTCGGCCGAAGCCAGCCGGTGATCCCCGGCTGACGCTCCTCGACCGGCTCCGCGCGCTGTATCCCGAGGCGTCCCGGCGAAGCCACAAGCAGTGGATCGAGGGAGGCCGAGTCACCGTGAACGGCCTCGTGGCGCGCGACGCGCGCGCCCCGGTCGAAGCCGGGGATCACGTGGCGCTCACCGGGCACAGCTCGTCCGCGCATCAGCCGGGCCGCGTGCCTTTCCCGGCCTCGCTCCGGCTGATCCACGAGGACGAGGACCTCCTCGTGATCGACAAGCCGCCCGGCCTCCTCACCGTCGCCACCGACCGCGAGCGGGAGCGCACCGCCTATCGGTTCCTCTGGGACTACCTGGCCTCCCGGCGGCCCCCGGGCCGTCCCTTCATCGTGCATCGCCTCGACCGGGACACGTCGGGGCTCATCGCGTTCGCCAAGTCGCCCGCGGCGAAGCGGCAGCTCCAGGCGCAGTTCGAGGCGCGCACCGCCGAGCGCGAGTACGTGGCGGTGGTCGAGGGACGCGTGCAGGCCGAGGCGGGCACGCTCGAGAGCCGGCTCGTCGAGGACCGCGCGCTGCGCGTGCGCGCGGCGCCGTCGGGCAAAGCCGCCATCACGCACTACCAGGTCCTCGAGCGGCGCCGCGACACGACCGTGCTCGCGCTGACGCTCGGCACCGGCCGCCGGCACCAGATCCGGGTCCAGCTCGCCGACCTGGGCCACCCGATCGCGGGCGATCGCGAGCACGGCAGCCGCCACAACCCATTCGGCCGGCTCGCGCTCCACGCGTGTCGGCTCGGCCTGGTCCATCCCGCGACGGGTCGGCGCGTCAGCTTCGAGAGCGCGCCCCCCGACGGCTGGGTATAATCGCCGCGGTTCGCCCACCACCACACGGAAGGAGTCCCCATGCCCGCATCGCCCTTTTCGCTCGAGAACAAGATCGCCATCGTGACGGGCGGAGGCGTCGGCATCGGCCGCTCGGTCGCCGTCGAGTTCGCCCGCGCGGGCGCCGACGTCGTGGTGGCCAGCCGCAAGCTCGAGAACCTCGAGCCCGTCACCGCGGAGATCGTGAAGCTCGGCCGCCGGTCGTTCGCCATGGCCGTCGACGTCCGCCAGGAGGACGCGGTGAAGGAGCTGGTCGAGCGCACCGTCCGCGACCTCGGCCGGCTCGACATCATGGTCAACAATGCCGGCGCGTCGTTTCGCGCCAATCCCGAAGACATCACCGCCAATGGCTGGAACACCGTGGTCCAGATCAACCTGAACGGCGTCTTCTTCGGCTGCAAGTGGGCGGGGCGCCAGATGATGGCCCAGGGCGGCGGCGTCATCATCAACGTGTCGTCGATCGCGGGGACGAACGGCTCGGCGATGATGCCGCACTACGGCGCCGCCAAGGCCGCGGTGGTCAACTACACCCGCTCGCTCGGCATGGCCTGGGGGCGAAAGAACGTGCGCGTGAACTGCATCGCGCCGGGGCCCATCGAGACCGAGGGCTACATGGGCGTCTTGACCAAGCAGGATCCCGCCGTCGCGAAGAAGGCCTACGACACGGTGGCGAGCCGCGTGGGCATGGGCCGCTGGGGCAAGGTGGAGGAGATCGCGTACCCGTGCATCTTCCTCGCCTCGGATGCCTCGTCCTTCATGACGGGCGAGACCATCATCGTCGACGGCGGCCCCCCCGCCCAGCTCGGCGACGGGTAGGCAGGATGCTGAAAAAGGCCCATCTGCGTCGTCGGCGTCCCTCGGCCGCCGTGCTCGCAACGTACGAGACGAGCTGACGACCTCGCGCGGCGGCCCATTCGTGGCCGCCGCCTCGCGACGCCTCGCGTGGACCTTTTTGAGCATCCTGCCGGCTTTGAGCATCCTGCCGGCGCCTGACGACGCGCACGGCGGCGTGTCCCTCCGCCGGGCGGCCGTGCTGCTCGCGGCCGTGGTGCTCACGTGGGGCGTCACCTGGCCGGTGAACAAGGTGATCCTCCAGAGCTTGCCGCCGCTCTGGTCGGTGGCGCTGCGCACGGGGATCGCCGCCATCGTCCTCTTCGCGATCACCGCCTGGTGGGGGCGCGTCGCCCCGCCGCGCCGGGAGGACCTGCCCATCGTGCTCAGCATCGCGCTCCTGCACATGGTGGGCTTCTCGGTGCTGATGGCGATCGGCCTCACGTTCATCCCCACCGGGCGCTCGGTGGTGCTCGCCTACACGACGCCGCTCTGGGTGACGCCGGGCGCGAGCCTCTTCCTGCACGAGCGGCTCACACCGCGGCGGGCCGCCGGCGTCGTCATGGGGCTCCTCGGCCTCGTGGTCCTCTTCAACCCGCTCGCCTTCGACTGGTCCAATCGCACCGCGGTGCTGGGCAATGGCGCCCTCGTCCTCGCCGCGCTCTTGTGGGCGGCGAGCATCGTGCACATCCGCGGCCATCACTGGCGCGGCACGCCGTTTCAGCTCCTCCCGTGGGAGACGCTGCTGGCCGCGGCCATCGTCACGCCCGTGGCCCTCGCCGTGCACGGCCTGCCCGCGGCGCGCTGGGATGCGGCGCTGGTCCTGATGCTGCTCTACGCCGCCGTGCCCGGGACGGCGCTCGCGTACTGGGCCGTGGCGGTGGCCAATCGCCGATTGCCCGCGGTCACGACCTCGCTCGGGCTCCTGGGCGTGCCGATCATCAGCATCGTCACGGCCACCCTCGCCCTGGGCGAGGCGCTGACCCCATCGCTTCTGGCCGCGGTGGCGCTCGTGATCGGGGGCGTCGCGGTCGGCACGATCGGCGGCGCGGGACGAGGCGCCGAGCGCGCGAGCCGTTTTTGACAAGGCCGCCGGCGGCGCGTACCGTGGGCGCACGATGACGGTCCGCGTCAAGATCCTCATCCTCTCCGCCGTCCTGCTCCTGCTCTTCGCGGTCGTGCTCGCCAGCTCGATGATCATGCAGCGGCACAGCAGCGACAAGGTGGCGGCCATCATCGAGTTCCAGCTCCCGCTCGCCGCCGCCATCTCCGATCTGGACGTCGCGACGTCCGACTACGAGCTGCTCCTCGAGCGGATGCTCAGGCGGAACGATGACTCGCCCGCGGCCGCCGAGGCGGAGCACCAGGCCCTCGACCGGACGAAGGCCCGCATCACCGCCGACTTCGCGCGCTCGGAAGCCCTGCTCGACCGTGCCCTCGTCGATCCGCGCACCGAGGGCGCCGACCGGCTCGTCCTGGCCCGGGTCCAGCGCTCGCTCTCGTATCTGAAGCGACTGCAGGCGCCCTACTTCGCCCTCGGCGACGAGGTGCTGACCGCCCACACCGCCGGCCGGGCCGCCGATGCGCGCGCCCTGTCGCTGCGGTTCGAGCAGTTCGAGCAGGCGTTCAGCGCGGACCTGCCCGCGGTGCGGGCCGAGCTCACCGCGCTGGCCCGCGCCTCGACCGAGAGCACCTATGCGCAGGAGCAGCGCATCCTCCGCCTGAACCTGGTCCTGTTCGCGGTGGCGGTGGTGGTGGGCCTCGGCCTCAGCGCCGCGGGCGCGAAAAGCCTGGTCCGGGCCCTCCGGCGCCTCGTCGACGGGGCCAAGGCCATCGCGGCGGGCGACCTCGCGGTGACGGTGCCGGTGACGAGCAAGGACGAGATCGGCCAGCTCGCCGAGGCCTTCAACCACATGGCCGAGGAGCTGCGCACCAAGGAGCGGATCAAGGACACCTTCGGGAAGTACCTCGACCCCCGCGTCGTGGCCCGGCTCATCGACACCTCGAAGGAGGACATGGACCAGGCGGAGCGCCGCGTCGCCACCGTCCTCTTCTCCGATCTGAAGGGCTTCACGTCGATGAGCGAGCAGCTCACCGCCACGGCCATGGTGCGGCTCCTCAACCGCTACTTCACCGTCGTCAGCGATCAGATCCGCGCCCACAACGGCGTGGTCGAGAAGTACATCGGCGACGCCGTCATGGCCTTCTGGGCGCCGCCGTTCTCCGCGGGCGACGATCACGCGGCCTCGGCCTGCCTCGCCGCGCTCGCCCACCGCGACGCGGTGATCGCGCTGCGTCCGGAGCTGCCGCAGCTCCTCGGGCTCCGCCGGAACGTCCCCGAGCTGGCCGTGCGGATGGGACTCGCCACGGGCGAGGTGGTGATCGGCACCATCGGCGCGCCCACCGCCAAGTCCTACGCGGCCATCGGCGACATCACCAACCTGGCGTCCCGCCTCGAGGGCGTGAACAAGGTGTATGGCACCACGGTGATCCTCGCCGAGGAGACCTATCGCCTGGCCCAGCAGGTCATCGACGCCCGCGAGCTCGACACCGTCATCGTCGTCGGCAAGAGCGAGCCCGTGCGCATCTTCGAGCTCCTGGGCCGCGCGGGCGAGGTCGACGCGGGCCTGCTCGAGCTCCGGGACCTCTACGTCGAGGGCCTCGCGGCCTATCGCCGGCAGGACTGGGACACCGCCGAGCAGCGGTTCGCCGAATGCCTCCGGCGATGCCCCGACGACGGCCCCGCGGCGGTGCTGCGCGAGCGCAGCGTGGCCTTCCGGGCGGCCCCCCACCGCCCGACTGGGACGGCGTCTGGCGCCTCAACGAGAAGTGAGGACGCCATACCATCGTATGGCTGTATGTCTTCGGAGCCGGGTACTGGCGGAAAGGGAAGCGCTCTATGAGCGCGAAAATCAGATACACGGATGAGCCCCTCGGACGGATCCGGATTGTCCCGGACTTCCTGCCCCGTCCCGAGGACTTGGTGTTCCGCGATGACGGGGTAAAGATCACCATCTCCCTGAGCAAACGGAGCGTCGAGTTCTTCAAGCACGAGGCGGGCAAGCACAAGACGCAGTACCAGCGAATGATTCGCCGGTTGCTCGACGCATACGCCGAGCACCACTCGCCGCCCCGGACGGCTCGGCCGGCGCGGACGCGCGCAGAGCGTCGCGCGCAGGCTGAGGAAGCGCTCGGCTCCGGGCCTATCCGCCCCCGGCGCCCATCGCGTATAATCCCGGCAAGCCTTCCCCCCCACGAAAGGAGCCACACCATGAGAGAAGCTGTCGTCGTCGCCAGCTCGCGCACCCCCCTCGCCAAGTCCCATCGCGGGTCGTTCAATATCACCCGACCGGACGACCTGGCCGCCCACTGCATCAAGGACGTCCTCGGCAAGGCGCCCCAGCTCGATCCCAAGGAAGTCGAGGACGTGATCCTGGGCTGCGCCCAGCCCAATGGCCCGCAGGGCAGTAACGTCGCGCGCGTGGCCCTGATCCGCGCCGGCCTGCCCGCCTCCGTGGCCGGCACCACCGTCAACCGCTTCTGCTCCTCGGGCCTGCAGGCCATCGCCATGGCCGCCCACCAGATCATGATGGGCGGGGCGGAGGCGGCGATCGGCGGCGGCCTCGAGAGCATCAGCATGATGAAGCGCGACGGCGATCCGAACCCCTGGGTGAAGGAAAAGAAGCCGGGCATCTACATGGTGATGGGCGACACCGCCGAGGTGGTGGCCAAGCGCTACAACGTGAGCCGCCAGGCGCAGGACGAGTACTCCCTGGTGAGCCAGCAGCGCACCGCGCGCGCCCAGCAGGACGGCTTCTTCAAGGAAGAGCTGGCGCCGATGCAGGTCGTGCGCGGCATCGTCGACAAGAAGACGGGCGAGATCGCGGGCAAGGAGGACTACTACGTCGACAAGGACGAGTGCAACCGCCCGGACACCACGCTCGAAGGGCTGCTGTCGCTCGCGCCCGTCTTCGACAAGACGAGCGGCCAGGGCTCGGTGACGGCGGGCAACTCCTCCCAGCTCTCCGACGGCGCCTCCGCCACCCTGCTCATGTCCATGGACCGCGCCAAGGCCCTCAACATCAAGCCCAAGCTCATCTTCCGCGGCTTCGCCGTCGCCGGGTGCGAGCCCGACGAGATGGGCATCGGGCCGATCTACGCGGTGCCGAAGCTCCTGAAGCGCGCCGGGCTCAAGATGGAAGACATCGACGTGTGGGAGCTGAACGAGGCCTTCGCCTCCCAGGTCGTCTACTGCCGCGACACGCTGGGCATCCCCATGGACAAGCTGAACCCGAACGGCGGGTCGATCTCGATCGGGCATCCGTTCGGCATGACCGGCTCGCGCATGGTCGGCACCATCGCCAACGAGCTTCAGCGCCGGAAGGGCAAGTACGGCGTCGTCACCATGTGCATCGGTGGCGGCCAGGGCGCCGCCGGCCTCTTCGAGGCCTGCAACTAGCGTCGGCGACGGACGCCGATAAGGGCCCATCTGCTTCGTTGGAGAGGGCCGCGGCACCCCTCAACGTACATCGAGTACGCCTCGGGGGCCGCGGCCCTCTCCGCCTCGCATCTGGACCCTTCTCGCCGCCCGTGCTTGCGCTTTGCTCAGCCTGCTCGATGGGCGGTCTTCGCCCACCTTCCTGCCTTCGTGATCGACGGAGGAGCTCCATGCTTGAGTATTTGAAGAAGGCCGTGGCGCGTCCTGCGGAGTCGGATGAGGCTGTGCGGGCTGTTGTGGCGGAGATCTTGGGGGCCGTGCGGCGGGAGGGTGATGCTGGCTGTGCGGCGGTATTCGGAGAAGCTTGATCGGTGGTCGCCGGCGAGCTTCAAGCTGAGTGCGGCGGAGATCGAGGCGGCGGTCGCGGGGGTTGGCGCTGACGATCGCGCGATGATCGACTACTGCCGCGACCAGATCGCGGCGTTTGCGCGGCGCCAGCGGGCGAGCCTTACCGAGTTCGAGGTGGAGCTGCAGGACGGGGTGCGGCTCGGGCAGAAGCTGATCCCGGTCGCGACGGTGGGGGCGTACGTGCCCGGCGGGCGGTATCCCCTGGTGGCCTCCGCGCTCATGAGCATCACCACCGCGAAGGTCGCGGGGGTCGGGCGCGTCATCGCGTGCTCGCCGCCGAGCCCGGTCAGCGCGGCCAATCCCGGCGGGGGGATCTATCCGGCCACGCTCTACGCGATGGTCGCCGCCGGCGTCGACGACGTCTATTGCATCGGCGGCGTGCAGGCGCTCGGGGCGATGGCCTACGGGACCGAGAGCATCCCGGCCGTCGACATGGTGGTGGGCCCGGGGAATCAGTACGTGGCCGAGGCCAAGCGGCAGATCTTCGGGACCGTGGGCATCGATCTGCTCGCGGGGCCGACGGAGATCCTCGTGATCGCGGACGACGCCGCCGATCCCGTCGTGGTCGCCGCCGATCTTCTCGGTCAGGCCGAGCACGGGCCGACGTCGCCGGCGATCCTGGTCACCACGTCGCGCGCCCTCGGCCAGGCCGTGCTCCGCGAGTGCGAGCGCCAGCTTCCGCTCCTCGGCACCCAGGAAGTCGCCCGGCGGGCGTGGGAGGACAACGGTGAAGTCCTCCTGGTCGACGACGACGAGGAGGCCGCGCGGGTCGCCGACGAGTACGCGCCCGAGCATCTCGAGGTGCAGACGAAGAACGACGACTGGTTTCTCGGCCGCCTCCGGAACTACGGCTCGCTCTTCGTGGGCGAGGAATCGACCGTCGCCTACTCCGACAAGACCATCGGCCCCAACCACATCCTGCCCACCGGGCGCGCCGCGCGCTATACCGGCGGCCTCTATGTGGGGAAGTTCATCAAGACCGTCACCTACCAGCGCCTCACGCGCAAGGCGAGCGGGCGCGTGGCGCCCATCGTCGCGCGCATCTGCGAGATCGAGGGCATGCTGGCCCACAAGGCGACGGCCGACCTGCGCGAGACGCGCTACGGGAAGGACTGAGAGCATGGCCCACGACTTCGACACCGTCGTCGATCGCCGGCAGACGGCGAGCAACAAGTGGCGGAAGTACCCCGCCGACGTGCTCCCGCTCTGGGTGGCCGACATGGACTTCCCGTCGCCGGAGCCGGTCGTGCGCGCGCTCCGCGAGCGCGCCGAGCACCCGTTCTACGGCTATGGCTTCGAGCAGCCGGAGTTCTACGAGGTGATCGTCGACCGGCTGCAGAAGCGCTTCGGCTGGCGCGTGTCGGCCGAGGCCATCGTGCACCTGCCCGGCGTCATCCCCGGCTTCAACCTGGCGTGCCGCTCCGCGGCCGCGCCGGGCGACGGGCTCCTGCTCCAGACGCCGATGTACCCGCCGATCCTGCGCGCGCCCGACAACTGCGGGCTCACGCGCGAGGAGGCGCCGCTCGGCCGCGAGGCGGGCGGGCGCTACGCGATCGACTTCGACGTCTTCCGCTCGGCCATCCGCGAGCGGACGCGCCTGTTCCTCCTGTGCAATCCGCACAACCCGGTGGGCCGCGTGTGGGAGCGGACGGATCTGTCGCGCATCGCCGAGATCTGCCTCGAGCGGAATCTGGTGATCGTCTCCGACGAGATCCACTGCGACCTCGTCTACGCCGGACACCAGCACGTGCCGATCGCCTCGCTCGGCCCCGAGGTCGAGCGCCGCACGATCACGCTGATGGCGCCGAGCAAGACCTTCAACCTGCCCGGGCTCAAGTCCTCGATCGCGATCATCCCCGACGCCTCGCTCCGGGAGAAGTTCGTGGCGTCTCAGCTCGACCTCGTCAGGGCGGTGAACGTCTTCGGCTACGTGGCGACGCTCGCCGCCTACCGCGACGGCCAGCCCTGGCTCGACGACCTCCTGCGCTACCTCGAGGCCAACCGCGACTTCCTCGCCCAGTACGTGGCGGACAACCTGCCCGGCATCACCATGGCCAAGCCCGAGGGCACCTATCTCGCGTGGCTCGACTGCCGCGGCGCGAAGCTGCCGAAGGACGACCCCTTCGCGTTCTTCCTCGAGCGGGCGAAGGTGGCGCTCAGCGACGGCGCGGCGTTCGGCACGCCGGGCCGGGGGTTCGCGCGGCTCAACTTCGCGTGCCCGCGCGCGCTCCTCACCGAGGGGCTGGAGCGGATGCGGCGCGCGCTCGCCAGCCGGTAGCGCGCACGATCGCGAGCGGACCAGCCTCGGGCGCCCTGGACCGCCGGCTCGCGCTCCGCGAGCACACGCTGAGTCAGCGAACCGGAGTGCCTAGCGGCGCGAGCGAGTCACAGAGAGTACGGTCCCGGGCTTCGGAGCCGCTCGCAGCTGACCCGTCTCACGCTCAGCGGTCTCCACGCCAGCACGCAGGCGTGGCCCGAGGTCCGGGCCGCTTACCGCCGCCGGAGGTTCCTGACGTAGATGTGATCGGCGATGACGAGGTCGGCCTTGATCTCGTCGGCGTAGATGACGGAGGCTACGATCTCGTTCCCCTTGATCGCGCCATTCGTGTTACCCACCTTCAGGCTCTTGTCCTGATGGATCACACCGCGGATCTCGTTCGCCTCGATCCGGTTGGCATAGATGGTCTGCGCGCGGACGCGCGGCGAGTTGATGTCGTCGGCCCGCAGTGTGTGAATGACCGCGGCCGGCGCGGGCGTTGCCACCGTGGCCGGGGCCGGCACGACCGTCGTCGTGCCCGCAGGCGGCACCACGGCCGGCGTCCCGGGGGCCGGTACTACCGTGATCCCGGGCGCCGGTGCTACTGTCGTGCCGGCGGGGGCCGGAACGGGAGTCAGGTCGGGCGCCGCCGGGACCGTGCTCGTCGTCGAGGGAGCCTGCACCACCGTCGTATTTCCCGGCGTAATCACCGCGGTGGCCGCGGGGGCGGATGGTGTCGCCCCGGTGGTCGAGGGCGGAGCGTACGCGATGCTCGGAGCCGGCAGCACTGTCTCGACAACCGGCTCTAGCCGAATCTGATCGGGGCTTGCGCATCCCCCAGACACTGCGAGGGCCAGCGTGAGGCCGCTGATCGCAAATCGTCTCATGTCGATATCCTCCTCCAATGCCTCCATTGAACGGGAATTGTTTGCCTTTATTTTCCGGCCTACCAGCATCAGGCATCGGCCGTGCCAGCAGGAGATGCGCGAAGACCCAGCTATCGGCTCGACTGGAAGGTCACTCTGGCCCTCGGAGTGACCCTTGAACCCTCAAGGGTGTAGGAAGGACCGTGTAAGAGTTATATGGGCACTCCGTCAAAACGTCCCCCTTCCGGATCAGGCCGCGAGCCCGACGGCGAAGCCCGTGTGTCGTTTGATGCGGACGGGCGTGTGACCCTGTACGACACTGTGTCGTAAGGAGGCGCGAAGAAGGAGGCCGCGAAGCACCGCCCTTCCCGGGGCGTGAAACAACCTCACTCGCGACGCGCGCTCGACAGCCGCCGATCGAGGTCGTAGGCGGCGCTGATCAGGGCCAGGTGCGTGAAGGCCTGCGGGAAATTCCCCAGGTGCTGACCCCGGTGGCCCAGTTCCTCACCGTAGAGGCCCAGGTGGTTGGCGTAGCCGAGCATCTTCTCGAAGTAGAAGCGCGCCTGCTCGAGATCACCGAGCCGCGACAGGCACTCCACGTACCAGAAGGAGCACATGCTGAAGGTCCCCTCGGTCCCGGTGAGCCCGTCGGAGAACCGGTCGTCGACACGGTAGCGATAGACCAGCGAATCGCTCACCAGTTCCTGCTCGATGGCGCGGAACGTGGAGATCCAGCGCGCGTCGGTGGGCGAGATGAACTTGATGAGGGGCATGAGCAGGGCCGAGGCGTCGAGCGTGGTGGAGCCCGGAGACTGCACGAACGCCTTGAGGCTCGGGTTCCAGAAGCGCGCGAAGACGTCGTGGTAGATCTCGTCGCGCGTGTCGTGCCAGCGCGCCCAGGGCGACGGAAAGGATCGCCGCCCGGCGAGTCGCACCGCCCGATCGACGGCGGCCCAGCACAGCACGCGGGAGTAGAGAAACTCCTGCCGGCCGCCGCGCACCTCCCAGATGCCTTCGTCCGGCTGGCGCCAGTTGGCGCACAGCCAGTCGATGAAGCGCGTGACGTTGCGCCACAGATCGTACCCGATCGGCTGGCCGTACTTGTCGTACAGGTAGATGGCGTCCATCAGCTCGCCGTAGATGTCGAGCTGGAGGTTGCCGTACGCCGCGTTGCCGATCCGCACCGGCTTGGAGCCCAGGTAGCCGTCGAGATGCGGGAGGGTCTCCTCGGTCAGCTCGTGGCGGCCGTCGATGCCGTACATGATCTGCAGCGCCCCATCCGGCTCCAGCTCCTCGCACCTGGCTTCCACCCAGCGCATGAAGGCGGCCGCCTCCTCGGTGTAGCCCAGCCGGATGAGCCCATACAGGGTGAACGATGCGTCGCGGATCCACGTGTACCGGTAGTCCCAGTTCCGAGGCCCTCCCACGGCCTCGGGCAGCCCGAAGGTGGGCGAGGCCACGATGGAGCCGTGTGGCCGCGAGGTCAGGAGCTTGAGGGTGAGCGCCGACCGGTTCACCATCTCTCGCCAGCGCCCCCGATAGGAGGATCGCGAGACCCAGCGTCGCCAGAAGTTGACGGTCTCCTTGAAGGCCTCGGCGACGAAGTCGGGATTGGCGGCCCGCGACTCCTGGCCGGGCCGCACGCACTCGAGGACGAACGATGCGGACTCGTCGGCGCGCAAGGTGAACTCGGCCACCACCGCGCCGTCCTCAACGCGCACGGGCACGGTGGCCCGGAGCCGCAGGGCCAGCGGGTACCGACCGGTCGAGACGAACAGCGCCCCATCCTGCGTGCGCTCGACCGTGTGAGCGGCGCGCGCGTAGTCGAACCGGGGCTGGCAGATCATCCGGAACCGGACCTCGCCGCGCACCGTCTTGACGCGGCGGACGATGTCGTGCTCGTCCTTCGTCTCGGCGATGGGCATGAAGTCGGACACTTCGGCCACGCCGGCATCCGAGAGAAAGCGCGTGAGCAGCACGCACGTGTCGGGCAGATAGAGCTGCTTCTGCCGCGCCTGGTCGAAGAGCGGAGCCACCTGGAACCGGCCGCCCTGTCGCTCGTCGAGCAGGGCGGCGAACACCGACGGAGAGTCGAACTGCGGCAGGCACATGAAGTCGATCGACCCGTCCATCCCGACGAGGGCGACGGTGTGCAAATCGCCGATGACGCCGTAGTTCTCGATGGGCTGGTAGCTCATGGCCGTGGTGGTTCAGCTCTTGTTGCGGCGGATCGTGCGGCCGGGGCGGGCGCCCGTGTGGGTGCCGTTGTCGGCGACCCGGGTGCCGTTGACGTAGACCGCGCGGATGCCGGCGGGGAAGCGCTTGGGGTCTTCGTAGGTCGCGGTGTCGGCGATGCTCGACGGGTCGAAGACCACGAGGTCGGCGAAGGCGTTCGGGCGGAGCTGGCCGCGGTCGGCGAGCTTGAACTTGGCCGCCGGCATCCCCGTCATGCGGTGGATGGCCGTGGGCAGGTCGAGGACGCGCTCCTCCCTCACGTAGTGGCCGAGCACCCGCGGGAACGTGCCGTAGAGGCGCGGGTGCGGCTTGCCGCCGGCGGGCACGCCGTCGGAGCCGATCATGGTGGTCGGGTGCGCCATCACGCGGCGCACGTCGGCCTCGTTCATCATGAAGATCACGACGAAGCAGCCGTCCTGCTCCGTGTCGATCACGCGGCGGGCCGCCTCCTCGTCGCCGAGGGCCCAGCGCCGGCCGAGCTCCGAGAGGCGCAGGCCCTCCCACTCGGGACTCTTCGGCGCGGATGCGATCAGGACGTCCGCGCCCGACACGTGCCCGATGCCGCCCGGGCTGTCGGTGCGAAAGGCGCCGTTCTGGACGATGGCGGCGAGCGACGTGCTCCCGGCGATGTAGGGATACTGGTCGGCCGTGACGTCGAGGCCGCGCGCGCGGGCCTGATCGATCAGCTCGAGCGAGCGCTCCACCAGGCCCCAGTTGCCCCGCCCCGAGGCCTTGTGATGGGAGATCTGCACGGGCACGCCGCCGTCCTCGCCGACGCGGATGGCCTCGGCCACCGCGGCGAGGAGCCCCTCGGCCTCATTGCGCATGTGCGTGGCGTAGAGGCCCCCGTCCGCGCCCAGCTCGCGCGCGAGCTGGATGATCTCGTCCGTGGCGGCGTAGCGGCCGGGCTCGTAGATGAGGCCGGTGGACAGGCCCACGGCGCCCGCATCGACCCCCTCGCGCACCCAGTCCCGCATCCGGCCGAGCTCCGACGCGCTCGGGGCGCGCTGCGCGAGCCCCATCGCGCCGTGGCGCAGGGTGCCGTGGCCCATCAGCACCGCCACGTTGCAGCTCGGCGCCGCCTCGTCGATCCGGGACATGTAGCCGGCGAAGCTGTCCCATCGCGGCGGGTCGGCGCCCGGGTTGAAGCGCCGGAACCGCTCGCGGCCCGACTCGAAGGGCATGATGCCGGAGCCGCAATTGCCCACGACGTCCGTCGTGACGCCCTGCATGACCTTGAACGCCATCTGGGGATCGAGGAGCACGGCGAAGTCGTCGTGGCTGTGCACGTCGATGAAGCCGGGCGACACGGCGAGCCCCGTCGCGTCGAGCTCGGCGCCGCCTCGCTCGGGGATGATCCCGACCGCGGCGATGCGCTCGCCGCGCACGCCCACGTCGGCACGCGCGCCGGAGGCTCCCGTCCCGTCATAGACCGTTCCGCCCCGGATCACCAGATCGTAGC
Organism: uncultured Candidatus Rokubacteria bacterium; assembly: GCA_963840495.1. Taxonomy (GTDB): domain Bacteria; phylum Methylomirabilota; class Methylomirabilia; order Rokubacteriales; family CSP1-6; genus CAWIZN01. Next base: position 91,125 of record CAWIZN010000059.1, read on the forward strand.
CCGCCATGATCGCCCCCCTCGGCCCGGCCGCCGCGCTCACTCCGCCCACAGATCAATCGGCGTGTCGCGACCGCGCAACACCTGGGCCCCGTGCGACGTCAGCCCCTTCAACAGTGTGACGTCCGCGGCCTCGCGCTCGACCGCGGCCACCAGCGCGCCGCTGGCCACGAGGCTGGTGCCAAGCTCGCGCGTCAACGCCTGCAGCCGGCTGGTCACGTTGGTGGTGTCGCCCACCGTCGCGAAGGCCATGCTGCGGCGGCTGCCGATGTCCCCGGCCACCACCTGGCCGTAGTGCAGCCCCAGCCCCATGCGCAGCGGCGCCCGCCCGGCCGCCGAGCGCTCTCGATTCCAGGCCGCGAGCGCGGCCAGCATGCCACGGGCGCAGGCAAGGGTGTCGGTGGCGTCGCGGCGGCCGGGATCGGGAACGCCGAAGGTCGCCAGCAGGGCGTCGCCGATGAACTTCTCCAGGCAGCCGCCGTGGCGGAACACCACCTCCTCCATCCGGCCGTGGAAGTCGCGCAGCAGCGCCATGACCTCCTCCGGCGTCATGCCCTCGGCCATCGTCGTGAAGCCCACCAGGTCGGCAAACAGGACGCCGACCGCCTGCCGGCGGACCCGGCCCAGGGGCTCGTCGCGCTCGGCGAGCGTGTCCACGACCTTCGGTGAGAAATAGCGGGCGAGGTTGCCGCGGGCGCGCTCGGCCTCGGCCCGCTCGGCCACCAGCGTGCGCGAGCGACGGACGAGGAGGGCCAGCCCGGCGCTCACCAGCACGAACACGATCACCTCGTTCTGGTATTTCAGGATGGACACGTAGTTCGGATCGAAGTACTCGATGAGCATGGCCGCCCGGCCGGCGCTGCTGGGCGCGTCGATGCGGGTCTCCGGGCGGGTCACGATCCACAAAAAGCCGAGCGTCCAGGCGCCGGCGCCGCACAGCCCCGTCCACAGCAGCAGGCGCGGCCGGAACGAGAAGGCCGCCTGCATGAGGAGGAGGAAGAAGTACATGAAGGTCGCGTAGCGCAGCGGCATCGCCAGCGGCAGCGCCTTGGTGTCGAAGGGATTCGGGAACAGGAGAACCGCCGCCAGCGCCAGCGAGTCCACGAGCATGAAGGCGTAGGGCGCGATCGGCGGCGCCTTCCCCCGGAAGTACACCCAGAGCTGCGCCACGCCGGTGACGAGGAAGACGGACGCGGTGCCGAGGACCCACGTGAAGGCCGGGCCGCGCTCGGGATTCGACACCGCGAGCCAGCCGAGGATGATCACCACCGCGGTCGAGCGCGCGGCGGCCGCCAGCATGAGGCCACGCCGCTCCTCGCGCGCGAAGGCCGCCTCCAGCCGGGCCCGGGCGCCCTGGTCGACCGGAGTCACCGCTTCCTCGGGGAGTGGTCGTTCAGTCGGAGCTCGTCGCGCAGCATCCAGAGAACCGGCGTGTCGGCCTCGACGTCCACCGTCCGCGGCGCGCCGTTCACCCTCACCGTCACCATGGCTCATCGCCTCCCCGGGTTTCGCGGCACGTCGGCCGAGCGCATTCAAGGCCCGACCGCGGCCCCAGTGCGACTCTCGGGCGCTCGCCTTCAGCCTCCCCACATTGAACGTCGGAACGGGCCTGAGCAACCCCTTGAGCGCGAGCGCCCCCACCTCTTCGGTGTCGATCAGCTCCTCGACGGCGCCCACGACGCGCTCGAGCCCCGGCCTCATACGTGACGGCGCGCTGGCCTCGCAACCGGCCGAGCCGGTACAATGCCGGCCATGAGCCAACCCGCGATCCTCCCGTTCGTCCATGCCCAGGGCTCCTGGGGCGAGATCGGCCACACCGTCGGCTCGATGTTCGCCCCCCTCATCGCCGATCACGTGGAGGCGTGGACCCGCCACGTCATCGCGGAGACGGGCGCCACGCGCCGCGCCGTGCTCGAGGCGGCCGCGGGGTTCCGCGCGCCGATCGAGGCGCACGCGCCATTCTTGTGGGAGGAGATCGAGGGCATGGCCCGCGGCGCCGGGCTCTCCCTCGACGAGCTGTGCCTGCTCCAGGCGCGCGCCGAGGTCCTGCGGGCTCTCAGGACGCGGCCCGTGGCGCCGACGCCCGAGTGCACGACCTTCGCGGTCGGCGGCCGGCGCACGGCAACCGGGGGCGTGCTCTTCGGCCAGAACGTGGACCTGGCGCCCTTCGTCGAGGAGTTCGGCGTCATCGTCCGCCAGTACCCGAAGGGCGCGCCGGCATGCCTCATGTACACCTCGGCGGGGCTGGTCGGCCACAATGGCCTGAACGAGGCGGGCGTCGGCATCTGCGCCAACTTCGTCAATGATCCGTCGGGCTGGGGCGAGGGGCTGCCGCGCTACCTGCTCTCGCGCCTGGCGCTCCGGGAGGACAATGCCGAAGCGGCGCTGGCCGCGGCGCTCCGTCCGCCGCGGGCGGCATCGCGCAATCTCCTGCTCGCCGATCGGAGCGGGACCTTCATCGACGCGGAGTGCCTCAGGACGACGGTGGGCGTGATCCGCGGCGCGGACGACATGCTGGTCCACGCCAATCATCTCGAGGCGGCGGACCTCTGCGCGCTCGAGACGCCCAGCGAGAACTCGCTCTGCCGCCGCCGCCGACTGCAGGCGCTGATCGAGGGCGCGACCGCGCCGCTGACGGTGGCGCAGATCCGCACCTTCTATCGCGACCATGCCGACCACCCGCACAGCCTCTGCGCGCACCCGTTCGAGGGGCGCAACGTCAAGACCGTCGCCTCGGTCATCGGCGACCTCGACGCGTGCGAGCTGCACGTGGCCAAGGGCTCGCCGTGCCGGGCGCCCTACGCGACCTACACCCTCGCCACCTGCCAGACGGGCGCCCTGTCCGTGACGGTCGCGGACCCATTCGTCGCCGCATCCTGAAGCGTCTCGGGCGGGGCTGACGCGGGCGCCGCCGGCGCGGGCACGGCCTCGGCGGTCTGCCGGATGCTGTACGGGATCAGGAAGAGCCAGCGCACCCAGGCCTCGTTGTGCTGCGTGACGGGCACGAGGAGCGCGTGGCGCAGGTTCGCGACCACGAGGTCGATGAAGTGGCGCCACTCTGCGGCGTCGTCGGGCGGAACCAGCCGCGGCCAGTGACCGCGTCAGCGCGCCCTCGGGCCGAAGATCCTCCGCCAAGGCGGCGAGGCCGACCTCCGGGGCGAGCACGCGGCCGATGATCCACTCGTGGGTGCCGAGCAGGATGCGGGTCTTGACGCGCGGATTGTCGCCCATCCAGTGATGGGTCAAGCCGAGGTACCAGGTGACGAGGCTGCTCGGGGTCTTGCCGGACATCGCGGCGGCCGCGAGCGCTCGGCGCGCTCGTCGGGGTTTCGCCGATGAGCATCCGGGTCGCGTCGGCGGGTGCGGGCATTGGGGACTCTCCTCTCGTGCGATCGGTCGTGATTGGCGTGCCCGGGGCTCTCCGCCGCCAGGCTGATGCGCCACACGGCCTCCCCCGCAGGTGCTCGGGGGAGGCCGCTGGCGCCATGATCGCTACCGCGCTTTCCGTCGTAGGAGTCTGTCGAGAAACCCGGCTAGAGCGATGAGAAGGGTCCAGCTGCGAGGCGGCGCCCGATGGCCGCACGGCGAGGCGTACTCTCTGTACGTTGAGCCGTGCTGTCGAGGGCGCCGACGAAGCAGATGGGCCCTTATCATCGCTCTAGACCGCCACGTACATCGTGGCGTTCTGGCGCTGCACCAGCATCACCATCGGCGTGCCCTTGGCGTGCTTGTCCACGAGCTGCCGGAGCCCGGCCGCGTCCTTGACCGGCTGGCGGTCGACTTCGAGGATCACGTCACCCGCCCGGATCCCCGCATTGGCCGCGGGGCTGCCGTCCTCGACGCGCTTCACCACGAGGCCCTTGGCCTCCTTCAGGCCCAGCTCCTTGGCGATGGCCGGGGTCACCGGCTCCACCGCCACGCCGAGCTTGCCCTTCTCGCCCGCCTCACCGGCCACCTTCTGGTCGGGCTCGTCGAGCTTCGACACCTGCGCCGTGAGCTTCACCGGCTTGCCGTCGCGCAGCACCGTCACCGGCACCTCGCGCCCGGCCTGCGTCTCCGCCACCATCCGCGGCAGATCCTCCGAGCGCGCCACCTTGCGCCCGTCGTACTCGGTGATGATGTCGCCGGCCTTGATGCCCGCCTTGTCGGCCGGGGAGTCGTCCGTGACATTGCTCACGAGCGCGCCCTTCGCATCGCCCAGGTTGAAGCCCTTCGCCAGCTCCGGCGTCAGGGGCTGAATGGCCACGCCCAGCCAGCTCCGCGACACGCGGCCGCTATCGGCGAGCTGCATCACCACCGTCTTCGCCTGGTTGCTCGGGATCGCGAAGCCGATGCCCACCGACCCGCCGCTCTGGCTGAAGATCGCGGCGTTGATGCCGATGGCCTGACCGCGCGCATTGATGAGCGGACCGCCGCTATTGCCCGGGTTGATCGACGCGTCCGTCTGGACGAAGTCGTCGTAGGGGCCCTGGCCGATCACGCGGCCCGTGGCGCTCACGATGCCGGTGGTCACCGTCTGCTCGAGCCCGAAGGGATTGCCGATGGCCATCACCGGCTCGCCCACCTTCAGCTCCGACGAATCGCCCATGGCGATCGTGGGCAGCCCGGTGGCCTCGACCTTCAGGAGCGCCAGGTCGGTCTTCGGATCGCGGCCGACGAGCTTGGCGGTGAGCTCGCGCCCGTCCGACAGCTTCACGATGATCTCCGTCGCGCCCTCGACCACGTGGTTGTTGGTCACGATGTGGCCGTTGCTGTTGATGGCGAACCCGGAGCCCATGCTGCGGACGCTGCGCTTGGGCGCCTGGTCACCGAACTGCCGGTAGAACTGCTCGAACGGATCGCCGCTGCCGGAGGGCCCGCGCATCTGTGGCCCGCTCTCGACGCGCTTGGTGCTCACGTTCACCACCGCGGGCTTCAGCTCCTTGGCGAGCTCGACCCAGTTCGGCGCCTGCACCTGCGTCGGCGCGACGTTGACCGCGCGCTCCGTCCACAGCGGCGTCTTCGGTCCTGCCGTGAAGCCCATGTGCGGGCCGAGTCCGACCCCTGCCACCAGCGCCAGGCCCACGAGGCCTGCGCCCACCACCATCCCGCGGTGATTCCGGATGAATCGCTTCATGTGAGTGCTCTCCTTGGCGGTCAGTCTTGACCGCGAGATCGAATGGGCCCTGTGATTCCGAGCGACGCGGCATTCCGGCAGGCCAGGCCGGGGCCTGCGAAAAGGCGCCGATACTCCGGCGCCAGTCGCGCGGCCTCCTCGAGATGGATCGACGCGGCCCCGCACAGGCCGACTCCGGCATAGGCGAGGCCGAGATAGTAGTGGGCGCGAGCATCACCGGGTGCCTCGGCGACGACCCCTGACAGCAACCGGATGGCCGGCACGTATTGCTCCTCGGCCACCAGCGCCCTTCCGTGCTCATCGAGCGAGCGCATGTGCCAGTGGCCGAGGAAGAAGGCCAGCGCCACCACGCCGGCCAGCGTCCCCGCCCCCACTGCCACCCACCCGATCGAGCGCCTCATGGTCATGTCCTCTTCGTCCTCGTCGCGGAAAGCATAGCCGCCGGTCATGAGGGCAAGGTGAGGCCTGGATGAGAATGCTCTTAGGAAAGGAAGGGTTGCGGAACTGCCCGAAAAATCAGGGTTGCTACGAGGCGAGCGGCAGGCTGATCACGAAACAGCTCCCCGGCCCCGGCTCGCGCTCGAGGGTGAGGGTCCCGCCATGGGCGAGGACGATGGATCGGGCGATGGCGAGCCCGAGCCCGGTGCCCCCCGTCTCCCGCGCGCGGGCGGCGTCCAGGCGCACGAAGGGCTCGAAGATCCGCTCGGCGTCGGCGGGTGCGATGCCGATGCCGGTGTCCTGGACCGCGAAGACGGCCTGGCCGTCGGCCGTCCGGAGCGTGAGCTCGACCGTGCCGCCGGCGGGCGTGTACTTGACCGCGTTCTCGACGAGGTTGCGCATCGCGCGGCCGAGGGCGCTCGCGTCACCCCGTACGGCGGCCGGAGCCACGGGCCCGAGCTTCACGTGCACGCCGGTGCCCTGGGCCAGCCGGGTGCCCAGCTCGAGCGCTTCCAGGACGAGGGGCTCGAGCTCGATGCGGGGCCGCGGCATCTCCGGTCCGGCCGCCGCGCGGGACAGGAGCAAGAGGTCCTCGGCCACGCGGATGAGCCGGTCGACGTCCTCGAGGCTCGAGACCAGCACCTGCCGGTATTCCTCGGGCGTGCGCGACGCGCGCAGCGCCACCTCGATCCCGCCCTTCAGCGCGGTGAGCGGCGTGCGCAGCTCGTGGGCCGCATCGGCGGCGAAGCGGCGCATCTGCCGGAAGGCCTCGTCGAGCCGCGCGAGCATGCCGTTGAGCGTCTCGGCGAGCCGGTCCAGCTCGTCCTGGGTGCCCTGCCGCCCGATGCGCTGGTGCAGGTCCTCGGCGGTGATGCGGCGGGCCGCCGCCGTCATCTCGTCGACCGGGCGGAGCGCCTTCCGCGCGATGACGGCGCCGCCCGCGGCCGCGAGCCCGACCCCGAGCGGGATCAAGACGACCAGCGTCTCGAGATAGCGGCGCAGCACGCCCTGGGCTCGGCTGAGCGAGCTGCCGACCTGGACGATCCGGACGACGCGCTTGTCCTCGACGATCGGCATCGTCAGGACCCGCACCTGTTCGCGGTCGTGCGTGATCGTCTCGAAGGTCTTGATGCCGCGGCGCGCATTGGCCTGCGCCTGGGCCGAGAACGGCAGCGCGGAGGCGCGAGGCTCGGGGGACCCGCGGGCGCGGCCGGCCATCGGGGTCGAGGAGCTGGACGAACCGCTCGTACGATTCCGGCCCGAGCAGATTGCGCAGGATCGTCTCCAGGTCCGAATCGTCCGCATCGTCCGACCGCGTGTCGTGAACGACCTGGGCCACGGTCATGAGCGAGGAGTCGAGGTCCTGCATGAGGCTCCAGCGGAGCACGGAGTAGGAGAGCGAGCCGATGACGAGGAGGATGCCGAGCAGGATGGCGCTGTACCAGAGCGTCAACCGGGTCCGGATCCGCATCGGCCTTCCTCACTCCTCGGCGGCGAGCTTGTAGCCGGCGCCGCGCAGCGTGTGCAGGAGCCGCCGGTCGCCCTCGCCGTCGATCTTGCGCCGGAGATAGCCGACGTAGACGTCGACGATATTGCTCTCCGGGTCGAAGTCCAGGCCCCAGACGTGCTGCGCGATCATGGGGCGCGTCAGCACGCGACCGACATTGCGGAGAAAGTACTCGAGCAGCGCATACTCGCGCGCGGTGAGGGTGATGCGCCGGCGGCCCCGCGTGACCTCTCGGCTGGCGGGGTCGAGATTGAGGTCGAGGAGCTTGAGCGCCGGCGCGCCCTGGGTCGCTCCTCGGCGCAGGAGCGCGCGGACCCGCGCGAGGAACTCCTCGAAGGCGAAGGGCTTGGTGAGGTAGTCGTCGGCGCCCCCGTCGAGGCCCGCGACCCTGTCGGCCACGCCGTCCCGCGCGGTGAGCATGAGGACGGGCGTCCGGATCTTCTGCGCACGGAGCGTCTTCAGCACTTCGAAGCCGTCCCGCTTGGGCAGCATCACGTCGAGCACGACGAGGTCGTAGGCCTGATCGCCCTGCATGAGGTCGAGGGCGACCGCGCCGTCGCCGGCGACCTCGACCGCATGCCCTTCTTCCTCGAGCCCCTGGCGGAGAAAGCTCGCCACCTTGCGCTCGTCTTCCACGACCAGGATCCGCATGAGCTCGTGCCGGCCAGGGTAGAATCTCACCCGGAACCCGGCGCGGCAACATATGGGCGGAATCGGCGCCGGCATCGGGAGGCATGAGAGCGCATGCTGCGGCAGGAGCTGTTCAGGCGGATGGACGAGTCACCGGATGCGCTGTTCTACGAGGTGCCGCGCCTGGTGACGCACATCGACGACGCGGCCATCGCCGCGGTCACCCAGCTCTATCGGGACCACTTCCCCGCGGGCGGGGCCATCCTCGACCTCATGAGTAGCTGGGTGAGCCATTTGCCCGAGGAGATCGCCTACCGCCGGGTCGTCGGCCTCGGGATGAACGCCGCGGAGCTCGCCGCCAATTCCCGCCTGCACGCCCGGGTCGTCCAGGACCTGAACCAGGACCCGCACCTGCCGTTCGCCGATGGGGAATTCGACGCGGGCGGGATCTGCGTGTCGGTGGACTACCTGATCCACCCCGTCGAGGTGCTGCGCGAGTGCGGCCGCGTCATCATCCCCGGCGGCCCGCTCGTGATCACCTTCTCCAACCGGTGCTTTCCCACCAAGGCGATCGCCGCGTGGCAGATGCTCGACGACGAGGGCCACCAGCGGCTCGTCGAGCAGTTCTTCGAGGCGGCGGGCAACTGGACTCAGATCACCCGGCTCGACCGGAGCCCGGCGCTGGGCCATGACCCGCTGTACGCCGTGGTGGCCCGAAGCACCGGCGCAGGATGCTGAAAAGCATCCTGCGCAGTCTCTTCCCTATCGTGCTAGATCGAGAAAGGACCACGCCCATGATCTCGCCGGCCGAGCTCGAAGCCCTGATGAAGAGCGACACGCCCCACGCGGTGCTCGACCTCCGCGAGCGGGGCGCCTATCAGAAGCGCCACATCTTCCGGGCCACGAGCCTGCCGCGGCGGCTCCTCGAGCAGCGCCTGCCGCTCCTCGTGCCGGCGCTGCCGACCCCGATCGTCCTCTGCGACGACACGAGCGCGCTGTCCGCGCTCGCCGTTCCCACCCTTCGCGCGATGGGCTACCTGAACGTCGTTCCGCTCGCGGGCGGCCTCGACGCCTGGGTGGCGGAGGGCCGGTCCACCGTGCAGGGTGTCAATACGCCGAGCAAGGTCTTCGGCGAGCGCGTGCTGCACGACCTGCACACGCCCGAGGTCACGTGCCTCGAGCTCGACCGGCGCATGGCCGCGGGCGAGGACATGGTCATCGTGGACACGCGCACGCCGGAGGAGTACGCGCGCGGCTGCCTGCCCGGCGCGTGGAGCATGCCGGGGGGCGAGCTGGTGCTGCGCCTCGGCGAGCTGGTGAAGCGCCCGGACACGACCATCGTCGTCCACTGCGGCGGCCGCACCCGCTCGTACCTCGGCGCCGAGTCGGTGCGAAAGATGGGGCTGCCCAATCCCGTCGTCGCGGTGAAGAACGGGACCATGGGCTGGGTGCTGGACGGCCTCGAGCTCGAGCGCGGCGCGAGCCGCTGGCCGCCCGAGCCGTCGCCGGGGGGCCGCGCGCTCGCCGCGAAGGTCGCCAAGCGCGTGGCCGCCGACGAGGGCGTCCCCTTCGTCTCGCCCGACGAGGTGAAGGCGCTGCTCGCCCGGCGCGACCGGGAGAACGTCTACATCCTCGACGTGCGCACGAGCGAGGAGTACGCGGCCTCGCACATCGCCGGCGCGGTCTGGGCGCCGGGCGGTCAGGCCGTGCAGGCGACGGACGAATACGTCGCCGTCCTCAAGGCCACGGTCGTCCTCGCGTGCGACGGCTTCGCGCGCTCCGTGATGACCGCCGCCTGGCTCCGCCGCATGGGATTTCCGAACGCGGTGGTGCTGGCGGGCGGCCTCGAATCCTGGAAGCAGTCGGGCGGCGCCGTCGAATCGGGCCATCCGGCGGCGGTGCCCTGGGGCCTGGAGGCGGCGCGGCGCCACGTCGCCACGGTGCGCGCCCGGCCCGCTCGGCGACGCGCTGGTGCTCAACGTGGACACGAGCGACGTCTACGCGCGCGGCCACGTGCCGGGCGCGGCGTGGATCTGCCGGAGCCGGCTCGAGCTCGAGCTCGGCGGGATCGCGCCCGACAAGACGCGCCCGATCGTGCTGACCTGCGCCGACGGCGTGCAGTCCACCCTCGCCGCGATCACGCTGGCCGGCATCGGCTACTCCGCGGTGCGTGTCATCAAAGGCGGCACGCGCGCCTGGGTCGAGGCGGGACTCGGCGTCGAGGGCGGGCTCACGCGGCTCGTGGGCCGGGCCGACGACGTCGTCCTCAAGCCGTACGAGAAGGGCCGCCCGTCGATGGAGGCCTATCTCCGGTGGGAGGAGGAGCTGGACTCCGAGGGCAAGAGCCCCCACGACCTCCTGCCCGCGGGGGACTGACAAAGACCCACCTGCGCGGAGGCGCGGCAGTCAGTGGCCGTTGCCTTTCACGGCCTCGCCGAGGGTGAGGCGGAGGTTGCGGCGGGCGGCGTCGAGGTGGGGATGGACCGCGAGCGTGCGGCGGAACAGCGCGGCGGCCTCGCGGTGCTGGCCGAGGGCCACGTGGCAGAGTCCCTGGCCTGACAGCGCCCCGAAGTGGTGGGGCTTCCGGGCGAGGGTCGCCTCGCAATCGGCGATCGCGCCCTCGTAGTTCTCCGCGAGGTAGCGCACGGTGGCCCGCTTGTTCCAGCCTTCGGCGAAGTCCGGGGCGCGCGCGACGATGCGGGTGAAGATCCGCTCCGCTTCGTCGAAGTCGCGGCGCTCCATCGCCTGGACGCCCTCGACCAGCAGCGCGTCGACCTCGGCGATGCCCGACCGGGTCCACATCTGCCAGAGCGCCTGCTCCGCCCGGGCCACATCGACGGGATCGTCTCCTCTCAGCAGCGCCAGCGCCTCGCCCTCGGTCATCGTTCCTCGCCCCCCGCCTCACCGTACCACTTCCGCGCCCCTTGCCACGCCCTCGCGGGTCGGCGTAGAGTCGGACGCACCAGGGGCAGGTCGGCCGCGACAGCCGACCCCGTCGAACCGAGAAAGGACTCGAGCATGCAAGTAGGCATGGCCTCCATCTTCCAGAACCCGGGTCGCGTGCGCGCGGACCGCGAGGTCTACATGATCGAGCTCCGGCTCGCCGATCTCGCCGAGCCGCTCGGCTTTCAGTCCATCTGGGGCGTCGAGCACCACTTCACCGACTACACCATGTGCCCCGACGTGCTGCAGTTCCTCTCCTACATGGCGGGGCGTACCACCCGCGCGTCGCTCGGCTCGATGGTGGTGGTGCTGCCCTGGCACGATCCGATGCGCGTCGCCGAGGAAGTGTCCATGCTCGACACCCTGTCCGACGGCCGCCTCATCCTGGGGCTCGGCCGCGGGGCGGGCAAGGTCGAGTTCGACGGCTTCCGGCTGTCCATGGACGAGTCGCGCCCGCGCTTCGTCGAGACGGCGCGGATGCTGCTGGAGGGCCTCGAGCGCGGCTATTGCGAGTACGACGGCGAGTTCGTCCGGCAGCCGCGCGCGGACATCCGGCCGGCGCCGTTCAAGTCCTTCCGCGGCCGCACCTATGCGGCGGCGGTCTCGCCGGAGTCGGCGCGCATCATGGCCGAGCTGGGCGTGGGCATCCTGATCATTCCCCAGAAGCCCTGGTCGGAGGTCGCCAAGGAGCTCGAGGACTATCGCGGGATCTACCGCGAGGTGAACGGCGCCGAGGCGCCCGCGCCGATCTCCGCGGGCTGGACGTTCTGCGATTCCAGCGCCGACCGGGCGCGCGAGATGGCCCACCGGTACATCGGCGGGTACTTCCAGAGCGTCCTCGCCCACTATCACTTCGAGGGCGATCATCTCGGCCGCACCAAGGGCTACGAGTACTACGGCAAGATGGCCGAGAAGATCACGACGTACGGCACCGACAAGGTCGTCGACTTCTTCGTGGATCTTCAAGTGTGGGGCACGCCCGAGCAGTGCTACGACAAGATCATGGACATCCGCCGCCGCGTGGGGAACGACCACTACGTCGGCGTGTTCAGCTATGCGGGGATGCCCCCCGACGAGGCCGAGCGCAATATGCGGTTGTTCGCCGCCGAGGTGCTGCCCGCCCTATCCCGGGTCGGCGAGGAAGCGCCGGCCCTGAGCCATACGGCCTGAGCCGAGACCCGCCATGGCCTCCACGGAGCGGCTCGCCGACGAGCGGATCCAGCGCTATCTCGGGACCAAGGAAGTGGTGGTGCTCGCCACGCTCGGCGCCGACGGGGCGCCGCACGGCATGGCCATGTGGTTCCTTCACACCCCCGACGCGATCCTGATGCTGACCGTCGCCGACCTGCAAAAGGTGCGCGACCTGCGGCGCGATCCCCGCGTCGCCGTGGTCGCGGAGAGCGTGGTCGACGGCGGCCCCCGCGGCGTGTCGGTGCGGGGCCGCGCCGAGATCCTCGACGAGTCACCCGAGCGACGCGCCTTCGTCGAGGCGTTCCTTGCCAAGTACCATCCGCGGCTCGAGCGGCTCTGGGGCGCCCGCGCCATGCCGTCCAATCGCATCATGTTCAAGATCGCCCCCAGCTACGTCCGAAGCTGGGGGCTCGGGTGACGGCGGGCGAAGCCGAATTCCTCTACCTCACCACCACCGGCCGGCGCTCCGGCCAGCCCCGCGAGATCGAGATCTGGTTCACCCGCCACGAGGGCCGCTACTACCTGATCGCCGAGCACGGCGACAAGGCGAACTGGGTCCAGAACCTCCGCGCCAACCCCCAAGTCCACATCCGCGTCGCAGGTTCGAGCATGGAAGCCACGGCACGCGTGATGGACGCGAAGGCTGAGCCGAGCGCTATGGAGACAGATTCAGGCGCTCTCCGAGAAGAAGTACGGCTGGGGCGACGGTCTGATCGTGGAGATCACCCCCGTCGGTGAGGAGGGGGCAGATGCAGCGCGGCGCCCGACGACCGCACACGAGGTGTAGCGTTTCTCCCTCGATCGTGCGGCCGCGGGCGCCGGCGGAGCAGATGGGCTCTTCGGCTGGCTGCTAGACCTTTGCCGACTTGGGATAGACGGGCGTGCGCCATTCCGGGTAGCGCTTGTCGGTTCCGCGGACGATGTTCATGTACGCCGTCGAGAGCTTCTGCGTGATGGCCCCGACGTGGCCGTCGCCCAGGGGGAAGCGGTCGACGGAGGTGATCGGCGTGATCTCGTAGCCGCTGCCGCAGAAGAACGCCTCCTCGGCCACGTACAGCTCCGTGCGGGCGATCTCACGCTCGACGACCGGCATGCCGATGACCTCCGGGCAGAGCTTCTCGATGAGGGTGGTGCGCGTGATGCTCTCGAGGATGTCGCTCGTCACCGGCGGCGTGACGATCTGGCCCTTGCGGATCATGAAGAACGTCGCGCCCGTGCCCTCCGCCACCCGGCCGAGCTGGTTCAGGAAGATCGGGGCGTCGTAGCCGTCGGCCTTGGCCTGGAGCACGGCGAGGCGGCCGTTCTGGTAGTTCGCGCCGCACTTGAGCCGGATGGGGATGGCATTGTCGCTGGTGCGCGCCCACGAGCTGATGCAGCAGCGGAGCCCAGTCTCCTCCGCGATGCGCCCGCGCCGGCGGGGATTGATGTAGAGCCCGGTGGGCGACGTCGCTTCCATGCCCGCGCCGGCCACGTAGGCCACGAGGTGCATGTGGATGTCCTCGCGGAAGGCATTGCCGGTGAGCGTCGCCTTGACCGCGGCGTGCAGGTCGGCGTCGCTGTACGGCACCGTGAAGCGCATCATCTTCATCGACTCGCGGAACCGCGCGAAGTGCTCGTCGAGACGGAAGCAGTAGAGCTGATCGTCGGTCTCGTTCCAGTAGGCCCGCAGGCCCTCGAACACGTTCGTGGCGTAGAACACCGCCGCGCTGTTCACGGGCAGCACCGCTTCGGCCTGGGTCACCAGCTTGCCGTTCATCCAGATCTTGGGCTCGGCCATGGACTCGTATCCTCCGTTGGGTTCGAGAGTTGCGGGTATCGCGGGTATCCTAGCACGCGATGGCGGCGCGGGAGATGCGCAGCGGATCGCCCCCGTGGGACAGCCAACACCGCCACCCGACCCTTCTTCGCACCCCCCGCGCCCGCTAAGGGCCGCCGATCGCCCGCCCCCGCCAATCCGACAACCGCGGCCCCACCACGAGCCGGCCCCAAGCATAGCCCATCCCGCAAGAACGATGGCCGCACCATCCTCCGCCCGTCACCGCCCTGACTACGACCACACGAGCGCGGATCTCTGTTCTGGGTACCGCCCGCGATCAGGAGCCTGACTGGCCAACCAAGCACGCGTCGGATCGGACGACAGTCCCGGCCCACCCCGCCGCCGCCAGTGTTACCCTGCAGGGGATGCAGCATCCGCCGCGCTACGCAGTTCGGGAGAACCCCAAGCCGGCTTTCGCGAGGATAGTAAGAGAATTGAGCCGGAGCCAAGAGCGATACGCGCGCAAACTCGGGTGCCAAGTAGCAGGATGATCGATAGAAGGCGCGCGCTGGTCCTAGCCCTCACCGCCGTTGCTCTCTCCGGCCCGTCGCCCTCATTGGCGCAGCAGGAACCAAAGGTCTTTCGCATCGGCGCTGTATCGGCAGGGGCTCCCCGATCCTCTCCTCACTGGGTGGCGTTCGCCCAGCGGCTCGCCGAACTGGGCTATGTCGACGGCAAGAACATCTCCATCGAGTTCCGAAGTGCTGAAGGCAAGCCCGAGCGTTTCCCGGGGCTGATGGCCGAGGTGGTCCGGTTGGGTGTCGACGTGATTCTCCCCGTTGGCCCAGAGGCATCGCTCCGGGCGGCCAAGGAGGCCACCACGGCCATCCCCATCGTCGTAGTGGCCATTGACTACGATCCGATCGCTCGCGGCTATGTCGGCAGCCTCGCGCGGCCGGGCGGGAACATCACCGGCTTATTCCTGCGTCAGCCAGAGTTGACGCCCAAGAGGATCGAACTCCTCAAGGAGGTGGTCCCCAAGGTCCGCCGGGTGGCTGTCTTCTGGGATCCGTTCTCCGGCGACCAGCTGGAGGAGGCTGAGGCGACGGCGCGGTCGGCCGGTCTCCAGCTTCAGCGGTTCGAGTTTCGCGATCCTCCGTACAGCTTCGACGCCCCAATGAAAGCGGCCGTGCGGCAAGGCGCGGGCGCGCTGCTCGGGCTGGCGTCCCCGATCTTCTTTCGTCAACGAACGGAACTGGCCGAAATCGCCATCAAGAATCGAGTCCCCGCGATCGTCCCCTTCAGGGAGGCGGCGGAGGCTGGAGTTCTGATGTCGTACGGTGCGAGCCTCCCCGATATGCTCCGCCGCGCTGCGGAATACATCGATAGGCTCATCAAAGGAGCGAAGCCTGCAGATCTGCCGATGGAGCAGCCCACGAAGTTCGATCTGGTCATCAATCTCAAGACCGCGAAGGCGCTAGGCCTGACAATCCCGCCGTCACTGCTGCTAAGGGCGGATTATGTGGTCCAGTGATAGCGCATATTCTGATGATGGGCCGCGCGAACCCCAACTTCACGAACGCCGCCGACAAAGCGTGAACGGAAAATCTACTTCGAGAGCATCGCGAACTGATTGGACGCGAGTTCGTGTCCAGCGGGACACTGACATCACGATCGGGCGGGATCACCCCGAAGCTGACCCGGCGCACATCGTCCGGGGAATCATGCGAAAGGGGTTGAAGGCGCAGCCGGTGAAGGAATCGATCTCGTTGCGAGTTGACGCTGACGTCCTCGGGTGGTTCCGGTCCCAAGGCCCTGGCTGGCAGACTCGGATGAATCGGATCTTGCGGGCGTACAAGGAGGCCGTGTCGCCGTCGCGTGGTCTAACCGGCCAATCGAGCCGACGCCCTTGAAGGGCACGCGGATCGCCAGCGCTCGCACACAGAGAAGAGAGAGCGGTGGACACTACCGAATTTCTGATGCAGTTCCAGGATCACGTTGCGCCCCGTTTGGACACCTACGAGCAAGTGATCGATTTGTACGTCGTCCGCCACAGCCGCCTGGTCGGCCGGGCTGACGTGGTCATCGGCTTCAAGTCGGCAAGGAGGGCAGACTAATTCAAGCGAGCGCAGCGCCGGAGCCGCGAGGGCTCCGGGCGGCATACGGCCGGGAGGTCAGGGCAGGACGGCGCGGGTGGCCGCCAGGGCCTCGCGAGAGACGTCCTCGGCCGGGCGGGCCCAGGCGTGCGGATTCGGCGCCTCGTAGCTGAAGGGGCCGTCATAGCCCTTGGCCGCGATCACGCCGAAGATCTCCTTGAACGGCACGCTGCCCTTGCCCGGCGGCAACCGATCGAGGGCCTTGCCCGGCTCGAGCCCGCTCGCCGGCACGTCGCTGTACTGCACGTAGGCGATCTCGGCAAGGGCGACGTCCTCGAGCTGGCGCGGCTGGGCCCCGCTTCGCCCGAGGTGGTACGTGTCGAGGAGCAGGCCGGCGGCGGGATGCGAGACGAGCGCCATCACCTCGCGCATGCGCTCGAGCGTGTTGAGCTGCTCGGCCTGCGAGTTGAACTCCACGGCGAGCCGCACGCCGTGGCGGGCCGCGATGTCGGCGGCCTCGCGGATGCTGGCGGCCGCCGCGCGGACCTCGCCGCGCCCGCGGTCGACCGGGCTCATCATCCGCGCGCACCCGAGGGAGGCCGCCCGCGCGCACTGCTCGTCGAAGACCCGGAAGAGGCGCGCCCGCTCCTCGCCCGACGCCCAGATCCACCCGAGCTCGACGCCGACGCAGGCGACGCCGAGCCCGCTGGCCTTCACCTGGTCGACCACGGCCGACGCGGGCTGGCCCGCCTTGTCCGCCCGCTCCCAGTCGAGGCGCCGAAGCTCGACGGCATCCCAGCCCGTGGCGCGGACGATCTTGAGCAGGTCGGCGAGCGGCGTCGTGTCGAGCGTCCACGTGTGCAGGGCCAGCGCGTTCTTCGCGGTCATGACGGGGGCTCCTCGCGCCGCTCCAGCTCGAACGCTCCGGCAAGGAGCTCGTACGAGCGGAGCCGCGCCTTCGGGTCATGGGTGATGCCGACGACGACGAGCTCGTCCGCGGCGTACTCGGCGGCGAGGGCGCTCAGGCGCTCTCTCACCTGCTCCGGGGTGCCGACCACCGACCGCCCCCGGACACTGCGCACGATCGCCTGCTCGTGGGGGTTGTAGGGATAGGCCTCGGCTTCCTCGACGGACGGGTAGGGCCCCATCCGGCCCGTGTAGAGCCGCACGATGAACAGATCGCGGCTCTGGGCGAGGCGCCGCGCCTCGGCCTCGGTGTCCGCGCACAGGGCGAACACGCCCACGCTCGCCCGCGGCTCGGGGAAGGCCGCCGACGGCCGGAAGCGCTCGCGATACGCGCGGGTCACCTCGGCCCCGCCGTCGGCATTGATGAAGTGGGCGAACGAGAAGCCGAGGCCGAAGTGCGCCGCGTACAGCGCGCTCTGATCGCTCGAGCCGAGGAGCCACACCTCCGGCGCCGTCGGGCCCGCGGGCATGGCCCGCACGCGCGCAAAGGGATGGTTCGCGGGCAGGCAGTCGCCGAGGTAGCCGACGAGGTCGGCGATCTGCTCGGGGAACCGGTCGAGCCCGAGGCCGCCGCCGGGCTGGAGCGCGCGGGCCGTGAGCTGGTCGCTCCCCGGCGCGCGCCCGATGCCGAGGTCGATGCGCCCGGGGAAGAGCGTCTCGAGCATCCGGAAGCACTCCGCGACCTTGAGGGAGCTGTAGTGGCTCAGCATGACCCCGCCCGAGCCCACCCTGAGGTGCGACGTGCGCGCGGCGATCTGGCCGATCAGCACCTCGGGGCTCGCCCCCGCCAGGCCCGAGCTCGAGTGATGCTCGGCGACCCAGTAGCGGTGATAGCCGAGCCGCTCCGCGGCCTGCGCCAGGTCGAGTGTCTCCTGCACCGCCTCGGCCGGCGTGCTGCCGCTCTTGATCGGCGATTGATCGAGGATGCTGAGCCGCATCCGCAGGCTCCACTCAGTTGATCCGCTTCGAGCGCCCGCCCCACTCCTTGTCGCGGAGCACGAACTTCTGGATCTTCCCCGTCGAGGTCTTGGGCAGGTCGCCGAACGTCAACGGCGGCCGGGCACTTGAAGCGGGCGATGTGCTGGCGGCAGAACTCGATGATCTCCGCCTCGGTGGCCGAGGCGCCGGCCTTCAGCATGACGAAGGCCTTCGGCCGCTCGCCCCACTTCTCGTCGGGGATGGCCACCACCGCGCACTCCAGCACGGCGGGATGCTTGGCCACCGCCTGCTCCACCTCGATGGTCGAGATGTTCTCGCCGCCCGAGATGATGATGTCCTTCTTCCGGTCGCGCAGCTCGATGTAGCCGTCGGGATGCCAGACGCCGATATCCCCCGAGTGAAACCACCCGCCGCGGAAGGACTCGGCCGTCGCCTCGGGCTGCTCGTAGTAGCCCTTCGCCACGTTGTTGCCGCGCATCACGACCTCGCCCAGCGTCTCGCCGTCGCGCGGCACGTCGCGCATGTCGTTGTCGACGACCCGGACCAGATCGAAGACCGCGTACCCCTGACCCTGACGGGCGGCGAGCCGCGCCTGCTCCTCGGCGGGCAGCGCGTCCCACTCCGAGTGCCACTCGCACACCGTGTGCGGGCCATACGTCTCGGTGAGGCCGTAGACGTGGACGGGCCGGAAATTGAGCTCCTTGAGCTTGCCCAGGAGCGTCGGCGAGGGCGGCGCGCCCGCCACCGTCACCGTCACCGAGCGCTCGAGCTTCCTCGCCTTCGGGTCGTTGACGACGCCGATCTGCACCGTGGGCGCGCCGTTGTAGTGGGTCACCGCTTCCGACTCGAGCATGTCCCAGATGCGCCCCGACTCCACCCGCCGGAGGCAGATGTGGGTGCCGCCCACCGCCGTCACCGCCCAGGTGAAGCACCAGCCATTGCAGTGGAACATGGGGAGCGTCCAGAGATAGCGCGTCTCGAAGTTCATGCCCGACTCGATCAGCTCGCCGATGGCGTTCATGTAGGCGCCGCGGGCGCTGTACATCACGCCCTTCGGGCGGCCCGTCGTGCCCGAGGTGTAGTTGATCGCGATCGTCTCCTCCTCGTCCTCGAGCCAGCTCGGGACGGGCGCCGTCGCGCCCTGGGCGAGGAAATCCTCGTACGGATCGCCGGGCGCGCCGGTGTCGTCCACGCGCACGACGCGGACGCCGGGGAGGTCGAGCGGCTTGATGAGCTCGGCGAGCTCGGCATCGACGAAGAGGAAGCTCGCGCCCGAGTGGCCGAGGATATAGCCGATCTCGTCCGAGCTGAGCCGCGTATTGATCGCCACCAGGATGCCGCCCGCCCCGGGCACGCCGTAGTGCGCCTCGAGCATCGCGGGGATGTTCGGGCACAGGAAGGCGACGCGGTCGTGCTTGGCGAGCCCGGCTGAGCGCAGGGCGGAGGCGAGCCGGTTCACCCGCTCCTCGAACTGCCGGTACGTGTAGCGCCGGGCGCCGTGGATCACCGCGACCTTGTCGGGAAACACGCAGGCGCTGCGCTCGAGGAAGCTGACGGGCGTGAGCTCGGTGCGATAGACGTTCTTCTGGGCCATCGGGCGAACCTCCGTGGATCGGTGCTGGGAGTCTGGGGCGACCGCGCCTCAGCTTAGCGAGCCCCCGCGCGCCTTGTCAACGCGCGACAGGCGCGCCGGCGCCGGGGGGCGATCTCCACCTCGGCCAGGTCGACCTGTTCGCGCTCGCGCGTTTCCAGCTCGGCGATGTCGTAGGGGAAGGCTCCCCGCGATGAGGCGCGGCAGTCTTCAGCTTCTGGTGCAGCCACAGCGGAAGCGCGCGCTGAAACACTTACAAGTCTCGGCCATGCGACCAGGCGAGGCCCCTGCGGCGGCCGACCAGCACGAGGGCGGCCACCGCCACGAGGCCGGTGCCGCCGCCCAGCGCGCACGCGGCACGCACTCCCAGGTGCTCGGCGATGGTGCCGACCAGGAGTGACCCGAACGGAGTCATCCCGGCATTGGCCAGCGCGTACAGGCCCATCACCCGTCCCCGCAGCGCGTCCGGCGTGTCGAGCTGGAGCGTGGTATTGCAACCCGTCGAGAACAAAATTTGGCAGCATCCGAGGACGACGAGCAAGGCGGCCGTGGTCCCGAAGTGCCCCACCAGGGAGAGCGCGCCGGTCCCCGCGCTGAGGACGGCCGCCGAGGCGGCCAGGAACCACAGCGGGGGTCGGCCCCGCCGCGACAGGGTCAAGCCGATGCCCGCGATCACCGCCCCCGCGCCGAGCGACGACATGAGGAGCCCGAATCCGTGCGCACCCTCGCTGAGCACCTCGCGCGCGACGAGCGGCACCAGGACATTGAAGTTGATCACGAGCAGGCTCACGACGACGAGCAGGACCAGGGTGAAGGCTACCGGGGGCGTTCGCGCCGCATAGGCCAGCGCCCCCCACAGCCCCTCGCGGAAGCCGAGTCGGCCGCCGGGGTCGGGACTGCCGGGAGTCCGGGTCGCCAGGAGCGCGGCGAGGACGGCAACGAAGCTCAGGCCGTTCAGGAAGAAGGCCACCGCCACGCCGAATCTGGCGATGAGCAGCCCGGCCACGGCGGGCCCGACGATGCGCGCCCCGTTGAACACGAGCGAGTTGAGGGCGACGGCATTGGCGAGGTCGGGCTTGCCCACGAGATCGGTGATATACGACTGACGCGCGGGGATGTCGACTGCGCGGCCCAGCCCGTAGATCAGCGCGAGGACGGCCACGTGCCAGTACCGGACCTGCCCGGTCCAGACGAGCAGGGCCAGCGCGAACGCCTGCACCATCATCGTCGCCTGGGTCAGCAGGATGATCCGCCGCTTCGGGAAGCGGTCGCTCATGGCGCCGCCGACGGGCGACAGGATGAGGATGGGGGCGAACTGCAGCGCGGTCACCAGCCCGAGCTGAACCGGCGATCCCGTCAGCTCCAGGACGAGCCACGCCTGACCCACGCTCTGCATCCAGGTCCCGATCAGCGAGACGAGCTGTCCACTCCAGAAGAGCCGGAAGTCCCGGTGCCGGAGCGCGGCCAGGCGCGCCCGCTTCGGTGACGTGGGGGCTTCACCGCCGGCTCGCGGGAGATGCGGTCGCCGGCGTCGAGCGTCATGGCCGCAGAGTGCGGGCCACGCGCCACGACGTCAAGCGCTACCGCTCGGGTGGGCCGGGGGCAAGCAGCATGAACGTTGCGATGGGCAAGACCCCGGATGCGGAAAGCGGCCAGGCTACGGAGCTCCGCGCGACCCCCCGACGCAATGTCGAGGGGCAAGAACAGAGAGCCACCTCGCCTTCTGTGCAACGTGACAACAGCGACGTCTTGGCAGGGCCGAGCCGCTGCTCTATGCTCCTCCCATCATGGATTGGGCGCCTCGCCCTCGGGTCATCTACTCGGTCACGCCACCGGGACCTCTGGTCGTTCGTGAAGCTCCTCCGCCCGCTCCGCAACACACTAACTAGAGTTCTCAGCGAGAAGAGACGCAACGAGAGCTCTGAGCCTGAATCCGAATGTGTTCGGCATTGCTGGCGGTCGATGGACACCGATCGTGGAGAGCGGTTCCCTGCATTGGCGCTCAAGAAGGCATGAGTCGCTTCGATGGGTACCCGCTACTGGAAGGACGAGAAAAGGGAGGGTACGTGCCGTTTCCCAAACTGCGAAGGCTCGCGATGGTAGGCCCGCGGCGCATGCTGTCCGAACGCCTGCGATATCACCCGGCCGAGCCAGCACATCTCGATGCCTTCCACAGCCTCGTGCAAGACCAGCACGTTCGGCGCTACATGATGGACGGCAACGTGTTCCCTCGGGAATGGAGCGCGGAGCGCATCCGAGAAAGCCAAGCGTTGTTCGAACGACGTGGTGTCGGGACCTGGCTGGCCTACGACAAGAACACGAATGAGCTCGTGGGTTTCTGCGGCTTTGGGAACTCACCCGGCCGCCCCGATCCGCAGCTCATGTACGCGATGTTCCAGCGCTTCACCGGTAGGGGCTTCGCGACGGAAATGGCCCGTGCATCGATCGCCCAGGCGCGGACGCAGCCAGGCTTTGCGGAGATAGTAGCCGATGTCGACGAGATCAACACCGCCTCGGTGCGCGTCCTCGCGAAGCTCGGGTTCGAGCGAATCGCAGTTCACCAGGGAGCCTTCGGCAATCTGCTCCTGCTTCGGCTCGCGGCAAGCCAAGGATGACCCCCTGCGCCTCCCCCGCGCGTGTCCGTGCTAGGATGGCCGCGCTTTCGCTACTTCAGTCGTGGGAGGGGTGCCATGAGGCGAACGGGGAACGGGGCGATGCAGCTCGAGGGGTGCCGCGGGACGGAGGTGGCTCGTGGCTGAGCCGGCCGGGGCGGAAGCCGAGGTCATCCGCGCCGACGACGGCCGCTTCGAGGCGATGGTGCGCGGCGATTGGGCCGGGCTCGACGCCGTGCTGGCCGAGGATCTGACGTACGTGCACTCCACCGCGCGGCTTCGAGTCGAAGGCCGAGCACCTGGCGAACCTCCGCGCGGGCAAGCCGCACTATCGAGGCGCCGCTCCCCGCGACCGACAGGTGCGCGTGCATGGCGGTGTCGGCGTCGTCAACGGCGTGTCGGAGATGCACGTGGAGAACGCGGGTAAGGAACAGCGCTTCACCGTGCGCTACCTGGCGGTGTACGCGAAGTCCGGCGAGCGCTGGCGCATGATCGCCTGGCAATCCACGCGGCAGCCCGATGCTTAGCCGGGGAGGCTCTCCATGTCCGTGCTGGTGATCGGCGGCACCGGCTTCATCGGCCCGCGGCTCATCCGGCGGCTGGTGGCGCGAGGCGAAGAGGTCGTCTGCATGGACGTGAACCCCTTCGCCGCGTCCTTGTCCGACGTGGGGCTTCGGGCGCCGGTGATCCGCGGCGACGTCACGCAGTTCGAGGACGTGATGCGTACCGTGCTCGACGTGAAGCCGGATCGGCTCATCAACCTCGCCTACGGGCTCGGCGCGGGCGAAGGCAATCCGCACCAGGTGATGCGCCTCGACATCCTCGGCATGGACAACTGCTTCGAGGCCGCGCGCCTGGCCAGCGTCAGGCGGGTAGTGTACGCGAGCTCGATCGCGGTGAGCGGCCAGCAGAGCCACTTCGGCGACCGGCAAGTCAACGAGGACGATCCGACCCACGGCGTCGGCCAGTACGCCACGCACAAGATCTTCAACGAATTCCAGGCGCGCAAGTACGTCAAGAACTACGGCATGTCGATCACGGGCGTGCGCCCCGCGAACGTCACCGGGCCCGACAAGCTCCGCGGCTCGACGGATCACGTGCAGATCATGACGGAGTCCGCGCGCGGCAAGCCGGTGCACCTTCCGAAGAAGGGACTGATGCGCCTGCTCGTCCACGTGGAGGACATGGCGGAGGTCTTCGCCCGCGTGCTGCTGGCCGACGCTCCTCGCCACGACCTCTACAACTCGGGCGGGGTCCCCGTGAGCCTCGGCGAGCTGGCCGACATCGTGCGCGGGTTTGTCCCCGACGCGCAGATCACCTTTGCCCAGGAGGGCGGACGCGAGGACTCGGGCAACTACCTGGTGGACAATACACGCCTGGCCACGGAGTTCGGGATCGAGTATCCCGGGCTGCACACCCGGGTCCTCGAGGTCATCAACGACGTGCGGCGACAGGAGGGGCTCCCGCTGGTCCCGCCGGCCTGACCCGGTCGAGGAGCGGCACGGCTTTGCCGGGGCGCTTCCGAGCATCCGGGGGGAGTGGGGGGCCAGGTCGGGGCCCCCCACTCAGAAAGCCGGCCGCACCTCTGACGCGAAGGCGTCCATCTGCGCGTCGAGCGCCTGGCCGTCCTTGGACAGGAACTCGAGCACGAGGTGCTCGACGCCGCAGCCGGCAATCTCTCCGATCTGATCGATCAGCGCGCTCGGCTCGCCCGCCAGCACCCGGCCGGCATGCGCCGATGCCGGCACGGCCTGTCCCGGCCGGAGTACGCGGACGTCGTTGCGGAGCGTGATGGCGGGCGCGGTGGCCCGCCCGGCCGCCTGAGCGAGGCGCCCGAGCTCCGCGCGGCCGGCCCGGAGCTCTTCCGGCGGCCGATTGATGGGGTGCCACGCCGCGCCGAACGCCACCGTCCGCCGCAGCGCGGCCCGGCTGTGCCCGCCCACCCAGATGGGCAGCGGCTGCTGCATGGGCTTCGGCTCGAACTTGAGCGCGTCGAACTGCGTGTACTTCCCGTCGAACGTCGGGGCGTCACTCGTCCATAGCTCCTGCATCGCCCGCAGATGCTCGTCGGTCATGGCGCCGCGCTCGTCGAACGGGACACCGAGCATGGCCGACTCGGCCGCCACCCACCCGGCTCCGATCCCCAGGATCACGCGGCCGCCGCTCAGCGCGTCGAGTGACGAGACCATCTTGGCCGTCACGATCGCGTTGCGGTAGGGAACAATCAGCACCGTCGTGCCGAGCTTCACCCGGCTCGTCGCACCGGCCGCAACGGCCAGGGTGATGAAGGGGTCGAAGATGGCCTCGCCGAAATTGGCGACATTGGCGTTCGGCACGACGACGTGATCGCTGACCCACACCGAATCGTAGCCGAGCTGCTCCGCCCGGACGGCGGTCCTCCGAATGATGTCGGGCGTAGCCAGGTGCCGGCAATTGGGGATCCAGACACCGAATTTCATGGGGGCCAGTGTGACCCGCATAATGTCGCGGGGCAAGCGCCCGAGGTGAAGCGCGACGGGGAAAGCCTCGTCAATGCGCGGCTGTGGCTGGCCATCTTCTTCGTCTTCCTCCCCATCGGCTCGCGCGCCACCATCGTGTCGGTGCTGGTGAGCCGGATCGCGCCCCGCGCGCACTACGGGCCGATCTTCGGCCTCCTGGGGATCGGCAATAGCGTCGGCGCCGGCCTCGGGCCGATCCTGTCCGGTGCCATCTATGACCGCACCCACTCGTACACGGCGATCTATCTGACGGGCACCGGGCTCCTGCTCATCGGGCTGGCGGCGCTGATCGCCTTCGCGACGATGACGAGTCGTCGCGGGCGAGCCTGAGCGCGAGCAGCTACCGCGCCGCGCTCCCCTGGCCCGGCTGCGCGTCGAGCCAGTCGAACCGCGGGGCGATCGCGGGATTGGACGCCCGCTGGTTGTAGTACGGGATGAAGGGCCGGTAGACCTCGAAGACCCGGCGCAGCTCGCCCACCGGCTCGTCGTGCGCGTCCACGCGCAGGTCGACGTGCGGGAAGGGCTGGGTGTCGAAGACGAGCAGCGCGGCCGACACCTGCCCGCCGACCTGGCCGCCCGCGTCGCGGCCCGCCTCGATGGCGAGCATCAGGCGGTCCTCGAGGGCATGGCCGCGGTCGCCTCGAACCGCTCCGTCATCGAGCTCACCGTGCGCTCGCTCGTCAGCACATTGCCCATGGCGACGTGATGCTTGCGGACATGGTGGCCCGTCCAGGGGCGCGTCTTCGACCCCGTCACCGCCGCGATATTGCCGTCGCCATCGATGGCCGCGATCTGGCGCATCTCGGCGTGCGGATCCGAATCCTGCAGCTCGCGCACGACCTTCACCGCCGAGTACCCGAGGTCGAACAGGCGCATCGCGAGGTAGCCCATCCGGGGGTCCGCCACCGCCTGAAACGCGATGACGCCGACGCGCGCGCGCCCGTGCGTGACCCGCGAGCCGACCGAGAGCGACCGCGTGGTCGTGCAGACGCCGAGCATCCCCGTCCGCTCGCAGCGGCCGATGATGGTGAAGGTATTGTGCTCGGTGCCCGGCGGGCTCGCGAAGATCTCGGTTCGTCCGGCTGTGATCATATCGGTCATGCTGATGCCTCCCTGACGCGTGGATGGGATACTCACCTGCCGGAGAATCGCGGTGGCCGGCCCTCGCGGTGCGCGGCCATGCCCTCGTCGACGTCGCGGCTCCGCTCGAGGTCGTGACGGAGCGCATCCGAGAGCGCGCGCGCCTCCGCGAAGCCGGCCGCCTCACGGACGCGCACGATGCGCTTGGCCCCGCGCGTGGCGAGTGGGCCGCTGGCGCCGATGCGCGCCGCGAGCGCCTGGGCTTCCGGAAGCAGCCGCTCCGCGGGATGCACAGCGAGAACCAGGCCGAGCCGCTCCATCTCGTCGGCGCTCACCTGCCGCCCCGTGCAGGTCAGCTCGAGCGCCCGGGCGCGCCCGACGATGCCGGGCAGGCGAACGGGCCCTCCCGCGCCGGGGAACCCGCCCCACAGCGCCTCGGGCAGCGCGAAGGTCGCGTGCGCGGCGGCGAGACGCATGTCGCACGCCAGCGCCAGCTCGGCTGCGCCCGCGCGAGCCGCGCCGTTGAGCGCCGCGATGACAATCTGGGGAAGGGCATCGATCGCGTCGAAGAGACGATTGCCCGCGCGCACCAGCTCGAGGATCTGTTCCTTCGTATAGCTCGCCCTCACCGCGGGGTTCAGGATGCCCATCGAGAAGAACTCGGCGCCGCGGCCGGTGATGACGACGGCCTGGGCCTCCTCGTCCCCGGCGAGCCGATCCGCGATCCCCTGCAGCGCAGCCAGGACGTCCCGCGTAAGCCGGTTCTGGTCGGCGGGCCGGTCAAGCGTGATCGTGACCACGGGTCCGTCGCGATCGGTGCGCACCTCGTCGGTTGTTGGCGGCACGGTCATGTCCTCCTCATGGTCTCGTACTCCCCCAGCCGTGATGTATAACGTTCCACGACACTACTACCGCTCGCGTCTACCGCATAGACGCTTAACCCGATAGCGACATCGACGACGACAGACGGCAACCTCCCCAGCGGAGACGGCCCTTGATGTGGTCGATCTTCGCCCGCAACACGCTGGACCTGGGGTAGCGCGTCCCGTCGGATACGCCTTGCGCACTCCGACCACTCGCCTATGTTCGGGGCGTACGAACAAAGGGAGCGTCGCCAGCATGGCTATCGCCTTTCGGTCGAACGGTCAGATCTCCTATCCCATCCTGTCCACAGGCGGCTCGCCGTCCGTGAGACCCGGTCGGCGGGCGCCCCGAAGCCGCGACTTCTCGACCCGGGCCGCGAAGCCATCCGCGTCAGACACCAGGCCCCTCGCACCGAGAAGGCCTTGAGGCAAGGGTCTACAGGAGAGTAAGGTAAAGCCCATGGCCCACCCCATCGTGACGTCGTCGCAGGACATCCTGAGCGGCACGCCCGTGTTCGCAGGAACGCGTGTGCCCGTCCAAGCGCTCATCGACTATCTTGAGGGCGGCGAGACGATCGACGATTTCTTGGCGGGGTTCCCGACCGTCAAGCGAGAGCAGGTCGTGGCCTTCCTTGAAGAACCACGGCCCGATGACCGCGAAGGTCTCTTGAGGGTGCTTCTCGACGAGTGCGTCGATCGACGCCTCGCGGCCGACATCCAGGGGCACGACGTGAAGACGGTGCCAGAAGCCGGCTGGGCGGCATTCAAGAACGGTGAACTCCTGGCCCGAGCGGGAGGTGACTTCAAGCTTTCGTCACCGTTGACCGCAACCTCCCCTTCCAACAGGACCTGTCGCGTTTGTCCATCGCGGTCATCGTGCTGCGTGCTCGCTCCAACCGCGTCGCCGATTTGCGGGCCCTCATTCCCGATTGCTCGTGACGCTGCGCGAAGCGTGGTGAGGTCACCTGGGTTGGCAGCGAACAACGCGCTTGAGCGGACGCGCTCCCCGCAGCCGCTTTACCGCAGGCGTTCGCGTGCTGAGGTATCACTTGCAGACCGAAATTACATGCCGTGCCGCTCGGTGATCGCGATAGTCAATACAACCCGTCGTGAGGAACGCTCGAATGAGCACGGCGATAATCGTGGCGATTGTTGCTCTAGTGTCGACCATCGTAGGCGCGACCATCGGGGCATATACAAACTATGCTCTTGCACTGAGACGTGAGCGGGCAGACAGGGAGAGAGACCGCCGCGATCATGCCAAGGAAGTCAAGAGGGCCGCGCGCTTGATTGACGTGGAGCTATCACGCGCGCAGGCGGTGGCGCGGATATCTGTTGAGAAGAGGTACTGGAATCCGGCACAACTCTCAACCGAAGCCTGGCAGAAGCATAGCGGCACTATCGCTCCGGACCTATCTGATCAGACCTGGCTGGCCATCACGATAGCGCTTGAGGCGGTAGACAACATCAGAACGGCCAGGGATCACGCTGTCGAACTTGGTGTGGGAGCCAACGCTATTTCCGACAAGATTGCTGAGACGGTCGCTCCAATGCTAAGGGACATCGAGCTCGGCCGTGATGCCCTGGCTCCGTTCGTGTTCGATTCCATCCCTGCGACCGGACCGAGTTACCATCTGTCCGAACCTCCGCCGGAGGGTCCCCGTGGGATTGCCGGAGACCGGCGTCGGCCTTAGGCGCCCAAGGTGGGGCCGGGGGCAGCGCGGCCGGGTCGAAGTAGCCGCGGTAGCTGGCGACGCCACCGACGGCGACCACGCGCGGCGTTTTTGCCCACCAAGACATCACCACGAGGCGCACGCGGCCATAGGTCACCACGGCCAGGTCGAAGGTCTGCCCGGCGAGGGCGGCATCGAGCGTCTCGCCGCGCTCGAGGAGCACGCTCACGACAAGGGGTCGGTTGGCTCCGTCCCCTGACGGACCAGGACACGCCGGCCGGGCCCGCTGAGATGCGTCCTCCTCACTGAAAGCGCGGAATCACCTTCTCCGCGAAGAGCTCGAGCGTCTTGAGACACCGGTCGCGCTCCAGGATACCCTGGCCGAAGAGGAGGAACACCTCGCGGAACGGCACGTGGCGCGCGGCGTTCTCGATCATGCGCGAGACCGTGTCGGCATCGCCGATGAGGAGCGGCGGCCGGTCCTGGCCGAACGGCGTCGACCACGAGTCCCACATCCAGAGGCAGTCCTCCGCCCACGCCTCGGCCTCGCTCTTCGTGTCGGCGAGGACGAGATAGCCGCCCAGGCCGCCTCCTCGCCGCGCGGCACGTGGCGCCCGTGCTCCTCCGCCACCTCGCGGTAACGGCTCCAGAGCATCTCGCAGAAGTCCATCTCGTTGGCCATCACGATGGGCTTGCCGCCCTCCTTGGCCCAGTAGAGCGAGGTCTGCAGGCTGTGCGTGAAGCCGGAGTAGACGGGAATCGGGTTCTGCAGCGGCCGCGGCGCGATGCCCACCTCGCGGATCGCGCCGTCGGCATCGACGCCGCGGCCGTACTTGAGATACACCGGGTGCTCGTGAGGCTGGCGATGGCCATCGGGCGGAAACGACCAGTACTTGCCCTTGTACGAGAACGTGTCGTGCGTCCACGCCGTCTTGATGATGGCCACGCACTCCTCGAACAGCTCCCGGTTCATCGCGTCCTCGGCGGTCTTCCTGTTCCAGGGGCCCGTCGCCTTCACGCCGGGAACCGCGGCATAGTTCTCGAACCAGCGTGCCTGGTAGCCCCGCACGAACGCGACATTGAGGCGGCCGTTGAGAAGGTGATCGAGGGTGGCGGAATGCTCGGCCACGCGCAGCGGATTGTGGGTAGGGAGCACGTAGCCGAACTGGTTGATTCGCAGCCGCGGCCCGTGCTGGCCGAGGAACATCGCCATGAGCCCGGGGTCCTGCCCCAGCTCGAACCCCTCGACTTGCAGATGGTGCTCGGGGATGCCGATGCCGGCCCAGCCCGTGGCGTCGCAGGTCCGGGCGTACTCGGCGATCTCGTCGAGCATGCGCTGGTACAGCACGGGATCTTTGCCCGCCATGCCGCGCTCCAGCTCGTGGCGCCGGCCGATGGTGACGTACATGAACGCGTGGAAATCCATCACTGTCCTCCGAGCTTCCTCGAAAGTTCGCTCGCGGTCGCGGACAGCTCGCGGGCGAGCCGGTCGACGCCGATATCCCTCACCTGCTCGGTCAGCCCCACCGCGACGACGACGTGGCTCACGCGCTCGGAGCCTGCGCCGACCGGCGCCGCGATGACCGTGACCCCCTTGATGTAGTTGCCCTCGTCCACCGCGTAACCCTTGGCGCGCGTGGCCTCCACCTCCGTCCGCCACGCGCTTCGCCGAGGCGGCCGATCCCATCGGAGCGCGCGGAAGTGCCGCTCGACCGCGCTCCACGGGTGACCGCCGAACGCGGCGATGCATCGGCCGGAGGCGCTGATCAGCGCGGGGAAGCGGCTGCCGATGTCGACGTGGAGGCGGACGGCATGATCGGAGCGCGAGATGGCCACCACCACGATGTGCTCGAGCCCGACGACCTCCACGCCGATCGCCGTGACGCCGTGCACCCGCGAGAGGCGGTCCAGGTCGGGCTGAACCAGCTCCGCGAAGCCCGGCCGGCGCAGCACACCCTTCGCGATGGTCAACAGGCCCGCGCCGGCGCGGTACCGTTTGGTTTCGGGATCGAAGGCGACGAGACCCTCGGCCACGAGCACGCGCAGGATATGCAGACAGGTGCTCGGGATCAGCGTGAGCGCCCGTGCGATCGCGTGGACGCCGAGCGACTCCTCGCTCCGGCCGAGCAATCGGAGGATCGCCACCGCGCGCGTCACCGCGGGGACGGGGCGCACGCGCCGCCCCACCCGTTCGCCTCGCGCCGATTCGTCCCTGATCGCGGCCATGTCTCCTCCCGGTCACCCTGCCGTCGAGCGTTGTCGTTATACAACAGCAGCGTCATATTGACAACCGCATTGCCGGATGGTCTGATGGCCGAGCGCCGCCCTGCCGGCGCGCAACGCCGCGATGAGCCGACTGACCGACTACACGAGCTACGCCGACGCCCACCGTCACTTCTCGGCGGCCGCGCTCTGGGAGCTGTTCGACGGCGACCGGACGTCGCTCAACATCGCGCACGAGTGCGTGGACCGCCACGCCGCCACCGACCGCGTGGCCGTGCGCGTCGCCCACGCCGACGGCCGGGACGAGGCCATCACCTTCCGCGAGCTGTCGGAGTGGTCGGCGCGGTTTGCCCACTTCTTCGCGGCCCGCGGCGTGGCGCCGGGCGACCGGGTGGCGATCATGCTCGAGCCGTCGCTGGCCTTCTACGCCGCGCTCTTCGGCGCCATCAAGCGGGGCGCCATCGCCGTGCCGCTCTTCACGCTGTTCGGTGCGGATGGCGTGCGGCTCCGCGTCGAGGACTGCACGCCGCGGATCCTCGTCACGAACGCCGAGAAGGCGGACACGGCGCGCGGCATCGAGGACCTCGACGTGGTCGTGGCCGATGACGCGCTGCTGGCCTCGCTGGCGGGCTATCCCTCGCGCTGCGAGGTGCGCAGCACACCGGACGACCTCGCCGTCTTCCAGTACACGTCCGGCACCACGCGCGAGCTCCCCGCCGCCGTCCGGCACACGCACCGGGCGATCGTCGTGCTCATGATCGCCGCGCTCTACGGAACCGGCATCCGCCCGGGCGACCGGTTCTTCTGCCCGTCGTCCCCGGCCTGGGGCCACGGGCTCTGGCACGGCACGCTGGCTCCCCTCGCCCTCGGAGTGACCACCGGGACCATGGCGGGGAAGTTCGATCCCGTGCGCCTGCTCAGCGCGCTCCAGGACTACGACATCACGGTGCTGTCGGCGGCCGCGACCCACTTCCGGATGATGAAGAGCTCCGGCGCAGCGGGCCGGTATCGCCACGCCATCCGCAAGCTCTCGTTCACGGGCGAGCCCATGGACACCGCCACGCGCGCCTTCGTCGAGGAGACGTTCCGCGTCCCCGTCTGCAGCATGTACGGCACGACCGAGGTCGGCGTCATCCTCGCCGACTATCCGGGAGCGGCGGACTACGCCGTCAAGCCCGGCGCGCTCGGCCGGCCCGTCCCGGGCGTGCGCGTCGAGGTGCAGCGACCGGATGGCGAGCGCTGCGCGCCGGACGAGCTGGGCGAGATCGTGGTCTCGCGGCGCGGCGCGTGGTTTCCCACGAAGGACCGCGGCTGGGTTGACGCGGATGGCTACTTCTACCACGCCGGCCGTGCGGACGACGCCATCATCTCGGCGGGATGGACGATGAGCGCCGTGGAGATCGAGGACGTGCTCCTCAAGCACCCGGACGTCCGCGAGGCGGCCGTCATCGGCGTGGCCGACGCCCTGCGCGGCCTGGTCGTCAAGGCCTTCATCGTGAGCCCGCGGCCGGGCGACGACGCGTTCGCGCGCGAGCTGCGGGACCTCGCGCGCACGCGCCTCAGCCAGCACGAGTATCCCCGCCATGTGGCCTTCGTTCCCGACCTTCCCAAGACGCCCGCGGGGAAGATCAACCGGAAGGCCCTGCGCGATTCCGAGACCGTCACGCCCGCG
>CAWIZN010000060.1:0-70282 GCA_963840495.1 uncultured Candidatus Rokubacteria bacterium
CCGAGCCTCGACGAGGTGGTGGCGCTCGCCGCGGCGGGCGGGCGCCGGCTCCTCCTCGAGATCAAGGTGGACGCGCGGCAAGGCGCGCTATCCCGGCATCGAGGAGCGCGTCTTCGCCATCCTGGACCGGCACGGCATGGCCGCCGCGACCGTGGTCATGGCCTTCGAGGCGGAGACGTGGCGGCGCGTGCGCGCGCTCCGGCCCGAGGTCCGCGCGGGCGCCCTCTACTCGGCTCGCGCGCTGCCGTCCGCCTCGGCCGTGTCGCGCGCGCTATCGAGGCCGCGCGACGGCCGGCGTCGGCTTCGTGGGCCTGCGCCTACTCGCTCGTGACCCCCGAGGCCGTGGCGCGAGGCGCGGAAGGCGGGCGTCGTGCTCGGCGCCTGGACGGTGAACGAGCCGGACGTGATGCGCGATGCTCATCGATCAGGGGATCGGGGTCCTGATCACGGACCGCCCGACATGGCGAAGAAGTCTGTTGAACCAGAGGAGGAGAAATCCATGACGCGATTCGGCTTGGCGCTCGCGGCGGCCGCGCTCGGCGCCCTCGTCGCGCTCGTCCCGGCGGCCCGGGCCCAGGCGCCGATCGAGGGCGAGCTCGTGCTGATCACGCCGGTGTCGAAGTTCATCCACGACGCGGCGCTCAAGGCCTTCGCGGACTACGCGAAGGAGAAGTGGAACGTGACGGTGAAGGTCAATGCCATCCCCGCGGGCACCCCCGTGGCCTACGGGCGCATCGTCGAGTGGAAGGGCCGGCCGGATGCCGACATCTTCTGGGGCGGGGAGTCGGCGCTCTTCGAGAAGCTCGCCGACCAGAAGCTGCTGCAGAAGATCGAGATCTCGAAAGAGGCGTGGGACTCGATCCCCGCCGCGATCGGCAAGCCCAAGCCCATCCCGTTGAAGGACAAGGACGGCTACTGGGTGGGCACCGCGCTCGAGCCCTATGGCCTCGTCTACAATCCGAAGCGCCTCCAGCGCCTCGGGGTCCCGCCGCTCAAGGACTGGGACGACCTCTTGAACCCGAAGCTCAAGGGCGAGGTCGCCCAGTGCGCGCCGACCCGGTCGTCGTCGTCGAACGCAACCTACGAGGTGATCCTGTCGCTCTACGGCGAGGACAAGGGCTGGGACTGGCTCCGGCGGCTCGCCGCCAATACCGGCCACTTCACCGCGCGGAGCCGGGACGTGCCCACCGTGGTCGCCAAGGGCGAGTTCGCCGCGGGGTTTGCCGTGCCGTCCTACATGGCCTTCGAGGAGAAGCTCGCGGGCTTCGAGCTGAAGTTCGTGGCGCCGAAGAACGCGTTCGTGACGCCCGAGCCGATGGCGATCCTCGCGGGCTCGCGCAATCCCAAGGCCGCGCGCGCCTTCATCGAATTTCTCTTGACCGAGCGCGGGCAGAAGGTGTTCATGGAGCGCGGCCTCTTCCCCATCACGCCGAAGTTCAAGGTGCAGGGCCCACCGGGCTCCACCGCCGAGCTCGCCGTCGAGTTCACGGGCGGGGTGCGCTCGTACTTCGACGGGGACGTCTCCAACGTCTACGACGAGGACGTCGCGGCCAAGCGGTCGGACGCGCTGAAGACGCGCGTTCGGTCCGAGATCGAGGCGAAGTGGGAGGAGCTGAAGAAGAAGTAGGCGGAAAGTACGCCATGGTCATCCGCGTCGCCGGCGTCGTGAAGCGGTTCGGCGCGGCGACCGCGGTGGACCATGCGGATCTCACCGTCGCGGACGGCGAGCTCTTCACGCTGCTGGGCCCGTCGGGCTGCGGGAAGACGACGCTCCTGCGCCTGCATCGCGGGCTTCGCCCAAGCCCGACGCGGGCGAGATCCACTTCGGCGACCGCGTGGTGACCGGGCTGCCGCCCCACGCGCGCAATATCGGGATGGTCTTCCAGAACTACGCGCTGTGGCCCCACATGACGGTGGCGGAGAACGTGTCCTATGGGCTCCGGATTCGCAAGATCCCCGCGGCTGCCGTCCGCGCCCGGCTCGACGAGGGGCTGCGGAAGGTCAATCTCACGGGACTCGAGGCGCGCTATCCCGGCCAGCTCTCGGGCGGCCAGCAGCAGCGAGTGGCCCTGGCGCGGGCGCTGGTCCTCGAGCCCGACATCCTCCTCCTCGACGAGCCGCTGTCGAACCTCGACGCCAAGATCCGCGTGCAGGTGCGCGCGGAGATCCGGCAGCTCCAGCAAGCGCTTCGGATCACCACCATCTACGTCACCCACGACCAGGAAGAGGCGCTGTCGCTCTCCGACCGGGTGGCGGTCATGAAGGACGGCCGCGTGCTCCAGGTCGGCGCGCCCAAGGAGTTGTACGAGCGGCCCCGCACGCGCTTCGTGGCGGACTTCGTCGGCACCAATAACCTGGTGGCCGGGGAGGTGCTCGAGCGCCGCGACCAGGAGCTCGTCGTCCGCACGGCCATTGGCCAGCTTCGCGCCATCCCGAACGGCGCCGTCGCCGGGCGCTGCGTGCTCGCCATCCGGCCGGAGAACGTCGCCCTCGGCCCGGCGGCGGGCGGCGCGACGGACGGCAACGTGGTGAGGGGGCGCGTGGCGCTCGTGTCGTATCTCGGCAATACGCTGCGCTACGATCTCGAGACGGCGGGCGGGCTCGTCCTCAAGGCCGATATCCGCGATCCATGGCACCACGACCCGCTGCCCATCGGCCACGAAGTCACCGCCACGTTCCCCGCATCAGTCACCCTGGCCGTGTCCGATGATGCAGGATGCTGAAAAAGGCCCATCTGCGAGGTCGGCGTCCCTCGGCCGCCGCGCCACGGAGCGCACGAGATTGTCGCCGACGAAGCTTGCGCTGCGGGCCGGCGGCCTCGCACTGACCTTTGAGCACGCTGCTCCCGTCAGCACCTCCTGAGCGCCTGTTTGCGGACGTGCGGTGACCGGGCGGGTGGCGCGGCGGGGGCCGGGGGGATGGGTCCGCTGAGCCCTTCCCGCTCCGCGCGACGACGACACAGCGGCCAAGGAGTGGGAACGGCTCCCCGGGTGACCGGTACGGAGTCGGCGGTGGTCAGAGGACCCATCCCCCCGGCCCCCGCCGCGCCACCCGCCCGCCTCGGGCGTGGCCCGTTCGCGAGTCATGCGACGCTAGCGCGGCGGCGGAGGCCGCGGTGACGCGCGCCGCTCGGCCGCGATGGCTCCTGTGGCTCGGGGTCGGGCTGATCTGGGCCTTCCTGGGGGTATTCCTCGTCTATCCGCTGTGCCGGATCTTCTACGACGCGGTGTCGGACGAGGCGGGCCGGCTCACGCTGGCGAATTTCCGCGAGTTCTTCACCGATCGCTTCTACCTGCGCTCGCTCTGGAACTCCCTCGTCCTCGGGCTCGCGACGGTCGTGACGTCCTCCGTGCTCGGCCTCGCCGTCGCCTTCCTGCTCGTGCGCTTCGACTTCCGGGGCCGGAGCCTGTTCAGCTATCTCACCCTGATCCCGATCATCTCCCCGCCGCTCGTGGGAGTGCTCGGCTTCACCTTCATCCTCGGGCGGGCGGGCACCGTCAACGTCCTCCTGATGGACACCTTCGACATGATCCGGCCGATCAACTTCCTGTACGGCCTCCACGGGGTGGTGCTGGTGGAGACGCTTCATCTCTTCCCGATGATCACGCTCAACGTCGTCGACGCCCTCGGCAAGATCGACCCCTCGCTCGAGGAGGCCGCCGAGAGCGTCGGGGCCCGGCGCTGGCGGACGCTCTGGACGGTGACCTTGCCGCTCACCACGCCGGGGTACGTCGCGGGGGCGCTCCTCGTCTTCATCTGGACCTTCTCGGACTTCGCCACGCCGCTGATTCTGGGGGTCCAGGATCTGCTCGCCGCCCAGGCCTACCTCAATATCGTCCAGTTCGTGGATCGGCGCATCTTCCGCATGGGCATCGTGATCTCCGTCCTGATGGTGCTGCTGGCCGTGCTCTTCCTGCTCGCCGCGCGGCGCTACGTCGGCCTCAAGGACTACTCGTCGCTCTCCTACTCGCGGATCGAACGGCGGCGGCTGTCCGGTGTCGGCCAGGCGCTCGCCGTGGGCGGGCTCTCCCTCGTGATGCTCCTGTCCTTCATTCCGTACATCGGCGTCGGCCTCGCCTCGGTCGGCAAGGGCTGGGCGCTCACGCCGTTCCCCGTGGCGTTCACGCTGCAGTACTACGAGCGGGTGATCGTGGAGACGCCGAAGTACATCGTGAACAGCTTTCTCTACTCGGGGATCGCGGTGGCGCTCTGCATCGCCGTCGGCGTGCCCATCGCCTGGCTCCTCGCGCGCTCCACCGTGCCCGGGCGGGGCGCGCTCGACGCGGTGAACACGCTGATCCTCGCCATTCCCGGCACGGCCATCGGCATCGCCTATCTCCGCGCCTTCCACTTCGAGCTGCCCGGGTTCGACCGCGGCCTCACGTCCTTCTGGATCATCATGCCGCTCGTGCTCGCCGTGCGCCGCCTCCCCTATACGGTGCGGGGCGCCTACGCGTCGCTCTCGCTGGTCCACCGCTCGATGGAGGAGGCGGCGGCGAGCGTGGGCGCCACCGGTCTCCGCTCCTTCCGGGACATCACCCTGCCGCTGATCTGGAAGGGGGTGCTCGTGGGGAGCTTGTTCTCGTTCATGACCTCGCTGCAGGAGGCCTCCGCCGTGCTGTTCCTCGCCCTCGGGGGCTGGGAGTCGATCACCAACGGGATCTTCGCCTTCTACATCGCGGGGAGCGCCAACGAGGCCGCCGCCCTGGGGGTCATCCTGATCCTCGTGGCGGCCGTCACGACGATCGTGGTCAACTGGATTGCGGATGCCCGAATGGGCGGCGTGTTCGGATGAGGCGGGCGCCGGACCAATCAAAACGGGCTCGGTTGTGATTCACTCGCCGGAACACGAGACCATATTCTGATAGCCTAATCAATATGTTGCGTAGCCTTGTCAATACTGAAAGGCTGTGCTAGTGTTCCTATTCACATGACGCGGGCGGCCGCGCATTGATGGAGGCGTGATGGCAGGCGAGCCGTCGCCGTGGAGGCCGCTCCTCTCGCTCGCGGGCGTCGGCATGACTCTCGTGATAGCTACGGCCGGCGCGACGGTCGGCGGTTACTTCGTCGATCGATGGCTTGGAAGCACCCCCTGGTTCACATTGATCGGGATTGCCGTGGGCATCGCCGCGGGGGCTCGGGACTTGGTGCGCACCCTCAGGCGGGCCGCGCGACAGGAGCACAATGGGACGTGATCTGGTTGGTCGCGTGAGT
Source organism: uncultured Candidatus Rokubacteria bacterium (assembly GCA_963840495.1). Lineage (GTDB taxonomy): Bacteria > Methylomirabilota > Methylomirabilia > Rokubacteriales > CSP1-6 > CAWIZN01. Next base: position 5,215 of record CAWIZN010000060.1, read on the forward strand.
CGGGCCGTCTTGGCCCTGCTCGTGCCCCTCACCCTTGCCGGCGGTGTGCTCGCCGGCCGGCCGGGCGCGCTCGGCGCGCTGGCCGGGGGCCTCATCTCCCTCGCGAGCTTCACCTGGATCGCGCGCGGCGTGCACAGCTCGGCCAAGCTCTTCGCCGGCGGGCGGGCGCACCCGTTGTGGGTGCTGGGCCTGGGACTGCGCTATGTCCTGCTCTTCGGGGCGGTCGCCCTCTTGCTCGGCTACGGCATCGTTCACCCCCTGGCCCTCGTCGCCGGCTTGTCGGTCCTCCCCCCCGTGCTGATCGCCTTCGGCCTGCGCGCGGCCCGCACCCCCTGATCGAGAAGGACCATGGACGCCATCGAGCATCCGCCGATCATCAGCCTCGCCCCCTGGGGCATTCCCGACTACGTCTTCTACGCCTGGATCGTCATGGGCATCCTCATCATCGCCTCGTTCGCGGCGACCCGCCGCGTCGAGCTGGTGCCGCGCGGCATGCAGAACTTCATGGAGATGGTGCTCGAGCAGTTCCTGTCCCTGCTCGACGACGTCATCGGGCACGAGGGGCGCCGCTACCTGCCCATCATCGCCACCCTCGGCTTGTTCATCCTGACCTCGAACCTGATGGGCTTGATTCCCGGGATGGTCGCGCCCACCGCGAACATGTTCACGACCCTGGCCTGCGCGATCATCGTCTTCCTCTACTACCACTACCTCGGCGTCCGGAAGCAGGGCCTCGTCGGCTATCTCAAGCACTTCTGCGGGCCGGTGCCCGCGCTGGCCTGGCTGATGTTCCCCATCGAAGTGGTGAGCCACCTCGCCCGCGTGCTGTCCCTGTCGCTTCGGCTCTTCGGCAATATGTTCGCGGGGCACATCCTGCTCGGGATCATCTTCCTGCTCACGGCGCTCGACGGCCTGTTCGGCTGGGCGCTGTCCGGGCAGATCGGCGGCATCCTGATCGGCGCGCCCGCCGGCCTGCTCATGGTCGCCTTCACCGTCGGGTTCCTCCTGCCGCTGAAGATCCTCGTGGCGTTCCTGCAGGCGTTCATCTTCTGCATGCTGTCCATGCTCTACATCGCCGGCGCGACCGAGGACGCCGAGCACCATTAGCCGTTCACCCTCACAAGGAGGCGAAAGCCGTGCGACGCTCACTGATGCTGACGCTCATCACGTGGTCCATTGTCGCCGTTCCCGGCCTGGCGTTTGCCGCCGACGGAACGAGCAGCTGGGTGGGACCCTTCGCCGTCCTCGCGGCGGGCCTCGGCATGGGCCTGGCCTCGGGGCTCTGCGGGCTCGGCCAGGGCCGGGCGGCGGCCTCCGCCGTGGACGCCATTGCGCGGCAGCCCGGCGCGGCGGCGCGCATCCAGACCGTCATGATCATCGGTCTGGCGCTGATCGAGTCCCTGGCGCTCTACGTCTTCGTCATCGCGGCGATCCTGCTCTTCGTTCAGCCCGTCAAGTAAACGGAGATCAGCAAGAGGGCATCCCGGGCCCGCCCCGGGATGCCCTGGTTCCGTGACCCCGATCGCGGAGCCCGGGACACGGCACGATGACTCGACGCTCTCAGTTCAAGATCCCCAAGATTCCCGAGATGACCGTCCGCCGTTTGTCCGTGTATACCCGGTGCCTGCTGCAGCTCGAGGAAGACGGCGTCAAGACGATCTCCTCGCAGGAGCTGGCGGAGCGGTTCAGCCTCAACTCCGCCCAGGTGCGGAAGGATCTCGCGTATTTCGGCGAGTTCGGGGTCCGGGGCATCGGCTACTACGTCTCGGGATTGAAGGCCGAGCTGCAGCGGATCCTCGGGCTCGACCGGGAGTGGCAGGTGGCGCTCGTGGGGTTCGGCAATCTGGGGTCGGCGCTGTTTCACTACAAGGGGTTCGCCAAGCAGGGGTTTCGCATCCTCGCCATCTTCGACGATGACCCCGCCAAGTGGGGGAAGGAGGTCGACGGCGTTCAGATCTCGCCGCTGCGCGATCTCCCGCGCGAGGCCAAGGCGCGAAACCTCCAGCTCGCCATCGTGGCCGTGCCCCCCGAGTCCGCGCAGGGTGTGATCGAGAAGCTCGCCGCCGCGGGCATCAAGGCGGTGCTCAACTTCGCCCCCGGCCGCATCAAGAGCGGCAAGGACGTGCGGCTCAAGAACGTCGACTTGTCGATCGAGCTCGAGACGCTGAGCTTCTACCTCGCCCAGGCGAATCGGTGAGGGGCGACTCGGGCTGCCGAGGCCAAGTTGACCCAGTGCTTGTTTGACGCGGCGGGGGGTTGGATGGTACCCTGAGCGGAGTGTCCGGATAGCAGTCGCGGATGAGCGTATCGGCTTCGGAGTCCACGTTGTCGCGATGGGCCGCGTTTGGAGAGCTGTCGTCGGCCCTCGCCGAGGGAGTACTCTGCGCGCAGGCGGTCGGGCTCTGGGGCTCCTCGCGCGCGCTCGTGCTCGCCGCCCTCCTCAGGGACACGGGCCGGCCCATTCTGGCGATCCACGCGAGCGCGGCCGACCGGCATAGGAGCGCCCTCGACGTCGCCTCCTTCGTCGCCTCGCTTCGCCGAGTCCTCTGGACGCGACGCCCTGCCGCCGTCGAGCCGGGTGCTCGAGTTTCCCTCCGAGCAACCCGTCTCGTGGCACGGCGGCCGCCATCGCGAGCACGATGCGGAGCGCGCCCTCTGCTGCCACCGGCTCCTGACCGGCGAGGCGGTGGCGGTGATGACGACCCCGGCGGCGCTGTCGCTGCCCCTTCTGCCGCCCCGCGAGTTCCGCGCGCGGACCCTGTCCCTGGCCCCCGGTCAGAGCATCGAGCGCGAGGCGCTGCTCGAAGCCCTCGAGCGGGCAGGCTATGAGCGCGTCGATGCCGTCACGGAGGTCGGGCAGTGGAGCCTGCGGGGCGGCATCGTCGACGTCTTCTCGCCCACCCACGAGCGGCCGGTGCGGGCGGAGTTCTTCGGCGACGAGGTCGAGTCGCTGCGCGTCTTCGATCCGACCAGCCAGCGCTCCGTCGAGCCCGTCAAGGAGCTCGCCGTGCTGCCACTGGTCGGGGAGCGCGAAGGGACCGCGGGTCCTGACCGCCTACCTGCCGGGGGACGCGCTCGTGGTGCTCGAGGACCCCGCCCTGCTCGACGCGCCTCCCGACGACGCGCCGTCGGCCGAGCCACTCGGCCACCCTCCTCGTCGACTTCCAGCGATTGGAGCTTCCGCTCCTGGCGGGACCGACGTCGGCCGGGACGCGGGTCACCATGGGCACGCGCTCCGTGGGAGGCTTCCGAGGTCAGTTCAAGGAGATGGCCGCCGAGATCCGCGGATGGCGCGGGGAGGGCTTCGCCGTGCGGCTCGTGGTGGACGACGAGCGGCAGGCGGAGCGGCTCCGGCGCATGCTGTCCGAGCACGAGCTCGAGGCCTGGCCGGGCGTGACGCTCTGGAGCTCGGAGGGGCTCGGCGTGGTCGTCGGAGAGTGCGCGGCGGGCTTTCAGCTCCCCGCGCTCGGTCTGGTCGTCCTCTCCGAGCAGGAAGTCTTCGGCGCGCAGCGGCGGCGGCTCCGCCGGCCGGCGTTCCAGCGGGGCGCCACCATCGCCGCCTTCACCGACCTGGCGCCCAATGACCTCGTCGTCCACGAGATGCACGGCATCGCCCGCTACCACGGCCTCCGCACGCTCGCGACGGACGGGCGCGATGCCGATTTCCTCCTGCTCGAATACGCCGACGGCGGCCGGCTCTACTTGCCCGTGGAGCGGCTGGACCTGATCTCCAAGTACATGGGCGCGCCCGACGGCGCCGCCCGACTCGACCGGCTCGGCGGGGTCGCCTGGGGGCGCGTCAAGGATTCGGTGCGCGCCGCGCTCCGCGCGATGGCCGAGGAGCTGCTCCGGCTCTACGCCGCGCGGTCGGTGGTGGAGCGGTCCGCATTCTCCGGAGACTCCGCCTGGCAGGGCGAGTTCGAGGCGGCCTTCCGCTTCGAGGAGACGCGCGACCAGATGCGGGCGATCGAGGACGTCAAGGCCGACATGGCGAGCCCGCGCCCCATGGACCGGCTCGTCGCGGGCGACGTGGGCTACGGCAAGACCGAGGTGGCCCTGCGCGCGGCCTTCAAGGCGGTGGCCGACGGCCGCCAGGTCGCGGTGCTGGTGCCGACGACGGTGCTCGCGCAGCAGCACTTCAATACCTTCAGCGAGCGGTTCGGGCCGTTTCCCGCGCGCGTGGAGCTGCTCTCGCGCTTTCGGAGCCCCAAGGAGCAGAAGGCGGTGATCGAGGGACTCGCCCGCGGCGGCGTGGACGTCGTGATCGGCACCCACCGCCTCCTGTCCAAGGACGTCACGTTCAAGAATCTGGGCCTCCTGGTGATCGACGAGGAGCACCGCTTCGGCGTCTCCCACAAGGAGCGCATCAAGACCCTGCGCACCGCGGTGGACGTGCTCACGCTCACCGCCACGCCGATCCCGCGCACGCTGAACATGGCGCTCTCCGGCGTGCGTGACCTCTCGCGGATCGAGACGCCGCCGCTCGACCGGCTGCCGGTGGAGACCGTCGTGACGGCGTTCAGCCGGGGCGTCATCAAGGACGCGATCGACCGCGAGCTCGGGCGCGGGGGCCAGGTCTTCTTCGTCCACAACCGCATCCAGTCCCTCGCCTCGATGACGACGTTCATCAAGGGGCTGTGTCCCGAAGCGCGGGTGGCCATGGGCCATGGCCAGATGGGGGAGCGCGAGCTCGAGGCCGTCATGGTCAAGTTCGTGGACGGCCAGATCGACGTCCTCGTCTCGACGGCCATCGTGGAGTCGGGGCTCGACATCCCGGCGTCCAATACCATCATCATCAATCGCGCCGACCGCTTCGGCCTCGCTCAGCTCTATCAGCTCCGCGGGCGCGTCGGACGGGAGCGCCAGCAGGCCTACGCCTACCTCCTGATTCCCGCCGACGGGCGGCTCGACGAGACGGCGCAGCGGCGCCTGCGCGTGATCGAGGAGATGACGGAGCTGGGCGCGGGCTTCCGCCTCGCCATGCGCGACCTCGAGATCCGGGGATCGGGCAACCTCCTCGGCGCGGCCCAGCACGGGCACATCGCGGCGGTCGGCTTCGATCTCTACTCGAAGCTCCTGGGCGAGGCGGTCAGCGAGCTCAAGGGCGAGCCCGTCGCCGAGCGCGTCGATCCCGTGATCTCGGCCGACGTGGAGGCCCTCCTGCCCGAGGCGTTCGTGCCCGAGGTGAACCAGCGCCTCGCCCTCTACAAGCGGCTCGCCGAGATCGAGCGGGCTGATGAGGTGGAGCCCATGCGCGCCGAGCTCGCCGATCGCTTCGGTCCGCCGCCGCCCGCGGTGGAGACCCTGCTCGACGTGGTGGCCCTGCGCGTCGCGGCGAAGGCGATCGGCGTCGAGCGGATCGAGGCGCGCGCCGGACGGGCCGTGTTCACCTTCGCGCCGTCGACGTCCGTCACGCCGGAGCGCATCCTGAACGTGATCGCCAAGAGCCGAGGTGCCATGACGCTCAAGAAGGAATACGCCCTGGAAGCGCGAGTTCCGGAGGGGCCGTGGCCGGCCGTTCGCGATGCCATCCGCGCGGCGCTCGCGTCGCTGTCATGATGTCCGGCCACCGCCTGCTCCCCGTCGTCCTGCCGCTGCTGCTCGCGGCCGGGCTCGCGGGCTGCTCGATTCCGTCGTGGATGCCCCTGATCGGCAAGGACAAGCCGAAGCCACCGGCCGCCGCGGCGCCGGCTGCCGCGCCGCCGCCCGCGGCGGCGGCCCGGGCCGCCGGCCGCCCAGCGGCTGCCCGACTCGCAGGCCGTGATGGACCGCGTGATCTGCGTGGTGAACAACGACGCCATCACGCTCTACGAGCTCGACGAGGCCGAGGCCCACTACCTCTACGAGACGAAGCAGGAGCGCATGACCGACGAGGCGCGACGAGAGCTTCGCGACCGGCTCCTGCAGACGATCATCGAGAACCGGATCCAGCTCCAGCAGGCCGAGCGGGAGAAGATCACCGCCGAGGATTCGGAGGTCCAGGAGCAGCTCAACGACATCATGAAGAAGGTCAACGCGCAGTCGGCGAAGGACTTCGAGGAGGTGCTGAAGCAGCAGGGGCTGTCCCTCGACGGTCTCAAGAAGCGCATCCGTGACCAGATCCTGGTCCAGCGGGTCACGCGCCGCAAGGTCGCCCTGCGCATCTCCGTCACCGAGCAGGAGATCGACGGGTACATCAACGCCAACCGCGGCAAGCTCGAGACCGGCCTCACGTTCGAGGCGCGCCACATCCTGTTCCTGCCCGAGGCCGGCCAGGGGGAGGATGGCTGGGCCGCGGCGCGCAAGAAGGCCGAGCAGGTCTACGGGCAGGTGAAGGAAGGCAAGGACTTCGCGGCGCTCGCCAAGGAGTACTCGGAGGATCCCTCGGCGAAGGACGGCGGCAGCCTGGGCACGCTCAAGCGAGGAGAGCTCACGCCGGAGATCGAGCAAGCCATCCTCCGCCTCCAGCCCGGCGAGTCGTCGCCGCCGACACGGTCGCCCGTCGGCTACCATCTGTTCCATCTCGACGCGAAGGAGACGCTCTCGGGTGAGGCGCTGACACAGGCCCGCAGCCAGATTCGCGACATCCTCTACCGCGAGAAGTACGACGCGCGACTCAAGGAGTGGATCGCCGAGATCAAGCAGCGGGCGCTCATCGACATCCGGCTATGAGAGGATGCGGTCCGAGAAATCAGGTTGACACCGCCGGAATCCGTATGGGACAGTGGGGTCCGTAACGCGGTCGAGTCACCTCGCTCGCATTCAGTACACAATCAACCCCCCGGAGACGATCATCTCCCAGCGTAGCCCTAAGCGTCCCTCGCCGAGGACGGCTGTACCCCCCGATCCGAATCCGCCTGAGACTCCTGGGGGAGGAGGCAAGAGGATGAATCTGTCCGAGCTCAAAGACAAGACCATCTCCGACCTGAACAATGTCGCCAAGGACCTCGGCGTCCAGGGCGTGAGTGGGCTCCGCAAGCAGGAGCTCATCTTCAAGATCCTGCAGGGGCAGGCGGAGCGGGACGGGCTCATCTTCGCCGAGGGCGTGCTCGAGGTGCTGCCGGATGGCTTCGGCTTCCTGCGCGCGCCCGACTACAACTACCTTCCGGGACCGGACGACATCTACGTCTCGCCGTCGCAGATCCGCCGCTTCGACCTGCGCACGGGCGACACCATCTCCGGCCAGGTGCGGCCGCCCAAGGACACCGAGCGCTACTTCGCCCTCCTGAAGGTGGAGGCGATCAACTTCGAGACGCCCGAGCAGTCGCGGGACAAGACGCTCTTCGACAACCTGACGCCGCTCTACCCGATGGAGCGGATCCGGCTCGAGCACGACTCCGACAACCTGACGACGCGGGCGATGGACCTCCTCTGTCCGATCGGCAAGGGCCAGCGCGGCCTCATCGTGGCGGCGCCGCGCACGGGCAAGACCGTGCTGCTCCAGAACCTCGCCAACGCCATCGCGAAGAACCACCCCGAGGTGTACCTCATCGTGCTGCTCATCGACGAGCGGCCGGAAGAGGTCACCGACATGCAGCGCTCGGTCAAGGGCGAGGTCATCTCCTCGACCTTCGACGAGCCGCCCCAGCGCCACGTCCAGGTCGCCGACATGGTCATCGAGAAGGCGAAGCGGCTCGTCGAGCACAAGCGGGACGTCGTGATCCTGCTCGACTCCATCACGCGGTTCGCGCGGGCCCACAACGCCGTCATCCCCTCGTCGGGCAAGGTGCTGTCGGGCGGCCTCGACGCCAATGCGCTCCAGCGCCCGCGCCGCTTCTTCGCCGCGGCGCGGAACATCGAGGAAGGCGGCTCGCTCACCATCATGGCCACCGCCCTCATCGACACGGGCTCGCGGATGGACGACGTGATCTTCGAGGAGTTCAAGGGCACCGGCAACATGGAGGTGCACCTCGACCGGCGCCTCATGGACAAGCGCATCTTCCCCACGATCAATATCGAGCAGACCGGCACCCGCAAGGAAGAGCTCCTCCTCGAGAAGGACGAGCTGCAGAAGGTCTGGCTGCTCCGGAAGGCGCTGTCCCAGCTCAACCCCGTCGAGGCGATGGAGCTCCTGCTCGACAAGCTCAAGCTGACCAAGACCAACAAGGACTTCCTGAACCAGATGAATCAGCTCACCTAGAGCGATGAGAAGGGCCCATCTGCGGAGGTACGGCGTCCCTCGACAGCCGGCTCAACGTCCCGAAGGTACGCCTCGCCGGCTGCCTTCGGGCGCCGCCTCGCAGCTGGACCTTCTCATCGCTCTAGCCGGGTTTCTCCGACAGGCTCTAGCCCGGCGAGGGCCTCCCACCGCCCGAAGCGTCCCCGATTTATTGCGCTTTCTCGCGCTCGCTGGTAGTATTTGGTCTCCATTCAGGAGGTGCTGCCGTGAAGGCTTCCATTCATCCGGACTACGTTGATACGACGATTACGTGCAACTGCGGAGAGGTCATTCACACCCGCTCCACCCGGCCGTCCATCCGGGTCGAGATCTGCTCCAAGTGTCACCCCTTCTTCACCGGGAAGCAGCGGTTCGTCGACACGGCGGGCCGCGTGGAGCGCTTCCAGCGCAAGTACAACAGGAAGGCGATCGAGCAAGGGTAGGGCCGGGCTCGACGCCACCACGCGCGCGCCCTTTGGACCACGACGCATCCGCCGGTCGTCGCTCGGCGCGATGCTGCAGCCCTGTCCCGCTGCGCCCCTTCCCCCTGAGGGACCCCGATGTTTGACAAGCTCCGCCAGATCGAGGCGCGCTGGGGCGAGCTGAACCATCAGCTCTCCGACCCCACCGTGATGGCCCAGCCCGCGCTCTATGCCCGCACGGCCAAGGCGGCGTCCGAGCTGAGCGATGCCGTCCAGCGGTTCGGCGACTACAAGGGCGTGCTCGCCCGCATCACCGAAGCCCGCCACATCCTCACCGACGATCCCGACCGGGAGATGCGCGAGATGGCCCAGGCGGAGATCGACGACCTCGCGAAGCAGCAGACTCGGCTCGAGGAGGAGTTGCGGGCGCTGCTCATCCCGCGCGATCCGAACGACGACCGAAACGTCTTCCTGGAGATCCGCGCGGGGGCGGGGGGAGACGAGGCGGCGCTGTTCGCCGCGGATCTCTTGCGGATGTACAGCAAGTACGCGGAGCGGCAGCGGTGGAAGGTGGAGGTGATGGACACGCATCCCACCGGCATCGGCGGGTTCAAGGAGGTCATCCTGCTCGTCCAGGGCCGCGGCGCATGGAGTCGGCTCAAGTTCGAGCGCGGGGTGCACCGCGTCCAGCGCGTCCCCGCCACGGAGTCGAGCGGTCGCATTCACACCTCGACGGTCACCGTCGCCGTCTTGCCCGAGGCCGACGACGTGGACATCAAGGTGGAAGACAAGGACGTGCAGGTCGACGTTTACCGCTCCTCCGGGCCCGGCGGCCAGGGCGTCAATACGACGGACTCCGCCGTGCGCCTCACGCACCTGCCCACGGGCCTCGTGGTGACGTGTCAGGACGAGCGCTCCCAGATCAAGAACCGGGCGAAGGCCATGCGCGTGCTCAAGGCACGCCTCCTCGAGCGGGCCCAGACCGAGCAGGCCGCGGCCATCGCCGCGGATCGGCGGAGCCAGGTCGGAACGGGCGAGCGGAGCGAGCGGATCCGGACGTATAACTTCCCCCAGGGACGGGTCTCCGATCACCGGATCAACCTGACCCTGCACCGGCTGCCCGCGGTGGTCGAGGGGGATCTCGACGAGCTGATCGACGGCCTGCGCGACTGGGACCAGAGCCAGAAGCTGGCGGAGAGCGTCCCGCTGATGAGCGCTTGCGCGAAGAAGGCCGCGATCGCGACCGCTTCGCGTCACTCAGAGGCCACGATCGATGGCTGTCGCTCGGCGATCCGCGAAGCCAGGTCCCCGACTCAGGACACTAGAGTCACTCGCAGGAAGGTAACCCGTGAGCGCCGTCGCCGCGCCCACCGCGCTCGCCCTGCTCCGGGAGGGGATGGCGCTCCTGCAGGCGGCGGGACCCGCGGCCGCCCGCCGTGAGGCGGAGTGGCTGCTCGCCGGGGTCCTCGGGGTCGGCCGCTTCGACGTATACCTCGAGCCCGCACGGGAGCTGTCGACCGACGAGGCGCGGCGCTATCTCGCCCTCCTCCGGCGGCGGGCTGCCGGCGAGCCGCTGCAGCATCTCCTCGGGTTCGAGGAGTTCCACGGCCTGCGCCTGGCCGTCAGTCCCGCCGTGCTGATCCCGCGCCCGGAGACCGAGGGGCTCGTGCAATGGGCGATCGAGGTCCTGGGGGACGAGGGCCGACGCGCTCGTCGCCGATGTCGGCACGGGGAGCGGCGCCATCGCCTGTGCGCTCGCGGCCCGGGTGCCCGGGCTCCGGGTCCTGGCCGTCGACTGTTCGCCCGCCGCGCTCGCGGTGGCCGCGGACAATGTGCGCGCGCACGGCCTCGGGCGATCGGGTGCACCTGGTCGTGGGCGACCTCCTGGCGCCGCTGTCCGAGCGCGACGTGCGCGTCGATCTCGTCGTGGCCAATTTGCCGTATCTGCCGAGCGCGCTGATCCGCTCGCTGCCCGACGAGGTCGCGGCCTGGGAGCCCCGCCTCGCCCTCGACGGCGGGCCGGACGGCATGGCGCTGCTCCGCCGCCTCGTCGGCGGTGTCGCGGGCGTGCTCGGCCCGGGCGGCTCCCTGCTCATGGAGATCGGCGAGGAGCAGGCGGGCCCGGTCGCCTCCCTCATGGCGGCGGAGGGGTTCGGCGGGATCCGGTCACGCCGCGACTTGAACGGCGTCGAGCGCTATATCGGCGGGCAATGGCCGGCCCCCGGCGCCGCGGTCCCCAGGGCGGCCGGCTGATGGCCGCGCGCCTGGTCATCGAAGGCGGCGGGCCGCTTCGCGGGGAGGTGCCGGTGAGCGCCGCCAAGAACGCGGGCCTGCCCGCGCTGTGCGCCGCGCTCCTCACGTCCGAGCCCGTGGTGCTCGACAATGTCCCGGCGCTCGCCGACGTCGTGACCACCCGCGCGCTCCTCGAGCGCCTCGGGGGCGAGATCACGACCGACCCCGACGGCGTCACCCGGGTGCGCGTGGCGCGCGTCACGAGCCACGAGGCGCCCTACGAGCTCGTCTCGACCATGCGCGCGTCCGTGCTCGTCCTGGGCCCGCTGCTCGCGCGGACCGGCGTCGCGCGCGTCGCGCTCCCCGGCGGCTGCGCCATCGGCGTGCGGCCCATCGACCAGCACCTGAAGGGCTTCCAGAAGCTCGGCGCCGACATCGCCATCCAGAACGGCTACGTGGAGGCGCGGGCGAGCCGGCTCAAGGGCGCGCGCATCACGACGGACCTGGTGACGGTCACGGGCACCGAGAACCTGATGATGGCGGCGGTCCTGGCCGAGGGCACCACGGTGCTCGAGAACGCCGCGCGGGAGCCGGAGGTGGCGGACCTGGCGCGGCTCCTCGTCGCCATGGGCGCGCGCATCGAGGGGGCGGGCACGGAGCGGATCGAGATCGAGGGCGTGCCCGAGCTCGGCGGCGCGCGCCACCGGATCATTCCCGATCGCATCGAGGCGGGCACGCTCCTCGTGGCGGGGGCCATCACCGGCGGGGACGTCACCCTCACCGGCGCGGCGCCGCGCCACCTCACCGCGACCCTCGCCAAGCTGGAAGAGTGCGGCGCCGCCATCACCGTCGACGGGGATCGCGTGCGGTGCCAGGGGCCCGAGCGCCCGCTCGCGGCCGACCTGATCACGAGCCCGTTCCCGGGCTTCCCCACGGACATGCAGGCGCAGATGATGGCGCTCCTCGGCGTGGCCGACGGCCTGTCGAAGATCTCGGAGACGATCTTCGAGAACCGGTTCATGCACGCCGCCGAGCTCAACCGCATGGGCGCGCGCATCGAGACCGACGGGTCGACCGCGGTGGTCCGCGGCGTGCCGGCCTACCAGGGCGCCCCCGTGATGGCCACGGATCTCCGCGCGTCCGCCTCGCTCGTGCTCGCGGGCCTCGCGGCGCACGGGACGACGGAGGTCTCCCGCGTGTATCACCTCGACCGCGGCTATGAGCGTCTCGAGGTGAAGCTCCAGGCGCTCGGCGCGCGCATCCGGAGGGTGCAGTGAGCCGGCCGCTGACCCTGGCATTGCCCAAGGGCCGGCTGCTCGACCCGGCATTGGCGCTGCTGGCGTCGATGGGCGTCCAGGGGCTCGACGCCGACTCCCGGCGGCTGCTCCTCACGGACGAGCGGATGGATCTCCGATTCATCCTCCTCAAGCCCGCCGACATCCCGACCTACGTCGAGTACGGCGCCGCCGACCTCGGCATCGTCGGCAAGGACATCCTGCTCGAGCAGGAGCCGGACGTGTACGAGCCGGTGGACCTCGGCTTCGGCTTCTGTCGCCTCGTGGTCGCGGAGCCGCGGGAGCTGTGGGAGCGGGACGACCCCGCGAAGTGGTCCTGGGTGCGCGTGGCGACCAAGTACCCGACGCTGACCGAGCGCTATTTCTCGGACCGGGGCATCCAGGTCGAGATCGTGCGCCTGGACGGCTCGATCGAGCTGGCGCCGCTGGTCGGCCTCGCCGAGCGCATCGTCGATCTCGTGCAGTCGGGCGAGACCCTCCGCGCCAACGGCCTGGTCGAGGTCGCGCAGATCGTGACCTCGACGGCGCGGCTCATCGTCAACCGGGCGTCGCTCAAGACCGCGCATGCGCGGGTGAGCGTCCTGATCGAGTCGATGCGCCAGGAAGCCGCCCCGGCGGTACGGCGGCCGCCGCGATGATCCGCCGGCTCGACACGCGCGCGATCGGGGTCGAGGGCGTGGTGCGGGCGCTCGACCGCTCGCCCTCCTCGGTGGATCCCGCCATCCATCAGAGCGTCATGGAGATCCTCGCCGCCGTGCGCGCCAAGGGCGACTCGGCCGTGCTCGAGCTGACCGAGCGCTTCGACCATGTGTCGCTCCGCGCGGACGAGCTGCGGGTGACGCCCGACGAGCTCGATGCCGCCGAGCGCGCGCTCGGTGACGCCACGGTGGCCTCGCTCCGCTACGCCGCGCAGCGCATCGCGCGCTTTCACGAGGCCTGTGCGCCTCGCTCCTGGAGCATGACGGATGACAACGGCTCGCTCCTCGGCCAGGAAGTGCGGCCGCTCGCGCGCGTCGCCGTGTACGTCCCGGGTGGCCGCGCCGCCTATCCGTCCACCGTCCTCATGACGGTGGTCCCCGCGCGGGTGGCGGGCGTCCGGGAGATCGTGCTCCTCTCCCCGCCGGCCGCCGACAAGTCGCTCGATGCCGCCGTGCTCGTCGCCGCGCGGATCGCCGGGGTGACGGAGGCCTACCGGATCGGTGGGGCGCAGGCCGTCGCGGCGGCGGCCTACGGCACCGAGACCATCCGCCGCGTGGACAAGATCGTGGGCCCGGGCAATATCTACGTGGCGCTCGCCAAGAGCCAGGTCTACGGCGACGTGGGCATCGACATGATCGCCGGGCCGAGCGAGGTGGTCGTCGTGGCCGACGCGGGCGCCGATCCGTCCTTCGTGGCGGCCGATCTCCTCGCCCAGTCCGAGCACGATCCGATGGCGCGCGCCGTGCTCCTCACGCCGTCGGCGAGCCTGATCGAGCGGGTCGCGGTCGAGACCGAGCGCCGGCTCGAAGCGCTTCCGCGCCGCGCCCTCGCATCGCGCGCGCTCGAGGACAACGGCGCGCTCGTCCTGACGGCGAGCCTCGAGGAAGCCATCCGGGTGGCCAATGCGCTCGCCCCCGAGCACCTCGAGCTCCTCGTCGCCGAGCCCAGGGCCTGGCTCGCCTCCGTGACGAGCGCGGGGGCGGTGTTCCTCGGGTCCTGCACGCCGGAAGTGGTGGGCGACTACGTCGCGGGGCCGAATCACGTGCTGCCGACGGGCGGCACCGCCCGCTTCGCCTCGGCGCTCAGCACCGAGGACTTCGTCAAGCGCATGAGCGTCATCGAGTACTCGTCCCGGGGGCTCGCGGAGGCCCTGCCCCACGTGGAGGAGCTGAGCCGTCTCGAGGGACTCCACGGCCATGGCGCGGCCGCGGCCGTGCGCGTCACGGCGAATGGGAGGGAGCGCATGAAGCGAGAGACGCACGTCACGGAGCCCGAGATCCCGCGGCAGGGCCGGGTCGAGCGCAATACCAAGGAGACGCAGATCGTGCTCCAGCTCGACATCGACGGCGCCGGCGCCAGCAAGGTGGAGACGGGCATTCCGTTCTTCAGCCACATGCTGGAGGCCTGGGCCAAGCACGGGCTGATGGATCTCACCGTGGACGCCAAGGGCGACCTCGAGGTGGATCACCACCACACGGTGGAAGACGTCGGGATCTGCCTCGGCCAGGCGTTCCGCGCGGCGGTGGGCGACAAGCGCGGCATACAGCGCTACGGCGCGTCCTTCCTGCCGATGGACGAGGCGCTGCTGCACGCGGCCGTCGACATCTCCGGGCGGCCGTTCCTGGTCTTCAACGTGCCGGTCCAGCGGACGCGCGTGTCGAATTTCGACCTCGACCTGCTCCGGGAGTTCTTCCGGGCATTTGCGTTCAATGCCGAGCTCACGCTGCACGTCAACATGCACTACGGCGAGAACCTCCATCACATCGCCGAGGCGGTCTTCAAGGCGGTGGGGCGCGCGCTCGCGGAGGCCACGCGCCTCAATCCCCGCATCACCGGCATCCCATCCACCAAGGGCACCCTCTGACCGCCATGCCCCCGGCCGGCGAACGGATTCGATCGGAGCAGTGTTCGAGCGCCGGCTTCGCCGGCGCAATCGTTCCTGGGGGTGTGTCGGAGGAAGTCGTTGAGGCTCGCCTGCGAGTGTACGGCGTTCCGCTTCGGGCGCCGGCTTCGCCGGCGCAACGATTCCTGGGGGGAGGCTTCGGAAGGGGGGCAAAGCCCCCCTCCGAGTCTTCGCGAAGCCCCCTTCCGACTTATGATCGCCGTCGTCGACTACGGCCGGGGCAATCTCGGCAGTGTGGAGAAGGCCTTCGGCCGGCTCGGCATGGCCGCCGTCGTGACCGAGGACCCGAGCGTGGTCGCGGACGCGGAGGCGGTGGTGCTGCCCGGCGATGGCGCCTTCCAGGACGCGATGGACAACCTCGGCGCGCGCGCCCTTCTCGATCCGCTCCGCGCCTGCCTCGACGACGGCCGGCCCTTCCTCGGCATCTGCCTGGGCTACCAGCTCCTGTTCACCGAGAGCGAGGAGTTCGGCCAGTGCAAGGGGCTCGACGTGATCCCGGGGGCGGTGCGCCGCTTTCCCGCCGGGCTCAAGATCCCGCACATGGGATGGAACCAGGTCGAGCATCGGGGCGACCTGGCGCTCTTCGACGGCATCCCGAGCGGCGCGCACTTCTACTTCGTGCACTCCTACTACCCGGCGACGGCCGACTCCTCGCTGGCCGTCGCCTCGTGCACGTACGGAGTGTCGTTTCCGGCGGCCATCGGACGCGGCGCGCTCTTCGCGACCCAGTTCCATCCCGAGAAGAGCCAGCGCTGGGGCATCAAGCTCCTCGAGAACTTCGCCGCCTTCGTGCGGGCACGGCGCTCGTGACGTTCGAGATCATTCCCGCGGTGGACGTCAAGGAGGGCCGGTGCGTGCGGCTGCGCCAGGGCAAGGCCGACGCCGAGACCGTCTTCGGCGAGGATCCGGTCGCCATGGCCCGGCGGTGGGAGGCGGAGGGCGCGCGCCGGCTCCACGTGGTCGACCTCGACGGGGCCTTCGGCAAGCCGCGCCAGACCGCCGTCCTGCGCGCGATCCTCGAGGCCCTGTCCATTCCCGTCGAGGTGGGCGGCGGGCTGCGGACGGTGGAGGACGTCGAGCTCGTGCTGGGCACCGGAGCGCGCTGGGCCATCGTGGGGACCCGGGCGGCGCTCGATCCCGACTTCCTCGGCCTGGTCTGCCGCCGCTTCGAGGATCAGATCATCATCGGGATCGACGCCTCCGACGGTCGGGTCGCCGTCGACGGGTGGAAGCGCGTCCTCGACCTCGAGGCGCTGGCGCTGGCCCGCGATGCCGCGTCGGCGGGGGCCGCGGCCATCGTCTACACGGACATCGCGCGCGACGGCATGGAGACCGGCCCCAATCTCTGGAGCACCGAGTCCGTGGCCCGCGCGGCGGGCATCCCCGTCATCGCCTCCGGCGGCGTCAGCGGCCTCGACGACATCCGCCAGCTCGCCACCGTCCCCGGCGTCACCGGGGTCATCGTCGGCCGCGCCCTCTACACCGGCGCCCTGGATCTTCGCCAGGCGCTCTGCCGCCGAAGTTTCTCCGATAGGCTCCTAGTGGCGAAGAATACATGCTCTGCAAGCGCCTGATCCCCTGCCTCGACGTGAAGGACGGCCGCGTCGTCAAGGGCGTGCGCTTCGTCGACCTGCGCGACGCGGGGGATCCCGTGGAGGCGGCGCTCGCCTACGATGCGCAGGGCGCCGATGAGCTGGTCTTCCTCGACATCACCGCGTCGCACGAGAACCGCGCCATCATGCTGGACGTCGTGCGGCGGACGGCCGAGGGCATCTACATGCCGCTCACCGTGGGCGGGGGCATTCGCTCGCTCGCCGATATCCGGACGCTCCTGCGGGCGGGCGCCGACAAGGTGTCGCTGAACACGGCGGCCCTCGCGCGGCCCGAGCTGATCCGTGAGGCGGCGCACGCCTTCGGCAGCCAGTGCATCGTGGTGGCCATCGACGCCAAGCGCGAGACGGACGGCCGGCACGGCGCGCTGGGGCGTCTACACGCATGGCGGGCGCCGGCCCGCGGGGCGGGACGCCGTCGAATGGGCGCGCGAGGTCGAGGCCCTCGGCGCGGGCGAGATCCTCCTGACGAGCATGGACCGCGATGGCACCGGCGCCGGCTACGACCTCGCCCTCACGCGGGCGGTGTCCGAGGCCGTGTCGGTGCCGGTCATCGCCTCGGGCGGAGCCGGCGGCCTCGAGCATCTCTTCGAGAGTGTCACCGAGGGCAAGGCCGACGCCGCGCTCGTGGCCTCGATCTTCCACTTCGGCCGGCACACCATCGCGGAGGCCAAGCGGTATCTCCGCGAGCGCGGCGTGCCCGTGAGGCTCGAGCCGTGAGCGGAGAGCATCTCCGCTGGGACGCCGACGGGCTCATCCCCGCCGTCGTGCAGGAGACGGAAACCGGCGAGGTGCTGATGGTCGCCTGGATGAACCGGGAGGCGCTCGAGGCGACGCTGCGCACGGGGGGCAGCCATTTCTGGTCCCGCTCGCGGCGGGCACTCTGGCGGAAGGGCGAGACGTCCGGCCACGTGCAGCACGTGGATGGCCTCTATGCCGACTGCGACGGAGACACCCTGCTCGTGCAGGTGCACCAGGAGGGCGTCGCCTGCCACACGGGGGCGCGGACCTGCTTCTTCACCCGCCTGGGCGGCGGCGATGCGCCGGCGGCGGACGGCGCCGGCCCGGCCACGCTCGAGGTGGTCGAGCGCGTGCTCCAATCGCGCGTCGCGGCGCCGCCACCCGGCTCCTACGTGGCGGGCCTCCTCGCCAAGGGGGAGGCGCAGATCTGCCGGAAGATCGGCGAGGAGGCCATCGAGGTCGTGACCGCCGCGCTCGGCGGAGAGGGCGACGAGCGGGTGGTCTCGGAGACCGCCGACCTGTGGTTTCACAGCATGGTGCTGCTCGCCCGCCGGGGCATTCCCCTGCGGCGCGTCTTCGCGGAGCTGGCACGCCGTCACGGCGAGCGGCGGGCCACCCGATGAGCGCTTGCGCGAAGAGGCCCGGCCGCCCGACCAACGTCACTCGCCGTGTGGCAACCCGATGAGCGCTTGCGCGAAGAGGGCCGCGGAACCCGATGAGCGCGCCGCGCAGCCTCGCCGTGGGGCCGGCGCTCGGGCTGGCCGCGCTGCTCGCCGGCTGCGGCACTGCGGCCGGCCGGATCGAGGGCGGGACGTTCTACTCTCCGAAGGGCTATACCGTGCGGCTGCCGGAGAACGGGTTGGCGCGTCGAGCCCGGCGACGCCGACCTCGAGCTCCGGCGCGACGCCCCGGCCGGCGGCATGCTCGCCGACGCGACCTGTGAGGGCCCGGATCCGGGGCGGCCGCTGCCCGTGCTCGCCCGCCACCTCGTCTTCGGGCTCACGCGGCCGGTGACCGTGGAGAGCGATACCCGAATGGTGGGCGGGCGCCCCGCGGCGCACCGGGTGCTGCGAGGGGTGGTCGACGGCCGGGAGGTCGAGGTGGAGTCGCTGGTCGTCAAGGGCGACCGCTGCGTCCACGACTTCCTGTACGTCGCGCCGCCGGAGCAGTTCGAGGCCGGGCGGCGCGATTTCCAGGCCTTCGTCGAGAGCTTCTCGTCCGGGGCGGGGCAATGACCGCGGTCGAGCTCGCGAAGATCCACACGCGCGAGACGCTGGTCTGGTACGGCGGGCTCGCGCTCCTCGCCGCCCAGGTGGGGCGCAACCTGGCGCTGCCCCCCTCGTATCTCTGGCTCGTCGCGCGCGAGATCGACGTCATCGGCATCCGCTCCCTCGTGGTCGCGCTCACCGCCGCGCTCTTCACGGGCATGGTGCTGGCGCTGCAGAGCGCGGTGAACATGGCGCGCTTCGGCGCGGAGAACTACGTCGGCCCGGTGGTGGCGCTGTCCATCCTCCGCGAGCTCGGCCCCGTGCTCACCGCCATCCTCGTGGGCGGGAAGGTGGCCTCCGGCATCACCGCGGAGCTCGGCTCGATGAAGGTCACGGAGCAGATCGACGCGCTCCGGTCGCTCGGCGTGAACTACGTGAAGAAGCTGATCGTGCCGCGCCTGCTCGCCGCCCTCCTCGTCTTCCCCCTCGTCACCGTCCTCGCCGACGGGATCGGCCTCTTCGGCGGGATGCTCATCGTCGTGTTCGAGCGCAACGTCGACGCGTACCTGTACTGGAACACGATCTCGTACTGGGTCGTGCTCAAGGACTTTCTGACCGGGATCGGCAAGAGCGTGGTGTTCGGCGCCCTCGTCACCTTGATCGGCTGCTACAACGGGCTCGCCACCGAGGGCGGCACGGAGGGACTGGGCCGGTCGACGACGGCGACGGTGGTGCAGGTGGCGATGGGCGTGATCATCTCGGACTTCTTCCTCACGAAGCTCTTCCTCTTCCTGTTCTGGTGACGGGGACGATGGCGGCGCCGATCGTCGAGCTGCGGGACGTGCGGAAGTCGTTCGAGCACCACGAGGTGCTGCGCGGCGTGAGCATCGCCCTCGACAAGGGCACCACGCTCGCCGTCATGGGCGGCAGCGGCGCGGGCAAGACCGTGTTCCTGCGCATCGCCGACGGACTCATCCGGCCGGACGCCGGGGAAGTGCTGCTCTTCGGCACGCGGATCGAGCGCATGCGCGAGGAGGCGATGCTGCCGTTGCGGCGCCGCGCGGGCTTCGTGTTCCAGGGCGCCGCGCTCTTCGACTCGCTCTCCGTCTTCGAGAACGTCGCCTACCCGCTCCGCGAGCACACGCGGTCGAGTGAAGGCGAGATTGCGGACCGCGTCCACCGCTTTCTGTCGCTCGTCGGCCTGCCCGGGACGGACGACCTCCTGCCCGCCGAGCTGTCGGGCGGGATGCGCAAGCGCGTGGGCATCGCGCGCGCCCTCGTGATGGAGCCGGAGGTGGTCTTCTTCGACGAGCCCACCGCCGGCCTCGACCCGACCAATGCGCGGCTCGTCGCCGAGCTGATCGCCGAGCTGCGCACGGGGGTCTGCGACACCGCCATCGTGGTCACGCACGACATCGAGTTCGCCGACCTGGTGGCCGACCGGATGGCCATCCTCCACCAGGGCCGCTTCGCCGACGTGGGCAGCCCCGCCGAGATCCACCGCTCGGCCAATCCCGACGTCCGCAAGTTCCTCGCGGGCGAGCTGCGGGCGAGCTAGGTCCCGATGGCGGAGCCGCGCCAGCGCTCGCTCCAGATCAGGATCGGCGCCTTCATCCTGGCCGGGCTCGGCGTCTTCCTCGCCATCATCTACCTGCTCGGCGCGCAGGCGCGCTACTTCGAGCGGAAGTACGACCTGGTGGCCGAGTTCGGCGAGGTGGGCGGGCTCATCGAGGGCGCCACCGTGCGCCTGGCCGGCGTGCAGATCGGCCGGGTCACCGACGTGGCGCTGGCAAGCGAGCCCGGAGGCAAGGTGCGGGTGACGCTCACCATCGCCCGGGCCTTCGCCGATCGCATCCGGGCGGACTCGGAGGCGAGGATCGTCACCCAGGGCCTGCTCGGCGACAAGCTCATCGAGATCACCATGGGCACGTGCTGCGTCCCCGCCGCTGCCTCCGGGCGGTCGTCTGACCGCCCGCGAGCCGGTGGAGATGGGCCGCATCTTCGCCGAGGGCGCCGATGCCCTCGCCAAGATCAACCGCCTGGCGACCGCCCTCACGGGCACGGTGGAGCGGATCGACGCGGGGGGCACGGTGGAGCACATCACGCGCCTGGCCGCCGCCCTCGGCGGCGCCGTGGATCGGCTGGACCGGGCGGGAACGCTCGACGATCTCGGCGCCGCCGTCCGGTCCGCGCGGCGCATCGCCGAGCAGGTGGAGAAGGGCCAGGGCTGGCTCCACGCCCTCGTCTACGAGGAGCCCGAGGCGCTCCGGCGGGTCAATGCGATCCTGACCTCGACACAGGCGCTGCTCGCCAAGGCGGATTCGAGGGACAGCGCGGTCGGCGTGCTCCTTTCGCCGGACAGCGGCAAGGCCGCGCGCTCGCTGCTCGCCGCCATGGAGGCGCTCGGGCGCGGGGCGGACAAGCCGGGCGCGGGCGAGGGGCTCCTCACGACGCTCCTCTTCGATCCCGAGTACAAGCCGGTGGCGCAGGATATCCAGGTCGTCGCGAAGAACCTCCGGGACGTGTCCGAGAAGCTCGCCCATGGCCAGGGGCTGCTCGGGTCATTGCTCACCAGCGACGGCGATGGCGGCCTCGGGCCGGCCGCCGCCGACTTCAAGGTGGCCATGGCCAATCTCCGGGCCGTCACCGAGCGTCTCAAGGATGGTCAGGGGACGGTCGGCGCCTTGCTCGAAGACCCGACGGTGTACGAGAACCTGGTGCAGGTCCTCGACGGCGCGAAGCGGAGCTATCTGCTGCGCGCGCTGATCCGCTCGAGCATCGGGGCCGGGGCGGGCGCGGGGGCCCAGGCCAAATGACGGAGCGAGCGTGATGGCGCGCGAGCGCCCGGTGTACCGCTGCCAGGAGTGCGGGCTCGCGGCGCCCAAGCCGGGGACCTGTCCGGACTGCGCCCGCGCGGGCAGCTACGTGCAGCTCGTCGAGGAGCGGGCGGCCCCCGCCCGCACGGGGATGCGCGTGGTGACGGCGGCCGGGAGCCGGCCGCTGCCATTGGCGTCGATCGACAGCGATGGCGGTGAGCGGATCGCGACGGGGATCGGCGAGCTGGACCGGGTGCTGGGAGGAGGCCTGGTCAAGGACTCGCTCGTCCTGATCGGCGGCGATCCCGGGATCGGCAAGTCCACCTTGCTCCTGCAGGCGACTCGCGCGCTGGCGGAGCGCGCCGGCCCGGTGCTCTATGTCTCGGGCGAGGAGTCGGCCGGACAGGTCAAGCTCCGGGCCGAGCGGCTCGGGATCGCGCCCGCGGGCCTCTACTTCGTGGCCGAGAACGACCTCGACGTCGTCCTGGGCCACGTGAAGGCGCTGCGCCCTCGCGTCCTGGTGGTGGACTCCATCCAGGCCGTCTACCTGCCCAGCCTCGAGTCCGCGCCGGGCAGCGTCAGCCAGGTCCGCGAATGCGGGGCGCGCCTGATGCTGCTCGCCAAGGGAGAGGGCATCGCCACCTTCCTGGTCGGGCACGTCACCAAGGAAGGGGCGCTGGCCGGCCCGCGCGTGCTCGAGCACCTGGTCGACACCGTGCTGTACTTCGAGGGCGAGCGACACCATGCGTACCGGGTCTTGCGCGCCGTCAAGAACCGGTTCGGGTCGACCAATGAGATCGGCGTCTTCGAGATGGCCGAGCGCGGCCTCGCCGAGGTCGCGAACCCCTCGGGCTTCTTCCTCTCGGAGCGGCCCAAGGGTGCGCCGGGCTCGGTCATCGTCAGCAGCCTCGAGGGCACACGGCCGCTGTTGCTCGAAGTACAGGCGCTGGTCACCCCCGCCAGCTTCGGCACTCCGCGCCGCACCGCGCTCGGGGCGGATTACAATCGGGTGTGTCTGCTCCTGGCCGTCCTGGAAAAGCGCGTGGGGTTCCCGCTGCAGTCCCAGGACGCCTTCGTCAACGTGGCGGGGGGCGGGCGGGTGTCCGAGCCGGCGGCGGATCTCGGTCTGGCGCTCGCCGTCGCATCGAGCTATCTCGACCGGCCGCTGCGGGGCGACGTCGTGGTGATGGGCGAGGTGGGGCTGACCGGCGAGGTGCGGGCGGTGACCGCTCTGGACGCGCGCCTCAAGGAGGCCGCCGCGCTCGGGTTCACGTCGGCCGTCGTGCCCCAGAACAATCTGCGCGGCCGCGGGGGTCATCCGATCGAGACGCAGGGCGTGGGATCGGTGGAGGAGGCCGTGAAGATGCTGCTGGGCCCATGAGGTAGCCATGGCGATCATCGTGGTGCGGCTGATCGTGCTGGCGGCGGCGACGGCGGCGGGGCTCGCGTTCGGGCCGTCGCTCGGATTGTCGGACCGGAACGTCTGGCTGGGCGGCGCCGGCCTCCTCGCCGGCGCCCTGGCCGTCCTGCTCGAGTGGCAGGCGCGGCGGGTGCCCGTGGACCGGCTGTTCTGGGGCGCGGTGGGGGGCATCCTGGGCGTGGCGTTCGGGCTCGGGCTGGGCTCGGCCCTGGGCGCGATCGTGCCGGGAGCGGGCGCGCTCGGCCGCGGGCTATTCGCGCTCCTGCTCGCGTATCTGGGCGCGACGGTGGCGCTGGCCAAGCGGGACGAGCTCGAGGTGATGTCGGAGAAGCTCTTTCCCCGGCGCAGCGGCGACCGGAGGATGGACAAGATCCTCGACACGTCGGTGATCATCGACGGCCGCATCGTGAGCGTGTGCGAGAGCGGATTCCTCGAGGGGCCTCTCGTCGTTCCGCAGTTCGTCCTGCACGAGCTGCAGCAGATCGCCGACTCCTCCGACGCGCTCCGGCGCAACCGGGCCAAGCGCGGCTTCGACGTCATGCAGCGGCTGCAGCGCAGCGCCAAGGTCGAGGTGCGCATCGAGCCCCGCGATTTCCCGGGGGTGCGCGAGGTGGACAGGAAGCTCCTCGAGCTGGCCAGGGCGACGGGCGGCAAGCTCGTGACCAATGACTACGCCCTCAATCGGCTCGCCGACGTGAACGGGATCGCCGTGCTCAACGTCAATGAGCTGGCCGGCTCCCTGCGGCCCGTCTTTCTGCCCGGCGACGCCATGCAGATCCACCTCGTCAAGGAGGGCAAGGAAGCCGGCCAGGGTGTCGGGTATCTCGACGACGGCACCATGGTCGTCGTGGATCACGGCAAGCGGCTCATCGGCCAGACCGTCGACGCGGCCGTGACCACGATGCTTCAGACCGCGGCCGGGCGCATGATCTTCGCCAGGCTGCGGGACGAGGAGCCGGGCCCGCGATGACGCGCGCGACGACAGGCGGCATGGTGACGGTCGCGGTCGTGCCGGCGGGGGGAAGCGGCAGCCGGATGGGTCGGAGCCGACCGAAGCAGTACCTGTCGGTCCGCGGCGTGCCCTTGATCGTCCACACGCTGCGGGCGCTGGTGCAGAGCGTGCAAGGTGTCGTGGTGGCGGCGCCCGCCGCGCACGTCGAGGCGACGCGGCGGCTCTTCGCCCGGCATCGCCTCCCGCGCGTGCTCGCGGTGGTCGCGGGGGGAGCCGAGCGCCAGGAATCGGTCTGGCTCGCGCTGTCCGCGCTGCCCGAAGAGACCCGATGGGTGATCGTCCACGACGCGGTCCGGCCCTTCATCACGCCCGCGCTGATCGAGCGCGTGCTGGCCGCGGCGCGGGCCCACGGGGCGGCGACCTGCGGCCTCGCCGTGCGGGACACCGTCAAGCGAGTGCGGGAGGACCTGGTGCAATCGACGCTCGACCGCGATGGCCTCTGGCTCACCCAGACGCCGCAGGCGTTCCGCCGGGAGCTCTTGTGGGAGGCGCACGACAAGGCGCGGCGGGATGGCTTTCTCGGCACCGACGACGCGGTGCTCGTCGAGCGGCTGGGCGCGGACGTGGCGATGGTGGCGGGGCATCACCGGAACCTCAAGATCACGACGCCCGAGGATCTCGACACCGCACGGCAGTGGCTCGGGCGGCGGGCCGGGCGAGGCTCCGCATGACCCGCACCGGCCTCGGCTTCGATCTCCATCCGCTGGTGGACGGACGCCCGCTGGTGCTCGGCGGCGTGACCGTCCCGGGCGCGCGCGGCCTGGGCGGCCACTCCGACGCCGACGTCCTCGCCCATGCGATCGGTGAGGCGCTGCTCGGGGCTCTCGCCCTCGGCGACCTGGGCCGCCACTTCCCGGATACGGACCCCCGCTATGCAGGCGTGTCGAGCCTCGTCCTGCTCCGAGCGGTCATGGACCTCCTCGTCGCGAAGGGAGCGCATCTCGTGAACGTCGACGCCACCGTGATCTGCCAATCCCCGCGGCTCGGTCCATTCCTGCCCGAGATGGCCGAGCGCCTGGCCGAGACACTCGCCCTGGGCCCCGATCGCGTGAGCGTGAAAGCCAAGAGCCCGGAGCACCTCGGCCTCCTCGGCCGAGAGGAGGGAATCGCCGCCATGGCCGTCGTGAACCTGGAGGTTGCGTGATGGCGCTCAGGATCTTCAACTCGCTCAGCCGCAAGAAGGAGGACTTCACGCCGCTCCGCGCGGGCGAGGCGCGAATCTACGTCTGCGGCGTCACCGTCTACGACCTGAGCCATATCGGCCATGCCCGCAGCGCGATCGTCTTCGACGTGGTCAACCGCTATCTGCGCTTCAAGGGGCTGCGCGTGACGTTCGTCAAGAACTTCACCGACGTGGACGACAAGATCATCAAGCGCGCCAATGACGAGGGACTGCCCGCCACCGGCGTCTCCGAGCGGTACATCGCCGAGTACCGGGCGGACATGGCGTCCATCGGCGTGCTGCCCCCGGACATCGAGCCGAAGGCCACCGAGCACATCCCCGAGATGGTCGCGCTCGTCGAACGATTGATCATGAATGGCGTGGCCTATGCCGTGGACGGCGACGTCTACTTCGAAGTCCGGCGATTCCCGGCCTACGGCGCCTTGTCGGGCAAGAACATCGAGGACCTCGAGGCGGGCGCCCGTGTCGACGTGGACGAGCGCAAGCGGGATCCGCTCGACTTCGCGCTGTGGAAGGCGGCGAAGCCCGATGAGCCCTCCTGGCCGAGCCCGTGGGGGCCGGGCCGGCCGGGCTGGCACATCGAGTGCTCGGCCATGGCGATGCGCTATCTGGGAGAGAGCTTCGACCTCCACGGAGGAGGCGAGGATCTCATCTTTCCCCACCACGAGAACGAGATCGCCCAGTCCGAGGCGGCGACGGCGCGCCCGTTCGTGCGGTCCTGGCTCCACAACGGATTCGTCAATCTGGGATCGGAGAAGATGTCGAAGTCGCTCGGCAATACACTCACGATCCGGGACATGGTGCGGCGTCACGACCCCGAGGCCATTCGCCTCTATCTTCTCGGGACGCACTACCGGCATCCCCTCGAGTTCAGCGACGAGCGCATCGCCGAGGCGGCGCGGGCGCTCGGGCGGCTCTCCGCGCTCAAGGCGGAGGCGGGGCGGATTGCCGCGAAGGAAAGCTCACCCCCGGCGACCGGACGGTGGGCTCTTGGAGGAGGTCGCGGCCCATCGCGCCCGGTTCGAGGCGGCCATGGACGACGACTTCAATACGCCGCAGGCGCTCGGCGTGCTCTTCGACCTGGCCAGGGTTCTCAACACGGCCCGCGACCAGGTGACGCACGGGACGGCGGGAGCCGGCGCCTTCCTGCTGGGCGTGGCCGAGCTCTCGACGCTGGCGGGTGTGCTGGGCCTGCTGGAGGGCGCCACCCGGGAGCGGGAGCCGGTCGATGCCCAGCTCAAGGCGCGGGTCGAATCCCTGGTCAATCGGCGCCAGGAGGCCAGAAAGCAGCGCGACTTTGCCGAGGCGGACCGCCTTCGCAACGAGCTCACCCAGCTGGGCGTCCTCATGGAGGACACGCCCGGCGGGACCACCTGGAAGCTCAGGTGAGGGAGCCCGATCCGCCGCTCATCGGCCGGCATCCCGTCCTGGAGTTGCTGCGGGCGGACAGCCGGCGCGTCGAGGAGATCGCCATCATCGCCGAAGGGCGGGGGCCGGCGCTCCAGGAGCTCCTGACCCTGGCCAAGAGTCGCGGGGTCAAGGTCTCCTTCCGAAGCCGCGAGCAGCTCACGTCGATGGCGGGGACTCCCCATCACCAGGGCGTGGTGGCGCGAGCCGCCGGGGCGAGCTACTGGACGTTTGCCGACCTCTTGGCCGTTCCGGCGGCGCGCGGGGAACCGGCGTTCTTCCTGGGGCTCGACCAGGTGCAGGATCCGAGAAATCTCGGCGCGATCCTGCGCTCCGCGGAGGCCACCGGGGTGCATGGCGTCGTCGTGCCCAAGCACAACTCGGCGGGTCTGACCGGCGGCGCGACCAAGTCGGCGGTGGGAGCGGTGGAGCTCGTCCCGGTTGCCCGGGTCCCGAATCTCGTCCAGTGTCTCGAGGCCATGAAGAAAGAAGGCGTCTGGGTCGTGGGGGCGGTGACGGAAGGGGGCAAGGCCCCGTGGGACGTCGATCTGACGTCCGGCATCTGCCTCGTTCTCGGGGGAGAGGGAGAGGGGCTGCGGCCATTGGTCGCCCGCACCTGCGACCTGCTCGTGACGCTCCCGATGAAGGGGCGGCTCGGGTCAGTGAACGTCTCGGCGGCGGCGGCCGTCTTGTGCTTCGAGGCGTTGCGCCAGCGCTCGAGCGGGCGGCGGCATTGATGTCCTTGTGAAACTAATTACTACTTGACTTCTCGAAGGGTCTCACTTAGCGTGAAGTTTTGCGACTGCTGGCGTAGCTCAGGGGTAGAGCAACTGCCTTGTAAGCAGTGGGTCGGGGGTTCAAATCCTCCCGCCAGCGCCAGTGATATCAATGGGTTACAATTCGGGGAGCAAGCGGGGAGATACCCAAGTGGCCAAAGGGGGCAGACTGTAAATCTGCTGGCGCTACGCCTTCGGAGGTTCAAGTCCTCCTCTCCCCACCACATTCTGGGTGGTCGAAGCGGCGCGGAACAGGGGTACGGAGAGGAAGAAGAAGCGGCCGGCTTTGGCGGGTAAGCGGGAGTAGCTCAGCGGTAGAGCGCCAGCCTTCCAAGCTGGGGGTCGCGGGTTCGAATCCCGTTTCCCGCTCCAGCCGCCAGGTAGGCTCTGATGACACGGCAATCGGGCGGGCCCATGTAGCTCAGTTGGCAGAGCGCGTCCTTGGTAAGGACGAGGTCTCCGGTTCAAGCCCGGACATGGGCTCCATTTTTCACGACATTCACTGGGATTCACGAGAACGGTCCTGCGACGGAGGGCCCCGCGATGGCCAAGCAGAAGTTTGATCGGTCGAAGCCGCACGTGAACATCGGGACGATCGGGCATATCGATCACGGCAAGACGACGTTGACGAGCGCGATCACGAAGGTGTTGCACACGAAGTACACGGGGGTGGCGGTGCGGGACTTTGGGACGATCGACAATGCGCCGGAGGAGCGGGAGCGGGGGATCACGATCGCGGTGAGCCACGTGGAGTACGAGACGGCGAACCGGCACTACGCGCACATCGATTGTCCGGGGCACGCGGACTACATCAAGAACATGATCACGGGGGCGGCCCAGATGGACGGGGCGATCCTGGTGGTGGCGGCGAATGACGGGCCGATGCCGCAGACGCGGGAGCACGTGTTGCTGGCGCGGCAGGTGAATGTGCCGCACTTGGTGGTGTTCATGAACAAGGTGGACATGGTGGACGATCCGGAGATTTTGGATTTGGTGGAGCTGGAGGTGCGGGAGCTGCTGAAGAAGTATCAGTTTCCGGGGGACGACATTCCGGTGGTGCGGGGCAGTGCGCTGGGGGCGATGGAGAAGCCGGAGGACGCGGTGGCGGCCAAGTGCATCTGGGAGCTGATGGAGGCGGTGGACAGCTATATTCCGACGCCGCCGCGGGCGGTGGACAAGCCGTTTTTGATGCCGATCGAGGACATTTTCACGATCACGGGGCGGGGGACGGTGGTGACGGGGCGGGTGGAGCGGGGGATCGTGAAGGTGGGGGAAGAGATCGAGATCGTGGGGATGCAGGAGCAGACGAAGAAGAGCGTGGTGACGGGGGTGGAGATGTTCCGCAAGCTGTTGGATGAAGGGCGGGCGGGGGACAACATCGGGGCGTTGCTGCGGGGGATCGATAAGGACGAGGTGGAGCGGGGGCAGGTGCTGGCGAAGCCGGGGTCGATCAAGCCGTTCAAGAAGTTCAAGGCGGAGGTGTACGTGTTGGCGAAGGAGGAGGGGGGGCGGCACACGCCGTTTTTCAACGGGTATCGGCCGCAGTTTTACTTTCGGACGACGGACGTGACGGGGGTGTGCACGCTGCCGGCGGGGGTGGAGATGGTGATGCCGGGGGACAACGTGGCGATGTCGATCGAGCTGATCACGCCGATCGCGATGGAGAAGGAGCTGCGGTTTGCGATCCGGGAGGGGGGCCGGACGGTGGGGGCGGGCGTGGTCGCGGAGATCGAGGCCTAGATCATGCGCGACATCGTCTCGCTCGCCTGCGGCACCTGTCAGCGACGGAACTATTCGCTCACGAAGAACAAGCGCACGCATCCCGACCGCATGAGCGTGAAGAAGTTTTGCAAGTTCTGCCGCAAGCACACCGACCACAAAGAATCGAAGTAGCACCGGAGTCGAGATAGCACACCGAGAGACCGCGCGCGTGGCCGACGGCACGCGCCTGAGATAGACGCGTTCGAGCGCGGGCTCAGCCCGCGCAATCTCTTCGATGATCGATGGGGGAGGCCTCGGAGGGGGCCGTCGAGGCCCCCTCCGAAGGATGTTAGGCGTGTAGCTCTAACGGCTAGAGCACCGGACTCCAAATCCGGGGGATGGGGGTTCGAATCCCTCCACGCCTGCCACTTTGGCGGAGCCGTGAGCGAGAGCAACGAGAGGTCGTGAGGATGGAATTCCTGACGCGGGTCCAGCAGTTCTTCCGCGAGGTGGCGGCCGAGTTCCGCCGGGTCAATTGGCCGAGCCGCGCGGAAGTCGCGAGGTCGACGGTCGTGGTCCTCGTCGTGGTCGTCGTCCTCGCGCTTTACCTGGGAGCCGTGGACGTGGGGCTCTCCAAGGTCGTGGAGGTCATTCTGAAATGAGCGAGGCGGGGACCATCACCAAGCAGTGGTACGTCGTCCACACCTACTCGGGCTTCGAGAACAAGGTGGCGACGGCGATCGAGTCGCGGGCGAAGATCTTCGGCCTCCAGGACATGATCGGGCGGGTCGTGGTCCCGAACGAGAAGGTCCGCGAGATTCGCAAGAGCAAGAAGATCGAGACCGAGCAAAAGTTCTTTCCCGGTTACCTGCTCGTCGAGATGGAGATGACCGATGACACCTGGCACCTGGTGCGGTCGACGCCCAAGGTCACGGGCTTCGTCGGCTCCGGCGCCAAGCCCGTCGCGCTGCCCGCGGCAGAGGTCGAGACCATCTTGCGGCAAATGGAGGAGGGCGCGGAGAAGCCCAAGCTCAAGTCCACCTTCCAGAAGGGGGACAAGGTGCGGGTGATCGAGGGGCCCTTCGTCAATTTCCAGGGGACCATCGACGACCTCAATCCGGAGCGCGGCAAGCTGAAAGTGATGGTGGCCATCTTCGGGCGCCTCACCTCCGTCGAGCTCGAGTACTACCAGGTCGAAAGGCTCTGACATGGCGAAGAAAGTCCAGGCGATGGTGAAGCTGCAGATCACGGCGGGCAAGGCCAACCCTTCGCCGCCGGTCGGACCCGCGCTGGGCCAGCACGGGGTCAACATCATGGAGTTCTGCAAGGGCTTCAACGCCCAGACGAATTCGCAGGAAGGGCTCATCCTTCCCGTGGTGGTCACGATCTACCAGGATCGGTCGTTCACCTTCGTGATCAAGACACCGCCTGCCGCCGTGCTGCTCAAGCGGGCGGCGGGGATCGCCAAGGCCTCGGCGGTGCCTCACAAGGACAAGATCGGCAAGGTGACTCGGGCCCAGGTGCGGGAGATCGCCCAGACCAAGTTGGTGGACCTCAACACCGACTCCATCGAATCGGCCATGCGCACGGTCGAGGGCACCGCCCGCAGCATGGGCATCGAAGTCGTCTAAGGAGCGAGAGCATGCCGGTGATGACGAAGCGCGAGAAGGCCGCCCGCGCGATCTTCGACGAGGAGAAGCCGTACCCCGTCGAGGAGGCGCTCGAGATCGTCAAGAAGCTGCCCGCCGCGAAGTTCGACGAGAGCGTCGACATGTCGCTGCGCCTCGGGGTCGACCCGAAGCACGCCGATCAGATGGTGCGGGGCGCCATCGTGCTCCCGCACGGAATCGGCAAGACGGTGCGGGTGGCGGTATTCGCCAAGGGTGAGAAGGAGCGGGAGGCTCGAGAGGCGGGGGCCGACGTGGTCGGGGCCGAAGACCTCGTCGAGCGAATCCAGGGCGGATGGATGGAATTCGATTCGACCGTCGCGACCCCGGACCTCATGGGACAGGTCGGCAAGCTCGGCAAGGTGCTGGGCCCGCGCGGCCTCATGCCGAATCCGAAGCTCGGCACCGTGACGTTCGACGTGGCGCGCGCCGTGCGCGAGGTCAAGGCGGGCAAGGTCGAGTTCCGGGTCGACAAGGCGGGCAATGTCCACGTCCCCGTGGGCAAGAAGTCGTTCGCCGCCGATCAGCTCGCGGCCAATGCGTTGGCATTGCTCGAGGCCATCGTCCGCGCGAAGCCATCGGCGTCCAAGGGCCAGTACCTCCGATCGATCACCGTCTCGTCGACGATGGGGCCGGGGATCCAGGTCGACGTTCAGCGCGTCGCGAACCAGTTCAAGAGATAGGAGCGTCCAGGTGCCGACCGAAGCCAAAGCGCAGAGCATCGAGGCCCTCAAGGAGCGGCTGGGCACCGCCAGCTCGGCCGTGCTCACCGAATACCGTGGGCTCACCGTGCGGCAGCTCTCGGACCTCCGCAAGCAGCTCAAGGCGGCGTCCGCCGAGTACAAGGTGGTGAAGAACCGCCTGGCCCGGATCGCCGTCAAGGACTCGCATTTCGATCCGCTCGCGAGACACTTGAAGGGGCCGATCGGCCTGGTGATCGCGCGTCAGGATCCGGTGAGCGTGGCCAAGGCGCTGCAGGCCTTCGGCAGGACGAACCCGAAGTTTGCCATCAAGGTGGGACTGGTCGAGGGGAAGGTCCTCGAGCCGGCGGAGATGCGCGCGCTGGCGGATTTGCCCTCGAAGGAAGCGCTGCGCGCTCAGCTCGTCGGCGCGTTGCAGGGACCGATGAGCCAGCTCGTCACGCTGTTGACCGCTCCGCAGAGCGAGCTGGTGCGGGTGCTGGAGGCGAGGAGCAAGGGATCCGACAACACAGAGAACCAACAGGAGGCCATCTGACATGGCGGCTAATATCGAAGAGATCGTCGAGAAGCTGGATTCGCTGACCCTGCTCGAGGCATCCCAGCTCTCGAAGGTGTTGCAGGAGAAGTGGGGCGTCTCGGCGGCGGCGGCGGTTGCGGTCGCCGCGCCGGCGGCGGGCGGCGGCGCGGCCGCGGCGGTCGAGGAGCAGACGGAATTCGACGTCATTCTCATCGGCGGCGGGCGAGAAGAAGATCCAGGTGATCAAGGTGGTGCGTGAGCTGACCGGTCTCGGGCTCAAGGAGGCCAAGGATCTCGTGGACGGCGCGCCCAAAGCCGTGAAGGAGAAGATCACCAAGGCCGAGGCGGCGGACATCAAGAAGAAGCTCGAGGAGGTCGGGGGTGCGGTGGAAGTGAAGTAACCTTCGCTCCTCTCTGTCCGAGACCGGGGCCCCGAGAGTCGGGGTCCCCTCGAGACCCAACACGTCGCGTCGGAGGCGCCAGGGTATCGTCCCAGGCTCCTCCGAGGTGGGTCGAGCGCAAGCCCCATCGGCCGGGGCGCGGAGGATGTATGGCAGGCAATATCGCGTGCGGGCGCCGGGTCCGGAAGGACTTCAGCAAGATCCCGTCGATCGTCGAGATCCCGAACCTCATCGAGATCCAGCAGCAGTCCTACGAGCAATTCCTCCAGAAGGACGTGGCGTCGGAGAAGCGGGAGGAAATGGGGCTGCAGGCCGTGTTCAAGTCGGTGTTTCCGATCGCCGACTACAACGGCAATGCCACGCTCGAGTTCCACAGCTATCACTTCGGGGACCCGAAGTACACGGTGGAGGAATGCCACGATCGGGGCATGACCTTTGCGATCCCGCTCAAGGTCACGCTGCGCCTCAAGGTCGTCGACAACGACAAGGAGACGAAGACCCAGACCATCCGGGAGGTGCGCGAGCAGGAGGTGTATCTCGGCGAGCTGCCCCTGATGACGGAGAAGGGGACGTTCATCATCAACGGCACCGAGCGCGTCGTGGTCTCCCAGCTCCAGCGCTCGGCCGGCGTCTTCTTCGACGACGACAAGGGCAAGACCGTGGCCTCCGGGAAGCTGCTGTTTTCCGCTCGCGTCATTCCCTACCGCGGATCGTGGGTGGAGTTCGAGTTCGACGCCAATGAGATCCTGTACGTCAGGGTCGACCGGCGGCGCAAGATGCTGGCCACCGCCTTTCTGCGCGCGTTCTGGTTTCTCGAGAAGGGCGTGATCCTCTCCGACGAGGAGATCCTCGGCCTCTTCTACGAGACGGAGGAAGTTCAGGCCTTCGAGGACCGGCTGGCCTGGGTCAAGCTCAGCCCCGAGGTCCACAACGGAGCCCGCCCCGCGGAGGACGTCAAGGCCCCGAAGGGCAAGGAGGTGCTCGTCCAGGCGGGCAAGGCGCTCAACCCGAAGTCGATCGAGAAGCTGGTCGAGTCGGGCGTGACCCGGATCGCCGTCAAGGCCGAGGCGCTCGTCGGCCGCCGCACCGGCGGCAAGGTGATCGATTCGGAGACGGGCGAAGTGCTGATCGAAGCGAACCAGGAGATCACGGCGACGCTGCTCGCCCAGATCATGGCGCGCACGGTCGCGCCGTTCAAGGTGCTCGCCATCGTGCCGGGGCGGACGGATGCCTCGATCCACGAGACCCTGTCGCGTGACCACTTCAAGAACCCCGACGAGGCCCTCGTCGAGATCTACCGGCGCCTGCGCCCGGGCGATCCGCCCACCGTCGACTCCGCGCGCGCCCTCTTCCGCGGCATGTTCATGGACCCGCGGCGCTACGATCTCGCCCGCGTCGGGCGGTTCATGATCAACAAGAAGCTCGGGATCAGCGCCAACCTGAACATCAAGGCGCTCCGCAGCGAGGACGTCGTGGCCGTCGTGCGGCACCTGCTTGCAGGTCAAGCTCGGGAGCAAGTCCACCGACGACATCGACCACCTCGGCAACCGCCGCGTGCGCTCGGTCGGCGAGCTGCTCGAAAACCAGTTCCGGGTCGGCCTGACCCGGATGGAGCGCGCGGTCAAGGAGCGGATGTCGATCTCCGACATCACCAACCTGATGCCGCACGACCTGATCAACGCGAAGCCCGTCTCCGCGGTGGTGAAGGAATTCTTCGGCTCCTCACAGCTCAGCCAGTTCATGGACCAGACGAATCCGCTGGCGGAGCTGACCCACAAGCGCCGATTGTCCGCCCTTGGCCCCCGGGGTCTCAGCCGGGAGCGGGCGGGCTTCGAGGTGCGCGACGTCCATCCGACCCACTACGGGCGCATCTGCCCGATCGAGACGCCGGAAGGGCCGAACATCGGCCTGATCTCGTCGCTCTCGACCTATGCGCAGATCAACGAGTTCGGGTTCATCGAGACGCCCTACCGCAAGGTCGAGGCGGGCGGCGTCGTCGAGGGCCCGCCCATCTATCTCACGGCCCTCGAGGAAGAGCAGTACGTCATTGCCCAGGCCAATGCCGAGCTGGACGCGCAAGAGCGCTTCGTGCGGGACTTGGTGTCGGCGCGGAAGGGCGGCGAGTACAAGATGGTCTCGCCGGAGGAGCTGCACTTCATCGACATCTCGCCCAAGCAGCTCGTGTCGGTGGCGGCGGCGATGGTGCCGTTCCTCGAGAACGACGATGCCAACCGGGCCCTCATGGGCGCCAACATGCAGCGCCAGGCGGTGCCGCTGCTCCAGCCGGAGGCGCCCCTGGTCGGGACGGGCATGGAGCACATCGTGGCCCGGGATTCGGGGGCGGTCGTGCTCGCCAAGCGCCTGGGCGTGGTCGAGTACGTGTCGGCCAACCGCATCGTCGTGCGGGCGGAGACACGGTCCAAGAAGGCGGATCCCGTTCAGGACCTGCCGCTCGACATCTACAACTTGACCAAGTACCGCCGCTCCAACCAGAACACGTGCATCAACCAGCGTCCGATCGTCCACAAGGGGGACCGGGTCAAGGCGGGGGACGTCATCGCCGACGGGCCCGCCACCGATCAGGGCGAGCTCGCCCTCGGCCGGAACGTGCTCGTCGCCTTCATGCCGTGGGGCGGGTACAACTTCGAGGACGCCATCCTCGTGTCCGAGCGGCTCGTCAAGGACGACCGCTATACCTCGATCCACATCGAGGAATTCGAGGTCCAGGCGCGCGACACGAAGCTCGGCAAGGAAGAGGTGACGCGCGACATCCCGAACGTCTCCGAAGAGGCCCTCAAGGACCTCGACGAGTCAGGGATCGTGCGCATCGGAGCCAAGGTCAAGGCGGGCGATATTCTCGTCGGCAAGATCACGCCGAAGGGCGAGACACAGCTCACCCCGGAGGAGAAGCTCCTGCGCGCGATCTTCGGCGAGAAGGCGGGTGACGTGCGTGACACGTCACTGACGGTGCCGCCGGGCATCGAGGGCACGGTGGTCGACGTGCGCGTGTTCTCCCGGCGCGGCGTGGACAAGGACGACCGCGCCAAGTCCATCGAGGAAGAGGAGGTCGCCGGCCTCGAGAAGGACTACCAGGACGAGATCGCGATGGTCGAGATGGAGCGCGACCAGAAGCTCAAGAATCTGCTCGTGGGCAAGACCCTCGTCCAGGACATGGTCGACCCGATCAAGAAGGATCGAGTCGGCAAGAAGGGCGATCGCATCGACCGGCCTGCCCTCGACGACTTCTCCTGGCACGAGTTGAAGAAGATCAAGATCAAGGAAGACGAGGGGCTCGCCGACACGGTCAAGCGCATCGAGAGCCTGGCTGACGATCAGATCGCCTTCTTCGACCGCATGCTCGAGGAGCGCGTCGGCCGTCTGCGGCGCGGCGATGATCTCCCGCCGGGCGTGATCAAGATGGTCAAGGTCTACGTCGCGGTGAAGCGCAAGCTGTCCGTCGGCGACAAGATGGCCGGCCGCCACGGCAACAAGGGCGTGGTCTCCCGGGTGCTGCCCGAGGAGGACATGCCGTACCTGCCCGACGGCACGCCCGTCGAGATCGTGCTGAACCCGCTCGGCGTGCCGTCCCGCATGAACGTCGGGCAGATCCTCGAGACGCACCTCGGGTGGGCGGCCAAAGCCCTCGGCATGTGGGTGGCGAGTCCGGTGTTCGACGGGGCGACCGAAGAGGAGATCACGGCCCACCTGGCGCAGGCCGGGCTCCCGCAGAGCGGCAAGACACACCTCTACGATGGCCGGACAGGGAAGCCATTCCATCAGCAGGTGACGGTGGGCGAGATCTACATGCTGAAGCTCGCCCATCTCGTGGACGACAAGATGCACGCCCGCTCGATCGGGCCCTATTCCCTCGTCACCCAGCAGCCGCTGGGAGGCAAGGCGCAGTTCGGCGGCCAGCGATTCGGCGAGATGGAAGTGTGGGCGCTCGAGGCCTATGGCGCCGCCCACACGCTGCAGGAGATGCTCACCGTCAAGTCCGACGACGTGGAGGGACGCAACCGCATCTACGAGGCGATCGTGAAGGGTGAGAATTTCCTCGAGCCCGGCACCCCGGAATCCTTCAACGTGCTCGTGAAGGAATTGCAGAGCCTGGCCCTCGATGTAGAGCTCGTTCCCAAGGACGGCAAGAAGGCGTCCTAAAGGAGATTCAGATAATGTTGACGGACCGGCCTTTCGGCAGCCTGGTGCGTGAGGACAAGCCCGTAAAGGACCTGTGGGGCCTCCTCGATCGGCATCCGAAGCCCATGACGTTTGGCGCGATCCGCATCAAGCTGGCCGCGCCCCAGAAGATCCGCGACTGGTCGCACGGTGAGGTGAAGAAGCCCGAGACGATCAACTACCGGACGTTCAAGCCCGAACGGGACGGCCTGTTCTGCGCCCGGATCTTCGGGCCCACCAAGGACTACGAGTGCGCCTGCGGCAAGTACAAGCGCATGAAGTTCGCCGGCGTGATCTGTGACAAGTGCGGAGTCGAGGTGACGCGGGCGCGCGTGCGCCGCGAGCGCATGGGCCACATCGAGCTCGCGTCGCCGGTGTCGCACGTGTGGTTCTTCAAGGGCCTGCCGAGCCGGATCGGCCAGCTCCTCGACATGTCGCTCCGGGACCTCGAGAAGATCCTCTACTTCGAGGAGTACGTGGTCATCGATCCCGGGACGGTTCCCGGCATCAAGAAGAAGAGCCTCCTGTCCGTCGATCGCGTGCGCAAGCTCCGGGAAGAGCATGGGCAGGACGCCTTCAACCCCGGCATGGGAGCGGAGGCGATCCGCGAGCTCCTGCGGGGCATGGACCTCGAGGCGCTCGCCCGCGAGCTGCGGGCCCAGATGAGCGTCGAGACGTCGGCCCAGAAGAAGAAGAAGATCGTGAAGCGCCTCAAAGTCATGGAGGCCTTCCTCAAGTCCGGCAACCAGCCGGAGTGGATGATCCTCGAAGTCTTGCCGGTCATCCCGCCCGAGCTGCGGCCGCTGGTGCCGCTCGACGGGGGCCGGTTCGCGACGTCGGACCTCAATGACCTGTATCGGCGCGTGATCAACCGCAATAACCGGCTCAAGCGGCTGATGGAGCTGCGCGCGCCCGAGATCATCATCCGGAACGAGAAGCGCATGCTCCAGGAGGCGGTCGACGCGCTCTTCGACAATGGCCGGCGCGGGCGGGTCATCACCGGCCCGAACAACCGTCCCCTCAAGTCGCTGTCCGATACCCTCAAGGGCAAGCAGGGGCGCTTCCGCCAGAACCTGCTCGGCAAGCGCGTCGACTATTCCGGCCGGTCGGTCATCGTCGTCGGGCCGTACCTCAAGCTCCACCAGTGCGGGCTGCCCAAGAAGATGGCGCTCGAGCTGTTCAAGCCGTTCATCTTGCGGAAGCTCGAGGAGCGGGGGATCGCCTCGTCCATCAAGGCGGCCAAGAAGTTCGTGGAAAAGGAGCGGCCCGAGGTCTGGGACATCCTGGAGGAAGTCATCAAGGAGCACCCGATTCTGCTCAACCGGGCCCCGACCCTCCACCGGCTCGGCATTCAGGCCTTCGAGCCCCTGCTCGTCGAGGGCAAGGCGATCGAGATCCACCCGCTCGTCTGCACGGCGTTCAATGCCGACTTCGACGGCGACCAGATGGCCGTGCACATTCCGCTCTCCATGGAAGCGCAGATGGAGGCGCAGGTGCTGATGCTCTCGGCCAACAATATCCTGTCGCCCTCCAATGGCGCCCCGGTGGCCGTGCCCACCCAGGACATGGTCTTCGGCATCTACTACATGACCAAGGAGCGCCCCGGCGCCAAGGGTGAGGATCGGCTCTTCGCCGACCCCGAGGACCTGCGCATCGCGTACGACAACGAGGACGTCGACCTCCAGGCGCGGATCCGGATGCGGTGGAATGGCAGCATCATCGAGACCACGGTGGGCCGGGCGCTCCTGAACGACGTGGTGCCCGAGCCGCTCCGCTTCGTCAACAAGGAGCTGAAGAAGAAGGAGATCGGGCAGCTCATCTCCGAGTGCTACAACAAGCTGGGCAACGAGGTCACCGTCGCGTTCCTCGACGAGCTCAAGGACATCGGCTTCCGCTATGCCACCTTGTCCGGGCTCAGCATCGGGATCGTCGACATGCACATCCCGTCCTCCAAGGGCGGTCTCATCGAGAATGCGCGGCGCCTCGTCACCGAGGTCGAGCAGCAGTACCAGGACGGCGTCATCACCAACGGCGAGCGGTACAACAAGGTCGTCGACGTCTGGGCGCACGTCACCGAGCAGATCGCCGAGGAGCTGTTCCGGGAGATGGAGGTGCGGGCGGAGGGCGGCGATTTCAACCCGATCTTCATGATGGCCGACTCCGGGGCCCGCGGATCGAAGCAGCAGATCCGGCAGCTCGCCGGGATGCGCGGGCTCATGGCCAAGCCGTCGGGCGAGGTCATCGAGACGCCCATCACCTCGAACTTCCGCGAAGGGCTGACCGTGCTGGAGTATTTCACCTCGACCCACGGCGCCCGCAAGGGGCTCGCCGACACGGCGCTCAAGACGGCGGACTCCGGCTACCTCACGCGCCGGCTCGTCGACGTCGCCCAGGACGTCATCATCTCCGAGTACGACTGCGGCACCGTGAAGTACATCGAGGCGACGCCCCTCGTCGAGGGCGGCGACATCATCCAGTCCCTGCGCGAGCGTGTGCTCGGGCGTGTGGCCGCGGGGGACATCCGCGACCCGTTTACCGGCGAGATCATCGTGCAGGCGAGCACGGAGATCAACGAAGAGCTCTCCCAGAAGATCGAGGACTCCGGCCTCGAGCGCGTGCGCATCCGGTCGGCACTGACGTGCGAGTCCAAGCGCGGGATCTGCGTCTTGTGTTACGGGCGCAATCTCGGCACCGGCCACCTGGCCGAGCTCGGCGAAGCGGTGGGCATCATCGCCGCCCAGTCGATCGGCGAGCCGGGGACGCAGCTCACCATGCGCACGTTCCACATCGGCGGAACGGCGAGCAAGGTGCTCACGGAATCCAAGCACGAGGCCAAGAACGCCGGCCTCGTGAAGTACCACAATATCCGGTGGGTCGAGAACCGCGACCGGGACATGGTCGTCCTGAACCGGAACGGCGAGATCGTGGTCGAGGATGAGCGCGGCCGCGAGAAGGAGCGGTACCCGGCCGTCCCCGGCGCCAAGATCAAGGTGAAGGAAGGGAGCCGCGTCACGGCGGGCAAGCTGCTCGTCGAGTGGGACCCGTTCACCACTCCGATTCTGACCGAGGTCAGCGGCACCCTCGCGTTCCGCGACATCATGGACGAAGTGACGATCCGCGAGCAGATCGATGAAGTCACCGGTCTCGCCCAGCGGGTCATCATCGAAGACCAGGAGGGCAAGCTCCAGCCCCGCGTGTCGGTGAAGGCTCCGGCGGGTGAGGCGCCGAGCGCGGAAGACGCGCTCGGGGAAACGCGCGGCCGCTACATGCTGCCGGTCGGCGCCCACTTGCTCGTGACGGACGGCGCCGAAGTGTTCCAGGGCGACATCATCGCCAAGATCCCCCGTGAATCGACGAAGACGAAGGACATCACCGGAGGCCTTCCGCGCGTGGCCGAGCTCTTCGAGGCCCGCAAGCCGCGCGAGCACGCCACCATCACCGAGATCGACGGGCTCGTCGAGTTCGCGGGCTTCGTCAAGGGGATGCGGAAGATCGTCATCCGCGCCGACGACGGCGAGACGAAGGAGTACCTGATCCCGCGGGGCAAGCACATCTCCGTGCACGAAGGCGACCGTGTGCGCGCGGGCGAGGCGCTGATGGACGGCTCGCCGAACCCCCATGACTACCTCGCCGTGCTCGGAGACCGCGAGCTGCAGCGCTATCTCGTGAACGAAGTGCAGGAGGTCTATCGCCTGCAGGGCGTGACGATCAACGACAAGCACATCGAGATCATCGTCCGCCAGATGCTGCGCCGCGTCCGCATCGAGGAGGTCGGCGACACGGAGTTCGTGGTGGGCGAGCTGGTCGACAAGTTCGTCTTCTCGGACGAGAACGACAGGGCCGTCGCGGGAGGGAAGCGACCCGCCACCGCGCAGCCCGTGCTGCTCGGCATCACCAAGGCGTCGCTCTCGACGGACAGCTTCATCTCGGCGGCGTCCTTCCAGGAGACCACGCGCGTGCTCACCGAGGCCGCCATCAGCGGCAAGGTGGACGAGCTCAAGGGACTCAAGGAGAACGTGATCGTGGGCCGGCTCATCCCCGCGGGAACCGGACTCAGCGCCTACACGCGCGTCGAGCTCCTGACCCCCGGTGCGGAGGAGGCCCCGGCCGAGGTTGCGGCGCTGGTCATCGACAATGACCTGCCCCCGGCGGACGAGGACGAGCCGGTCGCCCGGGCGGGATAGGGGCCCGGCGGGGGGCCGTCGAGGCCCCCCGCCACCGGGCGTTCTTCTGGCCGGGTTGACAATGGATGCCAGTTCAGTTATAACGTTAGGGTTTTGGCCCGATTGACAGTTCCGAGTACTCTAGAGGGAGTTATGCCGACGATCAGCCAGCTGGTGCGGAAAGGCCGCGAAGCGGCGCCGAAGAAGTCGAAGACGCCCGCTATGGAGGCCTGCCCGCAGAAGCGGGGCGTGTGCATCCGGGTCTACACCACCACGCCGAAGAAGCCCAACTCCGCGCTGCGGAAGGTCGCCCGCGTGCGGCTCACCAATGGGCTCGAGGTGACCTCGTACATTCCCGGCGTGGGGCACAATCTGCAGGAGCATTCCATCGTGCTCATCCGTGGCGGCCGTGTGAAGGACTTGCCCGGCATCCGGTATCACATCATCCGAGGGTCCCTGGACACGGCCGGTGTGGCCGGCCGCCGGCAGAGCCGGTCGAAGTACGGAGCGAAGCAGCCGAAGGCGAGCGGAGGCTAGGATGCGGCGTGCCGGTGCGACACGGCGAGAGGTGCTCCCGGATCCAAAGCACGGGAGCCGGCTCGTCGCCAAGTTCGTCAACATGATGATGTACGGCGGCAAGAAGAGCACGGCCGAGCAGATCATGTACGAGGCGATGGCGAGCATGGAAGATCGGGCCAAGCAAGAGGCTCTCAAGCTCTTCAAGGCCGCCGTGGACAACTGCAAGCCCGCCGTCGAGGTCAAGTCGCGCCGGGTGGGCGGCTCCACCTACCAGGTTCCGGTGGAAGTGCGGCCGGACCGGCGAACCGCTCTCAGCATGCGCTGGCTCATCGGGGCGGCGCGGCGTCGAGCGGAAAAGAGCATGTCGGCGAAGTTGGCGGGCGAGCTGCTGGATGCGGCGAACAATCGCGGCACCGCCGTAAAGAAGCGAGAAGACACCCACAAGATGGCGGAGGCCAACAAGGCGTTCGCGCACTACCGCTGGTAGCAACCGAGATTCCAAGAGGGGGGCGGATACCCGGCCCCCCTCTTCTCTTCTTGAGTAGCTCTGACGGCAGAGGGAAAGGAATCGCTGTGGAACCGCAGTACCAGCTGGAAAAGACCCGGAACATCGGCATCATGGCCCACATCGATGCCGGCAAGACGACCACGACGGAGCGGATCCTCTACTACACCGGCCGATCCTACAAGATCGGGGAGGTGCACGAGGGCACGGCCGTC
The DNA here is from genome assembly GCA_963840495.1 of uncultured Candidatus Rokubacteria bacterium. Classification (GTDB taxonomy): domain Bacteria; phylum Methylomirabilota; class Methylomirabilia; order Rokubacteriales; family CSP1-6; genus CAWIZN01. The sequence continues at coordinate 46,641 of CAWIZN010000060.1, forward strand.
ATGGACTGGATGGTCCAGGAGCAAGAGCGCGGCATCACCATCACCTCCGCCGCGACCACGAGCTTCTGGAACGACTACCGGATCAATATCATCGACACGCCCGGCCACGTGGACTTCACCATGGAGGTCGAGCGGTCGCTTCGGGTGCTCGATGGCGCCATCGCCATCCTCGATGCGGTGTCCGGTGTGGAGCCGCAGACCGAGACGGTCTGGCGGCAGGCCGACAAGTACCGGGTGCCGCGTCTGGTGTACGTCAACAAGATGGACCGGGTCGGGGCCGACTACTACCGGTGCCTGGCGATGCTCAAGGAGCGTCTGGGCGCGCATCCGGTGGCGATCCAGATTCCCATCGGACGCGAAGAGCACTTCCGCGGAGTCGTCAATCTGATCGAGCAGAATGCGTTCGTCTGGGACGAGACGGACGAGACGCTGGGCACGAAGTACACGGTGCAGGACATCCCGGCCGACATGCTGCCCCTGGTGAAGGAGTACCGCGAGAAGATGATCGAAGGGCTCGCCGAGGTCGACGAGCACCTGATGGAGAAATACCTGGGCGAGGAGAAGATCACGCCCGAGGAAATCAAGGCGGCCGTTCGCGCCGGCACGATCACGATGAAGCTGTTCCCGGTGATCTGCGGCGCCTCGTTCAAGAACAAGGGCGTGCAGCCCATGCTGGATTGCGTGGTGGATTATCTGCCCTCTCCCCTCGACATCCCGCCCATGCAGGGCGTGAACCCCGACACCGGAGAGACCGTGACGCGGGAGCCCGTGTCCACGGCGCCGTTCTCCGCGCTCGCGTTCAAGATCATGAACGATCCGTTCGTGGGGCAGCTCGTATTCGTGCGGGTGTACTCCGGCACGCTGAACTCCGGCTCGGGCGTGTACAACTCGACGCGCGAGAGGAAGGAGCGCGTCGGTCGGCTCGTCCGCATGCACGCCAACAAGCGTGAGGAGATCGAATCGGTATCGGCGGGCGACATCGCGGCGGTGGTCGGGCTCAAGGACACGCGCACCGGCGATACGCTCTGCGATCCGAGCAAGCCCATCATCCTCGAGTCGATGGACTTTCCGATCCCGGTCATCGCGGTCGCCATCGAGCCCAAGACCAAGGCCGACGAGGAGAAGCTGGGCTTGTCGCTCGCCCGGCTCGCCCTCGAGGACCCGACCTTCAAGGTCAATGTCGATGCGGAGACCAACCAGACGCTGATCCACGGCATGGGCGAGCTCCACCTCGAGATCATCGTCGACCGCCTGCTGCGCGAGTTCAAGGTCGACGCCAATGTCGGCAAGCCTCAGGTCGCCTACCGTGAAACCGTCCGTCAGAAGGCCGAGTCCCAGGGGCGGTTCGTGCGCCAAACGGGCGGCCGCGGCCAGTACGGTGATGTGTGGCTCGAGATCGAGCCCGGGGAGCCGGGCTCGGGCTTTGTCTTCGAGAACAAGCTGAAGGGCCCGGCGATCCCTCGCGAGTACGTCCCCGCCGTGGAAAAGGGCGTGAAGGAAGCGGCGGAGACGGGGGTCCTCGCCGGCTATCCGGTCGTCGACATCAAGGTGGCGCTGACGGACGGCAGCTATCACGAGGTCGATTCGAGCGAGATGGCGTTCAAGATCGCGGCATCCATGGGCTTCAAGGAAGGCTGCCGCAAGGCGAAGCCCGTCCTGCTCGAGCCCGTCATGGACGTGGAAGTGGTCTGCCCCACCGAGTACCAGGGGGCGGTCGTCGGCGACCTGAACAGTCGCCGCGGCAAGATCATCGCCATGGAGGCGCGCGCGAGCGCCCAGGTCATCCGCGCCAATGTCCCGCTTGGCCAGATGTTCGGGTACGCGACGGACGTCCGTTCGATGACCCAGGGCCGGGCCACCTATACGATGCAATTCGCCCGCTACGAAGAGGTGCCTCGGCCCATCGCCGAGGAGATCATTGCGAAAGTCGCCGGCAAGGGCGCGCCCCGCGCCGGCTCCCGTTAGCCCCGGTCAGAGGAGACTGAGTCATGGCCAAGCAGAAGTTTGATCGGTCGAAGCCGCACGTGAACATCGGGACGATCGGGCATATCGATCACGGCAAGACGACGTTGACGAGCGCGATCACGAAGGTGTTGCACACGAAGTACACGGGGGTGGCGGTGCGGGACTTCGGGACGATCGACAATGCGCCGGAGGAGCGGGAGCGGGGGATCACGATCGCGGTGAGCCACGTGGAGTACGAGACGGCGAACCGGCACTACGCGCACATCGATTGTCCGGGGCACGCGGACTACATCAAGAACATGATCACGGGGGCGGCCCAGATGGACGGGGCGATCCTGGTGGTGGCGGCGAATGACGGGCCGATGCCGCAGACGCGGGAGCACGTGTTGCTGGCGCGGCAGGTGAATGTGCCGCAGCCTGGTGGTGTTCATGAACAAGGTGCGACATGGTGGACGATCCGGAGATCTTGGATTTGGTGGAGCTGGAGGTGCGGGAGCTGCTGAAGAAGTATCAGTTTCCGGGGGACGACATCCCGGTGGTGCGGGGCAGTGCGCTGGGGGCGATGGAGAAGCCGGAGGACGCGGTGGCGGCCAAGTGCATCTGGGAGCTGATGGAGGCGGTGGACAGCTATATTCCGACGCCGCCGCGGGCGGTGGACAAGCCGTTTTTGATGCCGATCGAGGACATTTTCACGATCACGGGGCGGGGGACGGTGGTGACGGGGCGGGTGGAGCGGGGGATCGTGAAGGTGGGGGAAGAGATCGAGATCGTGGGGATGCAGGAGCAGACGAAGAAGAGCGTGGTGACGGGGGTGGAGATGTTCCGCAAGCTGTTGGATGAAGGGCGGGCGGGGGACAACATCGGGGCGCTGCTGCGGGGGATCGATAAGGACGAGGTGGAGCGGGGGCAGGTGCTGGCGAAGCCGGGGTCGATCAAGCCGTTCAAGAAGTTCAAGGCGGAAGTGTACGTGTTGGCGAAGGAGGAGGGGGGGCGGCACACGCCGTTTTTCAACGGGTATCGGCCGCAGTTTTACTTTCGGACGACGGACGTGACGGGGGTGTGCACGCTGCCGGCGGGGGTGGAGATGGTGATGCCGGGGGACAACGTGGCGATGTCGATCGAGCTGATCACGCCGATCGCGATGGAGAAGGAGCTGCGGTTTGCGATCCGGGAGGGGGGCCGGACGGTGGGGGCGGGCGTGGTCGCGGAGATCGAGACCTAGGAGCGCTCCATGGCCACCGTCACCTCGGACGAGAAGATCCGCATCCGGCTCAAGGCCTATGATCACCATCTCCTCGATCGTTCCATGAAAGAGATCGTCGAGACGGTGCGCCGTACGGGCGCCCGTGTCACGGGTCCCGTGCTCCTGCCCACGATCATCAACCGGTGGACGGTGCTCCGATCCCCGCACGTGGACAAGACGTCGCGCGAGCAGTTCGAGATGCGAACGCACAAGCGTCTCATCGACATCCTCGATCCCACGCCGCAGACCGTCGACGCCCTCATGAAGCTCGATCTTCCGAGCGGCGTCGACGTGGAAATCAAGCTGTAGGCGCTCGAGAGCCCCGCCATGGCGATGAAAGAAGGACTGATCGGCCGCAAACGAGGCATGACCCAGGTCTTCGGCGAGGACGGCAACCGTATCCCGGTCACCGTCGTCGAGGCGGGCCCGTGCACGGTTGTCGGGGTGCGCACTCAGCCGACGCACGGTTACGACGCGTTGCAGCTCGGGTTTCAACCCGAGCCGAAGAAGGGGCGCGTGACGAAGCCAATGGCCGGCCACTACAAGAAGGCCGGAATCGCGACCCCGATGAAGGTTCTGCGGGAGGTCCGCCTGCAGAAGACGGAGAACGTTCAGGCGTATCAGGTGGGACAGACGTTGACGGTGGATCTATTCACCCCCGGCGAGTTCGTGGACGTGGTCGGCGAAACCAAGGGCAAGGGGTTTCAGGGCGGCGTCAAGCGACACGGCTGGTCCGGCGGCGACGCGACCCACGGATCGATGTTCCATCGCGCGCCAGGTTCCATCGGCGCTTCGTCCGATCCCTCGCGCGTCTGGCCCGGTCATCATCTCCCCGGGCGTATGGGTGGTGACCGCCGCACCGTGCTGAACCTGCCGGTCGTCAGAGTGATCCCCGAGCAGAACCTGATCCTGCTTCGCGGTGCGATTCCCGGCGCCAAGGGTGGCCTCGTCCTCGTGCGCAAGAGCGTCAAGCAAACCAAGGCTCAGCAACAGAAGGCCAAAGAGGGTAAGTAGCGATGCCGACCGTCCCCGTCCTCGGCGGCAAGGATCAGGCGACACTCGAGCTGTCCTCGGTGTTCGGGGGGCCCGTGCGCGTGCCGCTCGTGCATCAGGCGGTGGTTCGCGAGCTGGCGGCCCGGCGTACGGGCACCCACGACACCAAGGGCCGCAGCGAAGTCTCCGGCGGCGGCAGGAAGCCGTGGAAGCAGAAGGGCACCGGCCGCGCCCGCCAGGGCTCCATCCGCGCGACCCAGTGGAAGGGTGGCGGCAAGCCGTTCGGGCCCACGCCGCGCAGCTACGACAAGCGGATGCCGTCGGAGATGCGCCGGGCCGCATTGCGCGAGGCGCTGGCCGCCAGGATTGCGGCAGGCGGCCTCGCCGTCGTGGAGCAACTCGGCCTCACCGAGCCTCGGACGAAGGCGCTGACGACCCGGCTGCGTGCCCTCGGGATCGAGCCGGCGCCGACGCTGCTCGTGGTGTCTTCGCTGAGCCCCATGCTGGTACTGGCTGCTCGCAACGTGCCCTGGCTCGAGGTCGAGACGCCTCATCACACGTCCGTGTATCAGAGTCATGCGCAACGGTCGGGTCGTCTTCGAGCAAGCCGCGTTGCTTGCCCTCGAGGAGGCGCTCAGGTCATGAAGGATCCCCGGACGGTGCTGGTTCGCCCGCTCATGACCGAGAAGAGCATGCAGCAGAAGGAAGATCTCAACGTGGTGACCTTCGAGGTGGCGACGGGCGCCAACAAGGTGGAGATTCGCCAGGCGGTGGAGAAGATCTTCAGCGTCAAGGTGGCCTCCGTTCGAACGGCCTCCCGCGAGGGCAAGTGGAAGCGCATGGGTCGCTTCGAAGGCCGTCGGCGCGGGTGGAAGAAGGCCGTGGTGACATTGGCCCCCGGTCACAAGATCGAGCTCGTGGAGGGAGCCTAGCGTCATGCCCATCCGATCCGTCAAGCCCACCTCGCCGGCGCGCCGGTACATGACGTTCGTCGTCAATGACGACATCACCAAGTCGACACCGGAAAAGAGCCTGCTCTCGCCGAAGCGCCGCAGCAACGGGCGCAACTCGGACGGGCGCATCACGGTCCGACATCGGGGCGGCGGGCACAAGCGCATGCTCCGGGATATCGATTTCCGCCGCGAGAAGCTCGGGATCCCCGCCACGGTGAAGGCCATCGAGTATGATCCGAACCGGTCGGCCCGAATCGCGCTGCTGTTCTACCGAGACGGCGAGAAGCGGTACATCATCGCGCCGCTCGGCCTCAAACCGGGGGACGTGATCATGTCCGGGCCCCAGGCTGACATCCTGCCGGGCAATGCCCTGCCCATCCGCAATATCCCGCTCGGCACGCTGGTGCACAACGTCGAGCTGCAGCCGGGGAAGGGCGGTCAGCTCTGTCGCAGCGCCGGCACCCTGGCGCAGGTCCTGGCCAAGGAAGGGGACCACGCCAATATCAAGCTGCCCTCGGGCGAGGTCCGCCAGGTCAAGCTCGACTGCATGGCCACCATTGGACAGGTCGGCAACCTCGACCACGAGAACGTGTCCATCGGCAAGGCAGGGCGGGTTCGCTGGAAGGGCTTCCGCCCGACCGTGCGCGGCACGGTCATGAACCCCGTCGACCATCCGATGGGCGGCGGCGAGGGCAAGGGCAAGGGCAATCACCCGATGACGCCATGGGGCAAGCCCACCAAGGGCTACAAGACGCGGCGGGGCGCCCGGCCGTCGGACCGCTACATCGTCACACGCCGGACGAAATAGGAGCCGCCGGGACATGGGACGCTCGCTGAAGAAGGGCCCGTACATCGAGGAGCGGCTCGAGCGCCGCGTCGAGGAGCTGAACCGCGCGCGCCAGAAGAAGGTGCTCAAGACGTGGTCGCGGCGGTCCACGATCCTGCCCGAGTTCGTCGGTCACACCCTTGCCGTCCACAACGGAAGGAAGTTCATCCCCGTGTACGTCACCGAGAACATGGTGGGGCATCGGTTGGGGGAGTTCGCCCTCACGCGCTCGTTCAGGGCGCATGGCTCCTCCGAAAAGGCCTCCACGTCGCCGACGGGAAAGTCGTGAGGCGTCCGTGAGAACTCGAGCGACCGCGCGCTATATCCGGGTGCCGGCTTCCAAGGCCCGGCTGGTCCTCGACCACATCCGGGGCAAGTCGGTGGGAGAGGCGCTCGCCACCCTTCAGTACACGCCGAAGGCGGCGGCGCGGCTGATCGAGAAAGTGCTGCGCTCGGCCATCGCCAATGCCGAGCACAACCACCAGGTTCGGGACCTCGACGAGCTCCGCGTCGTGAAGGCCACGGCGGACGGCGGGCCCTCGGCCAAGCGCGTCTCGCCGCGCGCCATGGGCCGCGCGTACTTCATCAAGCACCGGACCAGCCATCTCACCGTCGAGCTCTCCGACGAGACGCAGGTCGCCAAGCGGGCGGCGCGCGCCACCGCGGCGGCCAAGAGGTAACCATGGGACAGAAGACACATCCGATCGGGTTTCGTCTGGGATCGACGCGCACGTGGAGCTCGCGCTGGTTCGCCACGAAGGGCTACGCCGCCCTCCTGCACGAGGATGTCAAGATCCGCCGCTTCATCAAGTCGTCGCTGTATCACGCGGGAATCTCGCGCATCGACATCGAGCGGTCCGCGAACCGCGCCCGCATCTCGATCTACACCGCGCGGCCGGGGATCATCATCGGCCGCAAGGGCGCCGAGGTGGAGAAGCTCAAGAACGAGATCCAGAGCCGGACGGCCAAGGAGGTCTACCTCAATATCGAAGAGGTGGTCCATCCCGAGCTCGACGCCCAGCTCGTGGCGGAGAACGTGGCGCTCCAGCTCCAGAAGCGCGTGGCGTTCCGGCGCGCGATGAAGAAGGCGGTCACCTCCGCGCTTCGACTCGGCGCCGATGGCATCCGGATCGCCTGCTCGGGTCGATTGGGCGGGGCCGAGATCGCGCGACGCGAGTGGTACCGCGAGGGTCGAGTGCCGCTCCACACGATTCGCGCCGATATCGACTACGGACTCGCCGAGGCGCACACCACGTTCGGCGCGATCGGAGTGAAGGTGTGGATCTTCAAGGGCGAGGTGCTCCCCGCCCATCGTGTCGCCGCGGAAGGGTAGTCCGTCATGCTGATGCCCAAGCGCGTCAAGTATCGCAAGACCCAGCGGGGCCGCATGAAGGGCATTGCCCTCCGGGGGTCGACCCTCGCGTTCGGCGATTTCGGGCTCAAGGCCCTCGAGCCGGGCTGGGTGACCAACCGCCAGATCGAGGCCGCGCGCGTGACCCTCGCCCGCAGCGTGAAGCGGGGTGGCAAGATCTTCATCCGCATCTTCCCGGACAAGCCGGTGACCAAGAAGCCCGCGGAAACGCGGATGGGCAAGGGCAAGGGCAACCCCGAGTTCTGGGTGGCGGTCGTGAAGCCCGGGCGCATCCTCTACGAGATGGAAGGGGTCGACGAGGTCACCGCTCGCGAGGGGTTTCGACTCGCGGCCCAGAAGATCGGCATCAAGACCAAGTTCGTGACCCGTACCCGGGCACTCTGAGGCGAGGATGAAGACCGTCAAGTGGCACGACATGTCGAGCGACGAGCTCTCGCAGAAGGCGAAGGACCTGACCGAGGAGTTGTTCAATCTGCGGCTCCAGCTCTCGATGGGTATTGCCAAGAACCCCGCGCGCGTCGGGCAGGCCAAGCGAGATCTCGCGCGGGCGAAGACCATGCTCCGCGAGCGCGAACTGAACATCCGCCGGTCGGCGTAGCCGTCCCGCCTGGATGCTCGTACCGACGAACAGGAAGACCATGAGAAAGACCCGCGAAGCCCTGGTCGTGAGCGACAAGATGACGAAGACCCGCGTCGTCGTCATCGAGCGCGTGTACCGACATCCTCGCTACGAGCGCGTGATCACGCGGGCGAAGCGACTCAAGGCCCATGACGAGGCCAATGCCAGCAAGGTCGGGGACCGCGTCCTGATCGAGGAGACGCGTCCGCTGTCGAAGGACAAGCGGTGGCAGATCCGCCAAGTACTCGGGGCGGGCGCCTCGTAAGGCTCCTAGGACAGGACGATGATCCAGCCGAGATCGATGGTCGACGTGGCCGACAACTCCGGGGCGAAGAAGGCCCAGTGCATCCGCGTGATGGGCGGGGCCAACAAGCGCTACGCATCGCTGGGTGACGTCGTGATCGTCGCCGTGAAGGAAGCGGTGCCCGACGGGACCGTGAAGAAGGGGGAGGTCGCGCGCGCCGTCGTCGTTCGCACCGTGAAAGAGGTCGGGCGCAAGGATGGCTCGTATATCCGCTTCGACAAGAACGCGGTGGTCTTGCTCAAGGCCGACGACAATCCCGTGGGCACCCGCATCTTCGGTCCGGTGGCGCGGGAGCTTCGCGACAAGCAGTTCACGAAGATCATCTCGCTGGCCCCCGAAGTCATCTGAGGTCATCTGAGGACGGCGATGGCAATCGCGCACGTGCGGAAGGGCGACACCGTAGTCGTTGTGGCGGGCAAGGAGCGCGGCAAGCGCGGGCGGGTGCTGCGGGTGATCCCGGACAAGAATCGGGTCGTCGTCGAACGCATCAACATGATCAAGAAGCATCAGCGCCCGACGCAGAAGCTCCGCCAGGGCGGCATCATCGAGCGCGAGGGAGCGATTCACCTGTCCAACGTGATGCTGGTGGATCCCACGAGCAGACAAACCCACCCGGATTGGCATGCGCGCGCTGGGCGACGGCAAGAAAGTGCGTGTCGCCCGCAAATCCGGCGAAATCATCGACAAGGCGTGACGGCAATGGCGGACGACAAGAAGGCCGACAAGTCTCCGAAGGCCCCGAAGGGCCCGAAGCCGGCACAGGGCGGCAAGGCGCCTGGCGGCGGCGGGCGCGCCCGAGGCGCGCAGGCGGCGCGGCGGCCGAGCCGGCGGTGGTCAAGCGCGCCAAGGTCAGCGGCGAGGTCCCGCCGCGGATGCGGGACCGCTTCCGGACCGCGGTGATCCCCGCGCTCATGAAGGAGCGGGAGTACACGAATCCCTTCCAGGTGCCACGGCTGATGAAGGTCGTGATCAACATGGGGGTGGGCGAGGGCAAGGAGAACGCCAAGGTGATCGACTTCGCCACCGCGGACCTCGAGGCCATTGCCGGGCAGAAGCCCGTGGTGACGCGGGCGAGGAAATCGATCGCCAACTTCAAGCTCCGGGAGAATTCGCCGATCGGCTGCAAGGTGACGCTTCGGGGACCGCGCATGTACGAGTTCCTCGATCGGCTCGTCAACGTGGCCTTGCCGCGTGTGCGAGACTTCAAGGGCGTCCCGCCCAAAGGCTTCGATGGCCGCGGCAACTACAACCTGGGTCTCCGCGAGCAGATCATCTTTCCCGAGATCGTGTACGACAAGGTCGACAAAGTGCGCGGCATGGACATCACGATGGTGACGACGGCGGGCACCGACGAAGAGGCGAAGGCATTGCTGGCCCAGCTCGGCGTGCCCTTCCGGGAGTCATAGAGATGGCGAAAACCTCGCTCATCATGAAGCAACAGGCCGCGCCCAAGTTCAAGTCGCGCGCCTACAGTCGATGCAAGCTGTGCGGCCGCCCGCGCGGTTACCTGCGCAAGTTCCAGGCCTGCCGGATCTGCTTCCGCGAGCTCGCCCTCAAGGGCGAGGTCCCGGGCGTGATCAAGGCGAGCTGGTAGGGGGGCGCCCGCGATGATGAGCGATCCGATCGCCGATCTCCTGACCCGCATCCGCAACGCGAGCCGGGCCGAGCACGAGAAGGTCGACGTGCCCTCGTCCAAGCTCAAGGTCCGGATCACGGAGGTCCTCAAGGAAGAGGGCTTCGTCAAGAATTTCCGCTTCATCGAGGACGGCAAGCAGGGCACGCTGCGCGTGTATCTCAAGTACGGGACGCGGTGGAGAGAAGATCATCTCCGGCCTCGTCCGGGTGTCGAAGCCAGGGCGGCGGGTGTACGTGGCCAAGGACAAGGTGCCGCACATCCTCGGCGGGATGGGGGTGGCCATCCTCTCCACCTCGCGGGGCGTCATGACGGACCGGGAGACGCGGAAGCAGCAGCTCGGCGGCGAAGTCCTCGCCTACGTGTGGTAGGAGACGAACGAACATGTCTCGAATCGGCAAGAAGCCAATCCCGGTCCCCCAAGGCGTGAAGATCGCCGTGGAGGGCAACACCGTCCGCGTGGAGGGGCCCAAAGGGCAGCTCTCGCAGCGGGTGCCGGACAGCGTCTCGGTCAGGATCGAGTCCAATGTCCTCACGGTGGACCGGAGCTCGGATCATCGCAATGTGCGCGCACTCCACGGGCTGACGCGGTCGCTGCTGGCGAACATGGTGCACGGTGTCAAGGACGGGTTCGAGCGAAAGCTCGAGATCGTCGGCATCGGCTACCGCGCGCAGCTCACGGGCAAGAACCTCCAGCTCGCGCTGGGGTACTCACACCCGGTGATTTTCCCGTTGCCGGATGGGGTGCAGGCGGAGATCGAACGGCAGGTCTCGATCACGCTCAAGGGGGCGGACAAGGCATTGCTCGGACAGGTGGCGGCCAAGCTGCGGGCCCTGCGCAAGCCTGATCCGTACAAGGGCAAAGGCATCAAGTACGCGGAAGAACAGATCCGCCGCAAGGTGGGCAAGAAGGCGGGGGCAAAGTAATGCTCACGAGCCACAAGGTCGAGGGCCGCAAGATCCGGCATTTGCGCGTGCGACGCATCATCAAGGGCACCGCCGAGCGGCCACGCCTGGCCGTGTTCCGAAGCCTGAACCACATCTATGCGCAGTTGATCGACGATGCGGCGGGGCGAACCTTGGTCGCGGTGGACAGCCGGAGCTCGGAGTTCCGCCAGCGCCAGGCGTACGGGGGCAATGTCGCCGCCGCCAAGATCGTGGGCGAGCTGATCGCCGAGCGGGCCAAGGCCCAGGGGATTGGCCAGGCCGTGTTCGACCGGGCCGGGTATCAGTATCACGGGCGCGTCAAGGCGCTCGCGGAGGCGGCGCGGACGGGCGGACTCGGATTCTGACGGGTATTGTCCGAGAGGGCCTCTTTCCGGAGGAACGATCGGTGTTCGGGTCAGACAGGAGGAGTTGAGTGGCTGAAGCGCGTATCGATGCGAGTGCGCTGGATCTCACGGACCGGGTGGTTGCGATCAACCGGGTCGCGAAGGTGGTCAAGGGCGGTCGGCGGTTTTCCTTCACGGCGCTCGTCGTCGTCGGCGACGGTCACGGCTACGTGGGTGTCGGTCTCGGCAAGGCACGCGAGGTGCCCGAGGCCATCCGCAAGTCGGTGGAGCACGCCAAGAAGGATCTGATCCTCGTCCCGCTGAAGGACACGACCATCGCGTGTGAGATCACCGGCCATTTCGGTGCGGCGCGGGTGTATCTCAAGCCCGCCGCCCAGGGCACTGGCGTCATCGCGGGTGGGGCGGTCCGTCCGGTGCTGGAAGCGGCGGGCGTCCAGGACATCCTGACCAAGACCCTGGGCACGAATAACCCGCACAACGTCCTGAAGGCCACCATCGATGCGTTCCGGCGGCTCAAGCGGCTCCAGGCGTCGTACGCGACCCGCCGCAAGGGGATCGAAGACGGGCAGGAGGCGGCCGTTGCCAAAGACGCTTAAGGTCACGCTCGTCAAGAGCATCATCGGGCTCTCGCCGAAGCAGGAGGGCGACCGTCAAGGCCCTCGGGCTTCGGCATATTCGCCAGATGGTCGAGCACGAGGATAGCCCGACGGTGCGCGGCATGATCAACGCCGTCCCGTTCTGCCTCAAGGTGGAGGAGCAATGAGACTCGAAGATCTGCGGCCGGCGCCGGGTTCCACGCGGGAGCGCAAGCGGATCGGCCGGGGCCGAGGCTCCGGGACCGGCAAGACGTCCGGCAGGGGACACAAGGGGCTCAAAGCGCGCTCCGGTGGAGGGGCTCGTCCCGGCTTCGAGGGCGGGCAGATGCCGCTGTACCGGCGCCTGCCGAAGCGCGGCTTCACTCCCCACGGAGGGAAGACGGAGTTCGCGCTGGTCAATCTGAGGGATCTCGCGGCCCGCTTCCCGGCCGACAGCGTCGTGGATCCGGATGCCCTCGTCGCGAAGGGATTGATCAAGAAGGCAGGGCGCCGCGCGGTGAAGGTCCTGGCCGACGGGGACATCGGCCACGCCCTCGTGGTCAAGACGCACAGGATCAGCGAAGCCGCCCGCGAGAAGCTGGTGGCCGCCGGCGGTCGCGTCGAGGTCATCCCGGCATGATCGAGGGCCTGCAGAGCTTCCAGAACATCGCCAAGGTTCCGGAGCTCAAGCGCCGCGTGCTCGTCACCTTGGGCCTGCTCGCGGCGTATCGGCTCGGGGCCCACGTCCCGACCCCCGGCATCGACGGCGGCGCGCTCGCGGAGTTCTTCGATCAGATGCAGGGCACCCTGCTCGGCATGGTCGACCTCTTCTCAGGCGGGAACCTGCGCCGGCTGACCGTCTTCGCCCTGGGCATCATGCCGTATATCTCCGCCTCCATCATCCTGCAGCTCCTGACGGTGGTCATCCCCTCGCTCGAGCGCCTCGCCAAGGAGGGCGAGGCGGGGAAGAAGAAGATCACGCAGTACACGCGCTACGGCACGATCGTGCTGTCACTCGTCCAGTCGTTCGGCATCGCGGTGGGGCTCGAGAGCATGCGGAGCGGGAGCGGGGCGGTGCTCGTGCCGGATCCGGGTTGGGGGTTCCGCCTATTGACGATGCTGACCCTCACCACGGGGACGGCACTGATCATGTGGCTGGGGGAGCAGATCTCGGAGAAGGGGATCGGCAACGGGATCTCGCTCATCATCTTCGCCGGCATCGTCGTGCGCCTGCCCTCGGCGATCGTGTCGTCGTATACGCTGCTTGCCACCGGCGAGCTCAAGCTGTTCGTGCTGCTGGGGCTTCTCGTCATGATGGTCGCGGTCACCGCCGCGGTCATCGTGATGCAAGAAGGACAGCGGAAGATCCCGGTGCAGTATGCCAAGCGGGTGGTCGGCCGGCGCATGTACGGGGGCCAGTCCACACATATCCCGCTCCGAATCAACACCGCGGGCGTGATCCCGGTCATCTTCGCCTCGTCGCTGATCCTGTTCCCGGCGACGCTGACCCGGTTCATCCAGCACCCGTGGATGCAGTACGTGTCGGAAGCGCTGTCGCCCGGACAGTTCACCTACACCGTGCTGTATTGCGCGCTGATCATCTTCTTCGCCTACTTCTACACGGCCATCGTCTTCAACCCGGTCGACCTCGCCGACAACATGAAGAAGTACGGGGGATTCATCCCCGGGGTGCGTCCGGGCAAGAAGACGGCCGAGTATATCGATCGCACGCTGACCCGCATCACGCTGCCCGGCGCCGTGTTCCTCGCACTCATCTCGGTGCTGCCGGACTTTCTCATTCGCTGGTTCAATACGCCCTTCTACTTCGGGGGCACCAGCCTCCTGATCGTCGTCGGCGTCGCGCTCGATACCGTCCGTCAGATGGAGTCGCACCTGCTCATGCGCAATTACGAGGGCTTCCTCAGGAAGAAGGCGAAGGCGCACGCATGAGCCTTCGCGTCATCTTCCTGGGCCCGCCCGGTGCCGGTAAGGGCACGCAGGCGAGCGCACTCGCACAGGAATGGGGCGTCCCCCACGTCGCGACGGGCGACATGCTCCGGGAGGCGGCTGCCCGAGGGACGCGCCTGGGCCTCGAAGCCAAGCGGTACATGGACACGGGGGCGCTCGTCCCGGACGAGGTCGTGATCGGCCTCGTGGGAGAGCGGCTCCATGAGCCCGATGCGGCGAGGGGCGCGGTGCTCGACGGCTTTCCTCGCACGGTGGCGCAGGCGGAGGCGCTCGATCGGCTGCTCCGGTCGCAGGGGGCCGAGATCGACCGGGTGGTGTTCTTCGATGTGGCCCGGGCCGAGCTCCTGAGGCGGCTCACCGGGCGGCGGATCTGCCGAGGCTGCGGCGCCAGCTACCACGTCGTGTTCGTGCCGCCCCGCACGCCGGACGTCTGCGATCGGTGCGGAGGAGAGCTGTATCAGCGCGAGGACGATTCGGAGGCGGCGGTGATGAATCGCTTGGACGTGTATGCGAGCCAGACCGCACCGCTCCTCGACTACTATCGGGGCCAGGGCGCGCTGGCCGAGGTCCGGGGCGAGGGTGCCGTGGCGGACATCACGGCGGCCATCCGCAAGATCGGTGGGCGACAAGGTGATGCGATGATTCTCCTCAAGTCGGCGCGCGAGCTCGAGCGCATGCGACAGGCCGGGAGAATCCTCGCCGAGGTGAAGGACCGCCTCCGGGTGCTGGTCCGGGCCGGCATCACCACCCGGGAGATCGACGTGGACGTGGAGGCGTTCATCATCTCGCGCAACGCGCGGTCCGCGTTCAAGGGGTATCGGGGGTTCCCGGCGACCGTGTGCACCTCCATCAACGAAGAGATCGTCCACGGGATTCCCTCGTCCAAGCGCCGCCTCAAGGAGGGGGACATCATCGGGCTCGATCTCGGGTGCATCGTGGACGGGTACTACGCGGACTGCGCGATTACCCTGCCCGTCGGTCCGGTGCCCCCCCGCGTGCAGGAGCTGATCGACGTGACCCGAGAGAGCCTGGACAAGGCCATCGTCCAGTGCCGGGTCGGGAACCGGCTCGGCGATGTCTCCCACGCCATCCAGTCCCACTGCGAGAGCCACGGCTTCTCGGTCGTGCGGGCGTTCGTGGGGCATGGCATTGGCAAGCAGCTCCATGAGGAGCCGCAAGTGCCGAACTTCGGCGAGCCCGGACGCGGACCTCTGCTCAAATCGGGCATGGTACTCGCGATCGAGCCGATGATTACCATGGGGTCCTGGGAAGTCCGCGTGCTCGAGGATCGGTGGACGGCGGTCACCGCCGACGGGAGCCTCGCCGCCCATTTCGAGGACACCATCGCCATCACCGAAGACGGTCCCGACGTATTGACCCGGGCGGCATAAGACGTCGGAGGGGGCCTCGACGGCCCCCTCCGAGACCTCCCCCAGGAAGCGGGGTTGCGCCGGCGGAGCCGGCGCTCGAACAAAGGACAAGGCCAGTCAGAGACGCGGTGAAGCGAGACGGGACAGATAGATGACCAAGGAAGACGCGATCGAGGTCGAGGGAACGGTCGTCGAGCCGTTGCCCAATGCGATGTTCCGTGTCGCGTTGGACAATGGCCATCGAGTACTGGCGCACGTGTCGGGCAAGATGCGGATGCACTTCATCCGGATCCTGCCCGGCGACAAGGTCAAGGTCGAACTGTCGCCCTATGACCTGACGCGCGGCCGCATCACCTATCGATTCAAGTAGCTCGAGAAAGGCAGCGATGAAAGTCAGGCCATCCATCAAGGTCCGGTGCGAGCACTGCAAGGTCGTGCGTCGGGAGGGTACCGTGCGCATCATCTGCAAGAACCCGCGCCACAAGCAGCGCCAAGGTTGAGAGGAGTCACGCATGGCACGTATCGCCGGAGTGGATCTGCCGCGGGACAAGCGGGGCGAGATCGCGATTCAGTACATCTACGGGATCGGCACGCCGTCAGCCAGGAAGATCTTCGCCGACGCGCGCGTGGATCCCAACAAGCGCGTCAAGGCCTGGAGTGACGACGAGACATCGCGCGTGCGCGAGATCCTCGAGCGCGAGTACAAGGTCGAGGGCGATCTCCGGCGCGAGGTGTCCATGAGCGTGAAGCGCCTCATGGACATCGGCAGCTACCGGGGCATTCGCCACCGCAAGGGACTGCCCGTCCGGGGGCAACGCACCCACACGAACGCCCGCACCCGGAAAGGTCGCAGCAAGGGGGTCATGGTCAAGAAGAAGGCCGTGGCCGCTTCCGGCGCCACCGCCGGGAAGAAATAAGGAGCCGACGGCATGGCTGAAGCGGAAGAGAAGGCAGAGGGCAAGCCCGCGGCCGCACCCCGCAAAGGGGGCCGGCGGCGCGAGCGGAAGGAGGTCCGCGTGGGAATCGCCCACGTCCAGGCCACCTTCAACAACACCATCGTGACGCTCACGGACAAGATGGGCAACGTGGTCTCGTGGGCGAGCGCGGGGAGCGCGGGCTTCAAAGGCTCGCGCAAGAGCACGCCCTTTGCCGCGCAGACCGCGGCCGAGAACGCCGCCCGCAAGGCCATGGAGCTCGGTCTCAAGCAGGTCGAGGTGTTCGTCCGCGGGCCGGGCTCCGGCCGCGAGGCGGCCATCCGGTCGCTCCAGGCGGTCGGGCTCGAGATCACCGCGATCCGGGACGTGACCCCGATCCCGCACAATGGTTGCCGGCCGCCGAAGCGGCGTCGGGTGTAGGGAGGACAGGCGTTGGCACGATACCGAACCGCCGTGTGCCGGCTCTGCCGGCGTGAGGGCATCAAGCTGTTCCTGAAGGGTGCACGCTGCTTCACGGAGAAGTGCGCCATCGAGCGCCGCAACTACCCGCCTGGCCAACACGGCCTCCGGCGCAGCAAGCCCACGGCGTACGGGATACAGCTCCGCGAGAAGCAGAAGGCCAAGCGAATCTACGGCGTGCTCGAAACTCAGTTTCGCCGGTACTTCGCGTGGGCGGAGGCCGAAAAGGGCGTCACCGGTGAGAACCTCCTGAAGCTGCTCGAGCGGCGTCTGGACAATGTCGTCTTCCGCCTCGGGATGGCGGCATCCCGCCGTGAAGCCCGGCAGATGGTCGCCCACGGCCACATCCAGGTCAACGGGCGCAAGGTGTCGATTCCCTCGTATATCGTCAAGGTCGCCGAGGTGGTTCAGCTGCGCGCGACGTCCAAGATGCAGGAGCGCGTGGCCGACAACCTCGCCGCGGGCCGGCAGCAGACCCCGGCCTGGCTCGAGGTGGATACGAACGAGAAAAAGGGGACGGTCCGCGGCATGCCGATCCGCGAGGACATCCAGATCCCGGTCCAGGAGCAGCTCATCGTCGAGCTGTTCTCGAAGTAGCCGGCCCGGCGCTGGCAGAAGGGGCTTATGGCAAGGATTCCGTTTCAGAAGCCGAAGACGATTCACTGGGAGATCCTCTCGGACCGCTACGGCCGGCTCATGGCCGAGCCCTTCGAGAAGGGATATGGGCAGACGGTCGGACACTCGCTCCGCCGCACGCTGCTGTCGATCATTCCGGGCGCCGCCGTCACCTGGGTCCGGATCAAGGACGTCGCGGACTCCGGCAACCCTATTCCCGGGGTGCAGGAGGGCACCGTCGACGTGCTCCTCAACCTGAAGAAGCTCGCGGTGAACGTGCCGTCGGGGGAGCCGATGGAGACGCGGCTCGAGGCCCAGGGGCCGAGGGAGGTCACGGGCGCCGACGTCTCCGAGGCCACCGGCCTCGAGGTGCTGAACCCCGAGATTCACATCGCAACGCTCGAGGCCGGACACAGTCTGTCCATCGATATCGGGGTCGGTGTGAGCCGCGGCTACGTCGCCGCGGACAAGCATCCCGCGGGCGCTGTCCCCGCCCGGGCCATCCCGATGGATGCCGCCTACTCGCCCATCCAGCGAGTGTCGTATACGGTCGAGAACGCTCGGCTCGGGAAGACCATCGACTACGAGAAGCTGATCATCGAGATCTGGACCAACGGCGCGGTGTCCCCCGACGAGGCGCTCGTTCGGGCCGCCACCCACATGCGGGACCACTTCTCTCCGCTCGTGCCCGAAGGGAGCGACGAGAAGGACGAGGAAGTGGAGGTGGCGGGCGAGGCGTATCTGCAAGAGAGCCTCGCAAAGCCGATCGAAGATCTGCCGCTGCCCGCCCGCGCCGTCAACGCCCTGAAGAATGCCGAGATCTCGGTCGTGGCGGATCTGGTGCAGAAGACCGACGAGGATCTCGAGAACGTCAAGAACCTGGGCTCGAAGTCGATCGAGGAGATCAAGGTCGCCCTCGCCGCGCTGGGCTTGTCCCTGGGCATGCGAATCGATCCGAATCTGCTCGGGGCTCTGGACCGGGGAGGAGCCCGATAGATGAGACATGGCAGGGCGGGATTCAAGCTCGGGCGGCTCACCGCGCACCGCTGGGCGATGTTCCGCAACCTACTGGTTGCCCTGTTCCGCCATGAGCGGATCATGACCACCGAGGCGAAGGCCAAGGCCATGCGGGGCCTCGCCGACCAGATGGTGACCCTGGCCAAGCGCGACACCCTCCACGCCCGGCGCCAGGTGCTGACGATGGTGCCTGATCCCGCGGTGGTGAAGAAGCTCTTCGACACGATCGCCGCGCGCTTCGGCGACCGCCACGGCGGCTACACCCGCATCATCAAGGCGGGCACTCGGCCTGGGGATCGCGCGCCGGTCGTCATCCTCGAGCTCGTGGATCGCCCCGAGGTGCCGAAAGAGAAGGGGAAGAAGGACGCCAAGGCGGAGAAGGCCAGCAGGGGCGATTCGGCCGGTGCCGGCGCCGCCAGGGGTCGCAAGAAGAAGGTGGCCGCCGCAGCGAGTTAGATCACTCGGAAGGGGGCCTCGACGGCCCCCTTCCGATGCCTCCCCCCGAGGAAGCCGGCGCTGGATCATCGAAGGGGGCCTCGACGGCCCCCTCCGAGCCTCCCCCAAAGCGGGATTGCGCCGGCGAAGCCGGCGCTCGAACGGCGGTAACTCCGACACGCTCCTCGCCGTAAGACCGCAGCCGTGCGCGCCCGCTCCCGATGTACCGGGACGCGGGCGTGACGTGGCCGCCAGTGCGCTACTTCAGGTTGCTCCGGAAATGGGCGAGGGTGCGCCGCCAGGCGTCCTCTGCAGCGGCCTTGTTGTAGGCCCCCGGATTTTCGTCGTTGAAGAACGCGTGATCGACACCCGGATATATGTGGATCTCGACCGATTTGCCTGCCTTCTTGATCGCCGCTTCGACCCCGCGCGCGGTGTCCGGGGTGACGAACGCGTCCTTCTCGGCGAAGAGCCCGAGCACCGGCCCGGACAACCGCGTGTAGTCGGGCGTCACGTTGGGATGGACACCGTAGAAATCCACGACGGCCCCGATGCTCGGCTGGGTGCAGCCGGCGAAGAGGGCGAGCTGGCCCCCCATGCAGAAGCCCACCACGCCGAGCTTGGACGTCGAGGAGTGTGAGGCGAGATACTTGGCCGCGCCGGCCAGATCCTTCTCGGCCTGAGCGATGTTCAGCGCCATGAACAGCTTGCCCGCCTCATCGGGCTCGCTCGCCGTCTTGCCGTGGTACATGTCCGGGGCGAGGGCGGAGAAGCCCTCGGCGGCGAAGCGGTCACAGACGCTCTTGATATGCGGCACGAGGCCCCACCACTCCTGGATCACGAGGATGCCGGGGCCCTTGCCGGCGGCGGGTGTCGCGAGATAGCCCTGGGTCGTATGTCCGTTGGTCGGAAATTCCACCATCTTGCCTGCCATAGCGTTTCCGTCTCCTTATGTCTTCTGCTGCGATGTTTAGGTCGCGGGTTTTTCCTCGGCGAGTGGCCCCGGCCGCGGTGATGCGGACGGTGAGGATGCGCCGCCGATCGGCTTCCAGCACGGTCAACGTGTATCGGCCGACGTGCAGCACCTCGCCGACGAGGGGCAGCCGGTGAAGCGTGGCCAGGACGAGCCCGGCCACGGTCTCGAAATCGCCTTTCGGCAGCTCCCAGTCCAGCGCCTCGTTCAGCTCGTCGATGCCCGTGCGTCCCGCCACGCGGTAGCTGCCGTCGGGGAGGCGCTCGACCGTGTCGGGAGTCCGGTCGTGCTCATCGTGGATCTCGCCGACCACCTCCTCCACGATGTCCTCGACGGTGACGATACCGACGGCGCCGCCGTACTCGTCGACGACCACCGCGAGCTGCAGACGGGCTTTCTGCATCTCGCGGAGGAGATCGTCGATGCGCTTGGTCTCCGGCGCATAGGTGGCCGGGCGCATGAGCGAGCGCAGGTCCGCCGCGGCGGCCCCGCGCCGCAAGAGGTCCATCGCGGTGACCACCCCCACGATGTTGAAGACGCGGTCGGTGAACACCGGGATGCGCGAGAAGCCGCGCTCGCCGATGAGGCGCACGGCCTCGTCCGGCGTCGCGCTATCGGGCAGCGCCGCCACGTCCACCAGCGGCACCATCACCTCCCGGACGGCGGTGTCGCCGAGGTCGAAGATCTTGTCGATCATCTCGGCCTCGGAGACGGTCACGTCGGCCTCCGCCGGCTCCATCTGGAGCAGGAGCTTGAGCTCTTCGCGGGAGACGAACTGTCGGGTGCTCGTCCGCTGCCGGCCCAGGAGGCGCAGGGCACCGCTCACGATCGCGTTGGTGGCCCAGGTGAGCGGTGAGAGGACCTTGCTCGCCAGCTCGAAGACCTGGAACAGGCTCAGGATGAGCGCGGTGGACCACTCCCGCGCCACCGCCTTCGGGATGACCTCGCCGAACACGAGGAGGAGCGGGGTGAGGCCCAGCGTCACCGCGACGGCCGCCATGTTGCCGAGCACCGGGATCAGGGCCCAGGTCGCGACGGACGACGCGATGATGTGCGCGAGCGTCACACCCATCATCGCGGTCGACAGGAGCCGCTCGGGCTGCTTGAACGACTCGAGGTAGCGGGCTGGCTGTCCGGTTCCCCGCCTCCGCGAGGTGCCGCAGGCGCAGGCGGTTGGCCCCGATGAAGGCCATCTCGGCGGCGGAGAAGAACGCGGTCACGCCGACGGCGATGACGATCAGCCAGACGTAGATCACGTCGCGGCCCCCGCCTGGCCCGCCTCGCGCAGGGTCACGAGCACTTCCACGACACGCGTGCGCTCGACCTTTTCCACCGAGACCATGACGTTCCCGACCTCCTGCTTCTCGCCCTTGTGAGGCACGCGGCCGAAGAGGTCGAGGACCCAGCCTCCGACGGTGTCGAAGGCGTCCTGGGGCACGTCGAGGCGCGCGGCGGCGTTCAGCTCGTGAATGGAGAGCTTGCCGGAGACGCGGAAGGTCCGGGCGTCGAGCTTCTGGATCAGGCGCTCCTCCTCGTCGAACTCGTCGCGGATCTCGCCGACCAGCTCCTCGAGGAGGTCCTCGAGGCTGACGAGCCCCGCGGTGCCTCCGTATTCGTCCACCACGATGGCGAGGTGGAGCTTCTTGGCCTGGAACTCCCGCAGCAGGGCGTCGGCCCGCTTGGATCCCGGCACGAAATAGGGCGGGTGAAGCTGGGCGCGGAGGTCGAAGTCCTTCGGCAGCCCGCGGAGGTGGGGCAGGAGATCCTTGGTGTAGAGGACCCCGACGATCTGATCGATGGTGTCCTCGAACACGGGCACGCGCGAGTGCAGGTTCTCGCGGAGCAGTCCCAGGACCTCGTCGGGCGAGGTGCTCACGTCGAGGCAGAACATGTCGGGGCGCGGCACCATCACCTCGCGCACGATGGTGTCCTCGAGCTCGAACACCTTGTGGATCATCTCGCGCTCGGAGCGGTCGACCACGCCCTCGCGCGCGCCGACGTCCACCAGCGTGCGCAGCTCCTCCTCGCTGATCTCGGGCTCGCTCGGCGCCCGCTCCGAGCCCGCGACCCGCAAGGTCAGGGCGGTGAGCCCGCTGAGCGCCCAGCGCATCGGGTGCAATGACCGCCGAGAGCCATGCCACCGGCCGGCTCACCCACGCCGAGAAGCGTCGCGGGTGCTCGACGGCGAGGGTCATGGGGAGCACTTCCCCGAAGACGCTGAGCAGAAACGTCATGCCCCCGATGGCGATGGCGAGCCCGGCGCTTCCGAAGAGCTTACCCGCGACGGACGCGGCAAGCGCGGACGCGGCGATGTTCACCACGGTGATTCCCACGAGGAGCGTGACGAGCAGCTCGTGCGGCTGCTTGAGGAGCGGAGCCAGGGGATTGAGCGAAGCCCCTTGCTCCTTGGCCAGCTCCTTGAGGCGGGCTCGGCCGAGCGAGAAATAGGCCGCTTCGGCGCCCGTCAAGAGGGCGGAGCAGAGCAGGAGCGCGGCGAGGGTGAACAGCTCGAGGACGACGCGGCTATCCACGGAAGTGCTCGTAGCCCGCCCGGATCCGGACAGGCTCCCCGGCGGCTCCCACCCACGTGATCTCCGGCTCGCCCGCCGCGACCTCGCCGATCACCGTGAGCGGCATGCCCGTGGCGGTGAGGAGCCCGGCGGCGAGGGCGGAGGCGGCCGCCGGCTCGCAGGTCAGCAGGAGCTCATAGTCCTCGCCGCCTCCCGTGGCCCAATCATAGGGATCCCGGCCGAAGGCCCGGGCCGCCTCGCGAACGGCCGGTGAGAGCGGCAATCGCTCGAGGATGATCGTCGCGCGTACCCGGCTCTCGCGGCAGATGTGGCCCAGGTCGGTGGCGAGACCGTCCGAGCAATCCATGAGCGCGTGGACGGTCGGCTGCTCGCCGAGCCAACGCCCCTCGGAGACCCGCGCCCGAGGTCTGCGATGCGCGTTGGGTGATGTCCTCCAGGGCATCCGGGCTGATGGCGCCTCGCGCGCCAGCGCCCGGGTCGCCTTCGAGCGCCGCGAGGCCGGCCGCCGAGCGGCCGAGACTGCCTGTCACCGCGACGGCATCTCCCGGCCGCGCCATCGAGCGGAGCCGCGGCGTCCCCGTGTGCTCGCCGAGGAGCGTCACGCTGACCATCCAACCCCCGCGCGAGGCCGAGGTGTCCCCACCGACGATGGCGACGCCATGCGGAGCCGCGGCGTCGCGCATGCCCGCGTAGAGGGCATCCACGTCCTTCGTCTCGGCCGAGGCGGGGAGTGCGAGGGCGACCAGCGCCCATCGCGGATTGCCGCCCATCGCGGCGATGTCGGAGAGATTGACGGCGAGGGCCTTCCAGCCGATATCGTGGAAGGTGGCCGACGCTCGGCGGAAGTGCACGTCCTCCACGATCAGGTCGGTCGTCGCGAGTAGGACGGCATCACGCGCCACGTCCAGCACGGCGGTATCGTCGCCGATCCCGGTCCTGATGCCTGTTCCGAGCGAGCCGCCGGACTCGCGCAGCCGGCGGATCAATCCGAGCTCGCCGAGCTGCTCGACCCTAGGCATCCGGGACATTCCTCGACAGCACGAGCTCGGCCGAGGCGGACGAGCGCAGCCTCCGCGTACTCGGAGGGTCGGAGTCGCCCATCATGCGGTGGTCAGACGTTCGCGTCCATCTTCTTCTTGATCTGGGCCTTGGGAACCGCACCGATGACCTGGTCCACGACCTCTCCGCCCTTGATGAAGAGGATGGTGGGGATGGAGCGGATGCCGTAGCGCGCGGCGAGGGCGGGGTGCTCGTCGATGTTCACCTTCGCGAGGCTCACCTTGCCGGCCGATTCGCGCGCGAGCTCGTCGAGGGCGGGGGCGATGGCTCGACAGGGCGCGCACCACTCGGCCCAGAAGTCCACCATCAGCAGCTCCTCATGCTTTCCCATCTCCGCGTCGAACGTCTCCTCGGTCAAGTGCAATGTCGTGTCAGCCATGGATGTGATTTCTCCCTGGGCTCGATGGATTTCGTCTAGTGGGACTGCTTGAGGAAGGCAGGTGAGAGTTCCATAAAAACGAATACCTACGCTAGCACAGCGCCTCGAACATCGCAAGCGACCGCC
>CAWIZN010000061.1:0-161104 GCA_963840495.1 uncultured Candidatus Rokubacteria bacterium
GGGCGGCAAGCCGATGCTTCCTCCGACCAGTGATCAAAATATCTGCTCGCGCTGCACTGGTTGCGACCGTTCAGATCCGTTGTTGTCTTACGACGAAAGCCACTCCCGCAGCTTCGTCCAGCGCGGCTTCATCTGCCCACCCCTGACCGCAATCGCCGAGCGCCTTCTTCTGGCCGATGATCACGACCAGCCGCTTGCCTCGCGTCACGCCCGTGTAGACGAGATTGCGCGCCAGCATGGTGTAATGCTGGGTGGTGACCGGGATGACCACGGCCGGGTACTCTGAGCCCTGGCTCTTGTGGATCGTCGTCGCAAAGGCAGGCACCAGGGTGTCGAGTTCGCCGAACGGATAGATCACCTCCCGGCCTTCGAAGTTCACCACCAGGGCACCCTCCTCCTCATCGATCCGGTCCACCATCCCGAGATCGCCATTGAAGACCTCCCGGTCATAGTCGTTCTGCGTCTCCATCACCCGATCCCCCGGCGAGAACCGCCAGCCGAACCGCTCGACGAAAGCTGGCGGGTTCGGGTTCAGAACCCGCTGGAGTTCATGATTGAGATTGCGGGCCCCAAGCACGCCCCGGTTCATGGGGCACAGCACCTGGATGTCCTTGAGCGGATCGAGCCCGAACCGGCGGGGAATGCGGCTCCCGGACCATCTCGATGAGCTTCGCCACGCCCTCCTCGGGCTCGCGATCTCGACGAAGTAGAAGTCGCTCTCCTCGCCCTTCTTCGTGCGGCTCTGGCATCTGGCCGCTGGTTGATCCGGTGGGCATTGACCACGATCCGGCTCTCGGCCGCCTGCCGGAAGACCTCGGTCAGCCGGGCGACCGGCAGCCGCCTCGATCCGATGATATCGGCCAGGACCTGCCCCGGTCCAACGGAGGGCAATTGATCCACGTCGCCGACGAGCAGCAAGCCCTGCATGCTCGGGGAATCGCTCTGGTGAGCGCGTTCATGAGCGGCACATCGACCATCGAGGTCTCGTCCACCACGAGCAGATCGCAGTCGAGCGGGTTCTCCTCGTTGCGCGAGAAGCCGCCGTGCTTCGGGTCGATCTCCAGCAGGCGATGGATGGTCTTGGCCTCGATCCCGGTCTGCTCGGTCATGCGCTTGGCGGCCCGGCCCGTAGGAGCCGCGAGGAGCGACCCGCGACGCCTTTCGCAACGAGGATGCGAAGGATCGAGTCGAGCGTGCTGGTCTTGCCCACACCAGGACCGCCCGTCATCACCGCGACAGTGGAGGACAGCACGAGCTCGGACCGCCTCGCGCTGGGAGGCCGAGAGGGTCTTGCCCGTCCGGCCCTCCACCCATGGCAGGGCCTTGTCGAGGTCGATGGCAGGCCAGGGCGGGCTGCCTTCGGCGCGGGCGATCAGCCGCTCGGCGATGGCCCGCTCTGCCGCGTGCAGGCCCTTTCAGGAAGACGCAGGTCTCTGCGCCCGACCGTGTCGCTGATGACCTCCTCGCCGCGCTGGAGTTCCTCTGCGATGGCGGTCTCGATCAGAGGAGCCTCGACCTCCAGAAGCTTCTGCGCCAGCGTGACAAGCGTCGCCACCGGCAGGGCACAGTGACCCTCGTCCGTCGCCGTCTGGAGGGCGAAGGACACGCCTGCCCGGAGCCGCTGGGGAGCGGTCTTTTCCATGCCGAGCTTGGCTGCAATCGCGTCGGCGGTCCGAAAGCCGATCCCTCGCACGTCACGGGCGAGCCGATACGGGTCCTCGGTCATGACCTTGAT
Source organism: uncultured Candidatus Rokubacteria bacterium (assembly GCA_963840495.1). Taxonomy (GTDB): domain Bacteria; phylum Methylomirabilota; class Methylomirabilia; order Rokubacteriales; family CSP1-6; genus CAWIZN01. The sequence continues at coordinate 1,736 of CAWIZN010000061.1, forward strand.
CGCCTCGTGACCGTAGGTCTTGAAGATGCGAACCGCCCGAGCGGTGCCGACGCCATGAGCGTGCAGGAAGATCATGATCTCCCGGACCGCCTTCTGCTCGGCCCAGCCCGCCACGATCTTCGAGGCCCGCCAGGGGCCGATGCCAGGAACCTCCGTCAGGCGATCAGGACTGGCCTCGATGATCTCGAAGGTCGTCTCGCCAAATGCGGCGACGATACGCTTAGCCATCGCCGGCCCGATGCCGCGCATTTGCCCTGAGGCGAGGTACTTCTCGATGCCCTCTACCCCGGTCGGGGGCGTGGTCTTGAGCACGTCCGCCTTGAACTGAAGACCATGGGTACGGTCGCTGACCCAGGCCCCACTGGCGGTGATCCACTCGCCTGCGCCGATGGTGGGCGTGTGACCGACGACCACGACGAGATCGCGCCTACCCCGGATCTGGACCTTGAGAACGCAAAAGCCATTCTCGGCATTATGGAAGGTGACGCGCTCGACTGTGCCTGCGAGCGCCTCAAGGGGAATGTCACTGGCAACCTGATTGGGTCGGACCATCTGGTTCATCGCGCCTGCCACTCCTCATCGTAGGGCAGCCTTTCGGCAGGTCCATTCACGAGAGCAACCCTTGTTCGGTCGCGACGAGCCGCCGCCGACCATGTCGGTCACGGGCGGGTGCTCGTCGCGGTCCGTGAACTGCACCGGGGCTCACGCGCAAAAATTTGTGGTGGGGGAGGAGGTTTCGACATGAGACGAGGCACGAAAAACACGCAGAAACTTCGTTTTTTGGCCGCGCCGCGCCGGTACAGGACGGCCCTCGACTGGTGCATGGACCGGATTAACGATCCTGCCGTGTCCGATGGCCTGAAGGCCAAGATTGCGGCGATCATCATCCCGTTCCAGTCGCGAGAGCATCCGCGCCCCCGGCAAGAAGGAACTGAAGGCCGAGGCCGCGAAAGAACCCACATCGAGCTTCGAACCGTCGGCGGTGCCACTGAAGCTGGTGCGCCGGAACGAACCAGAGGAGGACGCGCCATGAACGACGTGAAAGCGGACTTTTACGACGTGGCGAAGCCAAAGATCGAGGCGCTGGCGGTTGAGCTCGAGGACATCGGGTTAACCCCGGGCCAGATCGTCACGGCGTTGATTGCGACCGGCACCGGGATGGGCGCCGCCCTGATCGATCCGGCGCATCTCGCCGAGTATTTGCGGCTGCTCGCCGGCAAGGTGCAGCGCGGCGAATATGCACCGCCGTCTGAGCCGATCAATTGAGGTCGCCATGACCGAGAAACCCGATCCGCACGAAATTCTCGTATTGGCCGCCGACAGGTGCGAGCGGGAATGCGGCATGACCCCGCTCGCGGTGGCGGTGCTGATGATGCAAGTAGCCATCGCCGCGGCGGACGACTGGCGCGCAGAGAACATGGACGTTCCTGCCGCCCTCCGGCGCCTGGCCGACACCGTCGAGGCGCGGACAGAGCCGCCGCACCCGCCGCGGTTGAACTAGGTCCGAGCCAAGCGTATCTTTCTCTTAGGATCAAGACGGCGCGTGGCGGGGTGTGGGTTGCCCGGTCGGTGATCGCCATCCGTGAACGGCTGGCGCCGAGGGCGGCATGAGTCGAGTCGCCCCTATCTCGTTCGTGGTCTGACGCGCCGCTAGAACTCCGTTGCCGCGGCCGCTGGCGGCGATTTGGGCCTCATCGGGGTATCGCATACACCGACGACCCTCGACGGGCTTCCTTCAGCCTCCGCACGAGGCCCTTCGTCGCCCTCGCTTTCGATCGTACGACCGAATAGTGTGAATGGACGCCGCGGGCCAGCACGCCAATGCCAGCCCGCGACTTGACCTGCCAGCTCCTCAAGAGAGCCGACATGCCCACTCTCGCCAATAGCGCGAACGCCTTAACGGAAGACCAACAGTTCACGCCGGTCGAGTATGGCGGCCTGCAGGCCGCCTACGATCACTTCAACGCTGAACTCTTCGACGGCCTCCTGCCTGCCGTCTTCATCACCTACCAGCGCAAGACGAACTCGCGCGGCTACTTCTCACCCGAGCGCTTCAGCGCTCGGGCGGGCAGCGTCGGACGCGACGAGGTCGCCTTGAATCCTGACACCTTCATCGGCCGCAGCGACGAGGAGATCTGCTCGACGTTGGTGCATGAGCAGTGCCACGTCTGGCAGGAGCACCACGGCACCCGGCCGTCGCGCGGCTACCACAACAAAGAATGGGGCGCGACGATGAAGTCCGTCGGCCTCCATCCCTCCACGACCGGCGTGCCCGGCGGGAAGGAGACCGGCGCGCGCGTCACCCACTACATCATCCCGAACGGTCCCTTCGCACGTTCGTTCACACGAACTCGCTGCCACCGGCTGGCGGCTCAACCTGCAATCGACGCAGCGCGTCGCGTCGTCGGGCGGCAAGAGCAGCAAGACCAAGTTCACTTGCCCGCATTGCGGCCAAAACGCCTGGGACAAGCCCGAATTGATGATCGCCTGCCTCGTCTGCAACGCGGTGATGCGAGCGAACTCATGAACCGCATCGTCGCCTTCGCCGTCACTGGCCTCATCCTGCTGCGGTCCAGGTAGTAGAGCAGGCCTGAGCCAGCGTCTCGCCGCTGCGCCGGCGTGGCACGCGACGCGGACCGAAAGGTCCCCATTCTCCGAACCATATGAGGGGTGGGGTCAAGCGTCGTTGCGTCCTGACGAGGCCTCGCGGTTTGCGACGCCATTCTCGAGCGCTGCGATCCGCCGCACGATGGATGCAGCCCCACCAATAGGCTTGACCCGAAGCGTCGACGGGCACCCGTTTTGCCCAAGGCGAGATGTAACTAACTTGGCAACCTTTCGCGCCAATGCTTGTAGGCGCTGGGCTGCGAACAAACGCTTCACCCCCGGCCGGTCTTGAGCTCGACAATCGTATTGTCTCGCTTGGGGGCATCGCCGCCACGCCACGGGGTCGATCGAGGCGACAATCCGGCGAATTCGTTTAATGGAAAAATTATAAATTTGTTTTCTGCAGGATTGGTAGGATATTTGCTATGAGGGCCCTCCTGCCGGATCACCTTAGGTGGGGGGCCTGAACCGGATGCAATCTGGGTCAAACTTTAAGTGTCGACCCAACCCTTTAAGCGTAGACCTCGACGTCGTTGAAATATCCATTCGGAGCAACGTGGACTTTGCGCGTGTATGTATGCGGGAAAGTCGCTTAAGGCCGGTGAACAGAGCCCCGCCACCGAATGGCAGGAGGGCGATGACGCCGATTACGATCATGCCGACAAGCTAGTAGGTCTGGAGTGATCCCGTCGCGACTGAATTTCATGTTCGCCGCCCGTTGCGCTGTATCCAGAGTGCCAGCCGCGCACTAACGCGAGCGATGCTCCGCAAGGCCGGCAACTCGTTTTCCAGAGAATCCGACGGGTCAGCGTGCGCGCGCCGCAGAGGGCGGCGTTCGGCCCGTGATGGCCTGCAGCGAGAAGGTCCGGGACAGGCGCCGCCGCATCCGCCGGGGCCACCTCGGTTTTAACTTTCGGGTTTGCCACGAACCTCGTGCGCCTACTCACGCCGAACGCCGCGCCATTGCCGCCCATCAGGATTTCGTCTCCTACGTGGCGCGCACGGCGCTCATCGATCGCCGACAGCAACGCTCGATAGCGCGGATGGCCTTGGATGATTTTTCAGGTCCGGGTCATTGATGAATCCACGAAACCTGCTCCAGGGTGCTACCTGTGAGCCAACTTTTTCCAGCAGGTCGAGTGCTGCGTCGATATTCCCAGAATCGAATACGCGCACGCTACGTTGTATTGAATGAAGCCGTCATAGGGTCGATTGCCAGTGCGCGCGCTGCCCATTCTCTGGCTCGATCCCGTTCACCCAGGTGCGCCAGCGCCATTGCGCCCAGATGTGCAGGACCTGGATTTTCCGGATGGAGATTGAGCGCGAGTTCGGCCCGCTCGACCCCTCGCCACGCCGATTTACGCCTGTCTTCTCGGCCCAGTACACGATAAACGGCCGTCAGGTAAACCGGAGAACGGTAATCATCATCCTGTGCGGCAGCACGCTCAGACAAGTCTCGCGGCGCTCTCGAAATCGCCCCGCGTGTAGCATAACCGGCCGTAGAAAAAGTTCGCCTCGTGGAGATTGGGGTCGAGTGCCAGAGCCTGCTCGAACTCGGCCACCGCTTCCTCATGCCGTCCGCTGACATGCAGAGCGTGCCCGCGCGAAGCATCCGAGCTTAGCAAGGCCCGGGTCGAGTGCGAGCGCCTTGCCGCACATTGCCAGAACGGTGTCGATCGAAACGTCTGCCCGCTGCCATGCGTGAAGTGCCAAGTCACAGTCAGCAGTGCCGGCGTAAGCACGCGCATATTCGGGGTCCAGTTCTAAGCAATACGCAACTGAGCCAGTAGATGGAGAACCAACCAGCAGGAGGCCATTGCCAATTGCTGACGTCATGCAGAAGGTCGCCATCGAGGAACGCGCGGCGCGAGGCCTGCCGGTACGATCCCGGCCGTGAGCGCGACCGATCCCGGCCGTCGGCCCGGGGAGCGTGGCGTGGCGGCCGCACTCCGACCCGACCATGCTGATCGCCCGATGCGCGGCCTGCCGCCGCAGGCACTCGAGCCCCGGGCGATGGCCGGGGTCGAGCAGCACAGCGACTACCGGGCCGATCCGTGGAAGCGACTCGACCGCACGGTTTGGTCGACCGCTGAACCACCCCGGCGACACCGAGACCGCCGAGACCGCGGCCGCCGCTGTCCGGATGATCGACGAGCGTGTGCGGGGCGTCATCCGGTCACCGGCCGCCGCGGACTCGCCGATGACCCAGACCTCATCCTCTGGGTGCACGCCCGCCAGGCGCACTCCATCCGACGGCATACCGCCGCTACGCCGCCCGGCTCTCCGACGACGACGCCGACCGGTACGTCGCCCAGATGGCGCAGGTGGCCGAGTCGTCGGGCTGCCGGCGCGACGGCCCCGCGCGATGGGCGACCTGCCCGACCACCTCCGGAGCACGACCGACCAGCTCCAGGCCACCCCCGAGGCCCGGGACGCGACGCGGCCTATCTTCGCCCCGCCGATGCCGTTGCCGCTGCGGCCGGTCTGGATCGTCCCGGTGACGGCCACGATCGCGGCGTCCCGCGCGTGCCCGCCGCGAACGGCCTGCCCTGGCTGCACCGGCGACCCCGACGGTGCGCGCGCAGGCATGTTCGGGGTGACCCGGGTGCTCAACCTGGTGTTCCCCGACGCCCCCGAGGTGCGCGAGGCCCGCCGTCGGGTCCAGGCGGCGGCGTACGGGCTATTTGCTCGGCGCCCTGGGCCAGCGCGCCCGGATCCTCGTTGCCCCCGCCATCAGACGATGTGTCCGTCGCGCAGCTGGCTGGCTCATGCCGCGCACTCCACCCGTAGCCCGTCGGATCGCCGGTCGACCGCGATCGTCCACTCAAGCCAGCACGACATCACCGTCGACCGCCAGATGATGGCAGACGAAGTCTCGTGCGTCAGCCCACGCCAGCCACGCTCCAGCATCCGGCGGTACTCGTCCCGGCCGCGGACCAGTGGCTGGGAGTTTCGAGCACCAGGTCGTCGACCCAGCAGTCGAGATAGGCGTCCATTCACCGGCGAGCGACGCGACCCGGCGCCGCTCGAAGCACTCCACCGCCTCGCCCCGCCGCACGGTCATCGCCTGATGCTTTCGTCGGAGCGACGGGTCCCGAACACGCGTGGGTCACCCGCTCGAGGGCGCCGGTGGCCTCGGCGCGCCCGATGCCATGTACAGCGCGGCGACGATGAACGGCGCTTCGTTGGAGAAGCCCGAGAACGCGGCGTCCTGTCGATCACGTTGGCCACAAGGAGCGCCACCACTGCCGCCAGCATCACGAGCGTGGGCGGAAACCGCTCGCTCGGCGTAGACACGCCGATCGTTGTGACGACGATGGCGAGACGTCAGCCAGCATCTGCGCTCGACGGACAGTGGAGGGTAGTCAGGTACCGGTGTCGACCAGCCCGTAGCGGCGGCGGATCCTCCGCTCGGCCGCGCCGAAGAGGAGCGTGTCGATCAGGATCCCGATGACCAGGATCACGATCATCACCGCGAGCAGGCCGGCCGAGTCGGCGAACTCCCGCGCGAACTGGAGCCGCTGCCCGAGCGAGAACGTCCCGGGATGAGCACGAGCAGCTCGCCGGCCATCAGGCTGCGCCAGGCGAACGCCCAGCCCTGCTTGAGCCCGGCCACGAACGACGGCAGCGCGGCGGGCAGGATGACGTGGCGGAACGAGCGTCACCCCGCGGGCCCCGAGCACCCTGCCCGGCGCAGCAGGAGCGGCGGGATGTGGTCGATGCCGCTGATGAGGCCGTTGGCGATCGACGGCGCCGCGCCGAGCACGACGACGAACAGGATCGCGGCCTCGGTCAGCTTGAACAGCAGGATCGCGAGCGGGAACCAGGCGATCGACGGCATGGTCTGCAGCCCGGTGATCAGCGAGCCGAACGCGGCCCGCAGCACCCGCACCGCGCGACACGAGCGCGCCGAGCACGGTCCCGATCACGAGCGCGAGCGCGAAGCCGACGACGGCCCGGCGCAGCGTGGTGCGCCGACCGCCGGCCATGAGCGTCGCCGAAGTCGCTCGACCAGCTCGTCGAACACGGTCGCCGGGCCGGGCAGCACGTACTCGGGCTTCCAGCCGCTCCACACCACGAGCTGCCAGATGAACAGCGCGATGCGCGATGGCGCGCCAGCTTCGGCCACGGCGCCGACCACAGCCGCGCGCGAGCCGGCTGCGGCCTCGGCGTCGGCGCCAGCTCGAGCGCGTCGAGGCCGGCCAGCTCCTCGTCGAGCAGCTGGGTGCGGACGCCTCTGCGAGTCGAACAGCGCCATGGCGGCGCACCTCCTCCCGCAGCCGGTCGGTGATCGCGGCGGCCAGCTCGGCGACCTCGGGCGAGTCGATGCGGCGGGGCCGGTCGATGTCGACCGCGAACTCGTCGACCACCCGGCCGGGCCGGCTCGACAGCAGCACGACGCGGTCGCCGAGGCGGACCGCCTCGCGGACGTTGTGGGTGACGAACAGCACGGTGAGGCCGCGCTCGCGCCAGATCCGCTCGAGCTCGTCGTGGAGCAGGTCGCGGGTCATGGCGTCGAGCGCGCCGAAGGGCTCGTCCATCAGCAGGACGTCGGCCTCCTGGGCGAGCGCCCGGGCCAGCGCGACCCGCTGGCGCATGCCGCCGGACAGCTCGTGGGGCCGCTTGCTTCGCCGAAGCCGCTCGAGGTGCACGAGGTCGAGCAGCTCGGCCGCCCCGCTGCCTGCGCTCGGCGTTGCGCGGCACGCCGCGCAGCCGGAGCGCCAGCTCGACGTTGCCCGCGCACGGTGAGCCACGGGAACAGCGCCGCCTCCTGGAACATCAGGGTCGTGCGGCCGCCGCGCACTCGACGCGTGCCCGGCCGTCGGGCGGTCGAGGCCGGCGACGAGGTTGAGCAGCGTGGTCTTGCCGCAGCCGGAGGCGCCGACGAGGCAGACGAACTCGCCCGGCTGCGACGTCGAGCGACGACCGGTCGAGCGCCGGCACCGCGTTGCCGGCCGCTGGCCGTAGACCTTGGTGACGGCGTCGAGCGAGACGGCCGTCGAGCGAGCCGGCCGTCGGAGCGGCGCGGACTCCGTCGCCGGACTCGTCGCGGCGTGTCGGCGGCTGCGCGTAGGTCATGTCACGTCACTTCGCTCTCACCGGCGGCTCGCCGCTGGCCTTCAGCACCTCGTTGAGCAGCTTGAGGTCGTAGATCCCGTCGAGGTCGACCGGCTCGAGCAGGCCGACCTCCACGGCGTCCTCGGCCGACTTCCGCAGCGACGACGCGATCGGGTCGTGGGTGAACTCGAGGTTCTCCAACGACGCCGTCACCAGCTCGGGCGCGAGCGGCTTGCCGGTGATCTTCTCGATCCCGTGCGTCGACCGCGCTGCTGCGGCCTCGGCGGGTCGGTTCGATGAAGTCGATGGCCGCGACCTGGCCCTCGAGCAGCTGCTTCACGACGTCGGGGTGCTCCTCGAGGAACTCGGTGCGCACGATGAGGTGGGTGGTGACGAACTTGCCGTCGGGCCACAGGTCGCGCTCGTCGACGAGGACCTTGCCGCCGCCCTCGTCGATGAGGCGGGTCGCCCACGGCTCGGGCACCCAGGCGCCGTCGATGTCGCCCGGCTTGAAGGTCGTCGAGCGTCTGCGCGTTCTCCTGCGGGACGATCGAGACGTCGCCGCCGCCCGTGGTGTCGGTCTCGAGGCCCTTGCTCCTTCAGCCAGGCGCGAGCGCGACGTCCTGGGTGTTGCCGAGCTGCGGCGTGGCGATCTTCTTGCCCTTGAGGTCCTCGGCGCTCGTTGATCTCCGGGCTTGACCACGAGGAACGCGCCGCCCGAGGTCGGCGCCGGAGACGATGCGGATCGCCTCGCCCTTGGACTGCGCGAAGCGCGTTGATGGCCGGGTTGGGGCCGATGTAGGTGGCGTCGATCGCGCCGGAGAAGAGCGCCTCGATCGCCGCCGGGCCGGCGTTGAACGTGGCGGTCTCGAGGGTCACGTTGTCGCCGAGGCGCTCCTCGAAGATGCCGTCCTCGACGCCGACGAGCGCCGGTGGCGTGGGTGACGTTGGGGAAGTAGCCGAGGCGGAGGGTGACCGGCTCGTCGCCGGCCTGAGCGGGTGCGGCGGAGCGGCCGCGGCGACGGCCAGGGTCGTGATCGCGACCGCGACGACCGCCAATGCACGAGCGAACGGATGGGAGCGGGGCACAGAGACCTCCTGGTGAGACAAACGGATGTCGGCGGCCCGGGCCGCGGGCCGGCTAGCCGCTGTCGCGACAGCGCTCGTCGTAGGTCTCGCGACTCAACTCACCCCAGGTGTCGTTCGGGATCACGGTAATCCTTACTAGATTAGATGGAAATCTAAGGAACCGCGGTCGATGATGTCAAGCCGCCCGCTAATCTCGACAAAAGGAGTCGAGCATGTGGATCACGCGGAGGACCGACTACGCCACCCGTGCAGTGCCGCGGCTCGCGCCGTGGGCGACGACCGGCCTCGCAAGATCCACGAGATCGCCGCCGCTACGAGCACGCCGGTGTCTGTCCTCGAGCAGCTCATGCCCCAACTGCGGGGAGCCGGCATCGTGCGATCAGAGCGGGGCCCGAGCGGCGGGTACCGGCTCAACCACGTGCCGGCCGACATCACGCTGGGGCGGGTAGTCCGGACGGTGCAGGGCCCGCTGGCGCCGATCTCCTGCGCCACTCGCCACGAACCCGAGCCCTGCCCGATGGAGGTGGGCTGCGCGGCTCCGAGAGACGTGGGCGGAAGTCCGTGACGTGACCATCTCCACCTCGACCGCAAGACCTTCGCCGACCTCGCGGCCCGGTCCGGTGGGCGTTGGGCCGAGGTCAGGGCGTCCAGCCGGGATGACGGGCATGCCGGCGGCCCGCCACGCCTGGAACCCGCCGACGACGTCGGTCGCTCGGCGCAGGCCGAGATCCTGGAGCGTGGCGGCGGCGAGGCTCGAGGCGTAGCCCTCGTTGCACACAGGATCACCACCCGGTTCGGGTCGCCGGCCTCGGTGATGCGGTGGGCGGCCGTGGGGTCGAGCCGCCACTCGAGCACGTTGCGGTCGACGACCACGGCGCCGGGCACCTCGCCGTCACGCTCGCGCTGCTCCGGCGGCCGGGTGTCGACGAGCAGCGCGCCCATCTCGACGAGGAACGCCACCTCTGTGCGGCCGACGCGCTGAGCCGCCGGCGGGCCTGCGCGAGAAGGCCGTCGAGATCGGACGCCACGGCAGTCACGGTACGCTCCGAGAGCGGGGACCGGCAGGAAGGAGGAGTGCGATGGCGGCGAAGGTAGGGCCCACCACGCCGGTCGAGCTGGTCCGGGAGGTCTACGACCGCTACCCCGGGCGTCTCGACATCGCCCGCCGCCGCCTCGGGCGTCCGCTCACGTTCAGCCGAGAAGGTGCTGTTCGCCCACGCCGACGATCCCGAGACGCTCGGCACCAACCGCGGCGCCGACTACGCCGACTACCGCCCCGACCGGGTGGCGATGCAGGACGCCACCGCGCAGATGGCGCTGCTGCAGTTCATCACCGCCGAGCTGCCGCCGGGTGGCGGTGCCGACCACCGTGCACTGCGACCATCTCATCCAGGCCCACCTCGGCGCCGACATCGACCTCAAGAACGCGGTCGACGCCAACTCCGAGGTCTACGAGTTCCTGCGCACCGTGTCGGCGAAGCACGGCATCGGGTTCTGGAAGCCGGGCTCGGGGATCATCCACCAGGTCGTGCTCGAGCAGTACGCCTTCCCCGGCGGGATGATGATCGGGACCGACAGCCACACCCCCAACGCCGGCGGCCTGGCGATGGTCGCGATCGGCGTCGGCGGCGCCGACGCCGTCGACGTGATGGCGGGCTGGCCGTTCAACACCCGCGTGCCCGGGTGATCGGCGTCCACCTCACCGGCAACCTCTCCGGGTGGGCCGCGTCCAAGGACGTGATCCTCAAGGTCGCCGGCATCCTCACGGTGAAGGGCGGCACCGGCGCGATCGTCGAGTACTTCGGCCCGGGCGCGGAGTCGATCTCGGCCACCGGCAAGGCGACCATCTGCAACATGGGCGCCGAGATCGGCGCGACGTGCTCGATCTTCCCGTACGACGACGCGCACCGCGCGAGTACCTGAAGGCGACCAAGCGGGAAGAGATCGCCGACCTCGCCGACCGCCACGCCGAGCACCTGCGGATCGACCCCGAGGTCGAGTCCGACCCGGAGCGGTTCTTCGACCGGGTCATCGACCTCGACCTCGACGAGCTCGAACCCCACCTGGTCGGCCCGCACACGCCCGACCTCGACCGACCGATCTCGAGGTGAAGGAGGCGGCGCGCGAGGAGGGCTACCCGCTCGACATCTCGTACGCGCTGGTGGGCTCGTGCACCAACTCGTCGTACGAGGACATCGGCCGGGCGGCGCACGTCGCCCGCCAGGCGAAGGCGGCCGGCCTGCGGGTGAAGTCGCCGCTGCTCATCACGCCCGGATCGGAGCAGGTGCGGGCCACGATCGAGCGCGACGGCTATCTCGACGACCTCGAGGCCATCGGCGCGAAGGTGCTGGCCAACGCCTGCGGCCCGTGCATCGGGCAGTGGCGGCGCGACGACATCGAGATGGGTGACCGCAACACGATCGTCAGCTCGTTCAACCGCAACTTCCCTCGCCGCAACGACGGCAACGCCGAGACGCTGTCGTTCATCGGGTCACCGGAGACGGTCGTCGGCGATGGCGCTGACCGGCCGGCTCGACGTCGACTTCGTGCACGAGCCCATCGGCGACGACGGCCACAGGTGCGGCTCGAGCCGCCGGTGGCCGACGAGCTCCCGGCGAAGGGCTTCGATCCCGGCGAGTCGGGGTTCCTGCCGCCGGCCGATGACGCGTCCACGGTCGAGGTCGTCGTCGCACCCGACTCGGAACGCCTCGAGTTGCTCGAGCCGTTCCCACAAGATACGTAACTGAGCCAGGCAACAATTCGCCATCGCGGCGGCGCCTTCGAGATCATCACGATGGAACACGCCTTCCACGGCCGCACGTCTCGCGACGATGTCGGCGTCGGGCAAGCCGGGATGGGACACGTTGTTCGAGCCGAAGGTGGCGGGCTTCCCGAAGGTTCCGCTCGGCGATCTCTGAGGCGGTGCGCGGATGATCACACCCATGACCGCGGCGGTCATGCTCGAGCCGATCCAGGGGGAGGCCGGCGTGCTCGATGGCCGGCGACGACTGGCTGCGCGGTCTCCGGCAACTGACGCGGGAGGCGGGAATCCTCTTGATCGTCGACGAGATCGAGACCGGCATCGGCCGCACGGGCCGCCGCTTCGGCTATGAGCACGCGGGCATCCAGCCCGACATCATGACCCTCGGCAAGGGGCTCGGCGGCGGCGTGCCGATCGCCGCCCTCGTGTCGTCCGGGGGCGCGAGCCGCTTCGAATACGGCGACCAGGGCGGCACGTTCAATGGCGCGCCGCTCATGGCCGCCGTCGGATGCGCCGTGCTCGAGACGGTGCTGGCCCCGGGATTCCTCGACACGGTCGCCGCGACCGGCGCATACCTCGCCGCGCGCCTGCGCGCGCTCTCCGCCGAGCTCGGCCACGGCGAGGTGCGGGGCCGCGGGCTCCTGCTCGCGCTGGCGCTGAAGGGCCTCGACGCCGGCAAGGTGGTGTCGACCGCGCTCGATCGCGGGCTGCTCATCAATGCGCCTCGCCCAGACTCGCTCCGCTTCATGCCGTCGCTCACCGTGTCCCGCGACGAGATCGACCAGATGATTGGGCTGCTCCGCGAGAGCATCCAGCATGGCGAGCGAGGCGATCGAGCAGACCCAGGTCCCGGCGCGCGCGGGAGTGACGTTGTGATCGGCACGGATGCCTCGCGGCTCGACCTCGCCATGGTCCACGAGTTCCTCGCCGGCTCGTACTGGGCGGCGGCATCCCGCGCGAGGTCGTCGAGCGAGCGGTCCGGCACCGCGTGCTTCGGGGCGTATCTCGGGGACCGTCAGGTGGGCTTCGCGCGGGTCATCTCCGATCGCGCGACCTTCGCGTACCTCAGCGACGTGTTCGTGTTGCCGTCGGAGCGGGGCCGGGGCGTGGGGAGCCAGCTCATGGCGGCCATCATGACGCATCCCGATCTGCAGGGTCTCCGGCGCTGGACGCTCTTCACGCGCGATGCGCACGCGCTGTACCGCCGCTTCGGGTTCGGCGACGCGCGGAACCCCGATCGGCTGATGGAGATCTTCACGGACCCGTACGCGCCTCCGCGATGACGCCGCTCGCGCGCACTGTTTGCGAACGCGCACGAGGGTGACCCGGCGGGTGACGCGGCGGGGGCCGGGTCTGGTTGACCCATTCCCGCCCGCGAGACGACGACACAGTGGCCCAGCCTTCACGGCTCCACGGGTGACCGGTGACGGAGTCGGCTGTGGTCACAGGACCCAGCCTCCACGCGTCACCCGCCCGGCGCGGGCATTACTCGTTCGCGAATACTGCGCGCTCGGGGCGAGTTGCGACACGCGCCCACCGCTCTCCGTCGCGCTGCGTCGGACGAATTCTGGTAGCATACGGCTCGGGGTCCCGCCGAGGACGGCGGGGCCCCCAACCATGACGGGTCAACGAGGCCAGCGGCGAGGGCTCTCACGGGGGAGATCCCGTGGGAGGCGCAGCCTACTCGCCGAGCGTGGCGCGGATGAGTCGCCGCCTCCTCATCGTCGTCGGAGTTGTCGTCGGCCTCGCGGGCATCGCCTGGGCCACCTATGCCTGGGTCTACGCCCAGAGCCACGTATCGACCGACGACGCCTATGTCGAGAGCCGATCGCGCCGCTCGCCGCCAAGGTGTCGGGCCACGTGGTCAGCCTGAGCATCGAGGACAACAAGCCCGTCAAGGCCGGCCAGGTGCTCCTGCGCATCGATCCGCGCGACTACCAGGCCAAGGTCGACCAGGCGAGGGCGGCGGTGGCCGTGGCCAGAGCCAGCTTCCAGGCGGTGCGGTCGGAGACGCAGCTCACGCGGGAGACGACGCAGGCGCAGGGCGAAGAGGCCACGGCCGCCCTCGAGGCGGCGCGCGTCGCCGAGCAAACCGCCGAGGCGGCGGTTGACGAGGCCCGGGGGCGGCTCGAAGTCGCGGCGCGCGGCGCTGGCCGCCATCACCGCGGAGGTCGCGGGCACGCGCGGCGGGGCCGTGCAAGCCGCCCGCGAGAAGGATCGCTTCCGCCGGCTGGTCGAGAACGGAATGTCTTGCAGCGCGAGTTCGACCAGTCGGAGGCGGCGGACGCGGCGGCGGCCGCCGCACTCGACGCGATCCAGCGCCGGGTGACCCAGTTCGAGCGGGAGGTCCAGCAGGGGGAGGCTGAGCTCGCCGGGCGCGGCTTCGCCGTCAAGCAGGCGCGCCAGCGCGTGATCGAGCTGCGCGCCAGCCTCAACCGAGCGGAGAGCCAGCGCCTTCAGGTGACGGTGAAGGAGGCGGAGATCGGCCGTGCCGAGGCCACCCTCACCCAGAGCAAGGCCGATCTGGCGCTCGCCGAGCTGCAGCTCTCATACACCGACGTCGCGCACCGATCGACGGATTGATCTCGCGCAAGAGCGTGGAGATCGGGCAGATGGTGCAGGTGGGGCAGCCGCTCCTCGCCATCGTCCCGCTGCACGACGTATGGGTCCGGCGAACTTCAAGGAGACCCAGCTCGGGCGCGTCCGCGCGGGCATGACGGCCCTCGTGGAGATCGACACGTTCCCGGGGAAGGTCTTCAACGGCAAGGTGGACTGATCAGTGCGGCACGGGCGCGCGATTCTCGCTCCTGCCTTCTGAGAACGCCAGGGCAACTGGGTCAAGGTCGTCCAGCGCATTCCCGTCAAAATCCGGCTCGACGCCAAGGACTTCGGCAATCCGCACACGCTGCGCGCGGGCATGTCGGCCGTCGTCACTGTCCGCGTCAAGTAGCGCGCTCGCGTTCGCCGCGAGCCTTCTCGGCGATCTGATCTGCTCTTGTACGCCTGGGGGCCGCTCGCGCGGCAGGCTCAGCCCCGGGCGGCGGTCATCAGCGAGGGGGGTGGATGTTGAGGTCGTAGCGCTCCCGCGCGACCTGCAGCACGCTCTCGGCGAACTGCGGGTGGTCGTGCAGGATGCGGCGGAAGCTCGGACTTGTCCAGCACGAAGAGGTCGCAGGCGGTCTTGGCGCGGACCGTGGCCGTGCGCGGCGTGTGGATGAGCAGCGCGATCTCGCCGAAGAAGTCGCCGTCGCGCAGCGTCGCGAGCACCTGGCCGGCGTCGTCCAGGACCTCGACCTCGCCGCGGACGATGAGGTACATCTCGCGGCCCATGTCGCCCTTGCTGATGATCGTCTCGCCGGCGCCGGCCACCTCGGGCCGCAGGGCCAGGATGACCTGGGAGAGGAACAGCGGGTCGCCGCCCTTGAACATCGGCACCGTTCTCCAGCACCTCGTCGCGTGAGCACCTCGAACCAGCGGCGGCCGTCGCGCTCGATCAGGTCGGAGGCCGCCTTCGGGCCCCAGCGTGCCCGCGCGCGTAGTTGGGGAAGTCGGCCGGCGTGGTCTGCCCAGGAGTCGAGCATCGGCTGCGCGATCCGCCAGGCCGTCTCGACCAGGTCGGTGCGCGAGAACAGCGTCGCGTCGCCGTTCATGCAGGAGTAGATCATCACCTCGTAGCCGGTGTAGCGCGAGGCCTTGAACGCCTCGCCGTAGTCGAAGCGCATGTTGACCGGCTGCAGCTGCAGCGTCGGGCCGGGGATCTTGGCCTGGAACAGGATCTCGATGCCCTGGTAGGGCTGGATGTGGAAGATGAGCCGGTTGGCCGCCGAGCTCCCGCACCGGCGTGCCGCGGAAGATCACCTGGGGCGCCTTCTTGAACTGCACGACGATCTCGGTGCCGCGCTTCCACAGCGCCTTGCCCGAGCGCAGGTAGATCGGCACGCCTTCCCAGCGCCAGTTGTCGATGTGCAGGCGCGCCGCCGCGAAGGTCTCGGTGTTCGACTGCGGGTCGACGTCCTTCTCCTCGCGGTAGCCGGGCTTGACGACCGTGCCGTCGGTCGTCCGAGCTCGGGACCGTACTGGCCGCGCACGACGTAGCGCGCGACCTCCTCCGGCGTGTAGACGCGGACCGCCTCGAGCAGCTTGGCCTTCTCGTTGCGGATCGCGTCGGGCTCGAACGAGGCCGGCGGCTCCATGCAGAGGTAGGCGAGCATCTGGAACATGTGGTTCTGCATCATGTCGCGCAGCACGCCCGAGCTGTCGTAGTAGCCGCCCCGGCCCTCGACGTCCGACCGCCTCGGAGACGTTGAACTGGATGTGGTCGATGTAGTTCTTGTTCCAGAGCGGCTCGAACATGCCGTTGGAGAAGCGGAAGGCCAGCAGGTTCTGCACCGTCTCCTTGCCGAGGTAGTGATCGACGCGGTAGATCTGGTCCTCGTGCCAGTGCCGAGCATGTCCTTGTTGAGCTCCAGCGCCGAGGCCAGGTCGGTGCCGAACGGCTTCTCGACGATGATCCGCTTCCAGCCGGGCCCGTCCTTGAAGCCGGCCTTGTGCAGCTGCTCGGAGATGCAGGCCGAAGAAGCGGCGGCGCGGTGGCGAAGTAGAAGAGCACGTTGCCGCCGGCCTGGTACTCGGCGTCGAGCCGGGCCACCTCCGCCTTGAGCCGCTGGAAGGCGCCGAGCGTCGTCGAAGCCGGCCGGCATGTAGTGGAAGCGGCCGACGAGGTCGTCCCACGCCGGCTGGTCGAACGCGTTGCGCGTGTGGAACTTCTTGATGTCCTCGCTCATCCGCGCGCGGAACGACTCGGTGGTCAGCGCGTCCATGGCGGCGCCGAGCGATGGCGAACCGGTCGGGCAGCAGGCCGTCGCAGGCGAGGTTGTAGAGCGCCGGCACCAGCAGGCGCTTGGTCAGGTCGCCGGAGGCGCCGAAGATGACCATCACGCACGGCTCGCTGGTCGGACTGGACACATCGGGCTCGGCGCCCCGCGTTCCCAGCACCTGCACCTGATCGCTCATGTGGTTCCCCCTTCCTGAACGAGCCGATCAGTCGTCGGCCGGGGCAGCGGCGCCCGTGTGATCCGGTGATTCGCGGCGCGTACGTCCGTCTCGAGGGTAGCGTGACGCCGGCCCGTGGTCAATCACGCGTCGCGGTGGCGGCCCGGATCGACGGTCGCGTCCGCTTCAGGCGCACGCCCCGGCCATGAGATCGCTGATGGCCATGACCACATCGATTCATCGGCGGCTTGTTCGGAAAGGGCCCGAGGTCGGGTCCCTGCCCCGCTCTCGACGGCTCCGCGCCTGGCTCCCATGGGCGGGCCAAACGGGCGAGTCGGAACGAAGCCCGGGCGCAGAGGAGCGATTGACGCGACGTTTGCTGTGATCGACACCATGAAGCGCAACATGAACGCGGCGGAGAGCGGGCACGCTCAAGGACGTGCTCGACCTCGAGGCCTGGCATCACTCGCGCACGGGCATGACCGAGGATCACGCGAGGCGGCCCGCGCCTTCATGGAAAAGCGCGAGCCCGAGTTCAAGGGGAAGTAGCAAAGGCTCGGAGGGCCTCGGGGACGATCCGCGGATGCTATCGACGGGGCCGCCGCCGAATCGGCGCGGATCCGCCGGGGGAGGGTTCGACAACGAGGGGGCGGCCTCGATAAAACAGCGGCAGGCCAAACCGATGATCCATCGACTCGCCCCCCAGCCGACCGCCGGCCGTGCCGCGGCCATCTCCGCGAGGTGTTCGGGGGCCTGCCCGGGCCATTCGCGTTCCGGCTCTGGGACGGGACCGAGGTGAGGCTGGGACGGGCATGCCGGTGGCGACCGCGGTGATCAAGTCCCCGGAGGCGTTCGTGCAGCTCATGCGCGATCCGTCGCCCGGCAACTTCGCCGAGGCCTACGTCGACAGCGCGATCGATCTCGAGGGTGACCTCTTCGCCACCATGGACGTGGCGAACGCGGTCGAGGACGTTCGGCTCTCGCCGACCCAGAAAGTGCGGCTCTTCCTCTCCATGTGGAGGCCCTAGTGCCCGAGCACGACGCGGTCGTGGTGGGCGGGGGCCCGGGGGAAGCACCGCCGCGTGGAGCCTGGCCCGAGCCGGGCTCCGCCCGCTCGTCCTCGATGCCGCCGTGTTCCCGCGCGTCAAGATCTGCGCGGGCTGGGTGACGCGGGCGGCGCTGGCCGACCTCGAGGTCGAGGCCGACACGTATCCGCTGACCATCCAGCCCTTCCGTGCCTGCGTCCTCGAGTTCGAGGCGGCGCGGCACGAGACGGACTGGCGCCGGCCCGCGAGCTACGGCATCATCCGGCGCGAGTTCGACCACTACCTGCTCGAGCGAGCGGCCGCCGCGGGGGCCGACGTGCGCTGGGGAATCCGGGTCAAGCAGGTGAGCGCGGGATCGGGCGGGGTGCGCATCGAGACCGACCGGGGCGTCTTCGAGGCGCCCGTGGTGATCGGGGCGGGCGGGCACCGCTGCCCGGTGGCGAAGGCCCTCGGCGAGGTGTCGGAGCGCGAGTGCGTGGTGGCCGCCCAGGAGAGCGAGACGCGCCTGGCGCCGGAGTGGGCGGAGCGGCTCCGGCCGTTCATGGTGGCGCCCGAGCTGTACGTCGAGGCGGACCTTCGCGGGTACGGCTGGTACTTCCCCAAGCAGGAGTTCCTGAATATCGGCATCGGCGTGACCGGCGGAACGGACGGCAGCCTGCCGCGCCGCCGCGACGAATTGGTCGCGGCCCTGCGCGCATCCGGGCGGCTGCCCGCCGAGATGCCGATCGAGCCGTTCAAGGGCCACGCCTACGTCGTGCGCCGCCAGGCGCCGCGCCGGCTCAGTGGCCCGCGCTTCTGCCTGATCGGCGATGCCGCCGGCCTCGCGCGGGATCTGTCCGGCGAGGGCATCGGCCCGGCGATCAGGAGCGGGAAGCTGGCCGCCGAGGCGGTGGCGGCCTTTCTGCGCGCGGGCACGTCGCTCGACGGGTATGCGCGCCAGATCGCCGCGCTCTACGGCACCGGCGAGCCCGGCTGGCTCGGCCGTCAGCTCGCGCGGGTGCCCGATGCCGTGGGGCGTCTCGCCGTCCGCGTCGTCCTCGGCTCGAGCGCAGGCCGCCGGCGCCTCGTCTTCGGTTCCATCTTCGGCATGGGAGAGGCCACCTCATGAGCACCGACGCAAAGCAGCGTGACGCCCGGGCCATCGCTCATCACTACGACGTCTCCAACGACTTCTACGAGCTGTTCCTCGACCCGCTGATGGTCTACACCTGTGGCTACTATCGCGATCCCGACGGCAAGCTCGAGCAGGCGCAAGAGGACAAGCTCGACCTCGTGTGCCGCAAGCTCCGGCTCAAGCCGGGGGAGAGCGTGCTCGACATCGGCTGCGGCTGGGGCGGATTCAGCATCTGGGCGGCCCAGCACTACGGTGTCCGGGCGCACGGCGTCACGCTGTCCAAGGCGCAGGCGGACTGGGCCGCGGCGCGGATCGAGCGCCTGGGCCTGACGGACCGGTGTCGGGTCGAGTTCCGGGACGTCCGCGATCTCCCCGAGAACGCGCGCTACGACAAGGTCGCCGCCATCGGCGTCATCGAGCACGTCGGCATCCCGAACTACCCGGCCTTCTTCGGCCGCGTGCGCTCGATGCTGAACGACGGCGGGCTCTACCTGAATCACGGCATCCACCACGAGTTCCACTGGCGGCGCACGACGCAGACCGACTTCCTGTACCGGAACGTCTTCCCCAACGGGGATCTGTCGGGCCTGACGGAGACGCTCACGGAGATGGAGCGGGCGCGGTGGGAGATCCTCGACGTGGAGAACCTGCGCCTGCACTATGCGCGCACGTGCCGGCACTGGGCGGAGCGCCTGCAGGCCCGTGCCGAGGAGGCTCGGGCCATCGTCGGCGAGCGCATCTACCGCACCTGGCTCCTCTACCTCACGTGCTCGTCGGTGGCCTTCGCCGAGGGCTCCATCGGACTCTACCAGGTGCTCATGCGCAAGCAGTGGGATCTGAGCTTCACCCGTCCGACGACGCGCGAAGACCTCTACGCCTGAGGCGGACGCCGATAAGGGCCCATCTGCTTCGTTGGCGAGGGCGGCGCATGCCCTCAACGTACAGAGAGTACGCCTCGGGCAGCGCCGCCCTCGCCGCCTCGCAGCTGGACCCTTCTCGCCGCCCGTCCTCCCGTGTGAACTTGATCACCGCACCCTTGCCCCCGGGCTCGTAGTATAGAGATCCGAGGAGGGAGCATGGACGTCATCGCGATGCATGCGGAGCGGCAGCCTGAGCGGGCGGCCCTGATCGAAGGGGACCGCCGGCTCTCCTGGGCGGAGCTCCGGGACGCGCGCAACCGTCTCGCGCACTCGCTCGTCGGGCTCGGGATCTCGCCCGGGGAGCACGTCGTCCTGTACGCGCACAACGGCATCGAGGTGCTCGTCGCCTCGGCGGCGGCCAGAGCGGCGGGCGCCATTCCCGTGCCCATGAACCACCGCCTCACCGCGGACGAGGTCGCCTACATCCTCGAGAACTCGGAGGCCGCGGCGGTATTTGTGGGCGACGCCTTCGTGCCCATGGCGGACGCAGTGCGAGCCCGAGCGCCGAAGGTGCGTGCCTTCATCCTGCTCGGGGCTGAGCGCCGCGACTGGGCCGTCCACTTGGACGACCTCGTCGCGGCGGGCCGGACGGAGCCGGTGGTGCTACCCGGGGGCGAGGTGTTCGGGGCGTCCACCATCTACACCGCGGGGACCACGGGCAAGCCCAAGGGCGCGCGGCGGCGCGGGTCGGATCCCCGCGAGCTCCTGCCGCGGCTCGCCGCGCTCAACGTGACCGATCCCGCGCACGTCCACCTCGTGGCGGGCCCCTCTATCACTCGGCCCCTGGAGGCTTCGCGCTGTACGCGCACCTCTTCGGCAGCACCGTGGTCGTCATGCCCAAGTTCGACGCCGAAACGGCGCTCGCCACCATCGAGCGGCACCGCTGCAGCAGCACGTTCATGGCGCCGACGCTCTTGAAGCGCATCGTCGACCTGCCCGCCGCGGTGCGGGCGCGCTACGATGTCTCCTCCATGCGTGCGATCGTGGTGGCGGCGGCGCCATGCCCCATGCGGGTGAAGGAGGCCGTGCTTGCCTACTTCGGGCCGTGCCTCTACGAGTTCTACGGCTCGACGGAGCTCGGCATCAATACCATCCTCGGGCCCGACGACATGCTGCGAAAGCCCGGCTCGTGCGGCAAGGCGGCACCGGGCGTGGAGCTCGCCGTGCTCGCCGATGATGGCCACCCCGTGGCGATGGGGCAGCCGGGGGAGCTGCACGTGCGCCGCTATCCCGGGGTGTTCGACGAGTACTACAAGAACCCCGAGGCCACGCGCCAGACGGGGCGGGGCGACTGGCTCAGCGTGGGCGACGTTGCGTATCTCGACGCCGAGGGGTTCGTCTACATCTGCGACCGGAA
Organism: uncultured Candidatus Rokubacteria bacterium; assembly: GCA_963840495.1. Lineage (GTDB taxonomy): Bacteria > Methylomirabilota > Methylomirabilia > Rokubacteriales > CSP1-6 > CAWIZN01. Next base: position 22,680 of record CAWIZN010000061.1, read on the forward strand.
GCGGGACATGATCATCTCGGGCGGCGTCAATATCTACCCCGCCGAGATCGAGGACGCGCTCCACCGCCATCCCAAGATCGAGGACGCCGCCGTCTTCGGCGTGCCCGACGACGACTGGGGCGAGCGCGTCCATGCGGCGGTCGAGCCGCGTCCCGGCGAGACCCTCACCGCGGACGAGGTCCGGACCTTCTGCCGCGCGCACCTGGCCGACTACAAGATTCCGCGTGAGGTCTCCTTTCACTCCTTCCTCCCCCGAGACACCGCCGGCAAACTCCTCAAGCGCGTCCTGCGCGAGCCCTACTGGACCGGTCGCGCCTCCCGAGTCTAACGGGGGCGGCGGCCGCCGAGAAGGGCCCATATGCTTCGTTGGCGAGGGCGCGGCAAGCCCTCAACGTACAGCAAGTACGCCTCGGGCTGCCGCGCCCTCGCCGCCTCGCCTCTGGACCCTTCTCGGCGCCCGACTCCCGTGGGTCGTCGAGGATCTGTGGCGGCCGCTGAGAAGCCCCCTTCGCGGAAGGATCTCGACGTTTCGGAAGTGCCTGTCACACCCGGCGTTGCCCGCTCAGGCAGACGAGCGCCGTTCGCGAAGCGAACGGCCGAGCCGACCGTCCGCTGATGCAGTTGGCCCCCCGGCGCAGCGGGGAGCGGGCGGCGAGAAGGGTCCATATGCGAGGCGGCGAGGGCGGCGCTGCCCGAGGCGTACTCTCTGTACGTTGAGGGCATGCGCGGCCCTCGCCGCACCTCCGCAGATGGGCCCTTATCGGCGGCCGCGTATGCTACGCTCCCGGCGTGTTCAGGATGCGGTTGACCGCGAAGATCACCGTGTTGATCGTGGTCGTGCTGATCATCGGCTTCGGGGCATCCACGATCCTCACGATCAAGCGCGAGAGCCAGTTGCTCGTCGAGCAGAGCAAGGAGTCGGCGCGGCGGCTCATCGCGACGGTGGTGGCGAGCATCGAGGCCGCCATGCTCCAGGAGCGGCCCGACATCACGCGTGGGCTGATCCAGGACCTCAAGAGCTCATCTCCCGTCGAGGGCCTCACGATCTACCGCCGAAATGGCGTCGAAGCCTTCACCGATCTCGCGACCTTGCGCGAGGTGTCGAAGGAGGCCGAGCTGCCCAAGGACGTGGTCGCTTCCATCGAGAAGATGCGCCGCGAGCCCGGCCGGACCATGACGGGCCCGCTGTTTCAACGTGCCGTCGAGACACTCCGCACGCAGGAGGCGCTGGAGACGCGCGACGGCGTGAGCCTGTTCGTGCTCAACCAGCCCATCGCCAACCAGGAGCGGTGCCAGGGATGCCACGGCACCGACCACAAGGTGCGCGCGGTGGTGCGCGTGGCGACGTCGATGGAGCCCGTGCTGGCTCAGGTCGAGATGCAGCGCAATCGCCAGATCATGATCGCGATCCTCACCATCGTGGCGGCGGCGGCCGTGCTCGCGGTGGCCATGCGCTTCGTGGTGGTGCGGCCCATCCACGAGCTGACGCGCGTCGCCCGCCGGATCGGCGAGGGCGACTTTCAGGCCCGCGCCTCCGCCTCCGGCGACGAGGTGGGCGAGCTTGGCACCGCGCTCAACGACATGACCGTGCGCCTATCCCAGGCGCAGCAAGACCTGGGAGCGCGGAATACCGAGCTGGCCACGGCGCTCGAGAACCTGCAGGCCTCGCGCCAGAAACTGGAGCTGCTGGAGCAGCTCAAAGGCGAGCTCAGCAAGTTCGTCCCCGACGCCGTCAAGGACCTCCTCGAGCGCGATCCCAGTGCGACGACACTCGAGAAGCGCAACGAGGAAGTCTCCGTGCTCTTTCTCGACATCGCCGGCTACACGCGCCTGAGCGAGCAGCTCGAGGCCAAGCGGCTGAACCAGCTCGTGCAGACCTACTTCAGCAGCTTCCTCGAGATCATCCGCGCCCACCACGGCGACGTTAACGAGACGGCGGGCGACGGGCTCATGGTCATCTTTCAGCGGTCCAACCGCGCGGAGCCGGGCCGGCCCGACGAGGACCACGCGCTCAATGCCACGCGCGCGGCCTTTGTCATCCAGGCCCGGACCCTCGAGCTGAACGAGGAGTACGCGGGCGTCTTCCCCGCGATCCAGCTCCATATGGGCATCAATACCGGACCGGCGCTGCTCGGGGCGACGAAGCTTGGCGGCGTGGGCTCGCAGCGCTGGACCTTCACGGCCACCGGACCGACCACCAACCTGGCCGCGCGCTTCGCCGGCTCGGCGGAGGGCGGCGACATCGTGGTGGGCCCGGTGACGGCCGAGCGCATCAAGACCCGGTTCGTCCTCGAGGCGCTGGGAGACAAGAGCTTCAAGAACGTCTCGCAGCCGCTCGCCGTCTATCGCGTCATCCCGCCCGGGATCTACAGCGGCGTCAGGATCTGAGCGGCGCGCCCTCGCCCGCCGCATTGAACGCGACGACGCTCCCGTCGTCAGTCGGGCCGGCGCCCGGCCCCTGCGTCCTGCGGGGCGACGCGCGCGCAGATGCGCCGCGAGTGCCGGGTCACCTCGCGCAGGTAGTCGACCATGGACAGGTAGGCGCTCGAGGCGTTCGGCAGGCAGACACCCTCGACGAGCCGTGCCTCGTGGGCGCGGGCGAATCCCGCGGCGAGGTCGTGAAAGCGCATGCTCTCGATCTCGACGTGACGGGCGAGCACGCGGTTCCTCGTCAGGGCCAGATCCCGCGCGCACTCGAGCATCTCGAAGCTGCGATCGAAGAGCTGCTCGACCTCCCGGACTCCGCCCTCGGTGAAGACCATCCGTTCGGTGTTCATCGTGCGCAAGCAGCGAAGCAGGCCCTGCACCGCATCACTGATCCGCTCCAGATGGGATGGCACGAAGCGGAAGCCGTCGATCTCGGGCGGCGCGGCGATGAGCTGCTCCGTCAGCTCCCGCTCTCGCTTGTGAATCGATCGCCCGAGGCCGATCGCCGTCTCGGCGGGGCCGGGATCGTAGTGATGAAAGCTTGCCCGGGTCAGCGCCAGCATCTTGAGGGCGTCCGCGAACATCGGCTGCAGCAGGTCGACCGTCGCGTGCGTCATGCCGGCCCTCCTCTTGACGAGTGTGCCTGAAGGGATACTATCGCGGCCTCCCGGAAGCGGCAACCCGGGCACCGCGCTATCGCGGCGACGGCACGCGGTCAGATCGACCAGGGTCTCGTCGTGTTCAGTCGGCGCGCAGTGGATCAGTTTGGCCACCGGCACTGGCGCAAGTTGCGAGCCTGACGAGGCGCGAGGGGGCGAGCCACCCGAGGCGTACGTAGGTGTGCGTTGAGGGTGGCCCGCCCCCTCGCACCGAAGCACGGCGAAGCAAATGGCCCAGTACGAGGCGCCGCGGTTTCTTGACCTGTCCGAGGCCGCATGCTTGTAATGACGTGAGCATCTTCGTCACCCGGCCCGTCAGCGCGGTGATCTTGCTCATGTCGGTGCTGATGGTCCTCTGGCCGATCTGGAAAGCCCGGCGAGGTCATAGTTGACTCCGAGTCTCCGAACCGCTTAGGATCTCCAAACCTACAGTTCGATCTTTCGAGAGGAGCAGCGTGGCGCCGATCTCGTTGTCCGAGCATCTCGCAACCCAGCAAGGAGCCCGGGGTCCGCATGCCCCCGGCGTGGCCACGGTCGTGGGCAGGCTGGCCCGCGTCGCCGCCGTCATCGCCAAGGAGCTGGCGCACGCCGCGCTGCGGGACCGGCTCGGCTATGCCGGCGGGGTCAACGTGACCGGAGACGAGGTGAAGAAGCTCGATATCTGGGGGCATGAGGTCGTCGAGGCCGCGCTCCGCGCCACCGGCGCCTGCGCGGCCTTCGTGTCAGAGGAGGCAAAAGAGCCGGTCGAGATGACGGCGGAGGGCGCCCATCCGCTCGTCGTCTGCTGCGACCCGGTGGACGGCTCCTCGAATCTCGACGTCAACGGGTCGGTGGGAACGATCTTCTCGCTGCGCCCGAGTCGTGGGCAGGTGCCGGCGGGGCCTGCTTCGCTCGGTCCCGGCACCGATCAGGTAGCCGCAGGCTATATGATGTACGGCCCGGCCACCACCCTGGTCTACACGTCGGGGCAGGGAACCCACGGCTTCACCCTCGAACCGGAAGCCGGCGAGTTCTTCCTCACCCACCCCGACATCAAGATCAGGCGGCGCGGCAAGACCTACGGCATCAACGAGGGCAATTTCCACACGTGGCATCCGGGGCAGCGCGCTTACGTCGAGTACTTGCGCACGCCCGACAAGGCAAGTGGGCGTCCGTATTCGCTTCGCTACTCCGGCGCCATGGTGGCCGACGTGCACCGAACTCTGCTCGACGGCGGTGTCTTCATGTATCCCGCCGACTTCACCGATCCCGCCACGCCCAAGCCGAAGCTCCGGCTCCTCTACGAGGTCGCGCCGATGGCCATGCTCGTCGAGCAGGCGGGTGGGGGCGCGAGCACGGGGACCGAGCGGGTCATGGACGTGCGGGCCACCGAGTACCATCAGCGCGCGGCGATCATCATCGGCAGCGCCGACGATGTGGCACAGGCCGAGGACTTTTACCGCCGGCAGGCCTGACGGTGGCTTCCCGGTCACGAAAGGACAACACCATGGGCACACGGGTGAAGGAGATCCTGAGCTGGTACGCGAGCGAGAACCCCGGGGTTCGGACGAACCTGGCGCGCATGCTGAACCACGGCACGCTGGCCGGCACCGGCCGGATGGTCATCCTGCCCGTGGACCAGGGCTTCGAGCATGGCCCGGCGCGGAGCTTTGCGGTGAACCCGGCGGCCTATGATCCGCTGTATCACTATCAGCTCGCTATCGATGCGGGATGTAATGCATATGCGGCCCCGCTCGGCTTCATCGAAGCGGGCGCGGCGGAGTTCGCCGGGGACATCCCGCTTATCCTCAAGATGAACAATCACGACGTGCTGAACGACGAGAAGGATCCGCTCTCCGCCGTGACGGCCACGGTGAAGGACGCCCAGCGCCTCGGCTGTGTAGCGGCGGGCTTCACGATCTACCCCGGCTCCGCCAATGCCCAGGCGATGTACCAGCAGTGCCGGGAGATGATCGCGGAGGCTCGGGCCGCCGGCCTCGCCTCGGTCGTCTGGTCGTATCCGCGGGGGTCGAGCCTGAGCAAGGAAGGCGAGACGGCCCTCGACGTGGTCGCCTATGCCGCCCAGATCGCGGCCCAGCTTGGCGCGCACGTCATCAAGGTGAAGCCACCCACCGCGCACATCGAGCAGGCCGAGGCCAAGAAGGCGTACGACAAGGCGGGCGTGCCTATGAGCACGCTGGCCGAGCGCGTGCGCCACGTCATCCAGTCAGCCTTCGATGGCAAGCGCATCGTCATCTTTTCGGGTGGCGCCACCAAAGACGACGACGACCTCCTGTTCGACGAGTATCGGCAGCTCCGCGACGGCGGCGGGTTCGGCTCGATCATCGGCCGCAACAGCTTCCAGCGGAAGCGTGAGCACGCGCTCGCCTTCCTGGGCACCGTGATGAAGATCTACTCGGGCGAGCTGAAGTAAGCGCGCCCGTGGCCGCCGCGCCGCTCGTCACCGACGGGGTGAGCGTGGGCTGCGCCCGTCCCATCGCCACCGACATCGCCGCCGACACGACCGTGCAGCCGATGCGCTTCATGGTGGATTCGGGCGAGGGCCGCGACACGGACTCGCCCGAGCGCCTCTTGCAGCGCCGGGGCGCCGCCGAGTTCATCGGCATGGCCTTCCACGGCTACTCCATCACCCACGTCGACAACGGCAACCTCGAGGAGCTCGGCCGGGCCTGCGCCGAGCGCCGGCGCTGGGAGTTCCTCCTGACGATCGCCCCGCTTCGCCTGAAAAACGTCACGGACTCCCCGGTCAACCCCATCGCCGTGTTCTAGCCCAACGTTCGGCGCGATCGGTCGCGCTTGCCAATGCGGGGGTCGCGCGAATACCATCGGAGCATCCTCGGGAGGAGGCCCCCATGCGATATACGCGGATTTCGGCCGATTGCCACATCGACATGCCCTGGATGCCACCTGAGCTGTTCACCTCCAATGCGTCGGCGGCGCTCAAGGACCGGATGCCCTACGTCGCCGAGGGGCCGGATGGGCCCTTCTGGACCTCGAAGAACGGGATGTCGTTTGGCCTCGTCTGCGGCGTGGGGCCCTCGGGCCAGAAGCTCGTCCCGGGGCAGAACTATCGCGTCGATCGGATGGCGGAGACCGGGCTCTACGAGGACGGCAAGCGCGGGATCCGCCGCGTCATCGATCCCCATCTGCGGGTGAAGGACGCCGAGCTCGACGGCGTCGACGCCGAGGTGATCTTCGGCATCCTCGGCGCCGCCACGAGGCTGGGTGATCACGAGGCCGCGCACGAGATGTTCCGGATCTACAATGACTGGCTCGTGGACTTCTGCCGCCACTACCCCGACCGGCACATCGGCCTAGCGTGCCTGCCGTACGGGGACATCGACGCCGCGGTGAAGGAGATTCACCGCGCCGCAAAGATGGGACTGCGGGGCCTAGAGCTGTCGTGCTCGTGGGACATGGAGCCGATGTGGCATCCCGTCTGGGAGCCGCTGTGGCAGGCGGTGAGCGAGGTGAACCTCCCGCTCCACTTCCACACGTTCCCCTCGATGCCGCCGGGCGTCCGGGAAAAGGCGACGGGGCTCACACGCCGCGCCGCGATGTTCACTGGCGTGTCCGCGTTCCAGATGAACCTCGTCAATATCCTCGCCGCCGTCATCGGCGCCGCCGTCCTCGAGCGATATCCGGGTCTGCGGATCGGCTTTGGGGAGAGCGGCATCGGCTGGATCCCCTACGCCCTCGACCGCATGGACTTCGAGTGGGAGGATCGCTTCAAGGACCTGGGCCTCACCATGAAGCCCAGCGACTACTGGCGGCGCCAGTGCAAGGCGACGTTTCAGTTCGACCGTATCGGCACCAAGCTGATCGACGAGATGGGGGTGGAGACGATCATGTGGGCGTCGGACTATCCCCACACCGACGGTGTGTGGCCAGAGTCGTCGAAGTACATCGCCGAGCAGTTCGGCCACCTGCCGCCCGACGTGGTCAAGAAGATCACCTGTGAGAACGCGGGGAAGTTCTACGGGCTGATGACGTAGCCTCGGCGGCAGCGGCACGCGGTCACTGCACGCCGAGCTCTCGCCGGATCTGCTCGCGGTCGAATCCGGCGCGCGAAAGCGCGCGAATGATCAGGGCCACGTGTTTCTTGGTGAGATCCTGAGGCCCATGCCCGGGCAGCGTGATCTTCACGCCGGGGCCGGCAAAGTGCAAATGTCCGGTGGCCTTGCCGGGTTCTTGCTCGAAGCCATGCGCTTCGAGCCACCGCATCATGTCCCGTCGGGTGACCTGCCCCATCGCCAGCGCTCCTTTGCCCCGAGCATAGCCGAAGCGTGACGCGTGAGTGCGCTCGGCGCGGTGCCCGTCAGTCGCCCGGAGGAACATCCGAGTGAGAGCTCCCGATCGCTCGCCGCCCAGCAGAACGAGCTAGGCCCGCATTGTTGATGAACGGGCTCGGCCGAGACCGGACGGGTGGCGCCGTGGGCGGCTTCCGCGCGGCCGGTGCTGCGTGGGCCCCCCGAGTCCGGGGAGCATCTCGAAGCGCGGCGAGTCCGGCGAGTGGGTGACTTCGCGGACTGCGCCGAAGCCGCCACGGCGACCCGTCCGTCTCATGCGTTGTCCGTTCATGAATAGTGCAGGCTAGGAGGCGGTCGGAGAAATGCCGCCTAGAGCGATGAGAAGGGTGCAGCTGCGAGGCGGCGCCCGATGGCCGCCCGCGAGGCGTACTCGCTGTACGTTGAGCGGGCGGTCGAGGGCGCCAACGAAGCAGATGCGCCCTTCTCATCGCTCTAGGCTCGCGGTGAGTGATCAGAGACCAGATCGTGCGAGGCGGGGCCGTACCGGCGGCGGCGAAAGAGTCGGTAGGCGAGAACGCCGAAGAGCGCCGTGGGCAGCAGGAGAAGCAGCACTCGCGTGAACGGTCCGGTGTGTTCCAGCACGGCCGCGCCGAACAGGGCTCCGAGGACGATCCAGAGCGTCGCGTAGATGACGGTGCCGATCGCGTCGAGGGTCAGGAACCGCGAGTAGCTGATCTGTCCCGAGCCGGCCAGGATCGCGACGAAGAGACGCACGCTTGTGGAGAACCGGGCCAGCAACACCGCCACGGCGCCGAAGCGCTTGAAGCGCCGCAGGGCCGTTTCGACGCAGCGCGTGGAGCTGAGTGACAGCCGGCAATAGAGCGCGAGGAGTCGGATGCCGCCGCGCCGGCCGGCGAGGTAGAGGACGTGGTCTCCGAGCAATGATCCCAGGACGCTCGACATGATCACCAGCACGACGTCATGCCTGGTGGCCGCCGCGAGGCCGGCGACCACCAGGATGGCCCGTCCGGGGAACGGCAGGCCCGTCGCATCGACAAGGCTCGCGACGAAGACGACCGCAAACAAATGCTCGCGGAGCCAACCCAGAAATGGCTGAACGGATTCCATCCCTGGGTATCCTATCGGGAAAACCGCACACGGGCCGCGCGATTCGGCGCCATGATGTCCGGATGGATCTGGATCACGAGGCCTGCTATCGCGCCACCTGCACCCGGGACGCGCGTTTCGACGGGCGATTGTTCATCGGGGTGAAGACGACGGGCGTCTATTGCCGTCCCGTGTGTCCGGCACGGACCCCCAGGCGCGAGCACCTCAGCTTCTATCCGTCGGCGGCGGCGGCTCAGGCGGCGGGCTTCCGCCCGTGCCTGCGGTGCCGGCCCGAGACCGCGCCCGATCTCGGCGTGTGGCGCGGCACGTCGAACACCGTGTCGCGCGCCCTGTCGCTGATCGAGAAGGATGGGCGGGATGGCGCCGACGTGGAGACCCTGGCTGAGCGTGTGGGAGTGGGCGAGCGGCAGCTCCGCCGGCTCTTTCGCCGCCACCTCGGCGCCTCGCCGATCGCGGTGGCGCAGACGCGGCGCATCCTGCTCGCCAAGCAGCTGATTCACGAGACGCGACTGCCGATGGCGGAGGTCGCGCTGGCATCGGGCTTCGGCAGCATCCGCCGGTTCAACGAGACCTTCCAGCATCTCTACGGCCGCCCGCCGAGCGACCCTTCGCCGGGGCACGGCAGTGCTCCGCAGGCGCCGAGGCGGGGCGGCGGCGATCCTGCTGCGCTATCGGCCGCCGTACGATTGGCCGGCGATGTTGGCGTTTCTCGGCGACTCGGGCCATCCCCGGGGTCGAGGCCGTGTCCGGGGACGGCTATGCGCGGACGGTCGAGATCGCCGGCGCGCGCGGCATGGTGTCGGTGCAGCCCGGCGAGGGGGACGCTCTTCGGGCGACGATCCGGTTTCCCACGTCGCGGCGCTGCCGACGATCGTCGCGCGGCTGCGGCGGGTGTTCGACCTCGCGGCGGACCCGAGGTGATCGGGGCGCATCTGGCGGAGGACCCGTGCTCGCGCCGCTGGTCGCCGCGCGCCCGGGACTGCGCGTGCCGGGCGCGTGGGACGGCTTCGAGCTCGCGGTGCGCGCCGTGCTGGGCCAGCAGATCACGGTCGGCGCGGCGCGCGAGTCTGGCCGGCAAGCTCGTCGCGACGTACGGCGAGCCTTTCGCCGGCGCGGGTCCGCGGACGCGACGGGCTCACGCACGTCTTCCCCCGTCCCGAGCGATTGGCCGGCGCCGACGTGCGACCCTCGGCATGCCGAGGGCGCGGGCGGCGGCGCTGGCCTCCCTGGCCCGTGCCGTCGGTTGCCGATCCGCGGATCTTCGGCCCCCGGCGGAGCCTCGATGAGGCGATCGTCCAGCTTCGCGCGCTCCCCGGGGATCGGTGAGTGGACCGCCCAGTACATCGCCATGCGGGCGCTCCGCGAGCCGGATGCCTTTCCCGCCGCCGACATCGGGCTGATGCGCGCGATGGTCGGATGGAGAGGGCGCCGGCCGACGCCGGCCGACCTGCTCGCCCGCGCCGAGCGCTGGCGGCCCTGGCGCGCGTATGCCGCGCAGCACCTGTGGGCGCGCCCGGCGAGCGCGCCTCGATCGCCGTGAGCGCCGGGCCCGCATTGATCGCAATCTCAAGCGGATCGCGGCGGGCAAGGTGCCCGGCTTCCGACGTTGACCTTCTTGTCTAAGCTCAGTCGCCGGCGGCGAACGCGAGGTTGGCGGAGGCGGTCAGGAGCTCGGCGCGGCTCGCCAGCTCGATGCTGCGGGCGCTCGCGAGGTCGCGCTGGCGGCGAGCAGGTCGAGCACGGTCGCAAGTCCCGCCCGCTGATACGACTCGAGCGTCGACGCGTACGCCTTCTCCGAGGCGGCGAGCAGGGCCAGGGCGAACTCGTGCTTCGCGAGCGCCGTCTTCACGTCGGCGTAGGCCTTCCAGACCTCGCGCACGGCCCGGAGCTCGCTCGCCGCGAGGTCGGCGGCCGCCACGCCCGGCGTGCCACGCCTCGCGGAGCGCATTGTCACGGGCGAAGCCGTCGAAGAAGGTCCAGTCCAAGCTGAGGAACGCCCCGTAGGCGAAGTCGTTCTCGGTGAACGTGCGGGCCGAGCCCGACGCCTGGTAGCGCGGAGATCTGCTGGCCGGCCGAGCCCGAGAACGACAGCGTGCGGGCCAGAACTCGGCCCGTGCGCGCTTCTGCGCGGCCTCTTGCGCGCGGAGATCGGCGAGGCGCGCGGCGAGATCCGGGCGCTGGGCGAGGGCGCGGTCGATCACCCCCATCGACGGGTCCGACGAGGCCCGACGGCAGCGGCAGCGCCGAGACGTCCTCACGACCCGGACGGCACCGTCGGCGCGATGCCGATGCTCTCGGCCAGCGAGGCCCGGGCGTCCTCGACGGCGCCCAACGCCCTCTGTAGCTCGAAGGCGGCGCGGGCTTTCTCCTGCGTCGCCAGCAACAGTTCCGGGCGCGTCGCGAAGCCCTGGTCGAGCCGGCGCTGACACCGCTCGCTCGACGGCAGTCGCCGAGTCGAGCGTCGCACGGGCGGCCACCTGCTCCCGGGTGGCTCCGCAGGAAGAAGCTCCGCGCGACCTGGACCGTGATGTCCTGATGCCTCCGGTTGAAGCTCCAGTTGCGCCGAGCGCTCCTGGTCGCCTGCTCGGCCGCCGCGTCACGTCGGCCGAAGTCAGGAGCAGCCAGCCCAGCCGCACGAGCGGGGTGACGCTCTGCCCTTCGATCGTGAAGGAGCCGTCCGGGCCGCGGTCGACGATCTTCGACTGGCCGCCCACGCGCCACGACTGCGAGGACGGGAAATAGCCGCTGCCGCCTGTCCAGCCGCGCAGCCGCGGCGCGCGCCTCCTCCCAGGCGCGGCGCGTTCGGGATTCGTGCGCTGGGCGAGATCGATGAGATCGGGCAACCCGTGGACTTCTCGGGATCGAGATCGGTCGGCGGCTGCCCGCGCGGCTGGTCGGAGCGCCCCGCGCTGGTTCTCGGAGGGCCGCCAGGGAACGCGGGGCCGGCTGGCGCGTGCGTCGATAGGGCGCGGCGCGCCGCGCTCGAGCCTCCGCAGCCGTTCATCGACGCGAGGCGATCGCGAGTCCGGCGATCGGTCGGGCCCGGCGCCCGTTGGCGCCGCAGGACGAGTCGGCGAGGGTGCTGCAATCGCGTGGGCGACCGGGCGGCGACGTGTCGGGAATCAAGGTGACCAGGGCAGGAGTGCGGGATCGAGCCGGTATGGTAGCATGGGCCCGGCGAACTCTTCGGACATGCGAGTCACGCCCCGTCTCCGAGCGCATGCGCGCTGTTGCCTCTCGCCGGGGGGTGCGCCCCATCCTCAACGTCGAGGGGTCGTTCTTTCCCGCCTGGCTCCTCTGCCTCGCCTCTCGGGATCGTCCTCACCGCCGCCGTGCGTCCCTCCTGGCCAGGAGCCGGCCTCGAGCCGCATCTGGGTCCCGTCCTGCTGATCTATCCAAGCCTCTGCCTTCTGTTCACCTTCGGCTCTGGCTCGTGCTCTACCGGGGCTGAGTCGCGATGGACGGTGCGGCAGGCGGGCGCGCTGACGGCGGGGCCCGGGCGCACGCTCGGCGCCTGATCGTGGTGGCCGCGGTGGCTCGGCGCTGTGGGTGTGGCGCTGACCTACGAGGATCCGCGCACGGACGACGCGAGCGTGCGCGCCAACGTCGTCGGCATCGCGCCCCACGTAGCGGTCCGCTCATCGAGCTGCACGTCGCGGACAACCAGCCGGTCAAGCCGGGCGATCTCCTGTTCGTGATCGACCCTCGGCCCTACAGGCCCGCCTCGAGCGGGCGCGAGCCGAATCGCGCTCACGACGAAGGAGGTGGAGGCGCAGCGGAGCGCGGTGGCCGCGGCCGTGTCGAGATCCCGCGCCGCCAGGCCGACCTGGCCGCCGCCGAGGCGACGCTCCCCAGGCGAGACCGGCCCGGCGCGCTCGACGCGGAGATCGCCCGCCTCGAGGCGGAGCTGGCGCGGCGCGTCGCCTCCGCGCGGCTCGGCGCCGACTCGGTAGCGGAGGACTACTGCGCGCGTGGAGCCGCTGCTCGCCCTCGAGTTCGTCACGGTCGATCGCGTCCAGGAGGCGCGGTCCAAGCAGCGGGCGCTCGCCGCGGCCGTGCGGGAGGCCGAGCGCAAGGAACGCGCCGCGGGCGCCGCCATCGACGAGGCCCGGGAGCGTCGGCGGCGGCGATCGCGGCGTGAGCGCGGCCGCGCGAGAGAGCGTGCGGCGCGCGCGCAGTGGAGCAGGGTCGTCACGACGCCGAGCGGGCCAGCGATTCGCTCGCGCAGTCGGCAACGTCAACGCGCGGCTCGAGGCGGCCGGCGGCGGTGGCGGCCGCGGAGCTGGACGTCGGATACGTCGGGTCACGGCGCCGTTCGACGGCTACGTCACCAACCTCAACATCGCGGTCGGCGAGTACGCCCGACAGGGCCAGCAGGTCTTCGCGCTCGTCGACAATCGCGCCTGGTACGTGATGGCCAATTTCGCGAGACGTACCTCGCCTCGATTCGTCCCGGCATGCCGGCCGAGGTGTATCTCGTGGGCTATCCCGGGCGCCGGTTCCGCGGCGTGGTGCAGGGCATCGGGTGGGCGATTACCAGGACGACGGCGGCACCGTCGGCGGGTTGCCGGCCGTCAAGCAGACCCTGAACTGGGTGCGGCTGGCGAACCGGATCCCCGTGCGCATCCTGCTCGAGGAGCGCGATCCCGCCCTGCCGTTCCGCATGGGCGCCACGGCCGTGGTGACGGTGCGCGGCGACGCGCGCCGCTACGACGAGGCGTGGTCGGCGCGTTCCTTCGCGCGGAGCTTCAACCGACCCCGGGCGCATGCGCGCCGCCCTGCGCATCGTGGCGGCGTGCCTGATCGGGACGGTCATCATCCTCGCGTTCGAGATGCCGCATGGCGGCTGGGCCATCTTCACGATCTTCACGGTGAGCCAGGCCGATGCCGGCGCATCGCTCAAGCGCGGGGCGAGCGCTCCCGGCACGCCGCCGGCGGCTTCGCCGCCTGTTCGCCGTGCTCGCCTTCGTCGACCTGCCGTTCGTCTTCGCCCGCTGCTCGGCGTCGTGGTCGCCGCCGGCGTGTACTCTCGCGCGTCCTCACCGCGCCCTATCCGCCGTTGCTCGGCGCGCTCACGTATCTGCTCGTGACGCTGTCGCACGTCGAGAGTCCGAGGGCTTCGTCGGCGTCGCGCTGTGGCGCATCACCGCCATCGGGCTCGGCGTCGTCCTCGGAACGGGCGCCCAGCTCTTCCTGTGGCCCGACGATCCCTCGACAAGCTGCGGCGCGAGCTGGTCGCGTCGCCTGGACCTCGTGCACGCGCTCGCCGACCAGGCGATCGACGACCCTCGGTCGAGGACGCGCCCCCGGCGTCGGCGGCGATGCTGGCGCTCGGCGACATCACGGGCCGAGCTTCAGCTGCTCGCCAACGCCGAGGTGCGCCACCCGCGCTCCGGCCCGCCACGCCCACCACACCGCCCTCATCCTCGAGGTCGCGCGGCTCTTCACCTCGGCGCTCTGGGCGGCGGAGACCGCCGGCCACGACGGCGCGGGTGGGACTCGACGCCGGCCGTTCGCGCGCGGCTCGGGGCGATCAGCGACGAGAGCGCGCGGCTGGCCCGCGCGCTCGAGAGTCGGCGCGGGCTGCTCGGCTCGACCGGCCCGACGGCGGTCATCCCCGCCGAGGCGGGAGCGGGCCCGGCGCGTCTCCGCCCGGCGCCCGTCCTCGACGGGATGGAGCGCTCGCTCGGCCGGATCGCATTCCTGACCGGCGCTCCCCGCCCGGATGGCGCCTCCCGCCGGGCGGCCGGCGCATGACGGAGCTGACGCCGGGGATGCTCCGGTCGATCGACGTCTCGGAGCCGCCCACGGCGCCCGCGTCGTGGTCGCTCGACACGGCGGCGCTGAAGATCGGGCTCAAGGCCGCGCTCGGCCTCGAGCTGTGCTACCTGGTGATGCTCGGGCTCGACTGGCCGGGCCTCGTGACCTCCGCGGTCACGTGCGTCATCATCGCGCAGACCACGGTGGGCGCGAACCTCAGCAAGGCCGTGCTCCGGCAGGTGGGCGCCGTGCTCGGCGGCATGCTCGGCCTGATCGCCATCGTCGTCTTCATGCCGAACCTCCACGATCTCACGTCGTTTCTCGTCGTGCTCGGCGCGGGCTACCTCGTCGCCGCGTGGATCACGGTCGGCGGGCCGCGGACGGCGTACGCGGGGATCCAGACGGCGCTCGCCCTCGGCATCGTGCTCCTCAGCGGGTTCGGGCCGACCACCGATCTGGTGGGCGCGCGGGACCGGGTGCTCGGCATCTTGCTCGGGGCCGGCGTCATGGGCGTGATCGACCAGATGCTCTGGCCGGTGCAGGCGCGCCGCGCGATGCGTCCCACGCTGGCCCGCGCCCTCCGGCTGATGGCCGACGCTGGCGCGCGTCGGCGCCCGTCGCGGCGACGGCGGGCTCGCCGATCACCCCAAGGGCCTGCGCACCAAGGTCTACCGGATGCTGTCGGCGACGCTCGCCTATCGGGATCAGTCGAGAATGGAGGGCGACCCCGACACGCCGGCAGGCGCGCGCGGAGAGCGACATGATCCTGCACCTCGTCACCGACGCCCAGGCGCTCTTGCCCGGGCTCTTCGCCGCGGCCGGAGAGCGGCTGGCCGCGGAGGCGCCGGTTCCGCGCACGGCGTTCGCCGGAGCACGTGGAGGAGTTCGAGCGCACGATCGCCGATCTCCTGGACGCGACGGCGGACTCGCTCGAGGGCGGGGCCGCGCACGGGCTTGCCGAGCTGCGCGCGCGCGCCCGGCAGCTCGGAGAAGGTGTGGATGCCGAGCCGTGGACGGTGCCGGTCGACGAGGCCGGGGACGAGGCGGGCGCGCGGCTCCAGAGCCGCCACGTGACGAGCCATCAGCTCTTGCGCCTGGTCACCCGCCTCGCGCCCGACACCTGAGAAACTCGGAGGGGGGCTCCGCCCCCCTTCCGATGCCTCCCCCCGAACAGCGGATTGCGCCGGCGAAGCCGGCGCTCGAACGGAGGTCACTCCAACACGCTCCTAGACATAGGGGCTTGTCGGAGAAACCCAGCAAGAGCGATGAGAAGGGTCCAGCTGCGAGGCGGCGCCCGATGACCGCACGCGAGGCGTACTCTCAGTACGTGGCGCGAGCGGTCGAGGGCGACGTACTTTCGCAGATGGGCCCTTATCATCGCTCTAGGAGCCTGTCGGAGAAAACCGGCTAGAGCGATGAGAAGGGTCCAGCTGCGAGGCGGCGCCCGAAGGCCGCCACGCGAGGCGTACTCTCTGTACGTTGAGCGTGCGGTCGAGGGCGCCGACGAAGCAGATGGGCCCTTATCATCGCTCTAGCTGAAGTTCCCTGGCCAGGGGCGTAAGTGCGCGCCATCGCGGCCAGAGCGGTCGCGTGGGCGGCGCCGTACTGACTACAACCGAGCGGACACGCCGAGCAACTCGAAGGCGCGCTGCTGCAGGGGCGTGGGCGTAGCGAGGATGTCCAGCGTCGCCCCGTCGGCGCCCAGGGGCCGCACCTGATTCTGGGTCAGCGTCGCCAGATCCGCCAGGAGCGTCTGAAAGCTGTGCACGGGCCACCCGTCCTCCGTCCGCTTGGTCGCCGCCTTGGCCTTCGCCCGCGGCGAGCGCTGCGCCGGCGCGACGATCGAGGCGCGGAGCGCCTCGGCGGCCGCCTTATCGTCGTCGTCGAACAGCAGGGGCTTGAGCGCCTGCCGCATGTGCCATTCGACGTAGTAGGCCAGCAGGCACAAGAACACGTGCGCCCGGACGCGGTCGGCCGTGCGGTGATGAATCGGGCGCACGTGCAGATCCACGGTCTTCAGACTGCGAAAGGTCCGCTCGACCTCGGCCAGCCGCTTGTAGGCGCGCACCGTCTCCGGCGCGGGCCACGCCGTCCGCGGGCACATTCGTGCGAATCACATAGAGCCCGTCGAGCGCGGCTTCGGCGGCGATGGCCGCCTCGTCGCGCTGATAGCTCAACGCCGGGTCGGTGATCGCGATCGTGAAGTGCTTGCCGACCTTGTGGCGCCCCAGCACCTTGCCCACGCGCAGCCCAATCGCGGCCGCGCCCGCGCAGGGGCCGCGTCGCCCGCTGGATGGCCGTCGCGATGCCCGCCAGGTCGCGCTCCGTCGCGGCCAGCAACTCCTGCCGCTTGCGCGCCCGGTCGGCCGCGAGCAGCGGATTCTTGCAGACGATGAGGCGCTCCCCGGGATAGTCCGGGTGCGTGATCTCCGCCAAGTCCTGCTGATCAAACAGCGACAGCTGCAGCGCGCCGCTGGGCACCAGCGCCTGAATCGCGGGCGCCCGGAGCGCCGTGATCCACGCGAGCCCCTCGACGCCCGCCAGCTCCTCCCGAATGCGGGCCGCCGTCAGCATCCCCCGGTCCCCGACCAGAATCAGCCGCTCCAGGCCGAAGCGCTGGCGCACCTTCGTCAGGACCGCGGTGAGCGTCTTCGGATCCCCGGTGTTGCCGTCGAACACCTCGACCGCCACCGGACACCCCGCCGCATTCGTCAGCACGCCGAACACGATCTGCAGTTTGTCCCGCTTGCCGTCCCGCGAATGGCCGCGCTTGGCCAACGGGCACCGCCGCCCCTCGAAGTACGTCGAGGTCACGTCGTAGAGCACCAGCTGCCCGGCCTGCAAGTGGCGCCGGGCCAGCGCCTGTTCGATCGCCCCTTGCCGCGCCAGCAGCCAGTCCAGGGCGGCATAGAGATCGTCTTCGTCCACCGCCGGGAGCTGCAACACGGGGCTGAGCGTGCTGGTGCGCGTCGCCTCCGCCAAGCCCCGGGCCGTGGCCAGCTTCGAGCCGGGGGCGAGGAGCCGGTGCACGAGCATCGCCACCACCAGGGCGCGCGGCGTCGAGGGCGCGCGCGCCACCAGCCGCTCGAGGTCCAACCGGCGCACGGTCCCCAGGACCGCCGCCACATGCCCATGCGGCCAACTGCGCACAATCTCCAGCGCCGCGGCCGCCCGGGGGGCGGCCGGCGCGAGGGCGCGGCCCCGGAGGACGTGCCGCAAGGCCTCGACGCGCTCGCTGGACCACCCGCTGAGATTGGCCAGCGTGCGATTCTTGACCTTGCCGTGCTCGCGGAAGCTCTCGCGCAGCAGGATGGCGGGCGGGGAGGTGCGGTTGGGGACCACCGCGATGTACATGCCTACGTATATATCATATACTCACTCTTAATACAAACATAATACATGACTACATACATCGAGGCAAACTACACCTCTTTCTTCGCCAATTCGCCTACTTACCTGCTACTGTCGGGGGGAACTTCGGTCTAGGGCTTCAGAGCTGGCGGCCGAGGAAGGCCGCCCGGGCCATGCGCTCGCGGATGGAGGCGACCCGGCGGCGGTACGCGGGCGACTCGGCTCCCGGATGCCAGACCGCGGGGTTCGGCAGCGCCGCGGCGAGCTGTGCGGCCTCGGCGGGCCCCAGCTCTGATGCCGGCTTGCCGAAGTAGCGCTGGCTCGCCGCACCGACGCCGTAAAGGCCGGGGCCGAGCTCGACCACGTTCAGATAGAGCTCGAGGATGCGGCGCTTGGACAGCGCGCGCTCCATCTGCCACGTGAGGATGGCCTCCTTGGCCTTGCGCCAGGGAT
Organism: uncultured Candidatus Rokubacteria bacterium; assembly: GCA_963840495.1. Classification (GTDB taxonomy): domain Bacteria; phylum Methylomirabilota; class Methylomirabilia; order Rokubacteriales; family CSP1-6; genus CAWIZN01. The sequence continues at coordinate 40,708 of CAWIZN010000061.1, forward strand.
TCCGGGACGGCGACAGCCACAGGTTCTTGGCGAGCTGCTGGGAGATCGTGGAGGCGCCGCGCGGCAGCTCGCGATCCCGCAGCGCGTCCTCCAGCGCGTTCTGCACCTCGGCCAGCTCGAAGCCGCGGTGCGAGAAGAAGTTGATGTCCTCGGCCACCAGCACGGCGCGCTTGATGTCCGGGGAGATGGCGGCATACGGCGCCCACGTCCACGTCACGCGCGCGGGCTTGCCGAGGACCCGCTGGCGGGCCCGGTACTCGTCGATGAAGGCGGTGGTCTTGGGCTGCTCGCGCGCGAGGCGCGCCACGTCCGGCCACGTGACCGCCTCCCACGCGGCCCAGAGGGCGATCGCGGCGAGGACGGCGAGGAGGAGGCGGAACGCCCAGCGGGAGCGCGGTCTCGATCTGGCCATGGCACAAGCGGCGCTATCTATAACACGGCCTCGGCACTGCCCTTGTTCTTCCGGCGTCTTTCCTCTATGGTCAGAGGGTTGCTCGGAGACGCAGCCCACCCAGATTCGAAAGGAGACCATCCCATGCCGCCTGTTGACCCGAACGAGGTGATGATGACCGGCGAGAATTCCTTCATCCGGCTGAGCCCCGACGGCGGCAAGACGCTGTCGGATCGGGCGAGCCACTGGCGCGTCCTGTGGTGCCCGGCGGGCGGCGGCCACGTCCTGTTCTTGCAGAGCACGCTCACCGACGCCAAAGTGAAGATCTACAGCGACAACATCGGGGTGGCGCGGTGGCTCCAGAAGTCGATCGAGAGCCTGCTCTTCCCGGCGTTCGCCGACACGTCCCTGCCCGTCATCTCGGCGAGCTTCGAGCGGGACGGTGGGCCCTGGTCGACCGCCACCGAGTCGGTGGTCACCGCCGATACGGAGATCACACTGTCCTGGTACGACTGCATCGAGCCGTTCGTGCTCAATGCGCCTCCCGGCTTCAACGACCGGCCGATCGGCGTGTTCAGCACGTTCTTCCCGGCGCGCTCGGCCCAGCTCGAGATCGACGGGCGCGTGGCGACGGGCAGCGTGTGGGCGGAGATGCGCGGTGACCGGCAGGGCTCGAGCGCCACGCTCGCGTGGTCGGAGACGTGGGTCAAGCCCAGGAAGTAGCCGGGCGCCGATGAAGTACTTCGAAGACGTGCGGGTGGGGGAGACGGCGGTGCTCGGCTCGAGCACCGTCAGCGAGGCGGAGATCCTGGCGTTCGCCCGCAAGTACGACCCCCAGCCGTTCCACACGGATCCCGAGGCCGCGAAGACGTCCTTCTTCGGCGGCCTGATCGCGAGCGGCTGGCACACGTGCGCGATCATGATGCGGATCTCGGTGGAGGCGATGCAGCGCGAGCAGGCGGCGGGCGCCGGGTCGCCCGGCATCGACTCCTGCCGCTGGCTCAAGCCGGTGCGCCCCGGCGATACGCTCACCCTCAAGCGGGAGATCCTCGAGGCCTGGCCGTCCCGGACGAAGCCGATCGGCTTCGTCCGGAGCCGGTCGGAGATGGTGAACCAGAAGGGCGAGACGGTCCTCGCCATCGTCGGCGTCACCATGCTGAGGCGCCGCCCGGATCCCGCCGCGTGAGCGACCTCGTCCACTTCGAGGACGTCGAGGTCGGTCAGACGCATCGCTTCGGTCGGTACGAGGTCACGGCGGAGGAGATCGTCGAGTACGCCCGCCAGTTCGACCCCCAACCCTTTCACGTGGACGAGGAGGCGGCCCGGCACAGCCACTTCGGCGGGCTCATCGCCAGCGGCTGGCACACCGGCGCGATGCTGATGCGCATGGTGTGCGAGTCGGCCATTCCCGGCCACGCGACGAACGGCGCGATCGGCTTCGACGATCTGAAATGGCTCAAGCCCGTCCGCCCGGGCGACGTGCTGTCGGTCGAGAACGTGGTCGTGGAGAAGGTCGAGTCGCGCAGCCGGCGCGACATCGGCGTCGTCAAGATCGGGGGCCGCGTCCTGAACCAGACGGGCGAGGCGGTGATGTCGCTGACCTCGCTCGTCTTGTATCGGCGCCGGCCCGGCGCGTGAGCGCGCGCCGCGCCCGGAGCACCTCGCGCGGGGGGCTCCCCGCGTGAATTGGTTCGCGCTGTCGTTCGGCGCGGCGCTGACCCAGGCCACCCAGTTCGCCCTCGTGAAGGGCCGGGCGCGCGGCATCCCGCCGCTCGTGATCGTCACCTGGACGCAGGCGGTCGCGACCGCGAGCTGGGCGGCGTTCTTCCTCGTCACCGGCCACCCGTTCGCGGTGCCGAGCTTCGCCTGGCCCGCCGTCGCCGTGTGTGCCGTGCTCGTCATGGGGATGAGCGGGCTCCTCGCCCGCGCGAGCGCCCGCGGCGACATCTCGATCGTGGGACCCGTCTTCGCGCTGAGCCCGATCTTCACGGTGCTCCCCGATGCGGCGCTCTCCGGCACCTGGCCAAGCCCGCTCGGCTGGGTCGGCCTCGCGCTCTCGGTGCTCGGCACGTCGACCTTGTCCGGCAGCGGCACGGGGTGGCGCGGCCTGGCCGCGCTCTTCGCCCGCCGCGACGCGCTCGATGCGCTCGGCGCCGCCATCCTCCTCGGTCTGGTCGCCGCGGTGGATCGCTGGGGCGCCCGCACCATCGGCCCCGCGAGCTATCTCCTCGCCTCGCACGGCGCCACCGCCGTGCTGGCGGGGGTGATCGCCGTGCTCACCACGCCCGCGGGACTTGCCGAGAGCGTGCGCGTCCGGAACGTCGTCACGCTGGTCGGCCACGGGCTCCTGGGCGCCGCGGGGACCGGGATGCAAACGACCGCGCTCACGATGGCCCCCGCGGCCTACGTCAATGCCATCCGCCGCATGTCCTCGGTGGTGGCCGTGCTCCTCGGCCGCGCGCTCTTCGCCGAGCCGGACCTGGGCCGCCGCCTCTTCGCCGCGCTCCTCGCGTGCGCGGGCGCCGCCTGCCTCCTGCTCGCGGGCCGATGACGCGCCGGTCGTCATCCTCAAGCTCGTGGATCGCCCCGAGGACTCGCGCACCCGGGGGGCCGAGAAGGGTTCAGCTGCGAGGCGGCGCCCGAAGGCAGCAGGCGAGGCGTAGCTCAGGAAGGGCGAGCTCGCAGCCGCGAGGCGCAGGCGGGCGGATACGCGAAGTCCGGCGAGCGTGAGCGAGCTACGTTGAGCCTGCTGCCGAGGGCGCCAACGAAGCAGATGGGCCCTTATCGGCCCCCCGGGGAGTAGAGGTGGCAGGCGACTAGGTGGCCGGAGTCGGCGCGGAGCAGGGGCTCCTCGGTGGAGCAGCGGGGCATGACGTAGGGACAGCGCGGGTGGAAGTGGCAGCCGCTCGGCGGATCGAGCGGGCTCGGGACCTCGCCGCTGAGCACGATGTCCTCCCGGGCGGAATCGAGGTCGATGGGCAGCGCCGCGGCGAAGAGCGCCTTGGTGTAGGGATGCTTGGGCTCGGTGGACACGAGGCCGGCCGCGCCCCACTCGACGATCTTGCCGAGGTACATCACGGCGATGGTGTGGCTCATGTGGGCGACCGCCGCCAGATCGTGGGCGATGAAGAGATAGGAGACGCCGAGGCGCGCCTGGAGGTCGACCAAGAGGTTCAAGACCTGCGCGCGGATCGAGACGTCGAGGGCGGAGACGGGCTCGTCCAGGACGATGAGCCGCGGCGACAGCGCGAGCGCGCGCGCGATGGCCACGCGCTGGCGCTGGCCGCCCGAGAACTCGTGGGGGAAGAGGTCGGCCGCGCGCTGGGGCAAGCCGACCAGGTCGAGCAATTCGAGCACGCGGCGGCGGCGCTCCGGAGCGCTCGGGCGCTCGTTGATGTCGAGCGGCTCGGCCACGATGGTGGCGACGCGCATCCGCGGATCGAGCGAGGCATACGGATCCTGGAAGACGGCCTGGACCGCCTTCCGGTAGCGCTTGAGCGCGTCGCGGCCGAGCGCCAGGACGTCCTCGCCCTGGAAGCGGATGGCGCCGCCCGTCGGCCGCTCGAGGCCGAGGATCATCTTCGACGTCGTGGTCTTGCCGCAGCCCGACTCGCCGACGAGGCCGAGGGTCTGTCCCGCGCCGATGTCGAACGAGATCCCGTCGACCGCGCGCACCGTGGCCGTGGAGAGGCCCAGCATGCCCTGGCGCACGGGAAAGTGCTTGGTCAGGCCCTCCACCTCGAGGAGCGCGCGCGGCTCGGCGGTCATGGCGGCGTCACGCGGCCGGCGCGTGCAGCCAGCAGCGGGCCAGGTGGTCGGCGCCGAGGGCGAGCGCGGGCGGCTCCTCGACGCGGCAGCGCTCCATCACGGCGGGACAGCGCGGGGCGAACGAGCAGCCCGGCGGCAGGTCGGCGAGGTCGGGCGGCTGCCCCTCGATGGCGGTGAGCCGTTCCGGCCGGGCGCCGAGGCGCGGGATCGACTCGATGAGGGCGCGCGTATAGGGATGGGCCGGCTGCCTGAAGATCCGGCGGACCGGTCCGATCTCCACGATGCGGCCCGCATACATCACCGCCACGCGGTCGCAGATCTTCGCCACGATGCCGAGGTTGTGCGTGACGAAGATCATGGCCAGGCGATGCTGCTGCTGGAGGTCTTTCAGGAGCCCGAGATACTGCGCCTGGATCGTGAGGTCGAGGCTGGTCGTCGGCTCGTCCGCGATGAGCAGCCGCGGCGGCGCCGCGATGGCCATGGCGCCGACCACGCGCTGGCGCATGCCGCCCGAGAGCTGGTGCGGGAACGCGGAGAGGCGCGCGGCGGGCGAGGGGATGCGCACGGCGGCGAGCAGCGCGGCGGCGCGCTCGGACAGGGCCTTGCCGCGCAGGGCGTGGTACATGCCGGCGGCCTCGCGCACCTGCATGCCGATCGAGAACACCGGGTTGAGCGAGCTCATCGGGTCCTGCAGGATCATCGCGACCTTGCGGCCCCGGATCTGCTGCATCTGGCTGTCCGTCTTCGCGAGCAGATCGTCGCCGTCGAGGAGGATCTGCCCGCCGAGGATCCGCGCCGCCGGCCGCGGGACGAGGCGGATCAGCGAGAGACAGGTCATGCTCTTGCCGGAGCCGGACTCGCCGACGAGGCCGAGCGTCTCCCCCTCGTCCACGCTGAAGGACACGCCGTCAACCGCCTTGATCGTGCCCCAGCGGGTGACGATGTGCGTGCGCAGGTCTCGGACGTCGACGACGGGACCGGACACGGACACGATTGCCGATGCCCTCAGAGCTGGCGCAGCTTCGGGTCGAGGGTGTCGCGCAGCCAGTCGCCGATCAGGTTGAACGCGAGCACGACCAGGAGAATGGCGAGGCCGGGGAAGAACGACGCCCACCAGGCGCTCGTCACGTACTCGCGCCCCTCCGAGATCATCGAGCCCCACGCGGGCGTCGGCGGTGGAATGCCCGCGCCCAAGAACGACAGCGACGCCTCGACGATGATGACGTAGCCGATCTGGAGCGTCACCAGCACGACCAGCGTATTGAGCGTGTTCGGCAACAGGTGTCGCGTGATGATGCGCCAGCCCCCGGCTCCCGCGATGCGGGACTGGGCGATGAAATCGAGCTGCATCAAGGTCAGCACCTGTGCGCGGATGACGCGCGCGTAGCGCGCCCACAGGATCACCGCGATGGCCACGACGACGTTGGTGAAGCTCGGGCCCACCGTCACGGCGAGGATCAGCGCGAGGAGGATGACCGGGAACGACATGGTGGCGTCGGTGAAGCGCATGAGCGCGATGTCCACGCGCCCCCCGTAGTAGCCCGCGACCAGCCCCACCGCGGCGCCGAAGGCGCTGGCGAGGAGCACGGTGACCACGCCCGCGGCGAGCGACACCCGCGCGCCCCAGATGATGCGCGAGAGCATGTCGCGGCCGAGCCGGTCGGTGCCGAGCGGATGCTCCCAGGTTCCGCGCTCCTCCCAGACGGGCGGCCGGAAGCGCTTGCGCAGCGATTGTTCTTGAGGACTGCTGAGGCCGAGCAGCGGGGCGAGGAGCGCCACCACCACGAAGGCGCCGATGACGCCGAGCGAGAAGAGCGGCAGCCGCTGCGACCGCCGCGCCCGGACGGCACGGGGCTCGACCTCGGGCAGGGCCAGCGCCGCGCCGCCGGCGGGCTCAGCCGCCACGGCGCCTACCGGGCATGGCGGATGCGCGGATCGATCACCGCGTAGAGACAGTCCACGCACAGGCTGACCGCGGCGACGAGGGCCGCGGTGGTCAGCACCACCGCCTGGATCACCGGGAAGTCGCGCGAGCTGATGCCCTCGTAGGCGAGCCGTCCGAGGCCGGGCCACGCGAACACCGTCTCCACCACGATGGCCGTGGTCACGAGGATCGCGAAGTAGATGCCCGCGAAGGTGATGACGGGAATCAGCGCATTCTTGAGGGCGTGCAGCCAGACCACGCGGCGCTCGGCCACACCCTTGACGCGCGCCAGCTTGACGTAGTCGGAGTCGAGCACCTCGAGCATGCTCGAGCGCAGGAGTCGCATCATGCCGGCCACCACGAACCAGCCGAGCGTGAAGCCGGGCAGGATGTAGCTGACGAGCCCCGCGTCATTCCCCGCCGCGGGGAGCCACTGCAGGCGGCCGGACACGAACTCGACGAGGATGATCGCCAGCCAGAACGTCGGCAGCGACTGGCCGAGCACCGCGATGACCTGGGCGGCCCGGTCGATGCCGGTGCCCTTCTTCACCGCGGCCATCACGCCCAGCGGAAAGGCCATGGCGAGCGAGATGCCCATGGCGAAGACGGCGAGCTTGAGGGAGTTGGGCAGGCGCTCCCGGATCAGCTCGATCACCGGCTTGCGCGCGCGAAGCGAGGTGCCGAAATCCCCGCGGACGGCCTTGCCGACGAAGGAGAAGTACTGCTCGACGTAGGGCCGATCGAGCCCGAGGTAGCGCCGCGCCTCGGCATAGTCCTCCTGGGTGGCCGACATGGGCAGGATGAGGTGCAGCGGGTCGCCGGTGGCCCGGGCGAGGATGAAGACGACGACCGACAAGATCGCCAGGGTCACCAGCGACTGGAAGAGACGCGCCAGGACGAAGCGGATCACCGGCGCCGCGTCACCCGATCCCTACTTCGACGAGGCGAGCTGGTCGAAGAAGAGGTCGTACATCACGGTGCCCGGGTTCCACTTGCCGAGCGTCTTCGACGTGGCATAGGCCGAGTGCAGGTAGACCACCGGCACGCCGTAGTGCTCGCTGCGGATCCGGGTGTAGATGTTGCGCATCAGGGTGTTGATCTTCTCCCTGTCGGTCTGGCGCATGACCTGGGCGATCATGCCGTCGACCTCGGCGTCGTTCACGGTGTCATTGGCCTTCGACGGCCCATAGGCCTGCTTCTCGAGCAGGGCGAAGGTGCCGATCCAGTCCCGGTTGGCGATGTTGTAGTAGCCGATCGATCCCGGCACCTTGCGGTCAACCCAGAGCTTGCGGAACGCGGGATAGTCCACCGGGATCAGCTTGGTCTTGATGCCGATCTGCTCCCAGTATCCGGCCACCGCCTCGGCGAAGGCCTTGCCCTCCGGGAGCCCGGGGAGCTGATACGCGTAGACGTCGAGGTTGAATCCGCCCGCCTGCCCGGCGTCGGCCAGCAGCTTCTTGGCGCGCGCGGGGTCGAAGGGATAGGTCATCTCGGGCGTCACCTTGAGGCCGATGTCCTTGAACGACCAGGAGAGTCCCAGCGGGATGGCCGCGGGATCGGCCTTGCCGGCGAAGATGGACTGGGCGATCTCGTTGCGATCCACGGCGAGGTTGAGCGCCTCGCGGACCCGCTTGTCCTTCATCGGCGCGGGCCAGCCATCGGGCCCGAAGACGACCCACATGCTGAGGATGGCCTCGTCCTTCCGGAAGTACACCGGGAAGGCTTCCTTCTCCAGCTCCTTCACGCGCTCGCGGCTCACGTCGGCCACGTCCACCTCGCCGCGGCGCAGGAGCGCGATCCGCGTCGTCTCCTCGGGCACGAGCCTGAAGGTGACGTTCTTGTACTTGGGGGTGCCGATGCGCCAGTGGTTGTCCACGGCGGTCATCTTGATGTGCGCGCCCGTCACCTGCTCGACGAACTTGAAGGGGCCGCTGCCCACGGGCTTCCTGGCGAACGCGTCGTCGCCGTTGGCCTCGATGTACTTCTTGGGCAGGACCATGCCCTCGGTCGACAGCGAGCGCGAGAGATACGTCGGGATGATGAGGGTCGGCTCCTTCGTCACGATGACCACGCGATCCGGCGCGGGGGTCTCGATGTCCTGGATCAAGGTGCGGAGCGGCCCGGCATACCCCGTCGTCGAGCGCTTGCCGATGGCGCGCTGCAGGCTGAACTTCACGTCCTCGGAGGTCAGGTCGTCGCCGTTGTGGAACTTGACGCCCTTGCGCAGGTGGAAGGTCCAGCGCTTGTAGTCAGGCGAGTTCTCCCATTTCGTGGCGATCCCGCCGCTCGTCGACGGCTGGCCGTCGGGGGTGGTGCCGACCAGGTAGTCGAACATCATCGACAAGTAGTACTTCACGATGTGGCCGCCCAGGACAGGGTCGAGCACCTCGGTGGAGAAGCTCGACAGGGCGACTGTGAGGTCGGTCTTTCCCTGGGCCCATCCGGGGCCGGCCGTGACCAGCGACGGCCAAGGCCAGAGAGAGAAGGGACACGACCAGCGTCCGGCTCGCTCGCTTCATGGGGTACACCTCCGTTGCCATCGGGTGATCGGGAACCGTCGGGCGCGAGGAGTGCCCCGAACCCACCCAGACCCTACCTCGGGATGCCCGCTCGGGGCAAGCGGCGCGTGGCGTTTCTGGCCCGGCGGGGCCGGCGGCCCGCCGCAAGAGTGGCACCCGGCCGGCCGGTCAGGCGCTCCACTCGCGCGGCCCGTCGTCGGTATAGCCGCACTGGTCACACGGGGAGAAGTAGTGGGCGGCCGGGGGCATGGCCACAGCGAGCCGCAGCGACGGGTCCGCGCCCACGTTCTGGATGTGGTGCACCGTGCCCCGGGGCACCCACACGATGTCGTCCTTGGCCGCCTGCACGACGGTGCCGCCCGTCAGCTCCCACTGCAGGCGCCCGGCCAGGACCACCCACCACTCGTCGAAGTCGCGGTGCCAGTGCGGGCGATTGCCCGCGCCCGGCGGGCTCGCGATCAAGGTCACGAGCTGGCGCTCGTCCGCGATGATCCGCTTGGCCCAGGGCCCCGGGCCCATCTGGGAGACCACGTCGGCGACCCGCGTGTGCAGGACATTGGGCCAGACCTGGTTGGCGGCGGTGGGCGGCGTCGGGCCCGCGGCGAGATGGCTGATGACGATGGTCGGCGGCACAGCGGGGTCGGGCATTGCGCACCTGTCCAGTCAGAGTAGTTGCCGGGGCGATCATGACCCGGCGCGCGAGGGAGCGCAACCCCGCGTTGACGGCTCGCGTCCCTCCACCGTACTGGCGCCCGTGAGTCAATGATTTCGACTCAGGACTGAAAAGCCCGCAGGCGGCGGAGAAAGGTCCAGCTGCGAGGCGGCGCCCGAAGGCAGCCGGCGAGGCGTAGTCGCTCTACGTTGAGCCGGCTGCCGAGGGCGCCGACTCGCAGATGGGCCTTTATCCGCCGCCTGCTAGGCGGATCTTCGCCTCGATCGCGCGCTGTAGCACGTCCGCGCATTCCACGAGGCCGAGCGCCGACGTGTCGAAGGCGAAGGAGGGGTGCTCGGGCACCTCGTAGGGTGAGGAGATGCCGGTGAACTCGGCGATCTCCCCGGCGCGGGCCTTGCGGTACAGCCCCTTGACGTCGCGCGCTTCGCACACCGACAGCGGCGTGCTGAGGTAGACCTCGAGGAAGCGGTCGGCCCCGACGATGGCCCGCGCCCGATCCCGGTCATCGCGGAACGGCGAGATGATCGGGACGAGGACGATGGTCCCGGCGTCGTTGAAGAGCCGGGCGACCTCGGCGGCGCGGCGAATATTCTCCGACCGGTCGCCCCGCGAGAAGGTGAGGTCCCGGTTCAGGCCGAAGCGCAGGTTGTCGCCGTCGAGCACGTAGACGTGGCGTCCCTCCTCGTGGAGCCGGCGCTCGAGCTCCTGGGCGATGGACGACTTCCCCGATCCGGACAGGCCCGTCATCCAGATGGTCACCGCCCGCTGGCCGAGGAGCCGCTCGCGGGCGCCGGCGGAGACGGGGCTCACCTCGGCGCGGATATTCTCGGACTTCGGCGCGGACAGCCCGCCGGCCGGAGCGCGAAGCTGGCTCTCGGGCATCCGGTCGATGATCATGCCCGCGGCCACGGTGCCGTTGCTGATCGGATCGACGACGATGAAGCTGCCGGTCAGCCGGTTGTTCTTGTAGGGATCGAGGAAGAGCTTCTGATTGGTCTGAAACGCCACGCGGCCGATCTCGTTGAGGCCGAGCGCCGGCGAGGGCGCGCGGCTCAGGGTATTGACGTCCACCCGGTATTCCACGCGCTTCACCACGGCCTTCACCGTCTGGCTGGTGTGCTTGAGCAGGTAGGGCCGGTCCGTCTCCATCGGCGCATCGGCCATCCAGACCAGCATGGCCTCGAAGCTCGACTGCACGGACGGCAGGTTCCTGGGGTGCACGAGGAGATCGCCGCGCGAGAGGTCGATCTCGTCCTCGAGCGTCACCGTGACCGACATCGGGGCGAAGGCGTACTCGTGCTCCCCGTCATAGCTCAGGATGGACTTGACGCGGGTCGTCCGCATCGAGGGCAGGGCCAGGACCTCCTCGCCCTTCTTGAGCACGCCCGAGGCGATCTGTCCCGCGTAGCCCCGGAAATCCTGGTGCGGCCGGATCACGTACTGCACGGGGAATCGGAGGTCGATGAGGTTCCTGTCGCTGCCGACATAGACGCTTTCGAGGTGGTCGAGCACGGACTCGCCGTGGTACCAGGGCATCTTCGGGCTCCAGGTCACCACGTTGTCGCCGTTGAGCGCGCTGATCGGGATGAACTTGAGGTCGGCGATGCCGAGGCGCGTGGCGAACTCGGTGAACTCGCCGACGATCCGGTCGAACACGTCTTGCGCGTGGTCGACGAGGTCCATCTTGTTCACCGCGACGAGGAGCCGCGGAATCCCGAGCAGCGAGGCGATGAACGAGTGCCGCTTGGTCTGCGTGAGGATGCCGTGGGCGGCGTCGATGAGGATGATCGCCAGGTGCGCGGTGGAGGCGCCCGTCGCCATGTTGCGCGTGTACTGCTCGTGGCCGGGCGTGTCGGCGATGATGAAGTTCCGCCGGGGCGTCGAGAAGTACCGATACGCCACGTCGATCGTGATGCCCTGCTCGCGCTCCGCTCGGAGGCCGTCGGTGAGGAGGGCGAAGTCGATCACGGGGCCGGTGCCGACCCGGGCGCTGTCCGCGCGCAAGGTCGAGAGCTGGTCCTCGTAGATGGACTTGGTGTCGTGCAGCAGCCGCCCGATGAGGGTCGACTTGCCGTCGTCGACGCTGCCCACGGCGGAGAAGCGCAGGAGGTCCTTCGACGCGTTCCGCTCGAGGAAGTCGAGGATGCGCTGGCGGCTCGCCGGCTCGCTCATGTCAGAAGTACCCCTCCCGCTTCTTTTTCTCCATGGACCCGTCGGAGTCGTGGTCGATGACCCGCGTGCCGCGCTCGGAGGTGCGGGCGACCATCATCTCCTCGACGATCTCCTCGATGCTCGAGGCCGTCGAGCGAATGGCTCCGGAGCAGGGGACGCAGCCGAGGCTGCGGAAGCGGCAGAGGATCTGCTCGACCTGCTCGCCCGCCGACGGCCCGTAGCGCTGGCCCCGGCCGAAGACGTGGTCGAGGACGATGATCTGTCCATTGCGGACCACCGCCTCGCGCGGCTTGGCGAAGTAGAGGGGATTGACGGGGATCTGCTCGAGGTAGATGTACTGCCACACGTCGAGCTCCGTCCAGTTCGACAGCGGGAACACCCGGATCGACTCGCCGGGATTGACCCGCGCATTGTAGAGGTTCCACAGCTCGGGGCGCTGATTTTCGGGATCCCACTGACCGAATTGGTCACGGAAGGAGAAGAAGCGCTCCTTCGCGCGCGACTTCTCCTCGTCGCGCCGCGCGCCGCCGATGGCGGCATCGAAGCGATGGTGGCGGAGGCCGGTCAGAAGAGCCTCCGTTTTGAGGAAGCCGCAACAATTTTGCGTGCCGAGATCGAATGGATTGGCGCCCGCGGTGATGGCCGGCTCATTGCGCCAGACGAGGAGGTCGGCGCCGATCTCCTGCACGCACCGGTCCCGGAACTCGTACATCTCGGTAAATTTATAGCCCGTGTCCACGTGCATCAGTGGAAACGGGATCTTGCCGGGGTGGAAGGCTTTCTGCGCCAGCCGGAGCAGGCACGACGAGTCCTTGCCGATCGAGTAGAGAAGCACCGGCCGCTCGAACTCCGCGACCACTTCCCGCATGACGTGGATGCTCTCGGCCTCGAGGTACCGGATATGGCTGAGCGAATAGGTGGCGGTCTCCGCGGTCATCAATGCTGGGCTCCAATCGATTGTCAGGCGTCCGGGGGCCCATGCTGCAATCTCTGTGCCCGCGAGCTGAGGATACACCGAAGCCCCGCCTTTTCACGGGATTGTATTAATACACATATTACGATCGACATATAGCAAAAATACTTCCAGAGAGGGAACTGGAATGCTCTTCGCCTGTGAAAGCGATTTCCCTGAGGTTCTGAGGCTGCCGATGTTGTGCGCAGCGATACCGGGAGAATTCCACGGTCGGAGATGCGAGCCAACTAGCTTCGAGACAAGGGGAAATGAGTCGATGAGGCTTCGATTCGCCGCCGCCGATTAAACGCGCGGCCCTGTTCTTGCTACCTCAGCACCGACATGCACGTCAAAGAACTCGTGATCCCGGAGCACATTGAATCGGCGAGCGCCAAGCAGGTGCTCGAGTGGTCTCTCGAAACCTTCCAGCCCCGCATCGGCCTCTGCACGAGCTTCGCCGCCGAGGGCGTCGTATTGATCGACATGCTGACGAAGCTGACAAATCGTGTCCGCGTCTTCACGCTCGACACGGGCCGGCTGATGCCCGAGACCTACGCCGTCATCGAGGCGATCCGGGAGCGCTACGACCTCGAGATCGAGGTCTTCTTTCCCCGCACGGAGGCCGTCGAGGCCATGACCCGTGAGGAAGGTGTCAACCTCTTCTACCGCAGTGTCGAGGCGCGCAAGCGCTGCTGCGCGGTCCGGAAGGTCGAGCCGCTCGAGCGCGCGCTCGCCGGGCTCGACGCCTGGATCGCCGGGCTGCGCCGGGATCAAGCTGAGACGCGCACCGCCGTCCGAAAGGTGGAGATCGACGAGGCCCATGGGGGCATCGTCAAGATCAATCCGCTCGCCGACTGGACCTGGGAAGAGATCTGGTCCTATATCCGCGCCCACGACATCCCGTACAACGCGCTCCACGACCTGGGGTATCCGAGCATCGGCTGCGCGCCGTGCACGCGGGCGGTGGCGCCGGGCGAGGACCAGCGGGCCGGGCGCTGGTGGTGGGAGGAAGATCGCGCCGCGACGGAGTGCGGCCTGCACCCTGGTCGAGCGGCGGGTATCGGTGCCCGGCGCGACCGGGAGCTAGGCGTCGGTGTGCGCATGACCTTCACCCTGCTCCGCGGGTTGACCTGGTCGGCGGGGCGCGCCGTCGAGGCGGCGTCGGAGTCGATCGTGCGCCTGCTCGACGACCCGTGCCGAGCCCCGGCCACGCCGGCGGAGCGGCGGGCGGTCGCGCTGCTGGCGCGGGAAGAGGCAGTGCCCCTCCGGCGGCTCGTCGAGCTGGTGGCGCGGGATTTGTATCGCCATGAGCTGCGTCACGGCGGATCGACCGCCGAGATCGGGTTCGCGGGCAGTGCCTTGTTCCGAGCCGATGCCGAGCGGGTGATCGCGGACGCCGCTGGCTCGCTGTGGATGATCGATCGACATCACGACTGAGGAGATGTATTGCAATGCGATTCCGCGAAGCGGCTGGTGAACAAGAGGGACGCCGCAGGCACGGCCAGACGGCGCCCGTATACTCGACTGTATGCTGTCCCAGAAGGCAAGTACGGCTGAAGGCGCTGCTGCCCTGGCGGCAGACCGGCCGGACCGTGCTGGTCGCGCTCGCCCGTGGATCCATTCCCCGGAAGTTTCTGGAGCTGATCCTGCTGCGCTCAGGACAAGGCCTCGTGCAGAGCAGAAAGGGCCGTGGCGGCGGCTATCTGCTCCTGCAGCGGCGGAGGCGATCACGCTCGGACGCGTCTTCCGCATCCTCTCTGGAGCGCTCGCCCTTTCCGTGGCGGCGTGACGCCACGAGTGCCGGGCGTGGACGCCAGAGGGAGTGGGGGAGAAGCAGGGGCGAGAGGGGATCGGATCCACGAGCGCGGCGTGGCATCGGGGGGGGAGCGAGCCCAGCGCCCCGCGTGTGGGCAGGAGGGAGATGAGGGGCTAGAAGTAAATGATAGGGGTAGTTCCTTACCAACGAGTCTCGACTACGAAAGGAAGCGATCTGTGGCTGGGCGCTGTACGGCTAGTTCGTGGCGTCTCTCGTCCTCGGGCTCGCTTGGGACCGGCGTCGCGCTCCAGGGCGACATCACGCTGCTCAATGTCTCCTACGATCCGACGCGCGAGCTGTACCAGGAGCTGAACGCCGGCTTCGTCAAGTACTGGAAGGGCAAGACCGGCCAGACCGTCACCGTGCGGCAGTCGCACGGCGGCTCGGGCAAGCAGGCGCGCTCGGTGATCGACGGCCTCGAGGCCGACGTCGTCACGCTGGCCCTGGGGTACTGACATCGACGCCCTGCACCAACAGGCCAAGCTGATCCCGGCGAACTGGCAGACACGGCTGCCGAACAACAGCGCGCCCTATACCTCGACCATCGTGTTCGTCGTGCGCAAGGGCAATCCCAAGGGCATCAAGGACTGGGACGACCTGGTGAAGCCGGGCGTGTCGGTGATCACGCCGAACCCCAAGACCTCGGGCGGCGCGCGGTGGAACTACCTCGCCGCGTGGGGCTACGCCCTCCGGCAGAGCAAGGGAGACGAGGGCAAGGCGCGGGATTTCGTCACGCGGCTGTACAAGAACGTCCCCGTGCTGGACTCGGGGGCGCGCGGGTCGACGACGACGTTCACGCAGCGCGGGATGGGCGACGTGATGATCGCGTGGGAGAACGAGGCCTTCCTCGCGGTGAAGGAGCTGGGGCCGGACAAGCTCGCGATCGTGGTGCCGTCGGTGAGCATCCTGGCCGAGCCGCCGGTGGCCATCGTCGACAAGACGGTGGACAAGCGGGGCACGCGGGCGGTGGCCCAGGCGTACCTCGAGTACCTGTACGGCGAGGACGGCGCAGGAGATCGCGGCCAAGCACTACTACCGGCCGCGGCTGGCCAAGGTGGCGAGCAAGCACGCCGGCGACTTCCCCAAGGTGAGCCTGTTCACCATCGACGAGGTCTTCGGCGGCTGGGGCAAGGCCCAGCCCAAGCACTTCGGCGACGGCGGCATCTTCGACGAGATCTACCAGCCGAAGTAATGGCCGCCGACGCCATGCCGAAGCAATCGCAGGCGAAGTCGTGGTGAGGGATCGGTCGTGATCGGCGGCCGGCTCCGGCGGCGCCACTCGGTCCTCCCGGGGTTCGGGCTCGCGATGGGCTTCACCGTGCTGTACCTGTCGCTGATCGTGCTCCTCCCGCTCTCCGCCGTGGTCTTCAAGAGCGCGACGGTGAGCTGGGCGCAGTTCTGGGCCACGGTGTCGAGTCCGCGCGTGCTCGCCTCGTACCGACTGAGCTTCGGCGCGTCGTTCGTGGGCGCGCTGATCAATATGGTCTTCGGCGTCCTGCTCGCCTGGGTCCTCGTGCGCTACGAGTTCCCGGGCCGCCGGTTCGCCGACGCCCTCGTCGATCTGCCGTTCGCCCTGCCGACCGCCGTCGCGGGCATCGCGCTCACGGCGGTGTACTCGAAGGAGGGCTGGATCGGGCAATATCTCGAGCCGCTCGGGATCAAGGCGGCGTTCTCGCCGCTCGGCATCATGATCGCGCTCACCTTCATCGGGCTGCCCTTCGTCGTGCGGACCGTCCAGCCCGTGCTCCAGACCTTGGAGGTCGAGCTGGAGGAGGCGGCCGCGAGCCTGGGGGCGAGCCGCTGGCAGACGTGGCGGCGGGTCATCTTCCCGATCTTGATGCCCGCCGTGCTCACCGGCTTCGCGCTGGCCTTCGGTCGCGCGCTCGGCGAGTACGGGTCCGTCATCTTCATCGCCGGCAACATGCCGATGAAGACCGAGATCGCACCGCTCCTCATCATCACCAAGCTCGAGCAGTACGACTACGCGGGGGCCACGGGAATCGCCCTGGTGATGCTCCTCGCCTCGTTCGTCCTGCTCTTAGGGATCAACTCGCTCCAGTGGTGGAGCCGGCGGCACCAGGAGGCATGACCCCCGTGAGCCAGGGTGCGGTCGTCAGGATCGGGGCGCTCGACGTGCGGGCGACGAGCGAGCCGCGCGTGATCCGGTGGATTCTGATCAGCGTCGCCCTCGCCTTTCTGGTCCTGTTCGTCTGCCTGCCCGTGGTGGCCGTCTTCGTCCAGGCGCTCGGGAAGGGGTTCGGCGCGTACTTCGGCGCGGTCGTCGAGCCCGATGCGTGGGCGGCCATCCGCCTCACGCTCCTGACCGCCGCCATCGCCGTGCCGCTGAACCTGGTGTTCGGGCTCGCGGCGGCCTGGGCGGTGGCGAAGTTCGACTTTCCCGGCAAGACCGCCCTCGTGACGCTGATCGACCTGCCGTTCTCCGTGTCACCCGTCGTCTCGGGCTTGATCTACGTCCTGCTCTTCGGGGCGCAGGGGTGGCTCGGCGGATGGCTCGCCGGGCATGACGTGAAGATCCTCTTCGCGGTGCCCGGGCTCGTCCTCGCGACGCTGTTCGTGACGGTGCCGTTCGTCGCCCGCGAGGTGATTCCCCTCATGCAGGCCCAGGGGACCGAGGAGGAGGAGGCGGCCATGGTGCTCGGCGCCCGCGGCTGGCAGACCTTCTCGCGGGTCACGCTGCCGCAATGTCAAGTGGGGCGTGCTCTACGGCGTGATCCTCTGCAATGCCCGCGCGATGGGCGAGTTCGGCGCCGTCTCGGTCGTGTCGGGCCATATCCGGGGCCAGACCAATACGCTGCCCCTGCACGTCGAGATCCTCTACAACGAATACAACTTCGTCGCCGCGTTCGCCGCGGCCTCGCTCTTGGCCATGCTGGCGCTCGTCACGCTCACCGCGAAGGCGCTGGTCGAGTGGTGGTCGCCCGAAGTCGGTCATCTGGAGGCGCGCGGGGGCCGGGCCGCCGAGATCAGGACGGTTGCTGACATGAGCATCGCGGTTCGACACGTCTCCAAGCGCTTCGGCACCTTTACCGCCCTCGACGACGTCACCCTCGACGTGCCGAGCGGAGAGCTCGTCGCGCTGATCGGGCCGTCGGGCTCGGGCAAGACGACGCTGCTGCGGATCATCGCGGGCCTCGAGGTCCCCGACGCGGGGACCATCCTGTTCGACGACGAGGATGCCACGGCGCAACACGTGGCGATCCGCCGCGTCGGCTTCGTGTTCCAGCACTACGCGCTCTTCCGTCACATGACGGTGTCCGAGAACATCGCCTTCGGGCTCCGGGTGCGGCCGCGGCGGCTCCGGCCGGCCGAGCGCGACATCCAGGCACGCGTGCAGGAGCTGCTCAAGCTCGTGCAGCTCGACTGGGTCGCGGACCGTTACCCCTCGCAGCTCTCGGGCGGCCAGCGCCAGCGCATCGCCCTGGCTCGTGCGCTCGCCATCGAGCCGCGCGTGCTGCTGCTGGACGAGCCCTTCGGAGCGCTCGACGCCAAGGTCAGGAAAGAGCTGAGGCGGTGGCTGCGGCGCCTCCACGACGATCTCAAGATCACGAGCGTGTTCGTCACCCATGACCAGGACGAGGCGCTCGAGGTGGCCGACCGGGTGGTGGTGATGAACGGCGGTCGCGTCGAGCAGATCGGTTCGCCTGCCGAGGTGTACGACGAGCCGGCCAGTCCCTTCGTCTATGACTTCCTGGGCAGCGTGAATCTGTTCCACGGCCGCGTGCACCGGGGCCGGGTGCGGATCGGCGGGCTCGAGGTCGAGGCCCCCGAGCACGGCGAGGCTCAGGACAGCCCGGCCGTCGCCTATGTCCGTCCGCACGACATCGAGGTGGAGCGCGGGCGCGACGGGCGCCCCGTCATCGACGTCATCGTGCGCCACATCCTGACGACGGGCTCCCGCGTGCGGCTCGACCTCGAGCGCACCGACAGCGGCGGGCTCATCGAGGCCGAGGTGAGCCAGGAGCGGTATCGCGAGCTGAAGCTCGCGGTCGGGGATCAGGTCTACGTGCGGCCCCGCGCCGTGCGCGTCTTCGTGAACTGATCGCGCGCCCGTCCGCTAGGAGCCCGTGGGGAGAAACCCGGCTAGAGCGAGGAGAAGGGTCCAGCTGCGAGGCGGCGCCCGAAGGCTGCAGGCGAGGCGTACTCCTGTACGTTGAGCCTGCAGCCGAGGGCGCCAACGAAGCAGATGGGCCCTTCTCCTCGCTCTAGCCCGGTTGACTCGCCGGGGGCTTGAGGCGAGACTCGGCTCACCATGATCGTCCCCCGCCGGAGCGCGCTCTTCATGCCCGCCTCGAATGCACGGGCGCTCGACAAGGCGCGGACGCTTCCCGCGGACGTCCTCATCTTCGACCTGGAGGACGCGGTCGCACCCGACGCCAAGCCCGCCGCGCGGGCGATGGCCGTCGCCGCGGCCAGCGGCGGTGGCTACGGGCGGCGCGAGGTGGTGATACGGGTCAACGGGCTCGACACCCCGTGGGGGCGGGACGATCTGACCGCCGCCGCGCGCTCGGGCGCCGCCGCCGTGCTCCTGCCCAAGGTGGAATCCCCCGCGGCGGTGGTCGCGGCCCTCGACACCCTCGCCGCTCACGGCGCCCCCGAGTCCATGGCGCTCTGGTGCATGGTCGAGACGCCGTGCGGTGTCCTCGCGGCCGCCGCCATCGCGGCGGCGAGCGTGCGGGTCGCCGCGCTGGTGATGGGCACCTCGGACCTGGCCAAGGAGCTCGGAGCGCGGCCCACTCGCGACCGGCGGCCGCTCGCGACGAGCCTGGGGCTCGTGGTGCTCGCGGCGCGGGCGCATGGGCTCGTCGCGCTCGACGGTGTCCACCTCGACCTGGACGACGAGGACGGCTTCATCGCGGCGTGTCGCCAGGGGCGGGACATGGGCTTCGACGGAAAGACGCTGATCCACCCGAAGCAGATCGCCGCGGCGAACGCCGCCTTCGGCCCCTCGGCCGAGGAGATCGCCGGTGCGCGCCGGGTCATCGACGTCCATGACGCGGCAACCGCGGCCGGCAAGGGCGTGGCCGTCCTCGACGGGCGGCTCATCGAGAACCTCCACGCGGCGGAGGCGCGCCGAGTGGTCGCGCTGGCCGAGGCCATCGAGGCGCTCGAGTCGGCGGCCACGGCAAGAGCGTGAACGTGGCGCCGCGATCCAAAACCCAAACACCAGTGGCAAGGAGCTGATCATGCGGAAGCGACTGCTCGTCACGATCGTCTCGGGTGTGCTCGGTATCGCGGTGATCGGGGCGGCCGTTCCGCTCGCGGTGCATGCCGCGGGCGGCGGGGGAGGCGGGGACGAGGGGCGCCCCTCGGCCAAGCCGCAGGATCCGGACTACACCGCGGCGGTGGCGGCGATCAAGGCGGGTGACTACGCCCGGGCGATCCCATTGCTCGAGAAGGTGGTCGAGCGCGACGGCAAGAGCGCCGACGCCTATAACTGGCTGGCCTACGCCACGCGCAAGAACGGCGATCCCGCCGCGTCCATCCCGATCTACGAGAAGGCGCTCGCCATCGATCCCAAGCATCGCGGCGCCCACGAGTACATCGGCGAGGCCTATCTCATGCTCGGGGACCTCGCCAAGGCCAAGCGCCACCTCGCCGCGCTCGACTCGCTGTGCTGGCTCCCCTGCGAGGAGTACCGGGACCTCAAGAAGGCGGTCCAGGGGTACGAAAAACAGGGCAAGAAGTAGTCGGTCGCGCGCCGGCGAGTTCACGCCCTCGTGACATGGCGCTTGGACCGTGTCGTATTCTTGACGAGGCATGAACCCCGACGCGAGGAGACCGACCACATGGCCAGCCAAGGACGCCCTCACGTGAGCCCGCTGCCGGACGGCGCGCCCCCGGCCGCGGCCGGTCCTCCGGAGGAGCGAGTCATGTCCGCGACGCCGTTCGACTACGGCACGTGGTCGCGCCTCCTCGCCTTCGTGGTGACCCCCGAGGGCAAGGTCGACTACGAGGCGCTCGCCGCGCGCCGCGACCTCCTCGATCGCTTCGTCGCGCTCCTGGGCTCGGCGAGCCCGGACACCGCCCCGCAGCGCTTCCCCTCCGAGGACCACGCGCTCGCCTACTGGATCAACGCCTACAATGCCTTCGTGCTGCACGCGGTGATGGAGGAGTACCCGATCCGCTCGGTGTGGAAGGTGCGGGACGGCCAGTTCTTCGATCGCCGGCGCCACGACGCGGGCGGCCGCGTGGTGAGCCTCAACGACATCGAGCACCGGATCCTGCGCGCGCGGTTCGCCGAGCCGCGCATCCACTTCGCGATCAACTGCGCGTCGAACGGCTGCCCGCCGATGCGCCCTCAGGCGTACGAGCCCGACGGCATCCGCGACACGCTCGACGCGGCCACGCGCCAGTTCCTCGCGAGCGAGTGGAACTGCCGCGTCGACGCGGGCCAGAAGCGGATCTACGTCTCGCGGCTCTTCCGGATGTACGCCGAGGACTTCGCGGGCGACGTCGACTCGACCGAGGCGTACCGGCAAGGCGTGCTCGCCTTCGTGGCCGAGCACACGGGGCTGTCGCTGGCCGAGCTCGGCGAGTACGAGGTGGTCTACAACGTGTACGACTGGGGGCTGAACGACGCGCACCGCGCCCCGAACCTGCGGCCCGTCACCTTTCACGAGAGCGTGGAGACCTTCCACGAGCACGACGCGGAGCTGCGGGAGCTGTTTCTCTACGACGGCAATTTCTGCAACCGGGCCTGCTCCTGGTGCACGGTGTTCGGCTCGCCGGAGGGCTGGCACCAGGCCTATTCCGAGCGGGTGCTCGACTCGGCGGCGGCGGCCGTCGCCCCGGACGGCAATATCAAGTTCTACGGAGGCGAGCCCACGCTCCACGCCGAGGGGCTGATCGAGGCCATGCGTCACGTGCGGGGCCGCGGCTTCCGGGGGCTCTTCACGATCTACTCGAACGGCGTGCGCGCGCGGGCGCTGATCCGCGTCCTCGACAGCGACCCCAGGACCGAGGCGGTGCTGAACTACTCCATCTACCTGGGCCGCGACGCCGAGCCCTTGCCCGAGCGCGCCAAGGATCTCCTCGAGGACTGGGCGCGCGCGCATCCCCTTCGGCTCTTCACCGGCTACAAGGTCCTCTATCGCGTGGGCGCCGCCGTCGGCCAGAGCCATCGACCGCGACCGCGAGGCGGCCTACCACGCGCAGTCGTCCTGCCTCCTCTGCTTCCCGGTCCTGCGCTCGACGGGCGAGTATCACGCCTGCCCCTTCGCCATCGAGAACCCCGCCCCCCACTACCACCTCGGCGACCTCTCCACACCCCCCGCCGAGGTAAACGCGAACTACCGCCGCTTCCGCATCTGGGCCCAGCACACTCTCGACCCCGCCGCCCGAGACCGCAACCTCACGAGCTGCGAGATGTGCCAACGCCACGTAACAGATCTCCCGACCTACCGCGACACGACCGAGGTAGGTATGTGATGCGGCCATGAAGATCGCGGACGTGCGCGTGATGCGGGCAGACATCCCCGTGCGCCGCCCCCACAAAATGTCCTTCACGACGCTCGAGGCGGTGAACTTCGTCTTCGTCCGGCTCGAGGCCACGGACGGGCAGGTGGGCTGGGGCGAGGCGGCCTGCCTGGGCGGTCCGACCTGGAGCGAGGAATCGGCGGAGTCCGTCGCCGCGATCGTCGAGCGCTACGTCGCGCCCTGGCTACGCGGCTCGGAGGCGACGGGCATCGAGGCGGTGAGCCGCGAGATGGCCCGCCGCGTCCAGGGCAATCCCTTCGCCCGCGCGGCGGTGGAGATGGCGCTCTGGGACCTGAACGCGCGGGCGCTCGGCGTGCCCGTCCACCGGCTCCTCGGCGGCCGCGTGCGCGACCGCGTGCCGCTGTCCTGGTCGCTCGCCGTCGCCGATCACGACGCCGAGGTCGAGGAGGCGCGCGCCAAAGTGGCGGCCGGCCACCGCATCTTCAAGGTGAAGACCGGCGCCCTGGCGTGGGCCGAGGACGTGGCGCGCGTGCGCCGGCTGCGCGAGGCGCTCGGGCCCGAGATCGCGCTGCGCGTGGACGCCAACCAGGGCTGGGACCGGCCGACGGCGCTCCGGGCCATCCGCGCGCTCGAGCCCTATGGCCTCGACTTCGTCGAGCAGCCCGTCCCGCGCTGGGACCTGGAGGGCATGGCGGAGATCGGGCGCCGTGTGGATGTGCCGATCATGGCGGACGAGTCCTGCTGCTCCCCGCACGACGCCCTCGCGCTGGCGCGCCTCGGGGGCGTCAGCATCCTCGGGCTCAAGCTCACCAAGTCCGCGGGCATTGCCGGCAGCCTCGCCATCGCCCGCATTGCCGAGGCCGCGGGCCTGACGTGCTATGTCGGCTGCATGATCGAGACCTCGCTCGGCACGGCGGCCTACCTGCAGGTGGCGCTCGCCGCCGCGCCCGTCGTCTGGGGCTGCGAGCTCTTCGGTCCGCTCCTGCTCACCGGCGACGTGGTGCGGGCGCCCGTCGCCTACGAGGACGGCGCCATCCTCGCGCTCGACGGTCCCGGCCACGGTGTCGAGGTCGACGAGGCGGCCATCCGCGAATGGGCGCCGCGCGCCTGATGCGCCAATGACGCGCGGCCGGGCCGCAGCGTGACGGACGTCCCTCCGGCCATCGAGACGCGCGGGCTCACGCAAGCGCTTCGGCGGGCTCGTCGCCGTGGACGACCTGTCCATCGCGGTGCCGCCGGGGCAGATCCGCGGATTGATCGGCCCCAATGGCTCGGGCAAGACCACCGCGGTCAACGTGCTGTCGGGCCTCTACCGGCCGGACGCCGGGGAGATCCACCTCTGCGGCCGGCGCACCGACCGGCTGCGGCCGCACGAGATCGCGGCGTGCGGCGTCGCGCGGACCTTTCAGATCTCGAAGCTCTTCGGCAGCATGACGGTGCTCGAAAACGTGCTCGTGCCCGCGCTGGCCGCGCGCGATCGGGGCGCCAGGCGCTCGTCGGCGGCCGTGCTCGAGCGGGCCCGAGGGCTCCTCGACTTCGTGACGCTGGACGGGATGCGCCACGCGCTCGCCAAGGAGCTGTCGGGCGGCCAGAGCATGCTCGTCCAGATCGCCCGCGCCCTCATGGTCGACCCGCTCAACGTGATCCTGATGGACGAGCCGTTCGCGGGCGTGCATCCGGCGATCCGCGACATCATCATGGAGGCGATCCTCAAGATGAACCGGGAGGAGGCGGTCACGTTCCTCATCGTCTCCCACGAGATGGCCGAGCTGCGCCGGCTCTGCCAGCGCGTGTCGGTGATGGACGACGGGCACCTCATCGCCGAGGGCACGCTCGAGGAGGTGGCGCACACGCCCGCGGTGCTCGAGGCGTATCTCGGGACGTCGCCGGGCACGTGATGGCGCGCCTCGACGTCGAGCACGTCGCCGCGGGGTACGTCGAGGGGATCGACATCCTCTCGGACATCACGCTCCGGGTCGAGCCGGGCAGCATCACGGGCGTGATCGGACCCAATGGCGCGGGCAAGTCCACGCTGCTCCGGACGATCTTCGGCTTCCTGCACGCGCGGCGGGGGACGATCGCGCTCGACGGGCGGCCGATCCACACGCTGGCACCGCACGAGGTCAAGCGGCTCGGCATCAGCTATGTGCCGCAGGGGGCCAATATCTTTCCCCAGCTCACGGTCGAGGAGAACCTGCTCCTCGGCGCCTGGGTGATCCGCCGGGAGCGGGCGCGCGTGGCCGAGCGGCTCGAGCGCGCGTATGCCGCCTTCCCCCGGCTCCTCGAGCGGCGGCGCCGGCGCGCCACCGCGCTGTCGGGCGGCGAGGCGAAGATGCTCTCGCTCGCCAAGGAGCTCGTGACGGACCCGGCGCTGATCCTGGTGGACGAGCCGTCGGCGGGCCTGGCGCCGCGCATCGTCGAGCAGGTCTACGCGCGGCTCCTCGAGGTGCGCGGGCAGGGGGTCACGATCCTGCTCGTCGACCAGAACATCAACAAGGCGGTCGAGGTCTCGGACTACCTGTACATGATCGAGCGCGGTGGAGTGAAGCGCGAGGGGCCGCGCGCGGAGTTCGCCGACCAGCTTCGCGACATCGTGCGCGACTCGCTCCTGGGCGCCTGAACGGATGGCGGGGCTCGCGCGCCGTCTCGGCTGGTGTGTCGCCGGGTACGCCGCGCTCGCCTGGCTGCCCCTGGTGGCCTCGGAGTACCACACGCACGTCTTCACGATCGCGCTGTACTACGTGATCGTGGCCGTCGGCTGGAATCTGCTCGCCGGGTATGCGGGCCAGTTCTCGCTCGCCCAGCACACGTTCGCGGGCATCGGCGCCTATGGCTCGGCGCTCCTGTGCCTCTATGCGGGGGTGCCGATCCTCGTCGGCATCGTCGCGGGCGCGGTGCTCGCGGCGGTGGTCGGCTACGGCCTCGGGACGCTGTGCCTTCGGATGCGGGCGATCTATCTCGCGCTCGCGACGTGGGCCTTCGCCGAGTCGGTGCGCCTCCTCGTCGCCGTCGAGTACCCGATCACCCGCGGTGACCTCGGCCTCAAGACGGCCGTCCTCTTCGGGGCGAACCCCACCCCGTACTTCTACGTGTTCCTCGGCCTGGCCCTCGCATCGCTCCTGGTGGCGTGGCAGGTCGTCCACTCGCGCCTGGGCGCCTACCTCCGGGCGATCCGCGACGACGAGGAGGCGGCCGCGGTGATGGGGGTCGACACCTTCAGGTACAAGCGCCTCGCCTTCGTGATCTCGGCGGTCTTCGCCGCCGTCGCCGGCGGCTTCCTCGGCCACTACATCGGCTTGCTCTCGCCCACGCCGATGAAGTTCAACGAGATGGCCATCATCATCATCATGGTCATCGCCGGCGGCTTCCGCACGTTCGCCGGCCCGGTCCTCGGCGCCGTCTCGATCGAGCTCCTCTCCGAGGCCCTCCGCCCCTGGGGCGAGATCCGCATGGTCCTCTTCGCGCTGCTCGTCATCCTCATCGCCCGCGCCTACCCCACCGGCCTCGCCGGCCTCTGCACGGCCGCCGCCCATCGCGTGTCCCGCGCGATCCCCCGCCTGGCCCCTCTGCTCTCCCCCCGCCAAACCGACTGAGCCTCCGCGCCCGCCGCCGGCGCCAGTCCTGTGGCCGTAAACCCCTGTCTTCGTGAGCAAAGAACATGACAGGCCGGAAGGGCTCTGCTAGACTCGTGGCACTCATCGCCCCGATGATCGCGGTACCCACCTCCACGAGGTAGTCGGGTCTGGGCCTGGATGAGCTATGAAGAGATCTCCCCAACGGCGTGAGAGAGCTTCGCTCCAAGGAGCCGGCGTTGATGCCCGCGAGGCGGCGCGATCACAGACGCTTGGACCTCGCCATTCGCCTGCCGCGCCGGAACCTTGGGCCGCGCGCCGAGTTCCACCTAGGAGATCGTGTCGAGTCCGGCCCGGCGATCGAGGGGCCTCCGACATGACGGACAGGACGACCGAGAGCTGATGCCAGAGACCGCCACCGGCGCCGGTCGCGCGAGACCATCGCCCCCGGCCCTCGCTCGCGAGATGGACACCTTCCCCAAGCTCGCGTTGGACAATGCGCGGCGCTTGCCGGCCAAGATCGCGATCCGCGAGAAGGGCTACGGCATCTGGCAGGCCTATAGCTGGAGCCGGTACGCGAAGGAGACGCGCGACATCGCGCTCGGCCTGGCCGCCATCGGCTTTGCGCGCGGCGACAAGACGGCCGTCGTCGGCGACAACCGCCCGGAGCTCTACTGGGCCATGCTCGCCACGCAGGCGCTCGGCGGGATCCCGGTGCCGCTCTACCAGGACTCCATCGAGCGGGAGATGCAGTACATCGTCGACCACGCGGAGGCCCGCTTTGCCGTGGTCGAGGACCAGGAGCAGGTGGACAAGCTGCTCCACGTCAAGGCCGAGTGTCCCCACCTGCAGCACGTGATCTACAAGGACGCGCGGGGCATGCGGCGTTACACGGACCCGTGCCTCTTGAGCCTGGAGGCGCTGCAGGAGCTCGGTCGGAAGTTCGGGCGCGAGCACCCCCGCTACTTCGACGAGGAAGTCGCCAAGGGGCGGGGCGACGACGTCGCGGTCATCTGCTACACGTCGGGCACCACGGGCCGGCCCAAGGGCGACGATGCTCACGCACCGGAATCTCATCGAGACGGCCAGAGTGCCGTCGCGCGCGAGGGGCTCTCCGCGTCCGACGAGGTCGTGGCCTATCTGCCCATGGCGTGGATCGGCGACCACATGTTCTCGTTCGGCCAGTCCATCGTGACGGGCTTCACCACCAATTGCCCGGAGAGCGCCGCCACCGTCCTGCACGACCTGAAGGAGATCGGGCCGACGTACTTCTTCGCGCCGCCCCGGATCTGGGAGACCATCCTCACCCAGGTCATGGTGCGCATCGACGACGCATCATCGCCCAAGCGCCGCATGGTCCACTTCTTCCTCGACGTCGCCCGGCGGGTGGAGCGGCGCCGCCTCGCGCACGAGCCGGTGCCCCTTGGCGATCGCGTGCTGTACCAGATCGGCCGCGCGCTCGTCTACGGCCCCCTGCGCGACAACCTGGGCATGCGGCGCATCCGCGTGGCCTATACCGCGGGCGAGGCGATCGGCCCGGAGCTCTTCGAGTTCTACCGCTCGCTCGGCATCAACGTGAAGCAGCTCTACGGCATGACGGAGTCGAGCGCGCTGGTGTGCATCCAGCAGGACGGCGACGTGAAGCTCGACACGGTGGGAACGCCGCTGCCGGGCGTCGAGCTGCGGATCAGCGACTCCGGCGAGGTCATGTACCGGAGCCCGGGCGTCTTCGCCGGCTACTACAAGGACCCCGAGGCCACGCGGGAGACGCTGGAGGACGGCTGGATCCACTCGGGCGACGCGGGGGTCATCGACAAGGACGGCCACCTCAAGATCATCGACCGGGCCAAGGACGTCGGCCGGCTCACCGACGGCACCCTCTTCGCGCCCAAGTACCTCGAGAACAAGCTCAAGTTCTCGCCCTACGTCAAGGAGGCCGTGTGCGTCGGGCCGGGACGGCCGTTCGTCGCCGCGCTCGTGAACATCGACCTCGGGTCGGTGGGGAGCTGGGCGGAGCGGCGGAACATCGCCTACACGAGCTACACCGATCTCGCCCAGAAGCCCGAGGTGTACGAGCTGATCCGGCAGGAGGTCGAGCGCGTGAATCGGAGCCTCCTCGGGGAGGCCGCGCTCTCGGGCGCCCAGATCCGGCGGTTCCTGCTGCTCCACAAGGAGCTCGACGCCGACGACCAGGAGATCACCCGGACCCGCAAGGTGCGCCGCGGATTCGTCGCCGAGAAGTACGCGGCGCTGATCGACGCGCTCTACTCCGAGAGCGACGTCGTCAAGGTCGAGGCGCAGGTCACGTACGAGGACGGCCGCACCGCCACCGTGCGCGCCGACGTGCGCATCCGCGACGCCGAGACGTTCGCGGTGGCGAAGGCATGACGGACCACGGGCGAGCCTCCGGCCCCCTCCTCGCCGTCGAGGACGTCAGCGTCACCTTTGGAGCCGTGCAGGCGCTGACGCGCGTCAGCCTCGACATCCGGCGGGGCGAGACCGTCGCGATCATCGGCCCGAACGGCGCCGGCAAGACCACGCTGCTCAACGTGATCAGCGGGTTCTACCACGCCGCCTCGGGCCGCATCCTGTACGAAGGCCGGGACCGCACGCACCTTCGCCCCTACGACGTGGCCGCGCTCGGCATCGCGCGGACGTTTCAGAACGTGGCCCTCTTCAAGGGCATGAGCGTGCTCGACAACATCATGACGGGCCGGCTGCTCAAGATGCGGGGCAATATCCTGCTCGACGCCCTCTACTGGGGGCCGGCCAAGCGGCAGGAGCTCGAGCACCGCGCCGTGGTCGAGCGGATCATCGATTTCCTGGAAATCGAGGCCATCCGGAAGACGCCGGCGGGCCGCCTGCCGTATGGCCTGCAGAAGCGGGTCGAGCTGGCCCGCGCGCTCGCGGCGGAGCCGACCCTCCTCCTGCTCGACGAGCCCATGGCGGGCATGAACGTCGAGGAGAAGGAGGACATGTGCCGCTTCATCCTCGACGTGCGCGACGAGTTCGGCACGACGATCGCCCTCATCGAGCACGACATGAGCGTGGTCATGGACATCTCCGACCGTGTGGTCGCGCTCGACTACGGCCGGAAGATCGCCGACGGCACGCCGGACGAGGTGCGAGCGGATCGAGGCGGTGCTCGAGCGCGTACCTCGGAGGTCGGCCCATGCCGTCGAGCGCCGGCTTCGCGCCACCGGGGAGGTCGAGCGTCGGGCACTGATGGGCTCCACGGGCTCGTGGCGCCGTTCGCCGACATGGCCGGCTCACCGCTATTCCTCGTCGAGGTGCTGATCGGCGGCCTGGCCTCGGGGCTTCTCTACTCCCTCGTGGCCCTCGGCTTCGTCCTCATCTTCAAGGCCTCGGGCGTGTTCAACTTCGCCCAGGGTGCCATGGTGCTGTTCTCGGCCCTCACGCTGGTCGGGCTGATGGACCGCGGCGTGCCCGCATTGATCGCCCTCGCGTTGACGATCGTGGTCATGATCCTGCTCGCCTACGCCATCGAGCGCATCGTGCTGCGCCCGCTCGTGAACCAGGAGCCGATCATCCTGTTCATGGCGACGATCGGGCTCAACTTCTTCCTCGAGGGCTTCGGTGAGATGCTCTGGGGCGCCAACGTCAAGAAGCTCGACGTCGGCATCCCCGACACGTCCTTCAAGGTGGCGGGTATCCTCGTCAATCGCCTGGAGATCGCGGCGGCCCTCACGGCGGCGGTGCTCGTGACGGTGCTGGCGCTCTTCTTCCAGAAGACGCGGATCGGGCGGGCGCTCCGCGCGGTGGCGGACGACCACGAGGCGGCGCTGTCGATCGGCATCCCGCTCAGGACGATCTGGGTGGTGGTCTGGTCGGCGGCGGGCCTCGTCGCCCTCGCCGCCGGCGTGATGTGGGGCGCCAAGAGCGGCGTGCAGTTCAGCTTGTCGCTGATCGCGCTGAAGGCCTTGCCCGTCCTCATCCTCGGCGGCTTCACCTCGGTGCCCGGGGCCATCGTGGGCGGGATCATCATCGGCGTGGGCGAGAAGGTGGCCGAAGTGTACTGGGGGCCGCTCGTGGGCGGGGCGATCGAGAACTGGTTCGCCTACGTCATGGCGCTCGGCTTCCTCCTCGTGCGTCCCCAGGGCCTCTTCGGCGAGCGAATCAATCGAAAGAGTCTGACGGCGTGATCTACCGGGAGGCGGGGCAGTTCAAGACGACCTACGCGAGCGACCAGGCGATCTTCCCGATTCCTCAAGACAGGGTGTTCGTCGCGCTCGTGATCGCGATCGCCCTCGCCGTGCCGCTCGTGGCCAGCGAGTACTGGCTCCAGGCCATCCTGATCCCGTTCCTCGTCTATTCGCTCGCCGCCATCGGGCTCAACCTGCTCACGGGCTATGCCGGCCAGCTCTCGCTGGGGACGGGCGGCTTCATGGCGGTGGGCGCGTACTCGGCGTTCAAGCTCACCACCGCCTTCCCCGGGGTCAACGTCATCGTCGCCTTCCTCTTCGGGGGACTGTGCGCGGCGGCGGTGGGCATCCTCTTCGGCATCCCGAGCCTCCGGATCAAGGGGTTCTACCTCGCGGTGGCCACGCTGGCCGCCCAGTTCTTTCTCGTCTGGCTGTTCAACAAGGTCGCCTGGTTCACGAACTATGCCTCGTCCGGCACCATCACCGCGCCGCCGCGCGCCGTGCTGGGCGTGATGGTCACGGGCCCGCAGGCGACGCCGCAGATGCGCTATCTCACGGCGCTGGTGGTCGTGGGCATCTTCGCGCTCGTGGCCAAGAACCTGGTGCGCGGCCGCGTGGGGCGGGCGTGGATGGCCATCCGCGACCGCGACATCGCCGCGGAGATCATCGGCATCCGCCCGCTGCGCACCAAGCTCCTGGCCTTCGCCATCAGCTCGTTCTACTGCGGCGTGGCGGGGGCGGAGCTCGTCTTCCTCTACCTCGGCAGCGCGGAGACGCTCGCGTTCGACATCGCGCTGTCGTTCCTGGTGCTGTTCATGGTCATCATCGGAGGGCTGGGGAGCGTGCTCGGCTCGTTCCTGGGCGCGGGGTTCATCCTGCTGCTGCCCATCTTCCTGACCAATGCGCCCGCATGCGCTGGGGCTCACGCTGCCGGTGGCGCTCGCGAAGGAGCTCGAGCTGATGGTCTTCGGCGCGCTCATCATCTTCTTCTTGATCGTGGAGCCGCACGGGCTCGCGCGGCTGTGGCAGATCGCCAAGGAGAAGCTCCGACTGTGGCCATTTCCGCACTGACCTTCAACCCGTGACACTGGAGGAACGCATGAACACGACAAAGACGTTGATAGGACTGTTGATCGCGGCGCTCGCCGTGGGGCCGGCGGCTGGACCGGCGCTCGCGCAGGGGAAGGACATCTTCGTGCCGCTGCTCGTGTATCGCACCGGCCCGTACGCGCCGAGCGGCATCCCGATCGCCAACGGCTTCATCGACTACTTCACGCTCGTCAACGAGCGCGACGGCGGCGTCAATGGCGTGAAGCTCACGTGGGAGGAATGCGAGACCCAGTACGACACCAAGCAGGGGGTCGAGTGCTACGAGCGCCTGAAGGGCAAGAGCGGCGGCGCCGCGGTGATCAACCCCTACAGCACCGGCATCACGTACCAGCTCATTCCCAAGGCCCCGGGCGACAAGATGCCGGTGTTCTCCATGGGGTACGGGATGACGGCGGCCGCCGACGGGCGCTGGTTCCCGTGGGTGTTCAACTTCCCGACGACCTACTGGAGCCAGGCGTCCGCGGTCATCCGCTACATCGGGCAGCAAGAGGGCGGCCTCGACAAGCTGAAGGGCAAGAAGATCGCCCACATCTTCCACAACAGCCCGTACGGCAAGGAGGCGAACCCGACGCTCGAGGACCTCGCGCGCCGGTACGGCTTCGAGCTGACGCTGCTCGCGGTGGATCATCCGGGCCAGGAGCAGAAGTCCACGTGGCTGCAGGTTCGGCGGCTCAACCCCGACTGGATCTTCATGTCCGGGTGGGGCGTGATGAACCAGGTGGCGATCAAGGAGGCCGCGGCCACCGGCGTCAAGATGGACCGCTTCATCGGCAACTGGTGGTCGTCGAGCGACGCCGACGTGATTCCCGCCGGGGACGGCGCCAAGGGGTACAAGGGCGCGACCTTCCACGCCCCGGGTGCCGGTTTCCCGGTCCACCAGGAGATCTTCCGGGTCCTGTACGACAAGGGCAAGGGCGCGAGCAAGAAGGAAGCGGTCGGCGAGGTGCTCTACAACCGCGGCGTCGTCAACGCCATGTTCACCGTCGAGGCGATCCGCACGGCCATGGCGAAGTTCGGCAACAAGCCGCCGACGACGGAGCAGATCCGCTGGGGCTTCGAGAACCTGAACCTCACCGACAAGCGGCTCGAGGAGCTCGGCATGAAGGGCTTCACCCACGCGGTGAAGGTGACGTGCGAGGACCACGAGGGCAACGGGCCGGTGCTGTTCGAGCAATGGGACGGCAAGAAGTGGACGATCGTGTCCGAGTGGGTGGCGCCGATGCGGGACGTCGTGCGCCCGAAGATCGAGGCCGCGGCGGCCGAGGAAGGCAAGAAGCTCGGCTACACCATGCGCGATTGCTCGAAGGAGAAGTAAGAGCCGCCGGCCGGTGGCTTCGGGCGCCGCGCTCCTGTCGGTCAACAACGTCGAGGTGATCTACGATCACGTGATCCTCGTGTTGAAGGGCGTGTCGCTCACGGTTCCCGAGGGGGGCATCGTCGCCCTCCTCGGGGCCAACGGCGCCGGCAAGAGCACCACGCTCAAGGCCATCTCCGGGCTCCTGCGGACGGAGCGAGGCGAGGTGACCAAGGGCAGCATCGAGTTCCTCGGCGCCGCCATCCACCGGAAGGACCCCGATGAGGTGGTCACGCGCGGCATCGTCCAGGTCATGGAGGGGCGCCACGTCTTCGAGCACCTGACGGTGGAGGAGAACCTCCTCGCGGGCGCCTACACGCAGCGCAAGGGGGCGGCGGCGCTGCGGCGCGACCTCGAGCTGGTGTACGAGTACTTCCCGCGCCTGCGCGAGCGCCGGGGCGGCTACGCGGGCTATATCTCGGGCGGCGAGCAGCAGATGCTCGCCATCGGCCGGGCGCTCATGGCGCATCCCCGGCTCATGCTCCTCGACGAGCCGTCGATGGGCCTCGCGCCCATGCTGGTGGCGGAGATCTTCGAGATCGTGCGCCGGCTGAACCGGGAGGAGCGGCTCTCCGTGCTGCTCGCCGAGCAGAACGCCGCGATGGCGCTGCGGCGTCGCCCAGCACGCCTACGTCATGGAGAACGGCCGCGTGGTGCTCGACGGCGACGGCGCGACCATCGCCGAGAACGAGGACATCAAGGAGTTCTACCTCGGGCTCTCGGGCGTCGGGCAGCGGAAGAGCTACCGCGACGTGAAGCACTACCGGCGCCGCAAGCGGTGGCTGTCGTGAGCAGCGCCGGTGGCGGGGCCTCCGGGACACGCTGAGTCGCGACCCTGCGACCGGCCCGATCGCCGCCGGCATCCGGAGCGGTCGGCCCATGCGACCGAGCTAGACCGTCCGCTCCCGCTCGCCGAACAGCCCCGTCGGCCGCACGGCGAGGAGCGCGATCAGCAGCACGAAGCCGTAGAGGTCCTTGTAGGCGGGGGAGAGGAAGACGGAGCCGAGCGCCTCGATGACCCCCAGCAGCAGGCCGCCGACCACGCTGCCCATGATCGAGCCGAGCCCGCCGATCACGATGATCTCGAAGCCCTTGAAGGTCGAGATCGCGCCGTTCTCGGGATAGACGAGGAAGTCGGGCGCGAGCAGCGCCCCCGCCGCCGCGGCCAGCGCGACGCCCACGCCGAAGGCCAGCATGTCGAGCCGCAGCACGTCCACGCCGGCGGTCTGGATGCCCACGCGGTTCTGCGCCGCGCCGCGGAAGGCGCGGCCGAGCCACGTGCGCCGCGTGAGGACGTAGAAGAGCGCCAGCAGCACGAGCGCGCCCACGAGCGCCACCACCCGGTTGCCGGAGATGGGCAAGGTCAGGAGCGTCGTCGGCTTCGCGTAGTCCTTCGGCGAGTACTGGTTCGGCCCCCCGAGCACGATGGCGAGGTTCCGGAAGAGCACCATGAGGGCGATGGTGATGATGGTCGCGTACTCGTCGCGGCGCTCGATGCCGCCCACGTACATCGGGCGCAGGAGAAAGCGCTGCACGACCACGCCGAGGACGAAGACCGAGGCCATGGACAGCGGCAGGGCCAGGTACCAGCGATCCCAGCCGAGGACGGAGGCGAGGAGCGCGTACTGCACGTAGCTGCCGATCATGTAGAACTCGCCCATCGACCAGTTGATCATCTTCATGATGCCGTAGATGAACGTGATCCCGAGCGCCATCAGGCTGTAGATGATCCCGATGACGATCCCGGACAAGAGGTATTGGGAGAAGAGGTGGAAGTCCATTGGCAGTGAAGAGAGCCGTCCGAGGCGTTCGATCGGAGGGGGCCGGCCGGGCCCCCTCCGAGGGTCCTCTCAGTGCTTGTGCTGCAGCATCAGGTCGCCGGTCTTCAGATCGGGCGGGAAGACGATCTTGGCCTCGGCGAAGGGCATGTCGGCCTTCGTGTACTGCATGAACAGCATCGGCGGCGTCCACTGCTGCCAGTACGGGCCGTCGCCGCGCGTGAAGGCGATGGTGCCGTTCCAGCCCGTGAACTTGTTGGCGAGGAGCGCCTTCACGATGTCGTCCGGCTTGTCGCTCTTCGCGAGGTTGATGGCGTCGGCGATCAGCATGATCTGGGCATAGGCGTTGAGCGCGCCGTAGACCGGCTCCTCTTTGAACTCTCGCGCGGTACCGGGTGCGGAAGGCCTCCCCGCGCGGCGTGAGCTTCATGGTCGGATGATAGTAGGCGATGAACGTCGTGAAGGTGCCCTTGTCGCCCAGGTTCTTCCAGAACTCCGGCCGGGCCGGCATGTCGTAGGAGACGAGCATCGGCGTCGCGGGGAACAGGCCGACGTCAGAGGCCTGCTTCACGATCAGGTACGCCGGCGTACCCACGCCCACGTTGATGAGGAGGTCGGGCTTCCAGCTCTTGATCTCGAGAAGCTGCGGGGTGAGGTCGACGACGGCGCGGTCGAAGATGATCGACTTGAGCTCCGCCTTGATGCCGGCTCGCCGCGAATTGCTTCTTGGTCTCGTCGGAGAGGCCGATGCCGTAGTCGGTGTTCTCGGCCACCATCGCCACCCGCTTGAACCCCTGCTGCTGGATGAAGCGGTTCCACATCTGCACGCGATCGGGATCGATGACGTGCGTCCGGAACGTGTAGGTCAGGTGCTTCTCGGTGATCCGCTTCGCCGAGGCCTGCGTGGAGAACACGGGGATCTTGAGCTGCTCGGCCAGGTCCTGCACGGCCTCCATCACGGAGCTGTGGAACTGGCCGATCACCGCGCTGACCTTGTCCTGCGACGCCAGCTTTCTGAGCCCGGCGACGCCCTTTTCCGGCGTGCCGGAGTCGTCCTCGATGACGAGCTCGATCTTCCGGCCGCCGAGCACGCCGCCCGGGCCATTGATCTCGTCGGCGGCCATCTTGGCCCCGCGGACGATGAACTGGCCGGCGGCGGCGTCACCGGGCGGGGACAGCGGGGTCAGCACGCCGATCTTGACGGGACCCTGGGCGAGGGCCGGCATCGCGACCAGGAGCGCGGCGGCCGCCGCGAGCAGGCATGGAACGAGGGATCTGCGCATCATGGGTGTCCTCCACGTGAGAGCCATCGGGTCGATCCGAGCCGCATGGTATGAAGTCGGCCCGGTGCCGTCAAGGTCTCGGTTCGTCGTCTCAGGATTCAGGTCGCCCGAACGCCGAGCCGGGCCCGCACGCGCGGCAAGATCTCGCGCGCGACGCGCGCCATGTAGCCGTGCTCGGGGTCGTCGGGAGTCGCGGGATTCGGAATCGGATGGAGGACCACGTAGTCGAGCGCAACCGGCGCCGCGGTGATCGCCTGGACGAGCTGCTCGGCGATCTGGTCGGGGCCGCCCCGCAGGCAGAAGGCGTCGGCCGCAGCCATGCGGCAGGAAGTCCACGGCCCGTCCGCTCGCCTCGAGGTCCGGCGCGTGGTGGAAGTCGGGCCAGACCTTGTGCTCGTGCTTGAGCGCCTCCGGGTGCGGGCCCGCCCAGGCGAGCCCCGGCGCCTCGAAGAGGGTGGGGGAGTACTCGTAGTAGCCGGCCGCCATCGACTTGCCCATCGCGAGCGCGCGGTGCGGCTCATCCACGAGCACCGTGTGGAAGATGGCCGCCACGCGGACCGCCGCCGGATCGCGCCCGGCTTCGGCCGCGCCGGCGCGGATCGCCTCCACGGCCACGCCGATATTCGCCGCGTGCGTGCCGACGCGGATGAAGACGCCGTCGGCCACGCCCCCCGCCATCCGCAGCGTGCGCGGGCCGCCCGCGGCGATCCAGATCGGCACCGGCCGGTGGTGCGGCAGGTGCGCGGGGCGGGCCGCGCCGACCTCGACCGCCTCGCCGTCGAGGAGCGCGCGCATCAGGCGCGTGCCCGCCTCGAGCTCCTTGACGCGGGCGGGCCGGAGCCCGGCGAGCCGCACCGCGGTGTCGCCCACGCCCCAGCCGAGCAGCGTGCGGCCGGGGGCCAGCTCGTCGATGGTGGCGATCGAGGACGCGGTGACCGTCGGGTGGCGGTTGACCGGATTGGCGAGGAGCGGGCCGAGCACGATGCGCTCGGTGGCCCGGGCCGCGGCGGCGAGGAGCACGTAGGTGTCGCGCCGCCGGAGCTGCGAGTCCGGCTGCAGGGCGGCGTCCCAGCCCAGCTCCTCGGCCCGCCGCACGTCGGCGGCGAAGGCGTCGACCGAGCGCGCGTCGAACCGGTTGAGGCCGAAGCGGGGCGCCATCATGCCGCCGCCCGCACTTTCTGGCCCAGCGGCGTCTGCTCGAGGTGGAAGAACTCCAGCATGTTCCCCGCCGCGATCCGGAAGGCCTCGTCGGCGGGAACGCCGGCGAAGAGGCGCTCCGCGAACGGGCGCGTATTGGGCCAGTCGCACTCGATGTGCGGGAAATCGGTGGCGAACATGATGTGGTCCGTGCCCATGTGGTGGCGCAGCTCGACCGCCACCCGCTCCACGTGCTGCACGCTGAAATGCACGTGCTGCCGCACGTAGTCGCTCGGCCGCTGTCGGAGCGGCTTCCAGTTGAGCAGGCGCTCCGACCAGTGGCGGTGGCGCTCGTACCAGTAGTCGGCCTCCTCCATCCAGAACGGCACCCAGCCGAGCCGCGTCTCGGCGAAGAAGATCTGCAGATCGGGCAGGCGGTCGAAGACGCCGGAGAGGATCATCTGGGCGAGGCTCATCGCCGAGGCGGTGCCGAGGAAGGGCAGGGCCACCCACTCGACGATGGTCCGGCCGCCGAGCCGGGCGATCACCTTGGGGTCGGCGCCGGGAAACTCGAGCGTGGGCTGCTTGGCGCGAGGCCCCTGCCGGTCGAAGCCGACGTGCACGGTGAGCGGCATCTTCATCGCGATGGCCGCCGCCCAGAATCGATCGTCCGCCGGCGTCGGATAGCCGTACCCGCTGGGGAACACGCCGAGCGTCACGCCGCGAAGGCCGAGCTTCGCGCAGTGCTCGAGCTCGGCGACGGCATCGTCCAGATTGGTCCACGGGATGACGCCGAGCCCGATGAGACGGTCGCGCGAGACCGCGCAGTACTCCTCGCCGAGCCAGTCGTTGTACGCGCGAACCGCCGCGCGGTACGCGTCGTCGTCGCTCATGGTGCGCCAGAGCCGCGGGCCCATCTGCATGTTCGGGAAGAGCACCTCGGCTTCCAGCCCATCCTGGTCCTGCTCGGCGATGCGCTGCTCCGGCGGGCCGACGCCCGCGGTGTCCGCGACCGTCACGCCGAACGGCTGCCACGTCTCATTGGACCGCCCCGCCCTCAGATCGAGAAAGGGCACGGGCCGGGGCTCCTGCCCCTCCA
The DNA here is from genome assembly GCA_963840495.1 of uncultured Candidatus Rokubacteria bacterium. Lineage (GTDB taxonomy): Bacteria > Methylomirabilota > Methylomirabilia > Rokubacteriales > CSP1-6 > CAWIZN01. Next base: position 77,877 of record CAWIZN010000061.1, read on the forward strand.
CGAGGAGCGCATCCCCGCCATCCGGCATCTTGATCGTCCGCGGCGCCTTGTCCCGATACCGCGCGGGCATCCGCACGGACCACCGCTCGGGAAGCACTTCCAAATGCCCATCACTAGAAATCAAAGGAGGAAGCGAAGTCGTGGCCACGGCAGATTCTCCTGTCGAAGAGGTGGCGCGAGTCTAACACCACGCGGGAGCAGGGGGGCGAGGAGGGTCCAGTCTGCGAGGCGGCGCCCGAAGGCAGCCGGCGAGGCGTACTTTCCGTACGTTGAGCCGGCTGCCGAGGGCGCCAACGAAGCAGATGGGCCCTCATCGACCCCCTGCGGCTACTAAAGGCGTTGTTCGTCGATGGGGAGGCCCAGCCAGTACCGCCCCACGAGCTCGTAGACGGCCATCCGCGACTGCATGTGCTGACTGATCACGTGGATGTCCTGGAAGTGGCGCTGGATGAGATGGCTCTCGTACGCGGCGGTGGAGCCGGCGGCATTGTAGACGGAGTCGATCACCTGGACGGCGAGCCGGATTCCGTGCGTGGTGGCGATGCGCAGCGCCGCGCGCTGGTCGAGCGTGACCGCGCCGGTCTCGCTCGCGCTCGTCCAGATATCCCGCACCGCTTCGGTCAGGAAGGCCCGGCCGGAGCGGAGGTTCGCCTCGGCGTGGCCGACGTCCACCTGGACCATGGACTGCTCGCGCAGGAGCCCGGGCATCGCCCGCGGGGTCTTGGCGCCCGCCAGCTCGAAGAACGTCTCGAGACACGTGCGGGCCAGACCGAGCGCCACCGCGGCATCGCCCGAGGCGAACAAGAGCGTTCGGGGAATCTTGTAGAGCGGGCCGGTCTCGAAGAGCGGCGCCGTGACCGACAGGACGGAGCGCTCGGCGGGGACGAACACGTCGTTCACCGCGAAGTGATGCGTGCCGGTGCCGCGCATGCCCCGGACATGCCAGGTGTCGAGCAGCTCCGCCTCGCCCACGGGCACGTAGAGATACCGCGCCTCGGGCTGGCCATTGGCGGGGTCGATTCTCACCTGGCCGTTCTCGATCACCTGGGCGTGCGCCGCGACCCAGGCCGCGTGCCGGCAGCCGGTGCTGAAGCCCTGACGGCCGGTGACCCGATACCCGCCGGGCACCACGATGGCCGTCGCCGTCGGGGCGGGGGTGTTGGAGACGACGGCGCGGGGCGTGTCGATCCAGATCGCGCGAGCAATGGCGGGCGGCATGCGCGCCGCGTACGTCGCATAGATCGCGCCCTGGTTGATCGTCCACGCGGTGCTCGCGTCCGCCTTGCCCAGCTCCTCGAGGACCTGGATATAGGTCGGCAGGTCGAGCTCGGCGCCGCCGAGCGAGCGCGGGACCGCCATGTGGTAGAACCCGGCGTCGGCCAGCGCCTCGAAGAGCGCGCGCGGCAGCTCGCGCTCGGCCTCGATCTCGTCGGCGGCGGCTCGGATTTTGGGGGCCAGCTCGCGGGCGGCGTCCAGCAGCGATCGGGTCTCGGTTCCGGTCATGGCGTTTGTCTTGGCTCCTTGTGAGTGCTCGCCTGTTTGTGGCAAGAGCATAACCGGAACCCCGCTCGGTTCGCGCCCCTGTTTTCTCCGGGGGACATCGTTTATCCTGGCCGGGCGCATCGCCGCCACCACTCACCGGGAGGAGCCCCATGACCGCGACCTACAAGGACATCGGCGTCAGCATCGCCGGCCACGTCGGCCAGATCGAGATCCAGCGCCCGCCCCACAACTACTTCGACAATGCCCTGATCAACCAGATCGCCGACGCGCTCGAGGCGTTCGACCGCGATCCGGAGTGCCGCGCCGTGGTGCTCTGCGCGCAGGGCAAGTCGTTCTGCGCGGGCGCCGACTTCGCCAACCGGCCGACGACCGGCGCGGGCAACGAGAGCGGCAAGCACCTGTACAAGGAAGCGACCCGGATCTTCCGGTCGAAGAAGCCCATCGTCGCGGCGGTGCAGGGCGCCGCCATCGGCGGCGGGCTCGGCCTGGCGCTCGCCGCCGACTTCCGCGTCACCTGCAGCGAGGGGCGGTTCAGCGCCAATTTCAACCGGCTCGGCTTTCATCCCGGCTTCAGCCTGACCTATACGCTGCCGCGCCTGGTCGGCCAGCAGAAGGCCAACCTGCTCTTCTACACGGGCCGGCGCGTGACCGGCGACGAGGCCGTGGCGATGGGCATGGCCGACGTCCTCGTGCCATTGGCGGACGTGCGCACCGCGGCCACCGCGCTCGCCACGGAGATCGCCCAGTCCTCGCCGCTCGCCGTGCAGTCGACGCGCGAGACGATGCGGCGCGGCTTCGCGGATGCCGCCGAGCGGGCGACCGAGCGCGAGCTGACCGAGCAGGAGTGGACGCGCAAGACGAGCCGACTTCAAGGAGGGCGTCAAGGCCTGGGGCGAGAAGCGGCTGCCGAGCTTCCAGGGCCGCTGACAAGCGGCATTTGCATGCGAATAGACCGCATCGATCTCTACTGGGCGCGGGTGCCGCTCGCCTTCGTGTGGAAGACCTCGTACGGCGACCAGCACTTCACGGACACCATCCTCGTGCGGATGGAGGGCGGGGGGCACTACGCCTGGGGCGAGAGCTGCCCGCCCGCCATCCCCGGGTATTCCGCCGAGCACACGCTCGGCACGTTCCACACGCTGCGCGAGCACCTGGCGCCCTGCATCATCGGCCAGGACATCGACTCGGCCCAGGACCTCTTGGATCGCATCGCATTCGTGAAGGGGAATCAGTTCGCCCGGGCCGGCCTCGAGATCGCCTGGTGGGTGCTCGACGCCAAGCGACGCGGCGTGCCGCTGCACGTCGCCCTCGGCGGCGTGGGGGATCGCGTGGCGGTCGGCGCCGACTTCGGCGTGCAGGACTCGATCGACATCTTGCTCGAGAAGGTGCAGGGGGCCATCGACCAGGGCTTCCCGCGGATCAAGCTCAAGTTCCGGCCCGGGTGGGACCTGCCCATGGTGGACGCGGTCCGGTCCGCGTTCCCGCGCTTCACCTTCCACGTGGACTGCAATGCGGCGTACACCCCCGCCGATACCGAGTTGTTCCGCGAAGCTCGACCGCTATCAGCTCGCCATGATCGAGCAGCCGCTCGCCGACGACGGGATGAGCCTGATCAACCACGCGGATCTGCAGCGGGCGATCGAGACCCCGATCTGCCTCGACGAGAGCGCGCACAGCCTGGCGCACGTCCAGGCGGCGATCCGACTGGGTAGCTGCAAGGTCGTCAATGTCAAGGTGGCCCGGGTCGGCGGCCTCTCGGCCTCGCGCGACATCCAGTCGCTCTGTGCCGAGCACGACATCCCGTGCTGGATCGGCGGGATGCTCGAGAGCGCCGTCGGCGGCGCCATCTGCGCGGAGCTGGCCACGCTGTCGAACTTCACGTATGCGGGCGACATCTTCCCCTCCTCGTACTTCTATGACAACGACCTCGGCAAGCCGGAGATCGAGCTGAGCGGTCCCGGCGAGGTCAGGACATCCGCCGTGCCGGGCATCGCGCAGGAGCCCGATCCCGAGCTCTTGCAGCGGTGGACGGTGGCGCACGCGGGGTTCCGCGTGTAGGATACTCGGACGCGGGCTCCGGCTCCCTTCCGATTCATCATCCCGGACCAGCGGATTGCGCCGGCGAAGCCGGCGCTCGAACGGCGGTTGCTCCGACACGCTACGAGGTCGTGGGGCGGCCCGCGGAAGGCGGCAAGCCGGCGTAGCGCGCTTCGCCTGTATCATTGCCGGGTCATGCCACGGAAGGCCCGGACGGCTGGAAGCGGAATGTCTGGGCGCTCTCGCTCGTCGTCTTCGTCGCCTTCGTCGGGTTTCAGTCCTTCTCGCCGTTCCTGCCGCTCTATATCCGCGAGCTCGGCGTCACCGATCCCGGCCGCATCGCGCTCTGGTCCGGCGTGCTCTCCGCGGTGACGCCGGCCGTGTCGGGGATCCTCTCGCCGCTCTTCGGCCGCATGGCCGACCGCTTCGGGCGCAAGGCGATGATGATCCGCTCCCTGGCAGGGTTCGTCATCATCATCTGGGCGATGGGACTGGTGACCTCGGTCGAGCAGCTCTTCGTCGCGCGGCTGGTCCAGGGCTTCTTCGCGGGGTTCACGCCGATGGCGATGGCGCTGGCCAGCATGTCGGCGCCTCCCGACAAGGCGCCGGTGGCCATCGGCATGGTGCAGTCCGCGCAGCTCCTGAGCGTGGCCATCGGGCCGGTCGCGGGCGGCTATGTCGCCTCCCACTTCGGCATCCGCTACGCCTTCTTCGTGACGGCGGCGCTGTGCGCGCTGTCGCTGATCGCGCTGATCGTGCTCCTCACCGAGGACCGGCCGCGCGACCGGGACGGCGTGCGCATCCGGCGGCCCAGCGTGCCGCTGAGCGCCGTGTTCGGCTATCCGCACTTCGCCGTGGTGATGGGCCTGCTCCTGATCGCGCAGTTCCTCGACCGCGGGCTCGCGCCTGCTCATTCCCCTGCGCGTCGCCCACATGCCGGGCGTCGAGGCGATTGCCGCGACCTCGGGCCTGATCATCTCCGTCGCCGCCGTGGCCGCGACGGTCTCGGCGAACCTCGTCGCGCGGCTGTCGCGCGGCGTGCCCGTCGGGCAATTGCTCGCGATCGGATTCCTGCTCGGCGGCCCGCTCTGCGCCGCCATGGCCCTCGGCGAGGGCTGGGTCTCGCTTCTCGTCCTGCGCGCGCTCACCGGATTGTGCGTCGGCGGCGCGCTCACGCTCGCCTATTCGCTGGGGAGCCTCATCGTCCCCGCGCACGACCGCGGCGCCGCGTTCGGATGGCTCGCGCTGGGCGTGCAGGTCGGCACCGCGATCAGCCCGCTCGCCACCGGCGCGCTGGCCGCGGTGAGCCTGCCCGGCGCGTTCGTCCTGAGCGGCATCATGGCCTGGGTCGCCGCCGCGCTGCTGTTCTTCGGCGGCCGGGGCCTGCTCTCTCGCCGGGCGGACGCCCCGGCCTGAGCGGCGCGCTCAGGCCTGGGCCGCGCGCTCAGCCTGCGCGGCACGCTCGGATGGACATCTGGTATACACGTAGCGGAGGTACTGGGGTGAGCTACGACCTCGTCGTGCGCGGTGGCATCGTGGTGACGGCGTCGGATCCACGCCGCGGACATCGGCGTGCGCGCGGGCCGCGGAGTTCGGCATCGGGACGAGGCGCTGTCGCCTGTTCGGCGCGGCGCGGGCGGCGGGCGCGATCGTCACGTGCACGCCGAGAACGGCGACATGCTCGACCACTGCGCGCGCGGGATGCGGCGCGGGGCGCCTGGACCCGCGGCTCGTGGAGAGCCGGCCGCGCTGGCGAGGCGGAGGCCACACGGCGGGCCATCGACTACGCGGCGCTTGTCGGCGCCGAGGTCTACTCGTGCACCTGTCGTGCGCGGAGCGCTCGAGGCGGTCAGCAGGGCGCGCCGGCGCGGCATACGGGTCTGGGCCGAGACACGGCCGATCTACTCGCCTGACGAGGAGCGCTACGCGGCGGGGGGCCCGAGGCGGCGAAGTTCATCGGGGCGCCGCCGCTCCGGTCCGGTCTCGATCAGGCCGCGCTCTGGGACGGCTGCGGTCGGGCGAATCCAGGCCATCGGCAGCGACATACGTCGTGGACGGTCGAGCAGAAGTCCGCGGGCGCCGCGACTTCACGCGCGTGCCCTACGGCGTCCGGCCTCGAGACGGACATGCGCGTCATCTACTCCGAGGGGGTGGCCGAGGGGCGCATCCCGCTCAGACGTTCGTCGCGGCGTTTTCGACCAATCCCGCGCGCCTTCGGCTCTATCCCGGAGGGCCGATCGCGGTCGGCAGCGACGCCGATTCGTGCTCTTCGATCCCGCGCGGGAGAGCGTGGTGGACGAGCGGCAGCTCCACTCGCGCGCCGGGTATGACCCGTTCCACGGATTCCATCTGGCGGGTGGGCCCGTGATGACGAGTGTCGCGCGGCGAGATCGTCGCGCGCGACGGGCAGCTCGTGAGCCGGGCGGGCCGCGGGCTGCACCTCGAACGCCACCGGCCCCTCGATCGCGATTGAAGCGCACCGTCATGGCCGACGCGAGGCAACGCACTGTTGTTGACAACCGCGATCACGGCACGTAGGTTCTCGATTGGCAGGAGCCTGTCGGAGAGACATCGTGAGGGCCCGCACGAGTCGGCGGACCAGCAGTGCCGTCCAGCTCGAGCGGGCGCGCGTGAGCGCAATCGTCCTGTTGTAGACAACTGCGGATCCCGGCACGTGAGCGTTCTCCGATTGGCTAGCGGTGTCGTCTCGGCGAACCGCGCGGCGTGTTTCCTACGTGCGGAAGAAGTGAAGGAGTGCTCTGTCATGGCCGCCTCTCTCAGCCACATTCATTCCGGCACCCCCATGGGGGCGAACCTGATCGCCGATGGCGCCACCTTTCGCGTGTGGGCGCCGCATGCGCGCGCCGTGCACGTGCTCGGCGACTTCAACGACCGCCAGCGCGATGACGCAAGCCTGCTCACGCGCGATGAGCACGGGCATTGGCGCGGCTTCATCGCCGGGGCGCGCGATCGCGACCGCTACATCTTCTACGTCGTCGGCGAGGGCAGCGAGGGGCCGAAGCGCGACCCCTATGCCCGCGAGCTCCAGACGCCGTTTCCGAGCGACTGCATCATCCGCGAGACGGATTTCCCGTGGCACGCGAGCGGCTACGTCACGCCGCCGTTTCATGATTTCGTGATCTACCAGCTGCACGTCGGAACGTTCTTCACGCCGAATCTGCCGCGCAAGGCCGGGACGTTCCTCGATGTCGCGCGGAAGATTCCCCACCTTGCCGGCCTCGGCGTGACCGCCCTTCAGCTCATGCCGATCCAGGAGTTTCAGACGGAATTCAGCCTCGGTTACAACGGCACCGACTACTTCTCGCCGGAGATGGATTTCGCCGTGGAGGACGCGGATCTCGCGCCGTATGTCGCGGAGGTGAACAAGCTGCTGGATGACAAAGGGTTGCAACGGTACGCGCTCGAAGATCTGCGCGGGGAGATGAACCAGCTCAAGGCATTGGTGGACCTGTGCCATCTGCACGGGCTGGCGGTGGTGCTCGACGTCGTCTATAACCACGCCGGCGGCGAGTTCGGCGAAGCAGAGCCTGCACTTCTTCGATCTCCAAGCGACGGAGGGCGGCAATCGCAACTCGCTGTATTTCACCGACAAGGGCCATGCCGGCGGGCTCGTGTTCGATTTCGGCAAGCCCGAGGTGCGCGATTTCCTGATTCAGAACGCGAAGTTCTTTCTCGATGAATACCGCGTGGACGGGTTTCGTTACGACCAGGTGAGCGTCATCGATCACGACGGCGCGCCGCACGGCTGGCGCTTTTGCCAGGACCTCACGTCGACGCTGCGCCATCATCGGCCGGGCGCCTTGGACAAGGCCGAGTATTGGAACGTCAATCCGTACGTCGTGAAAGCGCCGCCCGAAGGCGCGGGCTTCGACACGTCGTTGACCGACGGCTTGCGGATCGCCATTCGCGCTGTGGTCGGCAACGCGGCCGCGCCGGACGAGCGCCCGCTCGACATGACGGGCCTCGCGCGCAGCCTATGGCCCGACGGGTTCGGCGGAGCAGTGGCGCTTCGTGCAGGGCCCGGAGAACCACGACATCGTGTATCAAGGCCGCGAGGCAGCGCATCGCGCGGCTCGGCCACTTCGACGATCCGCGCTCGTGGTTCGGCCGCAGCCGGGCGCGCGTGGCGACGGGCATCAGCCTGACCGCGCCCGGTATCCCGATGCTCTTCATGGGCCAGGAGTTCCTCGAGGACAAGCAGTGGTCGGACAATGTCGAGGCGCACGCGGACTTGCTGCTGCACTGGGCGGGCCTCGACCACGGCGACAAGCAGATGCTCGATCACGTGCGCTTCACGCGCGAGCTGATCGAGCTGCGCTGGCGCCATCCCGGACTGCGCGGGCAGGGCTTCCGCGTCGTGCACGCGCATGATGCGAACCGCGTGCTCGCGTTCCATCGCTGGGTCGAGGGCGTGGGGCAGGACGTGATCGTCGTCGTGCACCTCGCGACGTTCCATCGCTTCGGCTATCGCATCGGCTTCCCCGGCGATGGCGAATGGCGCGAAGTCTTCAACAGCGACGTCTACGAGAGCTGGGTGAATCCGAATGTGGTCGGCAATGGCGGTCGTGTCGTCGCCGAGCCGCAGCCGTTGCATGGCTTCGGTTACGCCGCCGCCCTCGCGCTGCCGGCGAACAGCGTGCTGGTGTTTGCGCGCTGAGGCCGAGCCGGCGCGAGACGTCCTTGCCTGGCGGGGAGCCCTGAAGAAGGGACTCTTCGGCGCCCCGCCGGTGATCGCGTAGAATCGCGCCATGGCAACGACGACCGAGCGCTTCGTCGAGCGACTCGAGGATCTCCGCGCGGTCGCTCCGTCCGTTGAGCTCGTCGTCCTGTTCGGGTCGGGGCTCGGGGCCGGTCGCGGCCGGATAGCGATCTGGACGTCGCCGTGCGCTGCGACGGACCCGCCGATCTGGATGCGCTCTACCTGCTGCTGGCGCCACGTCTCGCCACGTCCCTGCTGGACCTGGTGGATCTCCGGCGCACCGGCTCCCTGCTCGCCTTCCAGGTGGCCCGGCATGGGCAGGTGCTCTACGAGCGGGATCCGGGCGGCGTTCCGGAGCTTTCAGTCGCTGGCCTCACGCCGCTACTGCGATACCGACAAGCTCCGCCGGGCGCAACGCCGGTCGATCCACGCCTTCCTCGAGCGCCAGGGCCTCGAATGAGCCCGGTCGACGCCGCCCTCGTTCGCCGCAAGCTGGCCCGGATCGCCGCCTCGCTGGACGCGCTGGGGCCCCTCGCGCAGCTCACCCTTCACGAGTACCGGGCGCGTCTCTACGAGCGGAAGGCAGCCGAGCGATTGCTCCACGAAGGCATCGAGGCGGCGCTGGACGTCAACGCGCACCTGATCGCGGAGCTGGGTGCCGAGGTGCCCGACGACTACTACGGGGGCTTCATGAAGCTCGGTGACCTCGGTGTCCTGCCGCGAGAGCTGGCGCGCTCGCTGGCGCCTTCGGCTGGCCTCCGGAACCGCTTGGTGCACGAGTACGAATCCCTCGACGACGCCAAGGTGCTGGCGTCGATCGGCGCGCTCCTCGCTCAGTACCCGTCCTACGTGCAGGCCGTCGAGTCCTACCTGACCAAGGCGGGCGCCTAGCGCGCATAGTTTGCGTGGCAGTCCGCCGGCGGAGAACCACTGCGCTCGACACGACCCCGCAGCACGACCAACAGAAGGAGGAGCGCATGATCAAGGTGGTGGTCCTACTTCGGCGTCCCCAGAGCTCGACCCGCGAGCGATTTCACCGATGGTGGCTCGACGAGCACGTCCCCTACGTGAAGGTGTTGCCGGGGCTCCGGAAGTACCGCGTGTGCCTGGTCACCGGGTCCACGAGCCACGAGGGCCGGGAGCCGTGGGACGGAATCGCCGAGCTGTGGTTTGACAGCCGCGCCGCCCTCGACGCCGCGTGGTCGTCAGAGGTCGGGCGGACAGCGCTCGAACACTCGAGGGAGAGCCACAGCGACCGCCTGGTGCTCATCACCGAGGAGCACGAGCTGATCGGCTGAGGCGGGACGGCGGCGACCCGCGCCGCTTGACTGCCGCCTCGCCGCCGCCTACCTTCGACCGGTGAGCGAGCGGGAAGAGCGAGGGCTCGCCTCCGCCGCCGGAGGCCCGGCGCCTGTCGCGTGGGGCCCGCTGCTCGAGCACGCGCACGCGAAGCCCGCCATCGCCGTCGTCCTCTGCACGGTGTCCTCGGCGTTCGGGTTTTTCGTCACGGCCACGGTGCTTCCGTCGGTCGTGGCGGACATCGGCGGCCTCGCTTTCTATGCGTGGACGTCGACCGCCTACGCCGTCACCGCCATCCTCGGCAGCGCGGGCAGCTCCGTGGTGGTGCGCCGGACGGGGACGCGACGCCACCCTGCTCACCGCCGCCGCCGTCCTCGTCGCCGGCACCAGCGTGTGCGCGCTCGCGCCCAGCATGCCGATCCTCGTCGGCGGCCGCGGTCTGCAGGGGTTGGGCGGCGGCATGATGACCGCCGCCGTGCACGGGGTCGTGCGCGAGGTGTTCCCGGAGCTCCTGTGGCCTCGGATGCTGGCGACGATCTCGGGCGCGTGGGGCCTCGCCGCCCTGTCTGGCCCGGCGGTCGGGGGCGTCTTCGCCGGGCTCGGCGTCTGGCGCGGTGCGTTCTGGGCGATGGTGCCCCTCATCGTCGTCGCGGCGGCGATGACGTGGCGCATCCTTCCGCGCACCGGGCCCCGAGCCGGGATGCCGGCGGAGCGAGGGTCCCGCGCCCCGCTCGGCCGGCTCTGCGTCATGTGCGCGGGCGTGCTCTGCGTGGCGTCGGTGGCCAACGTCGGCTCGGCGCCGGCGCGCGCGGCGCTGCTGGCGGCGGCGGTGATCGCCTTCGCGCTCATGCTGCGCCTCGACGGCGCGTCGCCCGAGCGGCTCTTCCCGGCGGACATGCTCTCTCTCCGGCGAGCCGTCGGGAAGGGGTTCTGGATGATCTTCTTCGTCGCGATGTCGACCACGCCCGGCAGCGTGTACCTCGCCTTGTTCCTTCAGATCCTCCACGGGATCCCCGCGGCCGCCGCCGGGTACTTCTACGCCGGGCAGTCGCTGGCCTGGACGGCGGCCGCCCTGCTGAGCGCGCGGCTGGCGGGGAGCCGAGCCCGCGGCGCGCTCGTCCTGGGCCCCCTAATGATGGCCGCGGGGTTCGTCGGGCTGTTCGCGACGATCGCGAGCGGGCCGGTGGCGGCGATCGCCGTGTCGGTGGCGCTCGTGGGGGGCGGGATCGGCACCTGCTGGGCGCACGTGGGATCGATCGTCCTCGGCTCGGCGCGCCAGGGGGAGGAGGCGATGACGGCCTCCCTCATCCCCACGACTCAGGCCTTCGCCGTCTCGATGGGCGCCGCGCTCTCCGGCATCATCGCGAACGCGGCGGGGCTGTCGGGTGGCGATTCGCGACCGGTGGCTGCTCTCGCGGCCGCGTGGCTCTTCGGCACCTTCCTGCTCTCCCCGCTGGCCGCGCTCGCCATCGCGTGGCGCCTGGCGGCGCCGCGAGAGGCCGAGCGGGGCAGGCGGGGCGGCCAGGCGCACGCGTAGCGCCAGCGCGCCGCCGACCACGCAGATCACTGTCGTGGAAGAATGCGTCGCGATGTGGGAGGCTCGGGTACCATGGCGAACAAGGTGAGCAGGACCCCGGCGCCGATCACCCTCGCGCATCCCGGCGCGACGCGGCGTGCGGTCCGCCATCTCAAGCGCGTGGACCCGATCATGGGGAGGCTGATCACCGAGGTCGGCGCCTGCGGGTTCCGCCTTCGGTCCGACGGCGCGCACTTCGACCACATCACGCGGGCCATCGTCTACCAGCAGCTTTCCGGGAAGGCGGCCGCGACCATCCACGCGCGCGTGCATGCCCTCTATGGCGGCCGAGCGCCCACCCCGGCGGAGCTGGCCGCGACGCCCGCCGCCCGCCTCCGGCGCGCCGGCCTCTCGCGCCAGAAGCTCGGCTACCTCAAGGACCTCGCGCGGCGTGCGGCCGCGGGACGGTTGCCCCTGGAAGCGCTCGAGGCATTGCCGGACGAGGCCGTGATCGAGGCGCTCACCGCCGTGCGCGGCGTGGGCGTCTGGACGGCGCAGATGTTTCTGATGTTCCGCCTCGGCCGGCTCGACGTGCTCCCCGTGCTGGACCTCGGCATCCAGAAGGGGATGCGCCTCGCCTACGGGCTGCGCCGCCTGCCCAAGCCCGCGCAGATGGAGCGCATCGCCGCCACCTGGCGCCCGTACCGCAGCGTCGCGAGCTGGTACCTCTGGCGGGCGCTCGAGGTCCAGCCGCCGTAGCAGACTGGCCGGCGAAGCTATCCGCCGGCGGCGGCAAACTGATCCCAGAGCCGTCCGCCGGCCGCGACGGACAGCTCGACGTCCTCTTCGAGCAGGTAACCGGCCTGGGCGAGCGCGCGGGCCGCCCCGCGCACGCGCTCGAGATAGTCGGCGCGAGAGGCGTACCGCTCCTCGATGGACGGGCGCGGGTCGCCCGCTGCCTCGCGCTCGGCGCGGGTGCGGTGAAACGGCAGCGTGGCGCCCGCGAACACCAGCAACTGCTCGGCGCCGCCGACGTCCGGATGCCGGAGGTTCCAGCCGGTATGCGTGGCGAGCGGCACCGCGAGCTCGGGCAGGACGATGCCGCCCACCTCGTTGCCGTCGGCGTCGACATCGGAGACGAGCGAGCCGAACGCGCGGCCCGGCCGCGGCGGCATGCTCGTCCAGTCGAGGCGCCGCGGCTTCGCATGGTGCGCCGGGTAGCGCGCCTCGGGCATGCGTCTGAAGACCGGTACCAGCGCCTCCGGCGGGACCGCGGTGCCGTCGTCGATACGGGGATGTCGGCTCGGCGGCGGCTCGACGCCGTCGACCACCCAGCGGTCGAGGTGCACGAGGCAGGCCCGCAGGAGCGGCGCATAGTCCACCACGCCGCGCAGGTGCTGGGAGCGCTCGACCGTGCCCGTCGCATCCGCGGCGGCGAGCTGGGTGTCGGTGGGCGGCCAGATGCCGAGCCCGTGCTCGGTGCCCGCGAAGTGATAGACGCGGACGTTGGGGCCGTGCGCGGCGTCCTGCCCGCCGTCGGGGTCCGTGTGGATGAGCGAGGCGTCGCCCCGGTGATACTCCGCCGAGGTATTGGTGTAGAAGGCGCGGAGCCGGCTTCCGCGCGCGTCGAGCCGCGCATGGAGCGCGTCCTTCACGCCGGTGTCCGGATCGCTCCGGGGTTGGTCGGTGAACGGGAAGAGGTGCGCCATCATGTGGTTCCGGTCCTTCGAGTTCTGCCCGAAGCGCTGGTTGAACTCGCCCCGCATCCCGCCCGCCACATTGGCGATGATCCCGTCGATGGCCTCGCGCCCGTCCTCGTCGAGATTCAGATCCTCGTAGGCGAGCGTGCGCAGCAGGCGCCCGGTCTGCGAGCGCCCATAGGCATAGGCCCAGCGCAGGCGCCCCGGCGCCGGATGGCCCGAGGCCGCGTCGCCGTGCTTGAGCCAGGACACGCTGTCGCGCAGCGCGGCCATGGAGAGGCCGAGCACCGGCGCGCCCACCGCGGTGTACGTGATCTGGTACAGGCGGCCCTTCTCGAAGCCGCCGTCGAGGTGGATGCGCGTCGCGTCGGGGACGACGCGTCCGCCCTCGACGCGGGCGAAGCGCCAGCTCGCGCGTGCAATCAAGGTCTCCGGTCCGTCGGCCATGTCCCGAACCGTCAAGACGGCGCCGGTCTCCTCGAGGTCGGCGGCGGGGTAGGGAATGTGGCCGCGATCCGAGAGCAGGAACTCCGGGACGGGCGCCGAGGACTGAAGCTGCGAGTGGACGCGTCCGCGGAGGGGCTGGTCCTGCGCATTCCGGGCCTCGGGCGGGCGCATCCGGAAGAGGCCCGGAATCTCCGGGACGTCGCCCTGCCAGCCGCACGAGATCACGACGAAGCCGCGCTTCATCAGGAAGCCGTCGCCCACGTCGATCGGCGGGTTCGGATCCGAGCCCGCGCCGAACAGGGGACGCGTGGCGCGGTTGAAATTCGGCACGGCGACCGTATTGCCGCGGTTGACGACGTCGAGCATGACGCGCCCGCTGCACTTCGCGCGATCGAGCGGCAGCAGGATGGAGACGTCCGCGCTCCACTCGACGCGGCCGGCGGAGTTGCAAGGGGCCAGCTCCACGTCGGTGATGCGGCGATTGGCGGGGTGAGTCGGGTCGATGGCGAAGTGCAGGCGCCCCTTCAGCTCTTCGTAGGGCCCGACCTCTCCGGCCGGTGACGTGCCGGCCGGTGATGTGAAGGACGCGCCGCCCGCGAGTGGGCGACGCAGCATCGATCTCGAATCGGCTCACGGCCATGTCGTGACCTCCGGAGGGAAGTGGGCGGCGGCCGCCCGGGCCTTACTTTCCGCTGATGGCGTGGTGGCGGAGGGCGTGGTCGGCCATCACCAGCGCCGCCATCGCCTCCACCATGGGCACCGCCCGGGGCAGCACGCACGGGTCGTGGCGTCCTCGGCCCGTGATCGTCGTGTCCTCGCGATCCACGCTCACGGTGTGCTGCTCGCTCATGATGGTGGCGGTGGGCTTGAACGCGACCCGGAAGTACACGGTCTCGCCATTGGTGATCCCGCCCTGGACGCCGCCGCTGCGATTGCTCTTCGTGCGCACGCGATCGCCGTCCATGTAGAACTCGTCGTTGTGCTCGCGTCCGGTCAGCTCGGTGCCCGCGAAGCCCGAGCCGACCTCGAAGCCCTTGCTCGCGGGCAGGCTCAGCATGGCCTTGGCGAGGTCGGCCTCGAGACGGTCGAAGACGGGCTCGCCCCAGCCCGGCGGGCAGCCGCGCACGGCGCACGTCACGACGCCGCCGAGGGAGTTGCCGTCCTTGCGGGCCGCCTCCACCGCGGCGATCATCCGCGCGGCCGTGTCCGGCTCGGGGCAGCGGATGGGCGTGGCGTCGACCTGGGCGCGGGTCACGGCATCGACGTCGCACTCGACGAGGATGGCGCCGACCTTGGCGACCCAGGCGACGATCTCGACCCCATGGCGCAGGGCCAGGAGCTTGCGCGCGACGGCGCCGGCGGCGACGCGGCCCGCCGTCTCGCGCGCGCTCGTGCGGCCGCCGCCCCGCCAGTCGCGGAACCCGTACTTGGCCTCGTACGTGTAGTCGGCATGGCTCGGCCGGTACTTCTGCTGGACCTCGCGGTAGTCGCCGGGCCGCATGTCCTCGTTGTGGATGGCGAGGCTCACGGGCGTCCCCAGGGTCTTGCCCTCGAAGACCCCGCTCAGGATGCGGACGGTGTCGGACTCCTTGCGCTGGGTGACGAGGGCGCTCTGGCCGGGCGCGCGCCGGTCGAGGTCGGGCTGGATATCCGCCTCGGACAGGGGCAGGAGCGGCGGACAGCCGTCGATCACCGCGCCGATGGCCGGCCCATGGGATTCGCCCCAGGTCGTCACGCGGAACAGGTGGCCGAACGTATTGCCCATGGCGGCCCGCCTCAGTCTGCCGCGACCAGCGGCGGCAGGATCTCTCCGATGCGGCCGTTCAGCACGACATCCGCGAGGTGGTCCATCGCCGTGGGGTCGCCATTGACGACGATGATGCGCGCGCCCGCCGCTTTCGCCGCCGGCACCACGCCCGCGATGGGATAGACGCTGAGCGTCGAGCCCACGGCGAGGAGCAGATCGGCGACCTCGGCGGCGGCCTGCGCGCGCTCGAGATCTTCGCGGACCAGGCCCTGGCCGAAGGAGATCGTGGCGGACTTCAGGATGCCGCCGCAGCTCCGGCACGCGGGATCGGCCTCGCCCGCGCGCACCCGCGCGAGCGCGCGCTCCATGGGCGCCCGCTCCCCGCACGCGAGGCACGTCACCTCGCGCATGGTGCCGTGGATCTCGACGACGCGGCCCGGGTCGGAGCCCGCCTTCTGGTGGAGGCCGTCCACGTTCTGCGTGATGAGGGTGTGGAGCTTGCCCCGCCGCTCGAGGTGGACGAGCGCCCGGTGGCCGGCATTGGGCTCGGCCGTCCACGCGGGTGACTCGAGACGGCTCTGCCAGGCGAGCCGCCGCACGTCGGGATCCGCGACGTAGTGCTGGAGCGTCGCCATCTTCTCGGCCTTGGGATCGCGCGTCCAGAGGCCCTGCGGCCCCCGAAAGTCCGGAATGCCGGATTCGGTGGAGATGCCGGCGCCGGTGAGGACGACGATGCGCGAGGCGGCGTCGACGAGGCGGCGGGCGGTGGCGAGATCCGTCACGCGGCCGAGGATAGCACGGAGGGGGCGGAGCGCGCTGGCCCGGACCGGGCGTCCGCGGCTGCGGGTTCCGGGGACGGACCGGCTTGGCGCTACCGCTGCGCTTGCGCCTCGGCCTCTTTGATGCAGGCCTCGAGCAGATCGAGCGCCGCGCGGGTGAAGGCCCACATATTGGCCTCGCGGTCGGCGCGGGCGGTCTCGACGGTGAGGGCGCGCTCGATCGGACCGGTGACCGCGACGCAGGAATGACCGGCGGCGTCACCGTATCGGTTGCCGGTGGGGCCGGCGGCGCCGGTCTCGGAGAGGCCCCAGGTCGTCCCCAGGCGCTCGCGAATCGTCCGCGCCTTGAGGAGCGCATAGGGCTCGCTGCTCGACCGGATGCCGCGCACGGCGTCGTCGGGGACGCCGAGGAGCGCGCGCCGCGACGCCTGCGTGTAGATCACGCCGCCGCCGAGGAAGTAGGCGGAGGCGCCGGGGATGGCGAGGAGGCAGGCCGAGATGAGGCCGCCCGTCGAGGACTCGGAGACGGCGACGGTTTCCCGTCGCGCCATCAGGTGCGCGGCGACGCTCTGCGACAAGCCGGCAAGCAGATCTGGCATGGCGGGAGAGTAGCACAGGGCGTGCTAGTCTCGTCGCCATGATCCGGATGGCGCTGCGGCACCTCGTCGCTACCGCCAGAGGCGCTGAGGGGGCGCCGTCTCGTCCCCGTGATCGCGGGCGGGCGCTGAAGGCGTTCGACCGCAAGTTCGGGCCGCGCTTTCTCGCCGGCGTTCCCGCAGCACCCGGTGTGTACCGCTTCTACGACGCGGCGGGGACCCTCCTCTACGTGGGCAAGGCGCGCGATCTGCGCCGGCGGCTCGCCCAGTACCGGACCACGCGGCGCGTCCGGGCGTCGGCGAAGCGCCGGGCGCTGGTCAAGGCCGCGGCGAGCCTCGTCTGGGACGTGTGTGCCTCGGAGCGGGAGGCGTCGCTCCGCGAGCTGCGCCTCATCCAGGCCCTCCGGCCGCGCGAGAACGTCGACGGCGCGTTCCCGTTTCTGTATCCGTACGTCGGCATCCTCGCCGGCGAGCGGGAGACCTACTTCTGCCTCACGACCTCGCCCGACCGGTTCGCGGCGTTCGCGTTGCACGGGGCGTTCCGGTCTCGGGCCGTGACCCGCGAGGCGTTCTTCGCGCTGAGGCGGCTCCTGGGCCTGATCGGCCACCCCGTCCCGCGCAACCGGTGCGATCGGCTGGTGACGGCGCCTCACTCCCACGTCTTCGGCCTGCGCCGGCTGCCCGAAGGATGGTCGGAGCTGTGGTGCCCGCGTGCTCCGCGGCGCCTCGCGCGAGGCGATCGAGCAGCTCGCGCTTCGCCTGCTCGAGCATGCGGGCGCCCGGGCGCGCCGCGCGGAGGTCCAGGACGATCTCCGGGCCATCAAGCGGTTCTTCGACGACGAGGCGAGCGCGCTCGCCGCCGCCGTCACCGCCACGGCCTATGGGGTCTATCCGGTCCCCCAGCGCCATCGCGACCGCATCTTCCTGCAATACCGCCACGGCGGCTTGACCCGCAGGCGGCTCAAAAAGGTCCAGATGCGAGGCGCCGCCCGAGAGCCGCGCGAGGCGTACTCAGGATGGGCGAGCCGCAGCCGAAGGCCAGGCGAGCGGATACGGAAGTCCGGCGAGCGTGAGCGAGCCGCGTTGAGCCGGCTGCCGAGGGCGCCGTAACGCCGCAGATGGGCCTTTTTCAGCCGCCTGCGAGCCCGATAGAGCGGGCGATCGTCTCGGCGTGGTGAGCGGTGTCGCCGTAGGCCAGGCGCGCCGCGATGATCTGCTTGTGCAGGCGGTGGAGCGGATGCTCGTCGCAATAGCCGATGGCGCCGAAGACCTGATGCGCCTTGCGCGCGACGGCGAGGCAGGCCTCGCCGGCATAGCTCTTCGCCAGGGCGATGTCCGTCTCGCAGGGAAGGCCTTCCTGCGCCTTCCACGCGGCGTGCAGGACGAGGGGACGCGCGCTCTCGACCCCGCGCGCGAGGTCGGCGCACGCGTGCTGGATGGCCTGGAATGCGCCGATGGGCCGGCCGGACTGCACGCGCGTCTTCGCGTGCTCCACCGCCAGGTCGAGGATGCGCTGGGCGGCGCCGACCATCTCGGCGCTCTTCGCGAGTGCGCCCAGCCGCAGGGCGGGGCCGAGCGCGTCCCAGCCGCCGCCCTCCTCGCCGAGCACGTCCCGGGCCGAGAGCGAGACGCCGGTGAACGTGACCTCGAAGGGGCGCTCGCCCGCCATCGAGGGCATGGGGACCAGCGCGATGCCGGGACGGGTCCGCTCGACGTGGAAGAGCGTCACCCCCGCCGACCCGCGCGCGGCGACGATCAGATCGTCGGCGAGATCCGCGTCGGCGACGAGGAGCTTCTTGCCGTCGAGCGCGCCGCCGATCTCCCCGCGCAGTGCCATCGCGCCGGGCTCGAGCTCGCCGCTGTCTTCGAGCACCGCGAGCGCGCAGATCCGGCGCCCGAGCGCCATGTCGGCGACGGCGCGCTTCCGGGCGGCCGTTCCCGAGCCGAGCAAGAGGGACGTGGCGACCACCGCGCTCGCGACGTACGGGCTGGCGAGGCCGGCGCGCCCCATCTCCTCGGCCAGGAGCACGACGTCGAGGATGGTCCCGTCGCTGCCGCCGAGGTCGCCAGGGACGAGCAGCCCCGTCCAGCCGAGCTCGCCGAGCTTCGACCACAGCGCGCCGCGGTCCTGGTGCAGCGGCTCGCCTCCGGGCGGCGCCTCGAGCGGGCAGTGGCGGGCGAGGAAGTCGCGGGCCGCGGTTTGCAAGAGTCGCTGGCCGTCGGTCGGGCGGAAGTCCATCGCTCGGCGCCCGCCGTCAGCGCTCGCTCGGCAGGCCGAGGCCCCGCGTGGCCACGGTGGTGCGCAGGATCTCGGAGGTGCCGCCGGCGATGGTGTGGCCGAGGCTCGTCAAGTAGGCGTGCTGGACGATCCCCCGGAGCGGCGCCCAGCGCGAGGCCTCGGTGAGGGGAGCGAAGGGGCCGAGCAGATCCATGGCGAAGGCCGTGAGCTTCTGGCCCAGCTCGTCGGCCATCACCTTGGCGAGGGCGGATTCGTGGCGAACGGTCTCACGCGTCTCGATCATGGCGCCCACGCGGTAGAAGAGGAGCCTGAGCGCCTCGATCTCGGCGGCGAGGGCGGCGAGGCCGCGGCGCACGGCGGCATCGCGCGCGAGCAGGGCTCCGCCCCGCGTCGTGGCATTGGCGTATTCCACGAGCTGGCGCAGGAGGCGCTTGAGCGCGGGGGCCTTGTAGAAGCGGCCCCAGAAGCGGTCGGTGTCGAGCCCGGCGAGGAGCGCCTGAAAGCCCTCGCCCTCGCGCCCGAGCATGCGGTCGGCGGGCACGCGCACGTCGTCGAGGAAGACCTCGTAGTGATACACCTCGCCGGTCAGGCTCCGGATCGGCCGGATGTCCATGCCCGGCGTGTCATTGGCGACGACGAGCATGGTGAGGCCGCGGCTGCGGCGCGCCTCGCGGCTGGTCCGCGCCAGCACGAGGCCGTAGTCCGCGACGCCGGCGTGACTGCTCCAGATCTTGTGGCCGCGGATGACGTACTCGTCGCCGTCGCGCCGCGCCTCGGTGGTGAGCGACAGGAGATCCGAGCCCGCGCCGGGCTCGCTGAAGCCCTGCCAGAAGGTCACTTCACCGCGCCCGATCCGAGGCAGCACCTCGGATTGCAGATACGGCGTCCCGTCGCGGATGATGACCTCCGCCGTCTGGTCGGCGCCGCTGAGCGGCCCGAAGGGCGCGCCCGCCAATGCCAGCTCCTCGAGGAGGATCAGCTTCAGCACCATCGGGCGCTCCTCGCCGCCGAAGCGGCGGGGCCACGCCATGCGCAGGTAGCCCTCGGCGCCGAGCGCCAGAAGAAATGCGCGCGAGACGGCGCCCGAGCCATAGCCCGCGTCCATGCCGTCGGGGGGGAAGGTGTCGGGAGGATGGCGGCGCAAGAACGCGCGCACCTCCTCGGCGAAGGCGGTTTCCTCGGCGGAGAACCCGAGATGCATGGTGACGAACGTAAGCATCTCCGTTCACCCCTTGTCAAGCGCTGGCGTGCCGGTGGCGTCCTTGACGCCGGGCGCGGTCATCGCGTAGCCTGCGGCGGAACGCGCGCACTCTCGACACTCAACGGAGGCTCAGCATGGGGCAGCTCGACGGCAAGGTCGCCATCGTCACCGGATCGGGTCGGGGCATCGGGCGCGAGGTGGCGTTGCGCCTCGTCCGCGACGGCGCGAGCGTCGTCGTCAATGACCTCGACGACGAGCCCGCGCAGGAGACCGTCGCGCTCGTCGAGCAGCTCGGCGGCCGGGCGGTGGCCTGCAACGGCAATGTCACCGCGGCGGATTTCGGCGAGCGCATCGTGGACACCGCGGTCAAGCGCTTCGGCGGCATCCACGTCGTGGTCAACAATGCCGGCTACACGTGGGACAACGTCATCCAGCGGATGACCGACGAGCAGTGGTACGCCATCATCGACGTCCACGTCACGGCGCCCTTCCGCATCCTGCGCGCCTTCGCCAACTACCTCCGGCCCGCCGTCGAGGACGAGCGCAAGCAGGGCAAGCGGATCGTGCGCAAGGTCGTGAACATCTCCTCGACCTCGGGGGTGAACGGCAATGCCGGGCAGGTGAACTACTCGGCGGGCAAGGCCGCCATGGTCGGGGTGACCAAGACCCTCGCCAAGGAATGGGGGCGCTACGACGTCACGGTCAACTGCGTCGCCTTCGGCTATATCCAGACCCGGCTCACGCAGCCCCTGGCCGAGGGCGAGGCCGGCACCATCGAGGTCGAAGGCCGCAAGGTGCGGGTCGGCGTCCAGGGCTCTCGGATCGCCGCGATGAGCCAGATGATTCCGCTCGGGCGCGGCGGGACGCCCGCGGAGGCGGCCGGGGCCATCTACCTCTTCTGCAGCCCGGACAGCGACTACGTGAGCGGGCAGACGCTGGTCGTCACCGGCGGCCTCTGAGCGGAATTGCCTCAGCGAATTGCCTTGGTGAACGGGTTCGGCTAAGATCACTGAACAGCCGTTCATTCAGTCCGTCCGAGGGGCACCCATGGATCGTCCAATCGCCTACGACAAGCTGGCTCGCGAGGACCGCTTCGTCCGCATGCGGGCGCGGGAGGTGGCCCAGGTCAAGGTCGAGCAGGGGCTTCCGCCGTTCCCCGGCCTCTTCAGTCGGGAATCCATCAAGGAGCGGGTGCACGGCATCATGGTCGGCGAGCTGCAGGCCATGGAAGGCGCCGGGCGCACCGTCTACGATTTCCCCGACGCCCCGTGGGAGTTCACCATGGACATGGCGCGCCAGGTCTGGGACGAGTCGCGCCACGTCGACATCTACATCCGCCTGCTCGAGCACCTCGACGGGTATATCGGCGAGTTCCCGGAGACGACCATCCTGTGGCGGTGCGCCTGCGCCGAGGACGCGGCGGCCCGTGTGGCCGGCGTGAACCGCGGCCTCGAGGGCCTGGCCTGCGACGTGTTCAACCAGCTCGTCCACATCGCGCGAAAGATGGGCGATCCCATCCTCGAGCGCGCGGTGGACTTCGTGCTCGCCGACGAGATCACCCACGTGCGCATGGGCTCGAAGTGGCTCACCAAGCTGACCGAGGGCGATCCGGAGCGGCGGCGCCGTGCGATCGAGTTTCAGGAGACCATCGACGAGCGCTTCAACCTGGGCGGCGCCCGGCAGGACGGGGCCCACGACGCGGTGCCCATCTCCATCGCCCGCGAGGCCCGGGAGCTGGGCGGGTTCACGGACGAGGAGATCGAGCGGCTGATCAAGACGACGCAGCGCTCGCCGGTCTACTGATGTCCGCCCCCGTCGGCGCGTCCACGCGGCCCGACGGTGATGCCGGCGGCCCGCACCCCCTCCAGGGCTTTTCGTCCGCCGACGAATCCGCGCGGCTCATTCGCAACTACCGCTACGCCGTCGAGCGGATGATGCGCATCCTCGGCGGCTGGATCGCGCTCACGCCCGAGCTGTCGGCGAAGCTCCTGCTCGGCCGGCACGTCTGGGACAATGCCCAGCACGCCGATGTCCTCGGCAAGCGGCTGCCCGAGCTGCGCGCGCAGGCCCAGATGTCGGAGCCGCCGAATGCCGCCTTCGTCGCGTTCATGAACGCCATCGAGGAGCCGGAGCGGCCCGATCAGAGCGTCGAGCGATTGGTGGGCGTGTACCGCGTGCTCAAGCCCCACTTGATCGCCAGCTACGAGGACCACCTCCGCCGGATCAACAGCGTGTACGAGCCGCCCACCGAGCGGATCCTGGTCCGGCTCATCGAGGAGGAGCGCCGCCACGTCGCGGCGGGATCGACGATCTTGCGCCACCTCTCGGCGGCGCCGGGGCTCGCGGAGCGCGGCGAAGCATGGCGGGCGCAGCTCGAGGAGCTCCTCGGCGCGGCCGGCGGCGTCACCGGTGCCGGCTTGCCCGCGCCAGCCCAGCTCGACGGCCCGCCGTCCACCCCGGCGCTCAACGACGACCCGCAGCCAGTTCATCCGCCTCGAGCAGTCGCCGACCCACTGGCCGATTCCCGAGGCGCTCGAGGGGGCTCTCGCGGGCTTCGGGGCCGCGCTGGTCGCCCGCGACGCGGCGGGACTGGGGCGCTGGCTCGCGTCCGAGCTCCTCGCCGCGGGCTCGCCGGCGGCGCGTCTCGCCGGCCTCGGGCCGGAGACCCACCGCGTGGTCGCCTTCGCCAAGATCGGCGACAAGCGCGCGGTCAAGATCCGGCTCGAGGGCGTGCGCGCTGCCGGCCTGAGCGGCGCCGTGACCCTCCTCACGCGCTGGGCGCCGACGGCAGACGGCTGGCGCGCGGAAGCCGTCGACGCGGTCGGCCTCGACCTGCTTCCGCCCGCCTGACCGCAGTGCTCAGCCGTGTCCTGATCGCCAACCGGGGGGAGATCGCCCGCCGGGTGATCCGCGCGTGCCGCGGGCTCGGCGTCCACGCCATCGCCGTGTACTCCGAGGCGGACCGAGACTGGCCGCACGTCCGCGACGCGGATGAAGCGGTGGCCATCGGGCCGGCCCCGGCGCGGGAGAGCTATCTCGACATGGGCCGGCTCCTCGAGGCAGCCCGCGCCTCGGGCGCGGAGGCCGTGCACCCGGGCTATGGGTTCCTGTCCGAGAACTGGCGCTTCGCTCGCGCGTGCGAGGAGGCGGGACTCGTCTGGATCGGGCCGTCGTGGCCGGTGATCCGCGACATGGGCGACAAGGTCGGCGCGCGCCGGCTCATGGCGGCGGCCGGCGTGCCGGTGGTGCCGGGCAGCGAGGGGGTGGTCGAGACGGTGGATGCGGCGCGCGAGGCGGCCGCCCGCGTCGGCTACCCGGTGTTCCTGAAGGCGGCGGCGGGCGGCGGTGGCATCGGCATGGCGCGGGTGGCCGACGAGTCGGCCCTCGCGGCGGCGTTCGCGACCGCCCAGCGCCGGAGCCAGGCGGCCTTCGGGAGCGCGGCGCTCTTCGTCGAGCGCTTCCTCGAGGCCCCGCGCCACATCGAGGTGCAGGTCATGGGGGATCGGCACGGCGGCGTCGTGCACCTGCACGAGCGCGAGTGCTCGATCCAGCGGCGCCACCAGAAGCTGATCGAGGAGACGCCGGCCCCCGGGCTGTCCGCCGCGCTCAAAGAGCGCCTCACGGCGGCGGCGGTGAGCGGCGCGCGCGCCGTCGGCTACGTCAATGCGGGGACGATGGAATTCATCGTCCAGGGCGAGGAGTTCTACTTTCTCGAGATGAACACCCGGCTGCAGGTCGAGCACCCGGTCACGGAGGAAGTGACGGGCGTCGATCTCGTCCAGGCCCAGCTTCGGGTGGCCTCGGGGGAACCCCTGCCATGGGCGCAGCACGAGATCGTCCAACGGGGCGCGAGCATCGAGTGCCGCATCTACGCGGAGGATCCCGCCAAGAATTTCCTGCCCTCGCCCGGGCGGATCACGCGCCTCGCGTTGCCCGAGGGCCCGGGGATCCGCCTCGAGTGCGGCGTCGCCGAAGGCGTCGAGGTGTCGGTTCACTACGACCCGCTCCTCGCCAAGCTGGTGGCAACGGGGGCGACGCGGGCTCAGGCCATCGCCCGGCTCGAGGGCGCCCTCGACGGCTTCGTCGTCGAGGGGGTGAAGACCGTGATCCCGTTCCACCGGCGCGTCCTCGCGAGCGACGCGTTCAGGGCGGGGACCGTCCACACGCAGATGGTGGACCAGGGCGCCTTCCGCTAGATCATCGAAGGGGGCCTCGACGGCCCCCTCGAGCCTCCCCGAATCGGTTGCGCCGGCGAAGCCGGCGCTCGAACGAGCTGACGGCTGCTCAGCGCTCGAGCGATGACGGGTCCAGCTGCGAGGCGGCGCCTCGACGAGCCTCTCGGACGCCTGTCTGAGCGTCGTCGCGAGCGCTCGCGCAGTGAGGCGGCGACGCTCAGCGGGCGCGGGCCGGGCTCGCGTGCTACAGTACCGCTCGGTTTGGCGGGCGAGAATTTCGACAAGGAGTGTTCAATGCCTGAGGACGTGAAGGCCCACATCACGGGCGTGGTCTTTCAGATCACCAGCAAGCCGGGCGACGCGGTGACGGCCGGAGACCCGATCATCGTGCTCGAGTCCATGAAGATGGAGATCCCCGTGGAAGCGCCGCGGTCGGGGCGGGTCAAGGAGATCACGGTCGCCGAGGGCCAGACGGTTCAGGAGGGTGACACCGTCGCGGTCCTGGAATAGGAGGAGAAGCCATGAGCACGGAGCTCATCCGGGACCTCTACGGCTATCACCACTGGGCCAATCGGCGCCTCTTCGACGTGGCGGTCGGGCTGGGCGATGCGGCGCTCGGGCGGGACATGGGCAAGCAGTGGAGCGTTCCCACGCTCAAGGGGATGTTCGCCCACATCTACGGGGCCGACACCATCTGGCTGACGCGCTGGCGTGGCACCTCGCCGAGCCGGATTCCCGGCGATGCGGATTTCTCGAGCATGGCCGACCTCCGGGCGAAATGGGACGCGCTCGAATCCGAGCAGCGGGCCTTCGTGGATGGGCTCGACGAGGCCGGGCTCTCGCGCGTGGTGAGCTACAAGAACACGGAAGGCGCCCAGTTCGGCGTGGCGCTCGGGGCGCTCCTGCAACACGTGGTCAATCACGCGACCCATCACCGGAGCGAGGCCGCCACCATGATCACCCTCATCAGCGGGTCCCCGCCGGACACCGGGATCAACACCTATCGCACCTCGGTGGTGAAGGGGTAGCGACCTGATCGGTGCAAGCGGTCCCAAGCCACCTCAGGGCGTGAACGGACCGCGCGTGGCGGCCATCGCGGTGTCCGATCTCCGGAAGTCCTACGGACCTCTGGAGGCGGTCAAGGGCGTGAGCTTCGAGGTCGCCCCCGGCGAGGTGTTCGCGCTCCTGGGGCCGAACGGCGCGGGCAAGACCACGACCGTGGAGATCCTCGAAGGGTACCGCCCGCGCGATGGCGGGTCGGTGTCGGTCCTGGGGATGGACCCGGAGCGCGGCGGCGTGCGGCTGCGCGAGCGGATGGGGATCGTGCTGCAGGAGTGCGGCATCGAGGAGCTCCTGACGCCGCGCGAGGTCCTGGAGCGCCAGGCGGGCTACTATCCCAGTCCGCGCCCGGTCGACGAGATGATCGCGCTGGTCGATCTCGCGGACAAGGCGACGGCGCGTATCCGCACGCTCTCGGGCGGCCAGCGGCGGCGCCTCGACCTCGCGCTGGCGCTCGTCGGCGATCCGGAGCTGCTCTTCCTCGACGAGCCCACGACCGGCTTCGACCCCCAGGCTCGACGCCATGCCTGGGACCTCGTCAAGCGCCTCTGCAAGCTCGGCAAGACGATCTTCCTCACCACCCACTACATGGAGGAGGCGCAGTACCTGGCGGACCGGGTCGCGGTGATCTCGGGGGGACGCCTCGTCGCGCTCGGCGCCCCGGACTCGATCGGCGGCCGCGACACGGACGTCGCCCAGATCCGCTTCACGCTCCCCGACCGCGTGTCGATGTCCGAGCTGCCGCTGGCCGCCCGCGTGGACGACGGCCGCGTCCTGATCGAGGCGGCCGATGTCACGGGCGCGCTGCACGCGCTGACCGCATGGGCCCTCGGGCGGGACATCGCCCTCGGCCAGTTGACGGTGACCCGGCGCTCGCTCGAGGACGTGTACCTGGAGCTGGTCAGCCGGTGAGATCCCTCGCCCTCGTCATGCTGCCAGATTCGCTACGAGCAGAAGCTCTACTGGCGAAGCCCGTCGAGCGCGATGTTCACCTTTCTGTTCCCGATCCTGCTCCTGGTGATCTTCGCTTCGCTGAACTACGGCGCGACGCTCCGCGCGCTCGGCGGCATCAGCTACAACCAGTACTATGTCCCGGGTATCGTCGCGTTCGGGGTCATCTCCGCCTGCTACTCGAACCTCGCCATCGGCCTCTGCTTCCGGCGGGACAGCGGCGTGCTGAAGCGGATTCGGGGAACGCCGCTGCCGCCCTGGGTCTTCATGGCGGGCAATATCGGCTCCTCGCTCGTGGTGAGCGCGATCCTCACCGTGCTGACGACCGCGGTGGGGGTGGCCTTCTACGGCGTCAGCTTTCCCGGCCGGTACGGGGCGTTCGTCCTGACCCTGGTGGTCGGCGCATTTTGCTTCTGCAGCCTCGGCCTCGCGATCACCGCGCTGATTCCGGTGGCCACGGCGTCCCCCGCGATCGTCAACGGGCTCCTGTTCCCGATCCTCTTCATCTCGGGGACGTTCTTTCCGGTCGACGGCGGGTCCTGGCTCGCCCGGATCGCCAGCGTCTTCCCGATCCGGCACTTCGAGGAGGCCGTGTTCACGGTCTTCGACCCGCGCGTGCAGGGTTCGGGCGTCAGAGTGGAGGCGCTCCTCGTGATGCTCGTCTGGGGCATTGCCGCGGTCGTCATCGCGGTCCGGGGCTTCCGCTGGGAGCCGCTCCGAAAGTAGAAGAGCTCCAGGCGCGGCCCGCGCCTGAAGCTCTCCGTGAACCTCTCGGAGATCGCGGGTCCGGGGTGGGTGACCCCGGACCGGCTGGGAGGCTAGTTCTCGACGAAGGCCCGGAGCGCGCGGCCCCGCAGCGGGTGGCGGAGCTTGCGGAGGGCCTTGGTCTCGATCTGGCGGATCCGCTCGCGCGTCACGGAGAACCGCCGGCCGACCTCCTCGAGGGTGTGCTCCCCCTCTTCACCGATACCGAAGCGCAGGCGCAGGATCTTCTTTTCCTTGGGCGACAGCGTGGAGAGCGCCCGCTCGACCTGGGTCGTCAGGTCCTGGGTGATGAGGCTGTCGTTCGGCGAGCCCGCGCCCTTGTCCTCGAGGAAGTCACCGAGCTGGGAGTCCTCCCCGATGGGAGTCTCGAGCGACAGCGGCTTCCGGGAGGACTCGAGGATGAGGCGCACCTTCTGCGCGGGCACGCCCGTCCGCTTGGCCAGCTCCTCCGGTGTGGGCTCGCGGCCCATCTCGTTGACGAGGGTCCGGTTCACCCGGGAGATCCGGTTCAGCGTCTCGACCATGTGCACGGGAATCCGGATCGTGCGCGAGTGGTCGGCGATCGCGCGCGTGATGGCCTGCCGAATCCACCAGGTCGCATACGTGGAGAACTTGAAGCCGCGGCGGTACTGGAAGCGGTCCACCGCCTTCATCAGGCCGATATTGCCCTCCTGGACCAGATCGAGGAGCGACAGCTCGCTGCCGAGGTAGCGCTTGGCCACGGAGACGACCAGACGAAGATTGGCCTCCATGAGCTCGCGCTTGGCAATGCGCACGTCCCGGTCGTGCTGCTCGATCTCCCGAAGGACCGCCGAGCAAGGGCTTTCGGGCCATCCCGGCTTCCCGCTCGAGCGCCTGAAGGTCCTTGCCCGCGCGCAGGGCACCCATGCGCTTGGCGTGCGCACGCATGTCGCCGACGAGCTGGTCGACCAGGGCGGGCCGAAGCGGGAGGCGCTCGAGAAGTCCCTGGATGGCCGCGCGGTTCTCCGCGATCCACTTGTGGTAGTTGGCCAGGCTCGCGCGGCTCCGGATCTTCTTCGCCGCGATACCAGCCTCGAGACGCTCGTTCTCCCGCTCGAGCCGCCGGATCCGGGCGAACGCGGCCAGCATGGGGCGGACTTCTTCCGGCTCGGGCTCTCCGCCCTCCGGCAGAAGAATGACCTCGTCCAGCGTGATCTCTTCGTGCCGGACCCGATCGACCATGGCCAGCAGGCGGGCCGTCGCGAGGGGGATGCCTCCGAGCGCCCGGCGAAGCGCGATCTGCCCCACCTCGATTCGCTGGCCGATACTTACTTCTTCATGGGCCTTTAGGAGCGAAACCTTCCCGATCTCCTTCAGATAGAGCCTGACCGGGTCCTCGCTGGGCGAGGCGGAGGCCTGCAAGAGCTCCTCGGACAGCGCGGGGGTTTCCTCGAGATCGACCGGCTCCAGGACGGGCTCGTCGGGCTCGGCCCTGGGGCCCGCGGGCAGGCGACCCTTCCGCTTTGGCCCTGCGCTAAAGACGCTCAATTGGCTGACTTCAGGGCTCGTTGAGCGATCACTTTCTCTGAATGTCATCGCGGCCACACTTTCGTATCGGGTTCATTTCGTGGGGTCTCCTGACCCGACATTGGGCAGGACCCTCGCTTGTTTGGATGCCAGGCAAGCTGCCGAGCGTTTCAGGGGGTTTCATCCGTTTTCCCTGCGCCCGATTACTGAAACGCCGACGATCTGCCAATTGTTCCGCTGCCCCCGGCCCTAGTGCCAGACGCATCCGGAGGCCGCGCTATTCAGTCCGGAAGTCTCGAGACGGCTCCCGCGCTAGTCCGGGGCAAGGGTTACATCGAAGCTAACAAGGAGGGTGTCCTTGACGTCAAAAAAAAATCGCGACGGCGGCTTCATCCCGAAGTGGCTCATCCGGAGCGGGCCCTCGCCGCGGACCCAGAGCTTGTCGTCCCGCAGGCGTGCGCGGCCCGGGAATGCCATCGCTCGCTCCACGCCCCGAATCGACATCAGGCCGGTGATGGTGAGCAGGACGTCCGCGCGATCGGTCGTGGACGGAAACGACGCTTCGATCCGCTCGATCGTGAACTGGATCTCCGGGTGGCGGTCCACCGCGAGGAGGCGATACATCTCCCGGTCGCGCCCTTCGTCGCCGGTTCGGATCCGCGTAGGCCTTGATCCGCAGCATGCCCGTGACGCCCGAGCGCAAGTCGGCCGGGTCGGCGCGGAACTCGCCGGCGATGTCCTGGGTGCGCCCCGTGAAGTCGCCGAGCGGGAACGAGGCGGTGAAGGACACCTCGCTCTTCGCGGCGACGGGCGTGAAGCGACGGAGGTCGGCGCCGGCGGGGGAGGCTCCCGGGAGCAGAGCGAGGAGACCGATGGCCGCCGCCGCTGCCCAGGAGCGCATCATCACCTCGGTGGGATATCACGCGCCGCCGCGTGCCGTCAACGCCGCTCGGCCGGGAATCAGTGTCGGCCGGGAAATGTGTTGACAGCGGGAGGACTTGGGCCGTACCGTCGGTAGCGCCGCGCCATGCTGGTCGCCCGTCTTTCGACACCGCTGGGTCCTCCCCGCTGATGGTTGTCGCTCCGAGCGCTTCCTACAGCTTCACCGTCCGCCTGGAGATCAGGAATCGCCCCGGCATGCTCGGCCGTGTCACCTCGGTGATCGGCAAGACCGGAGGCGACATCGGAGCCGTCGACCTGGTGGAGATGACCGGGCAGCGCGTGATCCGGGACATCACCGTGAAGGCGCGCGACAGCCGTCACGGCCACGACATCCTGGACGGCCTGAAGGCGATCACGGGTGTGCGCGTCGCCAATATCTCGGACCGGACGTTTCTCATGCACCTGGGTGGCAAGATCGAGATCAAGAGCAAGGTGCCGATCCGGACGCGCGACGACCTGTCGATGGCGTATACACCGGGAGTCGCCCGCGTCTGTCTCGCTATCCGGGATGATCCGCGGCGCGCCTTCACCCTCACGATCAAGCAGAATACGGTTGCCGTCGTGACCGACGGCACCGCCGTGCTCGGGCTGGGTGATATCGGGCCGGAGGCGGCCATGCCCGTCATGGAGGGCAAGGCCATGCTCTTCAAGGAGCTGGCGGGCGTGGACGCCTTTCCGATCTGCCTCGACACGAAGGATCCGGACAAGATCGTCGAGACGGTCAAGCTGATCGCGCCCGCCTTCGGCGGGATCAACCTCGAGGACATCTCGGCCCCGCGCTGCTTCTCGGTGGAAGAGCGGCTCCGGAAGGAGCTCGACATCCCGGTCTTCCACGACGACCAGCACGGCACGTCCGTGGTCGTGGCGGCGGCGCTCTTGAACGCGCTCAAGATCGTGAAGAGGGACATCCGGCGGCTCAAGGTGGTGGTGTGCGGCGTCGGCGCGGCGGGGACGGCGACGATCAAGATCCTGCAGGCGCTCGGCGTGCGGAATATCATCGGCGTCGACGAGCACGGCACGATCCACCGCGGGCGGACGGTCGGCATGGACTTCATGAAGACCTGGGTCGCGGGCAGCACCAATCCCGGCAACGTCAAGGGCGTGATGGCTGACGCGATCCGCGGCGCGAACGTGTTCATCGGCCTGTCCGTGCCCCACGCGCTCAGCGTGCGGGACGTCAAGAGCATGGCGCGCGATCGCATCGTCTTCGCCATGGCCAATCCGACGCCCGAGATCCAGCCCGAGGAGGCCGAGCGCCATGTGCGCGTGATGGCGACCGGCCGCTCGGACTACGCGAACCAGATCAACAATGTCCTCTGCTTCCCGGGCTTCTTCCGGGGGCTCCTCGACTCGCGGGCCCGCACCGTCAACGACGAGATGAAGATCGCCGCGGCCCACGCCATCGCCTCCTGCGTGACGAAGGGCGAGCTGGGCCCGGAGTACATCATCCCGAGCGTGTTCAACAAGACGGTGGCCCCCGCCGTGGCCCGCGAAGTCGCCCGCGCCGCCCACAAGACGGGGGTCGCCCGGCGCCGGCCGCACTCCGACTCGCCCGCCTGGTCGTAGGGCGCCGTGGCCTCTCAGCCGTGCCGCTGGTCGGTGGTGATCCCCGCGTTCAACGAGGAGCGCCGGCTCCCTCCGTACCTGGAGGGCGTGGCCGCCTACTTCGACGGGCACGGGGAATCCTATGAGGTCGTGGTGGTGGACGACGGGAGCACGGACGCCACCAGCGCGCGGGTCCGGGACCTGGCGCGTGCGCATCCGGCGATCCGGGTCGAGCGCTTCGACGAAAACCACGGCAAGGGCTACGCGGTGCGCGCGGGCATGCGGGCCGCGCGCGGGACGCTCCGGCTCATGGCCGACGCCGACGGCGCCACGCCCATCGCGGAGATCAGGCGGCTCGAGAAGGCCATCGAGCAGGGAGCCGACCTCGCCGTGGGGTCGCGCGCCCTGCGCGACCGATCGGTGGCGCGCCAGATGCGAGCGCACCGCCAGCTCGTGGGCACGGTGTTCAACTTGATCGTCCGGACGCTCGGTGTGTGGCACGTGACGGACACGCAGTGCGGGTTCAAGCTCCTTCGCGGCGAGGTCGCGGCCGAGCTCTTCCGCGAGGTCCGTACCGACGGGTTCGGCTTCGACGTCGAGCTCCTCCTCCTCGCCCAGCGCCGCGGCTACCGGATCGTCGAGGTGCCGATCAACTGGGTGGACCAGCCGGGCTCGCGGGTGAGCGTGATCAAGGAAGGGCCGCGCATGCTCGCCCAGGTCCTCGCGGCACGCCTGCGCCTCGGCTTCGGGCGCGGGCCCCGGAGGGCGCCGTGATCGCCAGGCGGGCGCGGGAGATCGAGCCATTCCTGGCCGTCGAGGTGTTCCAGCGCGCCCAGGCGCTCGAGCGCGAGGGGGCCGACGTCATCCATCTGGAGTTCGGCGAGCCCGATTTCGACACGCCCTCGGTGATCCGAGAGGCCGCCGAGAAGGCGCTGAAGGACGGGCGCACGCGCTACACGCACCCGCTGGGCATCCTGCCGCTGCGCGAGGCCATCGCCGAGCACTATCACCGGCGCTACGGCGTCGACGTGTCGCCCGACCAGATCCTCGTCACCGCGGGCACGTCCCCGGCGATGCTCCTGCTCTTCACGGCGCTCCTCGAGCGAGGAGATCAGGTGGTGCTCTCGGATCCCCACTACGCGTGCTATCCGAAGTTCGTCAAGTTCGCCGACGGAGAGCCGGTCTACGTGCCCGTGGACGAGGACGATGCCTTCCAGCTCCGGCCGGAGGCCGTGCGTGCCCGGCTCGGGCCCCGCACCAAGGCCATCGTGATCAACTCGCCCGCCAATCCGACGGGGACGGTGCTCGGGCCCGATCGCATGGCCGCCATCGCGCGCCTCGGGCCGTGGATCGTGTCCGACGAGATCTACCACGGGTTGACCTACGAGGGGCCCGAGCACAGCGTGCTCGAGTTCACCGACCGCGCCTTCGTGCTGAACGGCTTCTCGAAGGCCTTTGCCATGACGGGGTGGCGTGTCGGCTACCTCATCGCCCCGCGCGAGTTCATGGCGGTCTTGAACGCCGCTCACGGCAATTTCTTCATCTCCTCCAACGAGTTCGTCCAGTGGGCGGCGCTCGCCGCGCTGCGCGAGGCGGGCGACGATGCCGCGCGCTTCCGGCGGATCTTCGACGAGCGCCGGCGCGCGATGGTCGCCGGTCTTGTCCGCATCGGCCTCGGCGTGGGCGCGCCGCCCACCGGCGCCTTCTACGTCCTCGCCAATGCGCGGCGCTACACGGCGGATTCGCTCGCCTTCGCCTTCGAGATCCTCGAGCAGACCCACGTCGCGGTCACTCCGGGCGTCGACTTCGGGCGGAACGCGGAGGGCTACCTGCGCTTCTGCTACGCGAACTCGCTCGAGCGCATCGACGAGGCGCTCACCCGCATCGGCGCCTTCCTGCATCAGCGGGGCTCGGCCCGATGAGGGCCAAAGGCCCGAAGAGGCTGACGGCGGCCAAAGGCCCGAAGGAAGGCCGAACCGCCGCGCGGCGGTCGACCCCGTGGGGCAGGCGAGGTCGAAGCGGCCAAAGGCCCCAAGACACCGACTCGCCAGGCCGCTTACCTCCGCCGCGGGGCGACGGCGGCCACGGCCGAGTCGGACGCCGCCCGCATGAGCCGGGCCGCCGAGATTCTGGCGCGGCTCGACACGGCCTATCCGGGCGCGACCATCGAGCTCGCCTTCAGCAGCCCGCTCGAGCTCCTGGTCGCCACCATCCTGTCCGCGCAGTGCACGGACGAGCGGGTGAACGCGGTCACGGCCGAGTTGTTCAAGCGCTATCGCAGCGCCGAGGACTACGCCCGCGCCGACCCCGCCGTGCTCGAGCGCGCCATCCACTCGACGGGCTTCTACAGGGCCAAGGCGCGCTCACTGATCGGCATGGGGCGCGCGCTCGTCGAGCGGCATGGCGGGGTCGTTCCGGACGCCGCGGACGCGCTCGTGACGCTGCCCGGGGTCGGCCGCAAGACCGCCCACGTGGTGCTCGGCAATGCCTTCGGAGTCCCCGCCCTCGCCGTGGACACCCACGTCTTCCGCGTGTCCCAGCGCCTCGGGCTCGCCCAGGCCGATGACGCCGACGAGATCCACGATCAGCTCTGTGCCCTGATCCCACGCGCGCAGTGGACGCGGGCCACCCACCTCTTGATCATCCACGGCCGCCGCACCTGCTTCGCGCGGCGCCCGGAGTGCCCGCGCTGCGCGGTGCTGCTCTCTGCCCGTGGCCCGACAAGACCACGGAGGGGACCCGGCGCGGCTCCGCGGCGGCGCCAAGTCCGGGAAGTAGTTGACGGTCCTGCCTCTTTCTCGTATGATTGCCCGTTGCCGAATCCGAGCCGGATCTGCGATGGGCAGGTCACGGACGAGTCATCGCTGCCACGGATGGAGACCATGACGACGGTAATGCCGAGCGAAGCGGACATCGAGAGGAAGTGGTATCTGGTCGACGCGGAAGATCAGGTGCTGGGGCGGCTGGCCACCCAGGTGGCCACGGTGCTCAGGGGCAAGCACAAGGTGATCTATGCGCCGCACCTCGACGTGGGTGACCACGTGGTGGTCATCAATGCCGAGAAGATCCACCTGACGGGCCGGAAGCTCACCGACAAGATCTATCGCTGGCACTCGGGCTATCTGGGCGGCCTTCGCGAGGTCAGTGCCGAGCGCATGCTGAAGGCACATCCGGGGCGCGTCATCGAGTGGGCGGTGCAGGGCATGCTTCCCAAGGGGCGCCTCGGGCGCGCCATGGCCAAGAAGCTCAAAGTCTACAAGGGGGCGGAGCACCCGCATGCCGCCCAGAAGCCCGAGCCGCTTCCGAGCCGCGGCCGGCGCGCGAGTTAGAGGAGTCCTATGGCGTCCGACACCCGCTACTACGGAACCGGCCGGCGCAAGACCTCCGTCGCCCGCGTCTGGCTCAAGGCCGGCGGCGGCAATATCCTGGTCAATCGCCGCGCCTTCGAGGAGTACTTCCCCCGTGAGACGCTGCGCATGGTGATCTGCCAGCCGCTGCAGCTCACGAGCACGCTGGGCCAGTTCGACGCCATCATCAATGTGGGCGGCGGCGGGCCGTCCGGCCAGGCGGGCGCAGTACGGCACGGCATCGCCCGCGCGCTGCTGCAATTCGACGACAAGCTCCGACAGACGCTCAAGCGGGCGGGGCTGCTCACGCGCGATCCCCGCATGCGGGAGCGCAAGAAGTACGGCCAGCCGGGCGCGCGGTCGAAGTTCCAGTACTCGAAGCGGTAGGCGGCGGGGAGGGCGTCATGCCGACAGTCGCGGTCGCGGGGGCAAGCGGCTACATGGGGGCGGAGCTGCTCCGCCTGCTCACGGTTCACCCGAGGCTCGAGTTGACGGCGGTGACGTCCGAGCGGCTGTCGGGCGAGCGCCTCGACCACGTCTTTCCGCACCTCCGAGGGCTCTCGGACCTGACGTTTCAGGAGCTCGACGCCGCGCGCCTCGCCGAGCAGGCCGACGTGGTCTTCCTGGCGCTTCCCCACATGGAGTCGCAGCGGGCGGTGCCGGTGCTGCGGAGCCGTGGGCGCAAGGTGGTCGATCTCTCCGCCGACTACCGCCTGCGTGACGCCTCGCTCTATGCGACGTGGTACAAGGCCGGGCACGTCGACGCCGATGGGCTCAAGGCGGCGGTGTACGGGATGCCGGAGCTGCATCGGAAGGAGATCGCGGGCGCCTCGCTTCGTGGCCTCGCCGGGCTGCTATCCCATGGGAGCCGTGCTCGCCGTGGCGCCCTTGCTTGCGCGCGGATGGGGCCGACCGGACGGCATCGTGATCGACGGGAAGTCGGGCGTGACGGGAGCCGGAGCGCAGGGGCGCAAGGTCGATGCCATGTATCTGTACACCGAGGCCAACGAGAACGTTCAGGCCTACGCCCTCGCCAGCCACCGCCACACGCCGGAGATCGAGCAGGAGCTGTCCGCGCTCGCCGGGACGGCGGTCGTGGTGAGCTTCACGCCGCATCTCGTGCCCCTCAACCGCGGGCTCTTCACCACCGCGTCGGTGCCGCTCGCTCGGCCCGCGTCGACCGCCGACCTGATCGCGCTGTATCGCGAGTTCTATGCCGGTGAGCCCTTCGTGCGGGTGCTCGACGAGGGCCAGCGGCCGGCCACGCGCGCGGTGGTCGGGTCGAATTTCTGCGATGTCACCGTCGTGTCCGACCCCAGAACGTCCCGCGCCGTCTGCGTCTCCGCCCTCGACAACCTCGGCAAGGGCGGATCCTCGAACGGGTTGCAGAGCCTGAACATCATGATGGGATGGGACGAGCGGACGGGTCTCGCCGCGCCGCCGGTGTATCCGTAGGGCATGCAGGACCTCCAGTGGCTCGAGGGGGGGATCACCGCCGTCCCCGGCATTCTCGCCTCCGGCGTGGCGGCGGGCATCAAGCCGAGCGGCAAGAAGGACTTGGCCCTGATCTACTCGTCCTCGCCCGCGCGGGCCGCGGCGGTGTTCACCAAGAACCAGGTGAAGGGCGCCCCGGTGCTCGTCTCCCAGGAGCACGTGCGGGATGGGCGCGCCCAGGCCATCGTCGCCTCGAGCGGATGCTCGAACGTCTGCACGGGTGAGCAGGGCGTCAAGGATGCGCGTGAGATGACGCGCATCGTCGGCGAGCTGCTGCACGTGCCGCCCAAGCAGGTGCTGATCGCGTCGACCGGCGTGATCGGCCAGCCCTTGCCGATGGACAAGATCCGGGCGGGACTGCCCAAGCTGGTGAAAGGCCTGTCGCCGCAGGGCGGCCGGAGCGCGGCGGAGGCCATCCTCACCACCGACACCTACGCCAAGGAAGCGGCGTTGCGCGTCGAGGTCGGCGGCCGGCCCGTGACCATCGGCGGCATCGCCAAGGGCGTGGGGATGCTCGAGCCGCACCTGGCGACGATGTTCTGCTTCCTCGCCACCGATGCGATGGTGGCGTCCGATGCGCTCGCCGCGGTGCTTCGCCGCGGCGTGGACGGATCGTTCAACCGCGTCACCGTCGACGGCGATCAGTCGACGAGCGACACGGTGGCGGTGCTCGCCAATGGCCTGGCCGAGAACGCCACGCTCGAGCGCGGGGGCAAGGGACTGCGCCAGTTCGCTCGGGGCCTTCAGGCGGTGATGATGCGGCTGGCCCGCATGCTCGTCGCGGACGGGGAAGGCGCGACCAAGGTCGTCGAGGTCGCGGTGCGGGGCGCCCGGACGCGCAAGGACGCGCTGATCGCCGCGCGCAGCGTGGCCAATTCACCGCTGGTGAAGACGGCCATCCACGGCGCCGATCCCAACTGGGGCCGGATCATGATGGCGCTCGGCAAATCGGCGGCGCGGGTGGCCGCCGACCGGGTGGCCATCGCGATCGGCGGCGAGCCGCTCGTCGAGCGCGGCATGCTGCGACCCGGGGTGCGGCTCGACCGGATCCGTGAGGCGATGGCCGGGTGCCGAGTACACCATCGCGGTCGACCTCGGGCTCGGGCCCGGCGAAGACCGGATGTGGACATCCGACCTCACCGAGGAGTACGTTCGAATCAACGCGAAGTACACGACCTAGCACGCACGATGTCGAGCTTCGGTCCCCGGCGCCCTTGAGCCCGGGGGAGCGCGGGGGAATCCCGCCGCTCGACATCGGAGGCCAACCGAACGAGAGGAGAGCTCATGGCGACATTGACGATGAAGGAGTTGCTGGAGGCCGGGGTGCATTTCGGCCACCAGACCAAGCGCTGGAATCCGAAGATGCAGAAGTATATCTTCGGCGAGCGCAATGGCATCTACATCATCGACTTGCAGAAGACCCTGAAGAAGTTCCGCGAGGCGTACGCCTATGTGCGCGACCTCGCGGCGGGCGGCGGCACCGTGCTCTTCGTGGGCACGAAGAAGCAAGCGCAGGAAACGGTGTTCGAAGAGGCCGGCCGCTGCGGGATGTTCTACGTGAATCACCGGTGGCTCGGCGGCACCCTGACCAATTTCACGACGATCAAGAAGTCCATCGCCCGGCTCAAGAAGCTCGACGAGATGAGCGAGACGGGCGAGTACGAGCGGCTCCCCAAGAAGGAGGTCATCGGCCTCGAGCGCGAGCGGGCGAAGCTGCAGAGCGCGCTGGTCGGCATCAAGAACATGGACCGCCTTCCGTCCGCCATCTTCATCATCGATCCCAAGAAAGAGAAGATCGCCGTCGAGGAGGCGCAGCGCCTGGCCATCCCCATCGTGGCCATCGTCGATACCAATTGCGATCCGACGGGGATCGACTACCCCGTGCCCGGCAACGATGACGCGATTCGCGCCGTCCGCCTGATCACCGCGCGCGTCGCGGATGCCATCCTCGAAGGGGCGGGGAGCTTCGCGAAGGAGGAGGCGGAGGCCGCGGAAGAGGCCGAGGGCGCCACGGACCTGCCCCTCGTGACCGAGGCGGAGATGCAGACGCCGGTCGAGACCGGCGCGTAAGGAGGCCAACCGGCATGGCGTCATCCGCAGAAATGGTGAAGGAGCTCCGTGACCGCACCGGAGCCGGTGTGATGGACTGCAAGGCGGCGCTGGAGGCGTCGGCGGGGGACGTGCAGGGCGCCATCGAGCATCTGCGCAAGAAGGGGCTGGCCGATGCCGCGAAGAAGGCGCACCGCGACGCGCGGGACGGGGTGGTCGCCTCGTATATTCACGCGGGGGGCAAGATCGGCGTGCTCGTCGAGGTCAACTGCGAGACCGACTTTGTCGCGCGCACCGACGACTTCCAGCAGCTCGTGAAGGACGTCGCGATGCAGGTGGCGGCCGCCAATCCGCTCTACGTCGCGCGCGAGCACGTCCCGGGCAACATGGTGGAAAAGGAGCGCGAGATCTACCGGGAGCAGATGGCCGACCAGAAGAAGCCGGCGCAGGTCCTGGACAAGATCATCGAGGGCAAGCTCGAGAAGTTCTACACGGAGACGTGTCTCCTCGAGCAGCCCTTCATCAAGGACTCCTCGGGCAAGACCAAGATGAAGGACCTGGTGGACCAGGCGACGGCCAAGCTCGGCGAGCGCGTCCTCGTGAAGCGCTTCGCCCGCTTCCAGGTCGGCGAGGCCTGAGCCGGCGGGGCGGCCCTTCATGTCCGTGCCCGGTGCCGCCCCTGCCTATCGCCGCATCGTCCTGAAGCTGTCGGGCGAGGCGCTGGCCGGCCGGCAGGGCTACGGCATCGATCCGGAAATCCTGGCTCGCGTGGCCGAGGAGATCGGCGAGATCGTGCGCCTGGGCGTCCAGGTCGCGGTCGTCATCGGGGCCGGCAATATCTTCCGGGGCATCGCGGCGAGTGCCGGGGGCATGGAGCGCGCCACCGGCGACTACATGGGCATGCTCGCCACCGTGATCAACGCGCTCGCGCTCCAGGACGCGATCGAAAAGGCGGGCGTGGCGACCCGCGTGCTGTCGGCCATCGAGATGCGCGCCGTCGCGGAGCCCTATATTCGCCGGCGCGCGATCCGCCACCTCGAGAAGGGCCGCGTCGTCGTCTTCGCGGCGGGGACGGGCAATCCGTTCTTCACCACCGACACCGCGGGCGCCCTTCGGGCGGTGGAGATCGGCGCCGAGGCCATTTTCAAGGCCACGCGCGTCGACGGCATCTACACCGCGGATCCGGAGAAGGACCCGACCGCGACCAAGCTCGATCGGGTCGGGTACATCGAGGTGCTCAGCCGCGGGCTCAAGGTGATGGATTCCACGGCCATCTCCCTCTGCATGGAGAACAAGCTGCCCATCGTGATCTTCGATCTCAATCGGCCGGGCAATATCCGAAAGATCGTGAGCGGCGAGCCGGTGGGTTCGATGGTGTCGGGTCGACGTGGTCGGGCTGACCGGGCACCGTAGCGGGCTCTGCAGACCGATCACAGCCCAGGGGGAGTGAGCGATCATGGATGCCGTCATCAAGGATCTCGAGACGCGGATGCAGGTGGCCGCGGATCTGCTGTCGCGTGAG
Organism: uncultured Candidatus Rokubacteria bacterium; assembly: GCA_963840495.1. Lineage (GTDB taxonomy): Bacteria > Methylomirabilota > Methylomirabilia > Rokubacteriales > CSP1-6 > CAWIZN01. The sequence continues at coordinate 116,998 of CAWIZN010000061.1, forward strand.
TTCGCCGGGGTGAGGACAGGCCGCGCGAGCACGGGCCTGCTCGACGCCGTGCGGGTCGAGGCGTACGGGACGCTCCAGCCCATCAGCCAGGTGGCGACGGTCTCCGTGCCGGACGCGCGCACCCTGGTCATCCAGCCGTGGGATGCCTCGCAGATCGCCGCCATCGAGAAGGCGATCCAGAAGTCGGACCTCGGCCTCACGCCGAGCAATGACGGCAAGCTCATCCGGCTCGTCATGCCGACCTTGACGGAGGAACGGCGCAAGCAGCTCGCCAAGGCGGTGGGCAAGTTCGCCGAGGACGCGCGCGTGGCCATCCGCAATATCCGCCGGGACGCCAACGACCGTCTCAAGGCGCTTGCCAAGAGCAAGAAGGTATCGCAGGACGACGAGCGGCGCGCCCTCGATCAGATCCAGAAGGCCACCGACCGGTTCATTGCCAAGGTCGACGAGCTCGCGAAGAAGAAGGAGCAGGAAATCCTCGCCATCTGAGCGGGGAAGGCGCCACACGTGGGCGCTTCAGGGCTCATTTTCCTGGAACGGTGGGATCGGCTCACGTAAGATATCAGGTCATGGCCTTCAAGCGGGGATCGGCCTCGACAGTAGCCGAACTGTCCGCGTTGGCCGAAGAGGATCTACGGGAGCATATCCTGTCGCAGGCGGTGCCCCGCCACGTCGCCGTCATCATGGACGGCAATGGCCGCTGGGCCACGCAGCGTGGATTCCCCCGCGTGGCCGGTCACCGCGAGGGCGTCACTGCCGTCCGGAACATCGTGCGGGCGGCAGGCGAGCTGGGCATCGAGTTCCTCACGCTGTACGCCTTCTCCTCCGAGAACTGGAACCGCCCGAGCCACGAGGTCGCCACCCTGATGAGCTTGCTCGAGCGGTCCATCGATCGGGAGCTGCCCGAGCTGATGGCCCGCAATGTCCGCTTTCGGGTCATCGGCCGGCCGAACGGCGTGCCGTCCTCGGTGAGCCAGCGCATCGAGCACGTGGTCGCCGCCACGACCGCCAATACCGGACTGACGCTGCTCATGGCCTTCAACTACGGAGGCCGCGACGAGCTGGTGGACGCCTTCCGCACACTGGCCGGTCAGGTGCGATCCGGTGCGCTTCGGCCGGAAGACATCGACGAGGTGCGGGTGTCGCGGGCGCTCTACACCGACGGCGTGCCGGATCCAGATCTATTGATCCGCACGAGCGGCGAGATGCGCGTGTCCAACTTCCTCCTCTGGCAGATCGCCTACACGGAGCTGTGGATGACGCCCACGCTGTGGCCGGATTTCGGGGCGCGTGAGTTGTACTTGGCCGTCGCCGACTTTCAGCGGCGCGACCGCCGGTTCGGGCGGGTCTGATGGGACAGGTGCCGGCATGCTGATCCGACGGGGATGCAGGACGCGCCGGTGTCCGGGGGCGTCATGAAGCGACTCACCGTTCTCGGCGTCACCGGGTCCGTCGGCCGGCGCACGCTCGAGCTCGTCGAGCAGTTTCCGGACGAGTTCCGTCTCGAGGGGATGGCCGCCCGCGGCTCGGACCCCGCCCTCGTCGCCGAGCTGTGCGCGCGCCACCGGCCGCGGGTGCTCGCCCTCACGGATCCCGCCGCGGTGGACCGGGTGGCGCGCGCGATCTCGGCGCCGCTCCCGGAGATCCTCACGGGGCCCGAGGGGTTGGTGACGCTGGCTGGTCAGGTCGACGCCGACATCGTGCTGTCGGCGATCGTGGGTGGCGCCGGGCTCTTGCCGACCATGGCGGCGATCCAGAGCGGCAAGGCCGTGGCGCTGGCCAACAAGGAAACGCTGGTGATGGCGGGCAGCCTGATGACGGCGGCGGCGCGGGAGGGCGGCGTGCCGCTCCTGCCCGTCGATTCCGAGCACAGCGCCATCTTCCAGTGCCTCGAAGGACAGCGCAGGTCGGACGTGGCGCGCATCCTCCTCACCGCCTCCGGTGGGCCATTCCGCCGGATGGACAAGGCCGATCTGGCGGGAGTCACGGTGGCCCAGGCCCTGAACCACCCGACCTGGAAGATGGGGGCGAAGATCACCGTCGACTCCGCGACGCTCATGAACAAGGGGCTCGAGGTCATCGAGGCGCGGTGGCTGTTCGACGTGACCGCCGAGCGCGTCCAGGTGGTCGTCCATCCGCAGTCCGTCGTCCATTCCATGGTCGAGTACGTCGACGGCTCCGTCATCGCCCAGCTCGGCGTGGCCGACATGGGGATTCCGATCCTCTACGCGCTCACCTATCCACGCCGGCTGCCCTGTCCCGCGGAGCGGCTCGACCTGACGCGGGTCGGCTCGCTGTCGTTCGAGGAGCCCGATACCGATCGCTTTCCATGTCTCAGCCTGGCCCGGCAGGCGCTCGAGGCAGGCGATTGCGCCCCTGCCATCTTGAACGCCGCCAACGAGGTCGCGGTGGCGGCCTTCCTCGCCGGGCAGATCCGGTTCACGCGGATTCCCGCGCTCATTGCCGAGGCGTTGGGCCGCGTGCCCAACCGCCCACTGAATAGTATCGACACCTGCGTGGACATCGACGCCGAGACCCGGCGGGTCGTGCAAGGGTGGCTGCCTTCCCCTGTGCTGGCCGGCGCCGCCACCAGGTGAGGTAGGAGGCGTTCGGTGACGACGATCATCTCGTTCGTGCTGGTCCTGGGCATTCTCATTCTGGTGCACGAGTTCGGCCACTTCATCGTGGCGCGGATGTCGGGCGTGGGGGTCGAGCGCTTCTCGATCGGCTTCGGCCCCGTCCTTCTGCGCTACCGGGGGAAGGAGACGGAGTATTGCCTGTCCCTGGTCCCGCTCGGCGGGTACGTCAAGATGATGGGGGACGACGAGAACCCGCTCGAGGGAGGCAAGACGGGTACGCTCGACCCGAAGCGCGCGTTCAATTTGAAGCCACTGGCCGTGCGCTTCCTCATCGTGTTCGCGGGCCCGGCGATGAACTTCGTGCTCGCCGTCGTGATCTTCTCGCTGGTGTTCATGATCCTCGGGCGCCCCGTGGCCCCCACGGTGATCGGGCGCGTCGTCGAGGGCGGTCCCGTCGCGCAGGCAGGCCTCAAGACCGGCGACCGCATTACCGCCATCGACGGACGTCCCGTCCAGTACTGGGAAGACGTGCAGCGGGCGGTCCAGGACAGCCAGGGAGGGATGCTCGGGCTCACGGTGCAGGGCGCGGCCGGCGAGCGCAAAGTCGGCGTCACGCCGGTTCAGACGAAGACGCGCGATCTCTTCGGCGACGAGCGCCAGACGTGGGACATCGGCGCGCGGCCCTACGTGCCTCCGTCGATCGGCGAGCTGGTCGGGGGGTTTCCCGCCCAGAAAGCGGGACTCAAGAGCGGCGACGTCATCGTTTCACTCGAGGGGAAGCCCGTGCTGTCCTGGGACGAGCTGGCCGAAGGGATCCAGCAGCGCCCCGGCCAGCCGACCCGCCTCGAGGTCAAGCGGGGCGCCGAGACGCTCGCGGTCACCGTCGTACCCAACGCGGTCAAGGAGCGCGGTCCCGACGGCAAGGAGATCGAGGTCGGGCGCATCGGAATCAGCCCGGCTGCGGGCTTCAGCTTCGTCCGCTCGAACCCGATTCAGGCGGTCCGAGAGGGGTTCGATCGCACGGTCGAGGTGACGGTCCTCACGGCCGTCGGACTCTACAAGATCGTGGTCGGCCAGCTCGACAGGAAGAACATCGGCGGCCCGATCCAGATCGCCGTCACGGCGGGCGAGCAGGCGCGTCAGGGCGTCGCGAGCCTGGCATTCTTCACGGCGGTGATCAGCGTCAACCTCTTCCTCCTCAATCTCCTGCCGGTCCCCATGCTGGACGGCGGGCATCTGCTCTTCTTCGCTCTTCGAAGCCGTATTGGGTCGGCCGCTCTCGCTGCGAAAGCGCGAGGTCGCCCAGCAGGTGGGCTTTGGCCTCTTGATGCTCCTGATGGTATACGCGGTGTACAACGACCTGGATCGCATCGGACTCTTCAGCTTCTTCCGATGATGCGAGCGGTCGCGACGTAGCCTCGATGCGCTGGAGCCGGTCACTCATCCCCACGCTGCGGGAGGTCCCCGCCGACGCCGAGGCGATCAGCCACAAGCTGATGGTGCGCGCCGGCCTCGTGCGCCAGCTCGCCGCCGGCATCTACGTCTACCTGCCGGTGGGCCAGCGCGTGCTGGACAAGATCAACGCGATCATCCGTGAGGAGATGAACGGAATCGGCGGACAGGAGATCACGATGCCGGTGCTCCATCCCGCCGAGATCTGGCAGCAGAGCGGGCCGCTGGGACGGCATCGCCGAGATGTTCAAGCTGAAGGACCGCTACGACCGCGACATGTGTCTCGGGATGACCCACGAAGAGGTCGTGGCGTGGCTCGCCGCCAAAGAGATCCGCTCGTACCGCGACTTGCCACAGATCTGGTACCAGATCCAGACCAAGGAACGGGACGAGGCCCGCCCGCGCTCCGGAGTCCTCCGGACGCGAGAGTTCCTGATGAAGGATTCCTACACGCTCGACCCCGATCTCGCGGCGCTCGAGGTGTCCTACAATGCCCACAAGGACGCCTACTGCCGGATCTTCGATCGGTGCGGTGTCCAGTATGTCGTCGTGCAGTCGGATCCCGGCATGATGGGGGGCTCCGGCTCGCACGAGTTCATGGCCCCGAGCGCGGCCGGGGAGGACGACGTCGCCCTCTGCGACGCGTGCGGATATGCGGCCAATGTCGAGCTGGCCCGCGCCGTGCCCTCGACACCCGCCGCTCCCGACTGGGAGCGCGGCGAGGTGGCGACCCCCGACGTCCGTACCATCGCGGAGGTGTCGGCATTCCTCGGGATCGATCCCGCCCTCACCGTCAAGTCGCTCGTGTTCATCGCAGACGACGCGGCCCTCCTCGCGCTGGTGCGAGGCGACCACGCCCTGCACGAGCGCAAGCTCGCCCGTGCGCTCAAGCGGGAGGCGCGCCCCGCGCGCGCCGAGGAGGTCGCGGCTCACCTGGGCGTCACGCCCGGCTCGGTGGGACCGGTCGGCGCGCGCGGGGTGACGCGCATCCTGGCCGACGAGTCGCTCCGCGGCGGCCGCTACGTGGTCGGGGCCAACCGCGACGGGTACCACCTCACGGCGGTGGCGCCCGGGACCGATTTCGAGTGCGAGTTCGCCGATCTGCAGGTGGCCCTGGCCGGCGAGGGCTGTCCCCAGTGCGGCAAGCCCCTGCGCATCGAGCGCGTCATCGAGATCGGCAATATCTTCAAGCTCGGGACGAAGTACTCCACGCCCCTTGGCGCGATGTACCTGGACGAGCAAGGCCAGCAGCAGCCGATTGTCATGGGATCGTATGGGATCGGCCCCGCCCGGATCGCCGCCGGGGCGATCGAGCAGCGCCACGACGCGGATGGGATCGTCTGGCCCTGGGCCATTGCGCCGTTCCAGGTGCACCTGGTCCCGGTCGGGGCCAAGGACAGCGCTCAGGCGCGTGCCGGCGAGGAGATCTACGGCGAGCTTCGATCGGCGGGCTTCGACGTATTGCTCGACGATCGCGACGAGCGCGCCGGCGTGAAGTTCAAGGACGCGGACCTCCTCGGTGTGCCGATTCGCGTCACCGTGGGGAATCTCCTGGTCAAGGAGGGCCTGGTCGAGATCAGAAACCGCCGCGACCGGACGGACCAGCGCATTGCGCGCGGGCAACTCCTCGAGGCCCTCAGAGATCTCGCGCGCTCGCTGAGCGGAGGGGCCTGAATCGGGGCGGGGCATGGCCCGCCTGGCCGGGCCGGCCCTTGCAGGAGGGTCATCGCCGTGCTAACCTCTTGAAAAAAGTGGGCGCTGCCCACTTTTTTTTCTGGGAGAGCGCAGGTGGAGAACCGGGACGGATGGTTGGAGCGAGTGGAAGCGACCATCATCCCGATCCTCAGCTCCTACGGCCTCGACCTGGTCGATACGGAATGGCAGCGGGAAGGGCGGCGCTGGGTGCTGCGCTTCTTCGTGGACAAGGCCGGGGGCATCACCGTCGGCGACTGCCAGGCGGTGAGCCGGGAAGCGGGTGACGTGCTCGACGTCATGGGCCTGATTGAACCGGCCTACGACCTCGAGGTGTCGTCGCCCGGGCTCTGTCGCGAGCTCAAGAAGGACCGGGAGTTCGCCTGGGCGGTCGGCAAGGAGATGTCCTGCTGGCTGCGGGAGCCGCTCGATGGACGCCGCGAGCTGTCCGGACGGCTGGTCGCGGTCTCCGGGACCGAGCTGAGCATGGCGGAGCCGGACGGACGGACGACGGAGGTGCCGCGGGCGCTGGTGACCAAGGCGCGGCTCGACCTCGCATTCGGCCGGCCGCGGGCCCGGAAGCGGTAAGTAGGTGCGGAGCAGCGAGCAAGGCCATGACCAATAAAGACCTGATCTACGTCATCGAGCAGATCGGCCGCGAGAAGGGGATCGGCAAAGAGGTCCTCTTCGAGGCGGTGGAGTCTGCCCTGTTGTCCGCTTCCAAGAAGACCATGGGGTTGGCCGACAATGTCCGGATGGAGCTGGACCGTCACACGGGCAGCCTCCGGGTGTTCGCCCGGAAGAAGGTCGTGGAGGCGGTGACCGACACGAAGCTCGAGATCGGCCTCGAGGAGGCGCGCAAGCTCAACGGAGAGGCCGAGCTCGAGGACGAGCTCGAGATGGAGCTGCCCCCGCAGGAGTTCGGGCGTATCGCCGCCCAGACGGCCAAGCAGGTGATCTTGCAGCGCGTGCGCGATGCCGAGCGCGATGCCGTCTACTCGGAGTTCATCGACAAGGAAGGCCGAATCGTGCGCGGGGTCGTCCACCGCGTCGAGAAGCGCAACGTGATCGTGGAGATCGGGAAGGCCGAGGCCGTGCTGATGGAGCGCGAGCAGATCCCCGGCGAGCGCTACAATCCGAGCGACCGCATCCGGGCCTACGTGCTCGAGGTCAAGAAGGGAATCAAGGGCCCGCAGATCCTGCTCTCACGGACTCATCCCGGCTTTCTCGTCCGCCTGTTCGAGACGGAGATTCCCGAGATCGCCGAGGGCATCGTCCAGGTCCGCGAGGCCGCCCGCGAAGGGGGGGAGCGCGCCAAGGTCGCCGTGGCGTCGACCAAGCGCGACGTGGATCCGATCGGCGCCTGCGTGGGCTTGCGCGGCACGCGAATCCAGGTCATCAGCCGGGAGCTGCGCGGCGAGAAGATCGACATCGTGGAGTGGTCGCCGGATGCCGCGACGTTCGTCGCGCGGGCTCTGTCTCCGGCCAAGGTCAGCTCGGTGACCATCAGCGAGCCCGACGCCGAAGGTGGGCAGCCGTCCGTGCTCGTGATCGTGCCGGACAGCCAGCTCTCCCTGGCCATCGGCAAGCGGGGACAGAATGCGCGGCTCGCCGCGAAGCTGACCGGTCTGCGCGTCGACATCAAGAGCGAGAGCGAGGTCGAGGACGAGCGCCGGCGCGAGGAAGAGGAGTTGGCGCAGGGGCGACAGTTCCTGTCGGCCTTCCCCGACGTCACTCCACCGATCCAGGACGCACTGATCGCGGCGGGCCTCTCCTCGCCGGCGCGCATCGCGCGAGCCGACCTGGCCGCGCTCGCGGACGTGGCGGGCCTCGGGGAACGCAAGGCAAAGTCGCTTCTCGAAGCCGCGCAAGCATGGGTCGCCGAGCACGCCGCGGTCGTCGCGGCGCAAGAGGCGATCGCCGAGGAGGACGAGCTCTCTGCGTCGGAGAATCGTCCCGGTGACGGCGAGGTCGTCGGCGACAGTCAGGAGCCCAGAGCTCCGTCAACGGCGGGGGAGTGACGACACGACCACGCCCCGCCGGACGTGCATTGGATGCCGGCAGACTCACGCCAAGGTGCTTCTCATCCGGCTGGTACGCGGCGCGGATGGACGAGTGAGGGTGGACCCGGACGGCGCGGCGGCAGGACGCGGGGCGTATGCTTGCTCCAATGAGGCATGTCTGGGGAAGGCGCTGGTCGGTGGACGGTTGGCTCATGCTCTCCGGGGGTCGAGCCAGCCTCCGGCCGAGAGCGCGGCGGTGATTCTGGAAACCTGGCGGAGGAGGTAAGGGCGCTTTGGCGGCACGTGTAAAGGTCATCGACCTCGCGAAGGAGTTGGGAGTCACCAGTAAGGATTTGATCGTGGCTCTCGAGGGCATGGGACAGAAGGGCGTGCGGGCGATGACGCCGGTGCCCGCCGACACGGCCAACGAGCTGCGGGTCAAGCTCGGGCGCGGTCGCGACCTGCCCATCGAGAGCAAGCCCAAGCGCCCTGCCAAGCCAAAAGAGGTCCCCGCCGAGGCAGAGGTCCTCGGGGAGGCCGCGGCGGTCAGGACGGCCGGCGAGGTGAAGGACGCACGCCGGGAAGCGGATCCTGAAGCCGGTGGCGGCCAAGGCGGCGAGGGGCGAGGCTGAGCTGGAGCCCGCGGTCGAGTCGATCAAGCCGGCGGCCACCATCTTCCGTCCCGCTGCAACCCCCGCTCCCCCGGTACCCGAGATCGTCCCCGCCGTTCCTGAGCTGGTCGCGCCTGTGGTCCGGCCCGCCCCGCCTTTGCCGGTCGTGCCCCCGCCCTTGCCTGCGCCACCGCCCGTCCCGACACCGCCGCCACCGCCGGCGCCTGTCGTGCCGATGAGGCCTGCGGCAGCCGCTCCCGCGCCGCCAGCGGACGTGCGAGCCGTGCCCGTCGCGCCGAGGCGAGTCGCGCCCCTGACGCCACCCGCGCCGATCGCTCCGGCGCGCCCCGCGGCCCCGCCGCCTCCGGCGATTTCGCGCCCGGCAGCCCCGGCAGCCGCCCGTGGTCAGACCCGCGGCCGCGGCCGTGACGGTGCCGCCCAGGGCCCCGGCGCGGCCCGGGCCCAGTCCGGTGGCGCCTCCCGGCATGCCCGAGCCGCCGCAGGAGATCAGGCGCGAGCTCGTCAAGCTCCCCGAGTCGGTGACGGTGGGCGAGCTGGCGGCCGCCATGCGGCGGAAGTCGGTCGAGGTGATCAAGGCCCTGCTCGAGCTCGGCGTCATGGCCACGGTCAACGAGGTGCTGGACGCGACGGCGGCCCGGCTCGTCGCGGACCGGTTCCATTTCGACGTCGAGGTCCGGTCGCTCGAAGGGGAGATCCTCGAAGAGGAAGAGGCGGATCCGACCCAGCGTCGGCCGCGGCCGCCCGTGGTGACCGTCATGGGCCACGTCGACCACGGCAAGACGTCACTGCTCGACGCCATCCGAACCACCAAGGTCGCCGAGCGCGAGTTCGGTGGAATCACGCAGCACATCGGAGCCTATCAGGTGGACACGGCCGCCCACGGCCGCGTCACCTTCCTCGACACGCCGGGCCACGAGGCCTTCACCGCCATGCGCGCGCGGGGGGCTCAGGCGACCGACATCGTGATCCTGGTCGTGGCCGCCGACGACGGCGTCATGCCGCAGACCGTCGAGGCCATCAACCATGCCCGGGCTGCGGCGGTGCCGATCATCGTCGCCGTGAACAAGATCGACAAGCCCGGATCCGACCCCGATCGGGTCAAGCGCGAGCTGGCCAATCTGAGCCTCGTCCCCGAGGAGTGGGGCGGGGAGACCATCTTCGTCCACACGTCGGCGAAGCGGGGCGACGGCGTGGCCCAGCTTCTGGAGATGACCGCCCTTCAAGCCGAGGTGCTGGAGCTGCGCGCCAATCCAAGCCGCGCCGCTCGAGGCGTCATCGTGGAGGGCCGGCTCGACCGCGGGCGGGGGCCGGTGGCGACGGCCCTCATCCAGTCGGGCACGCTCAAGGAAGGCGATGCCGTCGTGGTGGGGTCGCATTCCGGGCGGATACGCGCCATGTTCAACGATCGCGGCAAGAAGGTCGCGAGCGCCGGACCATCCGATCCTGTCGAGCTGCTCGGGCTCTCCGGCGTGCCGCAGGCCGGGGATACGTTCCTGGTCGTGGCCGACGAGCGCAAGGCGCGTCAGATCGCGACGGTGCGCACGGAGCGGGACAAGCTCAAGGGCAAGGGCGTGGCGCGGATCACCCTCGAGGACTTGCACAAGCAGATCGCCGCGGGCGAGGTCAAGGAGCTGAGGCTGATCCTGAAGGCCGATGTCCAGGGCTCGGTGGAGGCGCTGACGGAGTCGCTCGAACGGCTCTCCACCGACGAGGTCAGGCTCAAGGTCATCCACGGCTCGGTGGGGACGGTGAACGAGTCGGACGTCATGCTCGCGTCCGCCTCCAATGCCATCGTCCTCGGCTTCAACGTCAAGGCCGACGCCAAGGCCGCGGCCCAGGCGCAGGCCGACGGGGTGGATCTGCGCAGCTACAACGTCATCTACGACGCGATCAACGACGTGAAGGCCGCGCTGTCCGGCATGCTCGCGCCGGAGATTCGCGAGACCCTCCTCGGCCGCGCGCAAGTGCGCCAGCTCTTCCCCATCACCAAGGTGGGGACGATCTACGGCTCGAGCGTCACCGAGGGCAAGATGGTTCGCGGCGCGCGCGTGCGCATCAAGCGGGGCGAGACCGTGCTCGGTGAGAGCACGATCGTCTCACTCAAGCGGTTCAAGGACGATGTGCGCGAGGTGTTGCAGGGGCTCGAGTGTGGCATCGGCGTCGAAGGCATCAGGGGTGTGTCGCCGAACGACGTCATCGAGGCCTTCACGACCGAGGAGGTCGCCCGGACGCTCTAGCTCGGCCCGGTCGACCAGGCGATGTCGGCAGCGCGGGTGGCGGTGGGGACGGTGGAGATCCACCTGCCCGACGTGGGGTCGCTGAAGGGCAAGCGCCGCGCCCTCAAGGGCCTCAAGGAGAAGCTCCGGCGCCGCTTCGAGATCTCGGTGGCCGAGGTCGACCACCAGGATGCCTGGCAGCGCGCCACGCTCGCGCTGGCCTGCGTGTCCGGCGACTCCCGCCACGCGAACGAAGTGATCTCGAAGGCCATGGATTTCATCGAGGACCATGTGGACGGGTACGTGACGGACATCGAGGTCGAGATCCTGTGATGGCCGCCGGCCCGCGCGGGTGAGGACATGCAGGGCAAGCGACTCGAGCGAGTCAATCAGCTCATCAAGGAAGAGATCTCCACGGTGCTCCAGCGCGAGCTCAAGGATCCGCGCCTCGGCTTCGTCAGCGTGACCGAAGTGGACGTGACGCCGGATCTGAAGTACGCGAAGGTCTACGTCTCCGTCTTGGGGCCCGAGGAGCGATGGGCCTCCTCCCTCGCCGCGCTCGAGAGCGCCCGGGGATTCGTCTGGAACTGGCTCCGGCGTCATCTGGACCTGCGCGTCACCCCGCAACTGGCGTTCCGTCCCGATCGCTCCATGGAGCATGCCGCGCATATCCAGTCCCTGCTGGCAGGGTTGCGCGTACGAGCCCCAGGAGCCGGAGTCCCCGTGACGGAGCCCACGACCGAGTCGTCGTCCGTCCCCCGCCTCGGTCCCCCCCGCGAAGCTGCTCGACCTCATCCGGCGACCCCGGGGAGCCGCGCTGATGCTGGGTCACGTGCACCCGGATGGCGACGTGCTCGGCACGCTTCTCGGCCTGGGATTGGCCATGGAGGCGGCGGGATGGTCCGTGACCCTGGCCGGGCCGCATGCGGTGCCGGAGTCGCTCGCCTTTCTCCCCGGGTCCGAGCGCTGGCAGGTGTGGAAGCAGGCCCCGCGCACGTACGACATGATCGTCCTCACGGACTGCCCGAACGACGAGCGCACGGAGGGGCTGCTGGCGGCCACGCGCACGCCGGACAGCGCGGTGCTCAATGTCGATCACCATCCCGACAACCGGCGCTACGGCACCATCAACTGGATCGATCCCACGGCGGCCGCCACGGGCGAGATGGTCTACGATCTGATCCGCGCCCTCGATCTGCCGGTCACGCCGGCCATCGCGATCAACCTGTTCACCGCGATCCACACCGACACGGGCTCCTTCCGCTACTCGAACACGACGGCGCGGACGTTCCGCATCGCGGGCGAGCTGACCGCTCTCGGCGCCGAGCCCGCGCTGGTCTCCGACTGGCTCTACCAGCGGCGTCCCGCGGATGCCCTCGGCATGCTCGGGGACGTGCTTCGCCGCGTGCGTGTGAGCGCCGATGGCGACGTCGCATGGCTCGCGGTTCCCCATGGGCTCGCCTCGGACGCCTTCGTGTCGGCCGAGGATCTGGTGACCTACCCGCGGTCGATCGGCGGCGTCAAGGTCGCGGTGCTCCTGCGCGAGGAAGGGTCGGGGATCGTCAAGGTGAGCCTCCGGGGCAAGGACGAGATTCCCGTCAACCGGATCGCCCATCGCTTCGGCGGCGGCGGTCACGAGAATGCCGCGGGCTGTACCGTGCGCGGCACGCTCGACGAGGCGACCGCCGCGGTGCTGGCCGCGGTCGGCGTAGCGCTCGAGGCCAAGGCGTCGGCATGAGCCGCGGGGCGTCCGGCATCCTGGCGGTGGACAAGGGGCCGGGTGTGACGTCGTTCCAGGTGGTGGCGCACCTCCGCCGCGTGATGCGCGCGCCCAAGATCGGCCACGGGGGCACGCTCGATCCCGATGCCACGGGTGTGCTCCCGATCCTGATCGGCGAGGCGACCAAGCTCACCCCCTACCTGATCGAGCTCGACAAGGAGTACGTGGCGACCGTCCGGCTCGGCATCGTGACCGACACGCAGGACCTGAGCGGGGCGGTGCTCGAGACGCCCCCTGTGCCCGCGCTCGACGCCCCGGCCATCGAGGCGGCGCTCGGCGCCTTCGTCGGCGTGATCCGGCAGGTGCCGCCGATGTACTCGGCGCTTCACCACGACGGCAAGCGCCTCTACGAGCTGGCGCGCGAGGGGCGGACGGTGGCGCGCGAGGCGCGCGAGGTGACCGTTCACGCGATCGCGCTCGAGTCCGTCGCGCTCCCCGATTTCACGCTGCGCGTGCGATGCGGGAAGGGGACGTATATCCGAACGCTGGCCGCCGATCTGGGCCGGGCGCTCGGCAGCGGCGCCGCCCTCGCGACGCTCGTCCGAACGCGGGTCGGGCCCTATGCGCTCGCGGACGCGGTCGGGTGGGCCGAGGTGTGCGAGCCAGGGTCGGCCAACTCGCTCTGGGATCGGGTCTTGCCGCTGGACTCAGCCCTGCCATCTCTCGCGCGGGTGGAGCTCGATTCGGCCCGGAGCCGCGCCTTCCGCCATGGGCAGGCCGTGACGGTGGCGTGCGCGTCCTCCGGCTCCGTGCGCGTCTATGACGCCGATGGCGCCCTTCTCGGTATCGGGACCGCCCGCGGCACCTCCGTCCAGCCGGAACGTCTGCTCCATGCGGATCATCCGCGGCCTGCCGTCCTTCCCGTCTGACCTGTCGCCCTCCGTCGTGGCGCTGGGCGCCTTCGATGGCATCCACCTCGCGCACGCGAGAATTCTGGAAACCGCCGTCGAGCGGGCGCGCGGGCTCGGCGTGACGTCGCTCGTTTGCACGTTCGACCCGAATCCCGCCGCGGTGTTGCGCCCGGAGCGCGCCCCGGCCCCGCTCGCGTCCCTCGACGAGAATCTCGCGCGCATTGCGGCGCATGGCCCGGACGCCACGCTCGTCATCCCGTTCACCGAGGAGCTGTCGCGGATGGAGGCGGAGGCATTCGTGGAGGACGTGCTTCGGCGGGCGCTCGGGGCCCGGGAGGTGGTCGTGGGCTTCAACCACACCTTTGGTCGCGGCGCCCGCGGCACCGCGATGCTGCTCAAGGAGATGGGCGATCGGCAGGGATTCACGGTCCACGTGCTGCCGCCGCTCGAAGTGAGCGGACAGATCGTCTCCTCGAGCGCCATCCGCGAAGCGCTGCGAGACGGCGACGTCGAGGTGACCCGCGCGCTCCTCGGTCGGCCGTACCTGGTGCGGGGGCAGGTCTTGCGGGGGGCGGGCCGGGGACGGACTCTGGGGTTCCCGACCGCCAACCTCCGGCCCGCCCGCCCGCTCATCCTGGCGCCCGGCGTCTACGCGGCCCGTGCCGCCTGGGACGAGCGCGCGACACGATGCCGTCGTCAATGTCGGATATCGGCCGACCTTCGGAGAGGAGCAGTACTGGATCGAGGTGTACGTGTTCGATTTCGCGGGCGATCTGTACGATCGTGAGCTCAGCGTCGACTTCCTTCGGCGCATCCGCGCGGAGATGAAGTTCGCGGGGGTCGAGGCGCTCAAGCGGCAGGTCGCGCTGGACATGGAGACGGCCAGACGGCTGCTCGCCGAGGACGGCGGTTGACGCGGGAGGACGAGACGGCACCGATTTGACAGCCGCCGCCTCAGGGTGACAGGATCGACGTCGAGCCGCATGCGATCGGCGACCTCGGAGGACGAGACACCATGAGATCGAGGCTTGTCGCGGTAGGACTCGCGGTGGTGACCGCGGGCTCATCGATGCTCGCGTCATTGACCGCGCAGGCGTCAGACGAACCGGCGGTGCGCGTCGAGTACGACCCGCCGCACGTGTCCGTGGCGGCGACGGAGGTGGGCCTCGGCGAGCTGCTGAGGCTCATCGGGGCGAAGGTCGGGTTCAGTGTCGCAGAGGGGCGTGCGGCGTTGCGTCCCGTCACGGTGTCCATCGCGAGCGCCTCTCTCGACGATGTGCTGCGCCAGTTGCTGCGAGCCGAGAACCACACGATCCTGTACCGGCAGGGAGCCGATGCGATGGTGATGGTCGATCGGATCGTATTGCTGGGCGCTCCGGCCGAAGGGGCGTCGGTGGCGGACACCGGACCGCGGCCGAGTCAAGAGCCCCCGGCTCTCGCATCCAGTGCGGTTCCGACCTCTTCCGGCGCAGGAGAGAGTGCGACCACCAGCGAGCGGCAGGCCTCCGCGGGCGACATGCTCCAGTCGCATGCGGTCGCCGGCCTTCCCCCGCAGCCCGCCGCCGTCGCGGAGCCGGCGCCGGCCCCCGCGACAGGGCGGTGACCCCGTCCGCGACGCGGCCACGGTCTGCGACAAGGCACGTCCGAGACGAGGTGAGCGCGAGCGAGGGGCCGGGAGAGATCACGCGCCGGACTCTCCGCCCGTTTTGCATACCGCGCCCCTGCGTGGTACCGTTCGGTGATATATCGGAAAAGCGTCCAAACTGTTCCAACGAACCTGTCCCAGACGGAGCCGTATACGAGACTCTGGGGGCATGGCGATTGGGGGGGGACCCCCCGGGAGGATGACGGCATGCGGCTGTCCGTGGACAAGAAGAAGAGCCTCATCGAGCAGTTCAAGACCCACGACGGAGACACTGGCTCACCCGAGGTGCAGATCGCGCTCCTCTCGGAGCGGATCAACGGGCTGACCGACCACTTCAAGACGCACAAAAAGGACCATCACTCCCGCCGCGGCCTGCTCATGCTGATTGGCAAGCGCCGCGGCCTTCTCGAGTACCTCCGCAAGAAGAACCCGGACCGATACGGGGCCGTGACCGATAAGCTCGGGATCCGCAAGTGACCGCGGGTCCCGGGCGCAGAACCGTCCATCTTGCCCGGTGCCGCCGGGCCTCTCCGATAGCCGATTCAGGCTCAGTGGAGCTCACACCTTAGCAGGAGGATGCTGAACGTATGCCTCACTCTGTGCAAACCCAGGTCAACAAGCAGGCGCTGTCGATCGAAACAGGCAAGGTCGCCAAGCAGGCCGACGGCGCCGTCGTCGTGCGGTGCGGCGGAACTGTCGTCCTCTCCACCGTGGTGGCGGCCAAGAGCCCGATGGAGGGCCGAGACCGCGATTTCCTGCCGCTCACCGTCGAGTATCGCGAGCGGGCCTACGCGGGGGGCCGCATCCCGGGCGGCTTTTTCAAGCGCGAGGGCCGGCCGGACGAGAAGGAGACCCTGACCTGCCGCCTCATCGACCGACCGCTCCGGCCGCTCTTCCCGAAGAGCTTCCGCAATGAGCTCCAGATCATCAACCTGGTGATCTCCGCCGACGACGAGAACGATCCCGACATGCTCGCGCTGGTCGGTTCATCGGCGGCGGTGGCCGTATCCGGGATCCCGTTCTCCGCGCCGATCGGCGCGGTGCGGGTGGCCCTCGTCGAGGGCCAGCTCGTGGCGAACCCGACCTACAAGCAGCTCGCCGCCTCTCCGCTCGAGATCGTCATCGCCGGCACGGAGGATGCGGTCCTCATGGTCGAGTCCGGAGGGCGCGAGATCAGCGAGGAGCAGATGCTCGAGGCGCTCGCCTTCGGCCACGAGCAGTGCAAGCAGATCGCACGCATCCAGAAGGACCTCGCGGCTCAGGCGGGCAAGCCCCAGTGGGCCTTCGACGCCAAGGGGGCTGCCGATCCCGCGCTCGAAGCGCGGGTGAAGGAGCTGGCCACCGCCAAGGTCGTCAAGGCGCTCGCGATCCACGAGAAGCAGCCGCGTGCGCAGGCCCTCGAAGGCGTGTTCGAGGAAGTGTGGGCCGCGCTCGGCGTGGACGAGGCCCTGCGCCCGAAGGCCCGCGAGGCGCTCGACAAGGTCGAGAAGGCCGAAGTCCGTCGCATGATCGTGGAGAAGGGGGTCCGCCTGGACGGCCGCCGGGTGACCGAGGTGCGCCCCATCTGGTCCGAGATCGGCTATCTGCCGCGCGTCCACGGCTCCGCCCTCTTTACCCGGGGCGAGACTCAGGCGCTCGTGGCGGCGACGCTCGGCACCAAGAACGACGAGCAAAAGCTGGAGTCGTTCGAGGGCGACGTCTTCCGCCGCTTCATGCTCCACTACAACTTCCCCTCGTTCTCCACGGGCGAGGTCAAGCGCTTCGGCACACCGGGCCGCCGCGAGGTCGGCCATGGGGCGCTCGCCCAGCGGGCGATCGAGGCGGTGATGCCGGCGAGGGAGGTGTTCCCCTACACCGTCCGCGTCGTGTCCGACATCCTCGAGTCCAATGGCTCGTCGTCGATGGCGAGCGTCTGCGGGGCCTCCATGGCGCTGATGGACGCGGGGGTGCCGCTCACGGCTCCCGTGGCGGGCATCGCGATGGGATTGGTCAAGGAGGGTGACAAGGTCGGCATCCTCACCGACATCATGGGGAGCGAGGATCACTACGGTGACATGGACTTCAAGGTCGCCGGCACCGAGAAGGGGATCACGGCGCTGCAGATGGACATCAAGATCGGAGGCGTCTCCATCGACATCATGCGGCAGGCGCTGGCCCAGGCGCGCGAGGCGCGGCTCCACGTGCTCGGCAAGATGGCGGAGACCATCAGGGCGCCGCGCGCCGAGATGAGCCCCTACGCTCCGCGGTTCGTCACCATCAAGATTCGCCCGGAGAAGATCCGGGAGATCATCGGGCCCGGCGGCAAGGTGATCCGCGGAATGCAGGAGAAGACGGGCGCCAAGATCGACGTCGAGGATGACGGAAAGGTGACGATCTTCTCCGCGAACAGCGGCGCCGCACAGATGGCCGTCGACATGATCCAGGACATCTGCCGCGAGGCGGAGCTGGACCGAATCTACGTCGGCAAGGTGAAGAGCATCAAGGAGTTCGGCGCGTTCGTCGAGATCATGCCGGGGACCGAGGGGCTGCTGCACATCTCCCAGATCGCCGAGAGCCGGATCCGGGCCGTGGGTGACGTCCTGTCCGAGGGCGACCAGGTGGTGGTGAAGGTGCTCGAGATCGACGGCAACGGCAAGATCCGATTGTCCCGAAAAGGGGCGCTGCGCGACCAGCCCGCCATGGCCGAGCGCGAGAAGCTCGCGATCGCGCCCGCGGCCGCGGAGAGCTGAGAGGGGAGGCCGCGAGGGAACGCCCGGTGACGCACCGAAAGGACGTGCTGCCGAACGGCATCAGTATCGTCACGGAGGTGATGCCGCATGTCCGTTCGGTGGCGGTCGGTATCTGGGTCGACACCGGCTCGCGCGTGGAGCCGGAAGAGCGGGGGGGCATCTCTCATCTGATCGAGCATCTCGTCTTCAAGGGCACGGAGACGCGGTCGGCGGAGGACATCGCCCGGGCGATCGATTCGGTGGGCGGACAGATGGATGCGTTCACGGCCAAGGAGCAGACCTGCTTCTACGTGAGCGTGCTCGACGAGCACCTGCCGCTCGCCGTCGACCTCCTGGCCGACATCCTCCGGCACCCCCGCTTCACCCCGGAGGACATCGAGAAGGAGAAGGCGGTCGTCCTGCAGGAGATCAAGATGGTGGAGGACACCGCGGACGACCTGATTCACGATCTGTTCGCGGAGCGCTTCTGGACCGGGCACCCGCTTGGCCGGCCCATTCTCGGCCGCTGGAACGTCGTGCAGGGCTTCGATCGGGCCGCGGTCCTGAGTCACCTGCACGAGGAGTACGCGCCGGCCAAGATCACGATCGCCGTCGCCGGACACATGGAGCACGCGCGAGTCGTGGATCTGTTCGCGGGCCACTTCGAGGGGTTCGACCGCCCCGCGCGCCGACACGAGCTGACGCCTCCGACGCCCCATGCCTTCGTGGACGTGGTGCCGAAGCCGCTCGAGCAAGTGCACCTCGTGATGGGCTTCCCGGGCATCGGCGATGCCGTCCCGGAGCGCTACGCGCTCTATCTCCTCAACGACGTGATCGGGGGCAGCATGTCCTCGCGCCTCTTCCAGGAGGTCCGCGAGCGCCAGGGGCTGGCGTACTCCGTTCATTCCGGCATGCAGTCCTACCGCGACAGCGGGCTCTTCTACGTCTATGCGGGGACGGATGCGGCGAATTTCGGCAAGGTCGTGAAGGCGCTCATGAAGGAGCTGCGCCTCCTGAAGAAGGACGGGATCAGCGCGGACGAGCTCCGCCGGTCCAAGGACCATCTCAAGGGCAACCTGATGCTGTCGCTCGAGTCGACCTCCTCCAGGATGAACCGCCTCGCGAGGCAGGAGATGCGCTTCGGCTCGTTCCTCTCGATCGACGCGATGCTCGCCGCGATCGACGGCGTGCGGCCCGACGAGGTCGAGACGATGCTCCACCGCGTCCTCGACGAAGAGCCAGCTCGCGCTCCTCGCCCTCGGGCCGATCAAGCGCGGCGATCTGCCCCGCGAGCTCGCCGGCGCCTCGCTAGAGCGATGATAAGGGCCCATCTGCTTCGGTCGGCGCCCTCGTCCGCCGTGCCACGTAACGCGCGAGACGTATCGGGCCGCCGAGCTTTCGTCTGCGGCGCAGCCCCGCATGCTCGGAGCGCCTGCGTCGCATCGCGCCGCTAAGCGAGCCGTTAGCTCCGACAGGCCTCCGAGCTGAGGGACGGTCGCGCGCCCATGATCGAGCGATACAGCCGGCCCGAGATGGCGCGCATCTGGACCCAGGACGCGAAGTATAGCGCCTGGCTCCGGGTGGAGCTGGCGGTCTGCGAGGTCTATGCTCGCCGCGGCCTGATCCCCGCGGATGCCCTCGGCCGTATCAAGGCCCAGGCGGCCGTATCCGCCGGGCGCATCGACGAGATCGAAGCGACGACCCGGCACGACGTCATCGCGTTCTTGACGAACCTCGAGGAGGCGCTCGGGGCCGACTCGCGATTCGTCCACATGGGCATGACGTCCTCGGACGTGGTGGACACGGCCCTGGCGCTCCAGCTCCAGGAGGCCGCCGAGGTGCTCCTGGGCGGCCTGGAGCGATTCCGCGCCGCCGTGCGGGCCCTCGCCCTCAAATACAAGCACACGCCCTGCGTGGGCCGCACGCATGGCATCCACGCCGAGCCGACGACGTTCGGCCTCAAGGCCGCGGTGTGGTATGCGGAAGCCGACCGCAATCTGGAGCGCCTGCGGCGCGCGCGTGAGGCGGTCCGGGTGGGCAAGATCTCCGGGCGCGGTCGGCACGTTCGCCCACGTGGATCCCGACGTCGAGGAAGAAGCCTGCCGGCTCCTCGGCCTCGAGCCCGCGCCCGTGTCCACGCAGATCGTGCAGCGTGACCGTCACGCCGAATTCATGGCGGCCCTGGCCATCCTCGCCGCGTCGCTGGAGAAGGTCGCCCTCGAGATCCGCTCGCTCCAGCGCACGGAGATCCTCGAGGCGGAAGAGCCATTCACGGAGGGACAGAAGGGCTCGAGCGCCATGCCCCACAAGCGCAATCCCGTCTCCTGCGAGCAGGTGTGCGGGCTCGCGCGGCTCGTGCGCACCAATGCGCTCGCCGCGCTCGAGAACGTCGCCCTGTGGCACGAGCGGGACATCAGCCACTCGTCGGTGGAGCGGGTGATCCTGCCGGACTCGACGCTCCTCGTGCACTATATGCTCCATCAGATGACGCGGATCACCGAGGGGCTGCTCGTCTACCCCGACCGCATGCGCGAGAACATGGACCGGAGCTTCGGGCTCATGTTTTCCCAGCGCGTGCTCCTCGCGCTCACCGCCAAAGGGCTGCCGCGCCAGGCAGCGTACGAGCTGGTCCAGAAGCACGCCATGCGCGCGTGGCGGGAGCGCCGGCCGTTCCGCGACCTCTTGGCCGGCGACCCCGACGTGATGGGGCACCTGACCGAGGCCGAGCTTCATGCGTGCTTCGATCCGTCCTGGCATCTGCGCAATGTCGACGCCATCTTTCGCCGTCTCGACCTCGCCTGATCCCGCCACGTGGGCGACCGCCCCGGGACGCCACGTCCGTGAAGGGCCCCTCGTGACGGCGCGCGTCCTGATCCGGCTCAAGCCGGGCATCCTCGACGTGCAGGGCGCGTCGGTTCAGCGCGCGCTCGGCGGATTGGGCTTTCCCGAGGTGCGCGGCGTGCGCGTGGGGAAGGTCATCGATCTGGACCTCGACGGGCTGGGCGCGAGACGCGGCCCGCCGGCGTATCGACGAGATGTGCGCGCGGCTCCTCGTCAATCCCGTGATCGAGGACGTGACCGTCGAGATCCAAGGGTAGGGCCGTCACCCACCCGCAGGCCCTTGCCAGCGGGGGACGCAAAGATGTAGATTGAAGGAGCCACCCCCGAAAGGAGAAATCGCGAGCCCTATGAACTTCGGCGTCGTCGTGTTTCCCGGCACCTGGAGCGATTGCGATTTCCACTACGTCATCGGTGAGGTGCTGCACCAATCCGTGCGCTATGTCTGGCATCGAGATGCGGATCTCGCCGGGCTCGATTGTCTGGTGCTTCCCGGCGGGTTCTCGTACGGCGACTACCTCCGCGCGGGGGCCATCGCCGGGCGGTCTCCCGTCGTCGAGGCGCTGCCCGCCTTCGTGGCTCGTGGCGGCTTCGTCCTCGGCTCCTGCAATGGCTTTCAGATCCTGTGCGAAGCCGGTCTCCTGCCCGGCGCTCTCGTGCGCAATGAATGCCTGCAGTACCGCTGTCAGTCGACCTACCTGCTCACCGACAACGTCGAGACGCCGTTCACCCGGGCGCTGCGGCCGGGACAGGTGCTCAAGATGCCCATCTCGCACGGGGAAGGCCGCTACTACGCGGAGGCGGAGGTGCTTCGGCAGCTCCGGGACGGCGGCCAGATCGTGTTTCGGTACTGCACCGAGGATGGCAGGGTCACGAAGGAAGCGAATCCGAACGGGTCGATGCAGAACATCGCCGGGATCGTGAACGAGGGCGGCACCGTGCTCGGCTTGATGCCGCATCCGGAGCGGGCCGCCGAATCCGCGCTGGGTGGCACGGACGGGACGCTGATCTTCCACTCGCTCCTCGGCAGCCTGGTCGAGGACGGCTCCTTCCTCAAGCGCTGAAGACTCTGGGCGGCCGGCCGCTCTCGGAAGGTTCAGATGCGAGGCGATAGAGGTGGCGAGGTGACCGCGGGGTGACCTCGGCTCAGCCTAAGGTCACATTGGATCTCGCCCTCGCCCATGGCCTCACACCCGAGGAATACGACCGCGTCATCGGGTGCCTCGACCGGGAGCCGACCTTCACCGAGCTGGGGCTGTTCTCCGCGCTCTGGTCCGAGCACTGCGCCTACAAGCACTCGCGCGTCTTCCTGCGCACGCTGCCGACCACGGCGGATCACGTGCTCCAGGGACCGGGTGAGAACGCGGGCATCGTCGACCTCGGCGGTGACCTCGCGCTGACCTTCAAGATCGAAAGCCATAACCACCCGTCATTCATCGAGCCATTCCAGGGCGCCGCGACCGGGGTGGGCGGCATCCTTCGCGACATCTTCACGATGGGGGCGCGGCCCATCGCCGTGCTCGACTCGCTCCGCTTCGGCGACGCGGCCGAGCCGCGGACGCGCCGACTCATCGAGGGGGTGGTCTCCGGCATCGGCTGGTACGGCAACTGCTTCGGCGTTCCAAACCTGGGCGGTGAGGTGAATTTCGCGCCGGAGTACGGCGGCAATCCGCTCGTGAACGCGATGGCCGTGGGTCTCGTGCGCAAGGACCGGATCTTCCGCGCCCGCGCCGAGGGCGTGGGCAATCCGGTGTTCTATGTCGGCGCCAAGACGGGCAGGGATGGGATTCACGGCGCGACCATGGCCTCGGCCACCTTCGAGGAAGGGGCGGAGGCACGCCGACCGACCGTGCAGGTCGGGGACCCCTTCACGGAGAAGCTCTTGCTGGAGGCATGCCTCGAGGCGATGGCCACCGGAGCCATCCTCGGGATCCAGGACATGGGCGCGGCCGGACTGGCGTGCGCCTGCTCCGAAATGCCGGCGCGGGCGGGCACCGGGATGGAAGTCGAGCTCACCATGGTGCCGCAGCGCGAGACGGGCATGACGCCCTACGAGATCATGCTCTCCGAGTCCCAGGAGCGCATGCTGCTGGTGGCGGTCAAGGGCCGTGAGGACGAGATCCGTCGGGCCTTCGCCAAGTGGGAGCTGGACGCCGTGGAGATCGGCGTGGTGACGGGCGACGGCCTTCTGCGCGTGAAGAGCGAAGGCCGCGTGGTCGCCGAGGTTCCCGTGAAAGCCCTGGCCGACGAGGCCCCGGTCTATACCAGGCCCACGGTTCGGCCCGCATGGCAGGACGACCTCGAGCGCTTCGATCCGCTCGAGCTGCCCGCCCCGACCGAGATGGAGCCCGTCCTGCTCGAGCTGCTCGCCTCACCGGGCATTGCGTCGAAAGAGTGGGTGTATCGGCAGTACGACCAGCAGGTCGGGACCAATACGCTGGTGCTCCCGGGCTCGGATGCCGGCGTGCTCAGGATCAAGGGCACCCGAAAGGCCGTGGCGGTCACCACCGATTGCAATGCGCGATTCGTCTTGCTCGACCCGCGCGTCGGCGCCGCCATGGCGGTGGCCGAGGCCGCGCGCAATCTCTCCGTGAGCGGCGCGCGGCCCCTCGGCCTCACCGATTGCCTCAACTTCGGCTCGCCGGAGCGCCCGGAGATCTTGTGGCAGTTCAAGGAGGCGGTGGAGGGCATCGGCCTGGCCTGCCGGGCGCTCGAGATCCCGGTGGTCGGAGGCAACGTGTCTTTCTACAATGAGACCCAGGGGCAGGCCATCCTGCCGACGCCGGTCATCGGCATGGCGGGTCTGATCGACGACGCCGAGCGCCGGTGTACGCAGTGGTTCCGGACGGCGGGAGACCGGGTGGCGCTCCTCGGCCCCGAGCACGTGAGCCTGGCGGGATCGGAATACCTGTGGGTCCGGCATCGCCGGGTGGCAGGACGTCTGGCGCCCCTCGATCTCGGCGTGGAGCGGGTCGTGCAGGAGGCCTGCCGGGCGGCGATCGGCGCGGGGCTCGTTCGATCGGCTCACGACATCTCGGAGGGCGGAGTGGCGGTGGCGCTGGCGGAGGCCTGTCTCAGCGGCCCCAGCCCGGTGGGCGTTGAGGTGGATTTGCCCGAATCGGCGGTGGCACCACACGGAGTGATGTTCGGGGAGGGGCCATCGCGTATCGTGGTATCAGTACCGCCGGATTCGGAGCGCTCATTCGAGCGGTTGATGGCGGAATCCGGTGCACCGTGGCGATGGATTGGGCAGGTGGGGGGCGATCGCCTGATCATCAGATCGGGTGGCGCCTCCGCGATCGACCTGGCGCTCGATCAGGGGGCCCAGGCCTGGAGGAGCGGATTTGCGCGATATGTCAGCTGAGCCGGCGGCGCTCGATCTCGACGACAAGTTCCACGATGAGTGCGGGCTTTTCGGCGTCTGGGATCACGAGGAGGCCGCCAACGTCGCCTACCTCGGCCTGTACGCGCTCCAGCACCGGGGCCAGGAATCGGCGGGCATCGCCGCCACGGACGGCCACGCGTTCCATGTCGAGAAGGCCATGGGCTGGGTCGCCGACGTGTTCAGCCGCGAGCGCCTGAAGCGCGTCCCGGGCCACCGGGCCATCGGGCATGTGCGGTACTCGACGTCGGGCAGCTCGAATCTGCGCAATGCCCAGCCCATCTCGGCGAAGACCGTCCACGGGCCGGTGGCCATCGCCCATAACGGCAACCTCGTCAATGCCGAGGCGCTCCGGGAGGAGCTCGAGCAGGACGGCGCCGTCTTTCAGTCCTCCTCGGACACGGAGGTCATCCTCCACCTGCTCGTGCGGGCCGAAGGGGTGACCCTGGTCGATCAGCTCGCCGCGGCCCTCACGCGCGTCAAGGGGGCCTACACGCTCTTGCTCCTGACGCCCGGCAGCATGATCGGCGTGCGCGATCCCTCGGGCTTCCGGCCACTCACCCTCGGACAGCTCGGAGACACCTGGCTGCTCGCCTCCGAGACGTGCGCGCTCGATCTCATGGAGGCCAAGATCGTGCGCGACGTCGAGCCGGGTGAGATCCTCGTGGTGGACCAGAAGGGACTGCACTCGCTCAAGCCGTTCCGCCCCGCCGAGCGGCTGCAGTGCGTCTTCGAGTACGTCTACTTCGCGCGCCCCGACTCCGTGCTCTGGGGCCGCAATGTCCACGGCGTGCGCAAGGCGCTCGGCCACCAGCTCGCGCGGGAGCATCCCGTCGAGGCCGACATCGTGATCCCCGTGCCCGACTCCGGTGTGGGTGCCGCGCTCGGCGTGTCCGAGGAATCGGGCATCCCCTACGACTCCGGCCTGGTGCGAAACCACTACGTCGGGCGGACGTTCATCGAGCCGCAGCAGGGGATCCGGCACTTCGGGGTCAAGGTGAAGCTCAACCCGAACCGCGAGGTCCTGGAGGGCCGCCGGGTGGTGGTGGTGGACGACTCCATCGTCCGCGGGACCACCAGCCGCAAGATCGTCAAGATGATCCGCGCGGCGGGGGCGCGCGAGGTCCACGTGCGCATCTCCTCGCCGCCCATCCAGTGGCCCTGTTACTACGGGATCGACACCCCGACCCGGAAGGAGCTGATCGGGTCGAGCCACAAGGTGGACGAGATCCAGCGCTATCTGGGCGCGGACTCGCTCGGATACCTGTCGCTCGAGGGCATGCTGAAGGCCACCGGCTCCGACCCCAATCACTTCTGTCACGCGTGCTTCTCCGGGCAGTACAAGGTCGGCTTCGAGTCCGAGGAGCGCGCGCAGCTCCAGTTGTTCGGCCCGTGATCCGAAGGAGCGCGCGCAGTCGACATGCCTGATCCCCCGCCGCTCGTGATCGGGGTCCTCGCTCGGGCCGAGGGTCGAACTTCGAGGCGATCGCCCGTGCCGTCGCGTCGAGGGCCATCCCGCGCGCTGGCCTGTCTCATCAGTGACCGGCCGAGGCGCCCGCCCTCCCCTCGCGCGCCCACGGGATCGAGTCGCGCGATCGAGGCCCGCGAGCATCCGGGACGCGAGGCGCACGACAAGGCGATCCTGGGCGCCCTCGAGGAGCGGGGGTGGGCCTCGTGTGCCTGGCCGGCTACCTCCGTCTTGAGCCCGGGCTTCGTCGGCACTTCGCGGGCCGCCTGCTCAATATCCACCCGTCGCTCCTGCCCGCCTTCCGGGCTGCATGCCCAGCGGCAGGCGCTCGAGTACGGCGTCCGCGTGGCGGGAGCGACCGTGCACTTCGTCGACGAGGGCACCGATACCGGTCCCATCGTGCTTCAGGCCGCCGTCCCCGTCCGCGGCGACGACACCGAAGCCAGCCTCCGCCCGCATCCTGGCCGAGGAGCACAGGATCTATCCGGAGGCCGTTCGCCTCTACGCCGAGGGGCGGATCCGCCTCGACGGCCGCCGCGTTCACATCAGGGAGACGGCATGAATCGGGTCCGCCGAGCCCTCATCAGCGTGCATGACAAGACGGGAGTGGTGGACTTCGCGAAGGGCCTGGCGGCCTTGGGTGTCGAGATTCTCTCCACGGGGGGACGGCCAACCTCCTTCGCGGCTCCGGAGTGGCCGTGGTGGACGTCGCCCAGGTCACGGGCTTCCCCGAGATGCTCGACGGGCGGGTGAAGACGCTCCACCCGAAGGTCCACGGGGGCATCCTCGCGCGCCGCGAGCGGCCGGAGCACGTGGCGGCGCTCGAGGCCCACGGCATCGGTCCCATCGACCTCGTGGCGGTGACGCTCTACCCGTTCGAGCAGACCGTCGCCAGGGCGGGCGTCACCCTCGAGGAGGCCATCGAGAACATCGATATCGGTGGGCCGAGCATGATCCGAGGCGCCGCCAAGAACCATGACAGCGTCATCGTCATCACCGACACCGGCCAGTACATGCCGGTGCTCGACGAGCTCCGGCGCTCTCAGGGCACGGTGGCTGCCGGAGACCCGCTACCGCCTGGCCTTCGAGGCCTTCCGGCGCACGGCGCAGTACGACGCCGCCATCGCGACCTATCTGCGCGAGCCCGGGGCAGCCTGGCGACGGTACCAGTCCCGCCGGGGTGCGCTTTCCCGCGCGGCTCACCATCGAGGCCTCGCTCGTCCAGGGCCTCCGCTACGGGGAGAACCCGCACCAGGCCGCGGCGTTTTACCGGCCGGCGGGCGGGAGCTGGGGCCTCGCGGCAGCCGCCCAATTGCATGGCCCGGAGCTCGGCTACAACAATCTGCTCGACTGGTCCGCGGCCCTGGCCCTCCTCCTCGAGTTCGAGGATCCGGCGGCGGTCGTGATCAAGCACACGAACCCCTGCGGGGTGGCCCTCGGCCGGAGCGTGAGCGAGGCCGTGCGGCGCGCCAAGGCCTGTGATCCCGTCTCGATCTACGGGGGCATCGTGGGAGTGAACCGGCGGCTCGACCTCGAGGTCGTCAAGGAGCTGTCCGGCATCCTGCTCGAGGTCCTCTTCGCGCCGGAGTTCGAGCCGGACGCGCTCGAGGAGCTCAGGATGACGAAGAAGAAGTGCCGCGTGTTCCAGCTTCCGTGCACGCGTGCGGCATACCCGTCGGGGTTGTCCGAGCACCGGAGCGTGCTCGGCGGCCTGCTCGTCCAGGACGCGGACCAGACGGATCTCGATCCGAGCGCGCTCTCCGTGGTGTCTCGCCGGCCGCCCACCGATGCCGAGATGGCCGCGCTCCGGTTCGCCTGGCGGGTCGCCAAGCACGCCAAGTCCAATGCCATCGTCCTCAGCACGGCCGAGCAGGTGGTCGGCGTGGGAGCGGGACAGATGAACCGGGTCGACTCGGCCCGCATCGCCGTCATGCGCGCCCGGGAGCTGGGGCTCGAGACGGCGGGGACGGTGTGCGCCTCGGACGCCTTCTTCCCCTTCCGCGACGGGCTCGACGTCGTCGCCCGGGCGGGCGCGACCGCGGTGCTCCACCCGGGGGGGTCGCTCCGAGACGCGGAAGTCATTGCCGCCGCCGACGAGCACGGGATGGCCATGGTCACCTGCGGTGTCCGCCACTTCAAGCACTGATCGACGGTTGGCCGACGTGAGCAGGAAAGTGTACCTGTGCGGACCGATCATGGACTGCGCGGTCGGGGAGTCGAAGGACTGGCGCACCCGCGCCAAGGAGCGTCTCGCCGGCCGGTTCCTCCTCCTCGACCCGATGCGCCGGAGCTTCCGCGACAACGAGGTGGACAGCTCCAACGAGATCGTCGAATTCGACCTCCAGGATATCCGCGACGCCGACCTCGTCCTCGTCAACTACTCCAAGGCGAGCGTCGGCACGTCGATGGAAGTGTTCTATGCGAGCCACGACCTCGGCAAGTTCGTGATCGCGTTTTCGCCGCTGTCGTTCAAGGATTGCTCGCCGTGGATGGCCCGCTTCTGCACGAAGATCCTTCCCGATCTGGACGTCGCCCTGACCTACATCGAACGCCATTTCTGAGCGGGTGCTCGCCCATGGCGCAGCCTGAGCGGATCTACACGCTGCGAGAGCTGACACGGCTCCTGCGGCTCACGCCGAAGCGGCTCCAGCAGCTTCAGCGGCTCGGCGTGCTGCGCGACGAGGCGGGCGGCTACCGGTTCCGCGAGCTGGTGGCGGCGCGGGTGGCGGCGGGTCTGCTCGAGCGCGGCGCCACCGTCCGGCGGGTGAGGGAAGCGCTCGAGGGGGCGCGGCGCATGGCGCCCGAGGCGGAGGCGCCACTGTCCGAGCTCCGACTGGTCGTCCAGGGCGAGCGCATCGTCGTCGAGCAGGACCGGTTGCGCTTCGACCCGCGCACCGGCCAGGGGCTCCTCGACCTCGGCGTCGGTGAGCTCGAGCGCGAGAGCCGGGAGTCCGCGCTCGCCGGCCTGGTGCGGCCGCTCGTCCCCCCCGCGGATGCCGCCGAGGTCTGGTTCGCGCGGGCCTCGGCGTGGGACGGGGACCCGCAGCGCTGGGAGTCGGCCGTCGATGCCTACGAGCGGGTCGTCGCCCTCGATGCCGAACTATGCCGCGGCGTGGAACAACCTGGGGCTGCTCCAGCACCGCATGGGCCACTACGAGCGCGCCGGGGAGTGCTATCAGAAGGCGCTCGGCGCCGACGACAGCTGCTGCCAGGCGGCGTTCAACCTGGGCTCGCTCCACGAGGACCTGGGCGACTTCCATTCCGCGATCACCTGGTACCGGCTCGCGCTGGAGATGCAGCCGGACTACGCCGACGCGCATTTCAACCTCGCCGGCGTGCTCGGCAAGCTCGGCCGCAACGAGTCGGCGGCCCGACACTGGCGCCGCTATCTCGAGCTCGACCTCGGCAGCCCGTGGGCGCAGATCGCCCGCTCCCATCTGGAGGGTACCGAGGCGTCCGTGGAGGACGACGAGTGAAGGTCCTGCTGGTTGGCGGTGGCGGCCGGGAGCACGCGCTCGCATGGAAGCTCGCGCAGAGTGAGCACCTCGGCGCCCTCGTGGCCGCGCCGGGCAATCCCGGCATTGCCGCGCTCGCCGATTGCGCTCCCGTGAAGGACGGCGCCGTGGACGAGCTCGTCGCGCTCGCGCGGCGGGAGCGGCCCGATCTGGTCGTCGTGGGACCGGAATTGCCGCTCGCCCTCGGCCTCGCGGATCGGCTGCGCGCGGCCGGCATCTCCGTCTTCGGGCCGAGCCAGGCCGCGGCCAGGATCGAGAGCTCGAAGGTCTTCGCGAAGGACCTGATGGCGCGCCACGGGATTCCCACCGCGGCCTTTCGCGTCTTCACGCGCGCGGAGGCGGCCCGCGCGTACTGCCGCGAGCTGGGCGCGCCCGTCGTCGTCAAGACCGATGGCCTCGCCGCGGGCAAGGGCGCCATCGTCTGCGCGAGCCTCGACGAGGCCGACCGCGCCGTGGCGCTCTGTCTCGAAGACGGCGCGTTCGGCGAGGCGGGGCGCACCGTCGTGGTCGAGGAGTTCATGACGGGCGAGGAAGCGTCGTTCTTCGCGCTCTCCGACGGCGTCTCCGCGCTGCCGTTCGGCGCCGCTCAGGACCACAAGACGGTCTGGGACGGCGACCGCGGGCCCAATACCGGCGGCATGGGCGCCTACTCGCCCGCGCCGGTGTTCGACGCCGAGGTCCAGGAGCGCGCGATGGCGGAGATCGTGCGCCCCACGATCGCCGCGCTGGCCAAGGAGGGCTGTCCCTATCAGGGCGTGCTCTACGTCGGCCTCATGATCACGTCCGCCGGGCCGCGCGTGGTCGAGTTCAACTGCCGCTTCGGCGATCCCGAGTGCCAGGCCATCCTGCCGCGCCTCGATCAGGACCTGCTGCCGCTGCTCGAGGCCGTTGCGGCGGGACGCGGGCTGCCCGCCTCGCTGGCCTGGCGGCGCGAGGCATCGGTGTGCGTCGTCGCGGCCTCGGGCGGCTATCCGGGCCCGTACGACACGGGCGTGACGATCACCGGGGTCGAGGAGGCCGGGCGGCTCGCCGGCGTGACGGTGTTCCATGCCGGGACGGCGCGCCGCGACGGGGTGCTCGTCACCGCGGGCGGCCGCGTGCTCGGCGTTCAGGCGCTCGGCGGGGACATCGCGGGCGCGATCGCCCGGGCCTACGCGGCCATGGATCGGATCGCATTCCCGGGCATGCACGCGCGCCGGGACATCGGCCGCCGGGCCGTCGGTCGGCCGTGACGCGCGTGATTGCCGTCGACGCCTGCGCGCCCGAGCCGGCGCTCCTGGACGAGGCGGCGGCGGTCCTGCACCGTGGCGGGCTCGTCGCGTTTCCGACGGAGAGCTTCTACGGCCTCGGCGCCGACGCCCTGGAGGCGGCGGCGGTGGCGCGCGTCTTCAGTGTCAAGGGCCGGCCCGAGACCAGGCCCGTCCTCGTCCTCGTCGACTCGATCGCCATGGCCGGGCGCCTCGCCGCCGATCTGCCGGACGGCGTGCGCGCGCTGATGGCGCGGCACTGGCCGGGGCCGCTCACGCTGGTCCTGACGGCCCGGCCGCACGTGCCCGCGGCGCTCACCGCGGGCTCCGGCACGGTCGGGGTGCGCATGCCGGGTCACGCGGTCGCGCTCGCGCTCGTGCGCGCCGCCGGCCGCCCGGTGACGGCGCCGAGCGCGAACCCGAGCGGCGCTCCGCCGCCCACCACGGCGGCCGCGGTCCGCGCGTACTTCGCCGGGGCCATCGACCTCATCGTGGACGGCGGCCCGACGGCCGGAGGCACGGGCTCCACCGTGGCGGACTGCACGACGTGGCCGCCGCGCATCCTCCGCGCGGGGCCGATCGAGCTCGGACCATGACGATCACGGGTGTGATCCAGGCCGGCGGCAAGAGCACGCG
Organism: uncultured Candidatus Rokubacteria bacterium; assembly: GCA_963840495.1. Lineage (GTDB taxonomy): Bacteria > Methylomirabilota > Methylomirabilia > Rokubacteriales > CSP1-6 > CAWIZN01. Next base: position 147,642 of record CAWIZN010000061.1, read on the forward strand.
CATGGGGGGCGAGCCCAAGGCCCTGATGGAGCTCGGCGGCCGCCGCGTCATCGACCGCGTCGTGGACGTCCTGGCCTCGGTCACCGACGATCTGCTGGTCGTGACGAATACGCCCGAGCTGTACGCGTCGCTCGGCATCCCCATGGTGCCCGACGTCTTCGCCGGCGGCGGCTCGCTCGGCGGCATCTACTCGGGGCTCAAGGCGGCGGCGGGCGCGGTGATCTTCACCGTGGCCTGCGACATGCCGTTTCTCCGGCCCGACGTCGCGCGGCTCGTGATCGAGCGGGCCGAGGAGGCCGACGTCGTGATCCCGCGAGCCGGCGGGCAGCTCGAGACGCTCCACGCGTGCTACGGCAAGCGCTGTCTCGACCCGATGGAAGCGAGGATCCGCGCGGGGCGGCTCAAGATCGTCGGCTTCTTCGAGGACGTGCGCGTGCTCGTGATTCCCGAGGAGGATGTCGCGCGACTCGCCGCGCCCGAGGTCGTGTTCATGAACGTCAATACGCCGGACGATCTCGCGCGCGCGCGGTCGATCGCATGCGGGAGCGAGGCGCCTTAGCGTGGACGCGCGCGTCGACGGCCTCGGCATCAGCTCGATCCAGGAGATCAATGCGCTCCCCCGCGAGGTGGCCGAGGCGCTCTACGTCCGGCTCGTCCCCGAGGAGCTCTTCGGCCGCTTCGGCATCAGCCCGTCCACCCTGTGCGGCGCCGACGGGGCGCGACTGGTGCGCGTGACCGCACCCGAGGACAAGCCATGGGCGCGCGTCGAGGTGCGCGCCGCCGTCGACGACCGCGATCCCGCGCTCCTCGTGGACATCGCGATGTCGCCGCTGTCGGTGCCCGAGCTGGCCTTCGTGCAGATCGCGGATCCCGGACAGGGGCGCTACGCCATCGACCACGATCTCGACGGCCGCGACACGCTGTACGGGACGGTGTCGCGCAACCTGGACGAGGAGCTGCGGGCGATGAAGGACGGCCTGGCGCCCGGGCAGGTCCGGCCGGGCCTCCGTCTGCTCGGGCGCGTGCTCGACGCGATGGAAGGGTTTTGCCAGCTCATCGGCCAGGAGCTCTACCTGATCGAGCCGCTGTTCTACCACTCCGCCATCCTCTACGAGCGCCGCGGCTGCGGCTACCTGCTCGGCCGCGAGATGATGGACGACATCCACGCGGGGTTCGGCGAGGGCGGCGCGCTCCGGGCGGCCCTCGACGACGCCTCACCCTTCCGCCCGCCGGGTGCGGCGCTGACGGTTCGCGGCCGGAGCTGGGCGCTGCACGACGGGATCGGGGGCTCCGTGTGGAGCGGCGTGAAGATGTACAAGGCGGCCGGCCGTCACGCGGGCGTGGACACGTTTCCGGGCGGGCCCTACTGACTTCGAAGGGGGCCTCGGATGGCCCCCTTCGAAGATCTCGGTCAGCCGCGCAGTCTTTCCGTCAGCGCGCGAAGCGCGAGACGAGCTTGGACCACTGGTCGACGAGGGGGAGGATCTCGTCGCGCCCGGCGGAGGGCAGGCGCAAGATGGCGCGGTTGACGCCGGCCGCCTGGTAGCCCTCGAGGGTCGCCTCGTCGGGGCGGGCGCCGAAGACGGAGACCGAGATCGTCTTCATGTCGCGTCCGGCGCGTGCCGCGCGGGCCTTCAGATCGGTCATGCCGGAGGCGATCACCTCGTGGGCGCGGCCGCGGGGAAACCAGCCCTCGCAGAAGTCGACCACGCGCTGAAGCGTATGGCCGCTCTCGCCGCCCAGCAGCACGGGCGGGTGCGGCTTCTGGGCGGGCTTCGGCCAGGCCCAGATCGGGTCGAAGTTGACGTGCGCGCCGTGAAAGGCCGCTTCGTCCACCGTCCAGATTTGTTTCATCGCGAGGACCTGCTCGCGCAGGCGCGCGAAGCGCGTCTTGTACACCGTCCCGTGGTTCTCCATCTCCTCGGCGTTCCAGCCGCCGCCGATGCCGAAGAGGAAGCGGCCGTCCGAGAGCGCGTCGAGGCTCGCGACCTCCTTGGCGGTGACGATGGTGTCGCGCTCGATGATGAGGCAGATGCCGGTCCCCACCTTGAGCCGGCGGGTGGCCGCCGCGGCGGCCATGAGCGACACGAACGGGTCGTACGTGTGCGAGTACTCGCGCGGCAGCTCGCCGCCGCCGGGGAAGGGCGTGCGGCGGCTCGTCGGGATATGCGTGTGCTCGGGGACGAACAGCGACTCGTAGCCGCGATCCTCCGCGGCGCGCGCGAGCTCGTCGATGCGGATGGCGTAGTCGGTGGCGAAGATGCAGAGGCCGATGTCCATGATGAGGTCCTCCGTGGATGCGGGTGTGAGCGCGTCGATTACTGGATGGGCGAGAACGAGGTCGGCCGCCAGAGCTTGTTGACGACGCGCTCGACGAGGGGGCCGTTCGCCTCGCTCGCCTTCCGGGCCGCCTGCCACTCGGGGTCGGCCATGAAGGCCTTCCAGACGCGCTCGCGGGTGGCCAGGTCCTCGTAGGCGCAGATGTAGACGAGCTCGTTGGACTCGCCGATGACCGGCTCCCAGAAGCCGACGACCTCGATGCCGTGCTTCTTGAAGAGCTTCATCGTCACCTCGGCGAAGCGCTTCTGGATGTCGGGCATGCGGCCGGGCATGATGTAGTACGCGCGGTACTCGTGGATCATCGCGTCCCTCCAGGCAATGGGTTCCGCCGTGGCCCCTGTGGCGCAGCGGGTGCGACAGAGCGTCCGAATGGAGGATAAGCGAGCGCGCCGAGGCCCGGCAAGGCCGGCGCCCGTAGCCTTGCGCGGCCGTGGGAAGCCACCTATCATGCCGCCAGCCGAGAACCCCAACCGAGGAGATCGCGAATGAACATGGTGCTGGCTCGAAATTGGTGGGCGCTGGTGTTGCGGGGCGTGCTGGCCATCGTGTTCGGCGTGCTCGCCTTCGTGAATCCCGGCGTCACGCTGGCCACGCTCGTCCTGCTGTTCGGGGCCTATTCCTTGGTGGATGGCGTCTTTGCGATCATCGCCGGGCTCCGGGCCGCCCAGCGGCACGAGCGCTGGTGGCCGTTCGCCCTCGAAGGCCTCGCGAGTATCGTGGTGGGTCTCTTCGCCTTCGTCGCCCCTGCCGCGACGGCCTTCGCGCTCCTGATGCTGGTCAGCGCGTGGTCCATCGTGACCGGCGTCTTCCGAATCGCCGCCGCGATCAGGCTGCGCAAGGAGATTCAAGGCGAGTGGCTGCTCATCCTGAACGGCCTCTTGTCGGTGGCCTTCGGTATCGTCATCGTTGCCCGCCCCGGGGCGGGCCTGGTGACGCTGGTCTGGCTGATCGGCATGTACGCGATCATCTTCGGCGTCATCCTGGTGGCGCTCGGGTTCCGCTTGCGCGGCCACGGGGCCAAGGTCGCCGCCGGCCGCGCGCGGGCGCGCTGAGTCATCGGAGGGACTCCCCGGCGGCCGGGCATATACTGGCCGGGTGAAGATCAGAAAGCCCGTCCACGCGCAGGTGAGAAAGCCCATGCCGCGGAAGCCTCCGAAGGTCGAGGTGCCGAAGACCGTCTACCGCCGGCGCCCGAAGCACACGCGGCCCACCGAGGGCGAGTGATGGCGCCGATCACGCCGAGCCCCTGCGCCATCGTCCACTACCACGAGATCAGCTTGAAGCGCGGCAATCGGCCGCTCTTCCTCCGCCACCTTCAGCAGAACATCCGGCGCGCCATCGGCGACCTCGGTCCCGCGCGGCTCGTTCAGCTCTCCGGACGCATCATGCTCGATCTGACCGGTCACCCCGATCCGGCGGCGGTGAGGGACCGGCTGGGCCGCGTGGCGGGCATCGCCAATATCGCCCTCGCCGAGCGGACGGGGAGTCAGATGGACGCGCTCAAGGCCGCCGTCGAGCGCGCCATCGCCGGGCGCGTGTTCCGCTCGTTCCGCATCACCGCGCGCCGGGCCTTCAAGACGTTTCCGCTCACCTCCGTCGAGATCAATCGCGCGCTCGGCGCCCACGTCCTGGCGCTCCGACCCGACGTGCGCGTGGACCTCTATCACGCCGAGCTGGAGGTGCGCGTCGAGGTGCTGCCGGGCGAGGCCTTCGTCTACTCGGAGCGGAGCGCCGGGCCGGGCGGCCTGCCCATCGGCTCGGGCGGCACGGTGGCCGCGCTGCTCTCGGGCGGCATCGACTCGCCGGTGGCGGCGTGGCGGATCATGAAGCGCGGGTGCCGCGTCGTCTTCGTCCACTTCCACAGCGTGCCCTATCTGCCCGACACCTCCCAGCGCAAGGCGCGGCAGCTCGTCGGGCGCCTCACCCAGTGGCAGTACGCCTCGCGCCTGTTCCTGGTCCCGTTCGGCGAGATCCAGCGCGAGGTCGTCTTGTCGGTCCCGCCGCCCGCGCGGATCACGATCTACCGGCGCCTCATGGTGCGCATCGCCGAGCGCCTCGCGCGGCGATGCGGCGCCCTGGCGCTCGTCACCGGGGACAGCCTGGGGCAGGTCGCCTCGCAGACCCTGCACAACCTCGCGTGCATCGACGCGGCGGCGGAACTGCCCATCCTGCGGCCGCTCATCGGCATGGACAAGCTCGAGATCACCGCGCAGGCCGAGGCGATCGACACCTTCGAGATCTCGATCGAGCCCGACGCCGATTGCTGCACGCTCTTCGTCCCGCGGCATCCGGGCACGCGCATGAGCCTCGAGGAGGCCGCGGCCGTCGAGCGGCGGCTCGACGTCCCGGCCCTCGTGGCGATGGGCGTCGACGGGGCGGTGGAGGAGGACTTCGACTTCCCGGCGGGGGCCGGGGCGTTTCCCCCGCACGCGCCGCGATCGCGGTCCAGGGAGAAGCCGGTGCCGGAGTGAGCGCGACCCTCACCTTCCTCGCCCTGCTCGGGGTGGAGGGCCGTGGTCGCCCTCGACGGCGGGTGCGTGGCGATCTGAGCGTGCCCGCCCGGTCGTCGTCGCGCGAGCCGGTGGGGCCCCGGGTCATCCGCGCCCTGGCGCGCGGGCTCCTCGCCCTGTTCTACCGGCGCGTGGACGTGATCGGAGCGGAGCGCGTGCCCCCGCGCGGTCCGGTCATCGTGGCCGCCAATCACCAGAACGCGCTCGTCGACCCGATGCTGCTGCTGGCCTCCATTCCCCGAACGCTCGTCCCGCTCGCCAAGGCGCCGCTCTTCCGCCATCCGGTCATCGGGCCCCTCATCAGGCTGGCCGGGGCGATTCCCGTGACGCGCCGCCAGGACGTCGCGGGCGGGCCGGCGGGCAACGAGGGCATGTTCGAGGCGGCGGCGGCCACCCTCGGCCGGGGCGAGGCGATCCTGATCTTCCCCGAGGGCGTGAGCCAGCCCGAGCCGGCGCTGATGCCGCTCCGCACGGGCGCCGCGCGCATGCTGCTCGCCGCGCCGCCCGAGGTCGCGGCGGCGATCAGCTTGATCCCCGTCGGCCTGCTCTTCCACGAGCCGGAGCGATTTCGCACCGGATGGGCGCTGGTGCTCGTCGGCCACCCGGTAGAGACCGCGGACTGCCTCCACCTCTACCGGACGGCGCCGGAGGACGCGGTGCGGCGGCTCACCGAGCGCCTGGCCGCCGCGCTGCGCGACCTGATCGCCGAGGTGGGCGACCGGCAGACGCTGCGCCTCGTCGAGGAGGCCGAGGCGATCTGGCTCGCCGAGAGCCCGGAGCGCGGGCGTGACGTCACGGCCCGCGCCGAATGGCGCCGTCGGGCGGCGACGGCCTACCGATACCTCCTGCCGCGCGAGCCCGCGCGCGTCGGCGCGCTGCGCGGGGAGCTCGAGCGCTACGTGAAGGATCTGGAGGACGCGCGGCTGGACGAGGCGCATCTGTCGGGGACGTTCCCCGCGCGGGTCGTCCTCCGCTACGCCTTCGTCCAGGGCACGGCGCTCGTGCTCGGGTTGCCGGTCGCGCTCTGGGGACTCCTGAGTCACGCCTTGCCGTACGGGCTGACCGCGCTCGCGGTGCGGCTCGCGCGCCCCGAGCCCGACGTGGAGGCGACGTACAAGCTCGCCGCGGGCGTCTTCCTCTATCCGCTCGCCTGGATGGCCGAGGGCTGGGCGGCGTGGCGCCTCGGCGGGGGCGCCGCCCTCGCCCTCTTCATCGCGGCGCTCGCGCCGAGCGGCTTCTTCGCGCTCGGCTGGTCCGAGCGGCTGGGACGCGTGGCGCGCGATTCGCGCGCGTGGCTCTACTTCCTCGGCGATCGCGATCTCCACCGGCACCTCGCCGAGCGGCGGCGCGCGATCATGCGGGAGCTGGGCGAGCTCTTCGATCTCGTTCCCGCGTCGGTGCTCTCGAGCGCCCCGGAGCGCGGCGCGTGAACCGGCGCGCCGTCGTCGCCTGGACGCTCTACGACTTCGCCAACTCGGCGTTTGCCGCGGTCGTCTTCGCCACCATCTACGCCGCGTACTACGCGCTCGCCGTGGTGGGCAATGACAACGGCGACGGCGACCTCTGGTGGGGACGGGTGGTGTCGGCCTCCATGGCCCTCGTCGCGGTCACCTCGCCGTTCCTCGGCGGCATCGCCGACCGGGCGGGGGTGCGCCGCCCCCTGTTCATCGGATTCACGGCGCTGGCGGTGACGGCGACGGCCCTCATGTCGACGGTCGAGCCGGGCATGCTGGCCTGGGGATTCGCGCTCGGCGTGCTCGGCAACGTGGGCTACGAGAGCGCCCTCGTCTACTACAATGCCTACCTGCCCGACCTGGCGCCGCCGGGCTATCGCGGTCGGCTCTCCGGCTGGGGCTTCGCCGTCGGCTATGCGGGGTCGATCGTCGCCTTGCTCGTGGCGTTTCCGTTCGTCCGGGCGAAAGCGTACTCATGGGCCTTTCTCACGACGGCCGCGCTCTTCGCCGTGTTCTCCGTGCCCGCGTTCGTCCTGCTGCCCCAGCCGGCGGGTGGCGGCATGCCGATCATGGCGGCGGCGCGGGCGGGCGCCGCGGAGGTGATCGCGACGGCGCGGGCGATTCTCCGCCACCGCGACCTGCGCCGCTTCCTCGGCGCGTATCTCCTCTACGAGGACGGCGTCAATACGGTGGTCGCCTTCTCGGGGATCTTCGCCGCCCAGACCCTGGGCTTTCCCATGACGCAGCTCATCGTCCTCTACATCGTGGTCCAGGTCTCGGCGCTGATCGGCGCGCTGTGCTGGGCGGGGCCCACCGATCGGCTGGGGCCCAAGCGCGTCGTGATGATCACGCTCTGCCAGTGGACGGCCGTGGTGGTGGCCGCGTTCTTCGTCGAGACCCAGACGCAATTCTGGGCCCTCGCCGTCCTCGCGGGCACGGGGCTCGGCGCGGTCCAGGCGGCGAGCCGCGCGTTTCTCACGAGCCTGATCCCGCCGGGCATGGAGGGGGCGCTGTTCGGCTTCTATTCCCTCTGCGGCAAGAGCGCGGCGGTCCTGGGACCGCTCGTGTTCGGGGGGATCTCGCATGCGGCGGGCGGCGATCAGCGCGCGGGCATCCTGTCCGTCGGGGCGTTCTTCCTGGTGGGCCTGGTCCTGCTCGCCCGCGTGCGCGCGGGCGGCCCCGGCGATCAGGCGCGGGCGTCCAGTTGAAGACCGACATCCTCCTGATCCCGATGAGCGCGCGCTGGGCGGACATGCGCGCGGCGGCGCTCGCCGTCGAGGAGGCCGGCTTCGATGGGGTGTGGACGTGGGACCACCTGCGGGATCCCGAGGCCGAGGCGGACTCGGACGCGGGCGTGCCCGAGGCCATGACCGTGCTGGCCGCGCTCGCCGAAGCCACGCGGCGGATCGCGCTCGGGCCGCTCGTGCTGAACGTGTCGAACCGCCATCCCGGGCTGCTCGCGCAGATGGCGGCCACGCTCCAGCAGATCTCGGGCGGGCGGCTCCTCGTCGGGCTCGGGGCCGGCGGGCATCGCAATCTGCCGTACGCCGCCGAGCAGCAGATGCTCGGGCTCGATGTCGAGTCCGACGCGGTGCGCGCCCAGCGGGTGGCGGAGGCGGCCGACGTGATGAGGCGCCTGTGGCGGGGCGACGGCACGAGCCTGCAGGGAGCGCACTACCGCCTGGAACGGCCGTCCGGCTACCTCCGCGTCGATCCGGCGCCGCCCATCGTCGTCGGGGGATTCGGCCCGCGCATGGCGGCGATCGCGGGCCGCCATGCCGACGGCTTCAATACGCAGGCGCGCCATCCGAACCTCGCGGGGCTCTTGCGGATCGCGCGGGACGAGCATCGGGCGAGCGGGCGCGATCCCGCGCGCTTCGTCGCCACCGTCTTCGCCGGGCTCGAGCCGCGCTGGCTCCGCGCGAGCTCGCCTGACCGCTCGGCGCTCGAGGGCCTGGGCGTCGACCGGCTCATCTTGCTCGTGTCGCCGCCCTTCGATCCCGCCCAGATCCGCGCGGCGGGCCGCATGCTCACGCCCGTCCCGTAGGGGCCCGCCGCCGCCGCGATGAAGTGAGTCGGAGTCAGCCGATGCGAGCGCCGGATGGCCGACGCGAGGCGTGTTCCTGGTTGAGCTCGGAGGGCGCCGACGAAGGCCCCTTTCGAGGTCTAGATGGGAATGGCGAGGAGCGTGTCGATCCGGCTGCTGTCACAGACGACCACGCGCTCGCGGAAGCGCAAGGCGTCACCCACCTCGACGAGCACGTCGAGATAGCGGCCGGTGGCGAAGAGGTCCATGGCGCCATCGCGCATGATGCGGACCACCAGGAAGGGCGTGTCCGCGCGCACCCCGTCGTCCGTCTCCCCGAGGATGGCGGGCAGGCCGACCAGGTGGCGGTAGCTCTGGCGCTCGTAGATGTTCGCCTCGCGGAGGGCGGTCACGCGGTCGGTCAGCATGCCGCGGGAGTCGGCGTAGATGAGGCCGGCGGGGAGGCCGAGCCGGTGGTTCTCGGCCGACGTGATCTTGTAGAGGCAGGGCGACGCGAAGAAGTCGGGCCAGTCCTCCAGGCGGTCGTCGTCGATGGCGCGCGCGTACTCGGCGCAGAGCGCTGCGACGCGGGGCAGGAGATCCGCGACCCGCCCGGCGTTGACCGTCACGTCAGGCGCCCATGTAGCGCCGGTACGCCTTCCAGAAGCCGCGCACCGAGGCCTCGGTGGCGCGCGTCTCCTGGGACTCGGCGCCCTCGCCGCCCATATTGACCACGGACACCTCGTCTCCGGCGGCGGCGGCGCCACGCCGGACGAAGCCGCCCACGCAGCCGTCCTCCATCGACACGTAGCCCGCGGGGCCGACCAGGTTGGCCTGCCGGAGGCGCCGGGCGCGCATCTCGGGGTCGTCGTCGGCGAAGCCGATATACGTCCAGTGCAGCTCCATCGAGTCCGGCCCCTTGGGCAGGACCTGGCGCACCGCCAGGCAGTTGTAGATCTGCTGGACGACGAGGTTCGGGAACACGCTCAGGATCTGCAGCTTGATGCCGTCCCCGAACTCGTCGACGGTGTCGAGCAGGCTCGGATCGGCGAGCCGATAGCTCGACTTCTCCGAGCGGATGCCCTGATCGCGATAGGCCGTGCTCTCACGGTCGTCGGCGCGGTCGATCGTGTAGCTCGCGTGGTGCGCCCCGTCCGGGCTCACGAGCACGCCGCCGCCCTGGGTGAGGCGGGTGATGCGGAACGTGCCGAAGAAGGCGTGGAGCAGGCTCGCGTGGTACGTGTCCTTCACGTTCTCGACGTAGAGCTTCCAGTTGTTCGGCAGCACCTGCACGAAGCGGCCGAGCACCTCGACGGGCTTGTGCATCACGCGCAGGAGGCGCCCGCGGATCTCCGGGCCGAGATAGTCGTCGAGGGCGGGCGCCTCGTCGGACAGGCTCGCGAAGACGAGGCCGCCGAGCGTGGTGGTGCGGAGCTTTCGCGGTCCGTGCTCGGCCTTGCAGAAGGACTCGGGCATGCCGCCCAGGCCACGGATGCCCTTCTCGAAGGCGATGCCGAGGAGGTTGCCCCGCAGGTCGTAGCTCCACGCGTGATAGACGCACTGGAAGTGCTTGGCCTTGCCCCCGTCGTCGAGCGCGATCAGCGCCCCGCGGTGCGCGCACCGGTTCTCGAAGGCGTGGATCTCGCCGTGCTCGCCGCGGACCACGATGACCGGCATCTCGCCCACGAACGTGGTCCGGTAGTCGCCCGGCTGCTCGATGTCGACCTCGAGGCACACGTAGTTCCACGCGGGTCCCTCGAAGATGCGGCGCAGCTCGGCCCGGTAGTTGTCTTCGTCCTGGTAGACCCAGAAGGGGATCCGGGCCAGCGTGGCGCCGGGCCACGCGTGCTGCGTGTCGGGAGTCGTCATATACGCCTCAGATCCCCACGCCGAATCCGCCCGCGCTCCGCACCGTCGTCGCTTCGCCGAGATGCCCCGACGGATGGAACAGCGCGATCCCGCTCAGCAGCATGCTGCGCGGCCGGCCCGTGAACGCCTTGGCGATCTGCTCGGCCCGCGCGCCGAACGCCCCCTCGGCGGCGGCGCGCTCCGCGCCCGCGGCCTCGCTCTGCCCCTGCCAGTCCTCCGGACGGAAGCCCTCGACGATCTCGCGCGTGCGGCGGCCCACGGCGTCGCGATATTCGCGCACGGCGCCCACGTCGATCTTGGACGTGAGGTCCCAGACCTCGGCGCTGGTCATGCCGATGCCGAAGTCGCGCCGCGCGATGCCGAGCCGCTTGACCCAGGCATCGTCCAGGACCTGGGAGCGGCCCGCGAGCACGGGGTTCAGGATGATGTCCTCGGCCCGCGCGATGTGCCAGAGGATCCACGCGATCGAGTTGAGGTCCTCGCGCGGGCGCACGCGCATCTGATCGTCGCTCACGCCCCCGAGGGCCCGCTCCGCCGCGGAGGCCTTGTTGCCCCCGACGGCCGCTGAGTGCACGACGGCGTGCTGATCGAGAAACAGCTCCTTGGTGTCCATGTCTGGTCTCCTCCGGAATCGGCGGTGCGAGGGGCTAGAGGCGGTCTCGCTGCTCGACCAGCTTCCAGTAGGTGTCCTTGTTCAGGATCTTGTCACCGCGGAACTCGTAGATGTCGCAGCCCTGATAGTTGAGCAGCTCGCCGTCGGCGGCCTTGCCGGTGACCATCCACACCGAGACGGCCCGGGTGCCCGTGATGAAGTGATCGATGTGATCCCAGCGCATCTCGGGGATGACCTTGAAGCGGTCGGCGAGGACCTTCTTGATCGCGTCCCTGCCGTGGACCCGCCGGCCGCAGGGCTCGGGCCCGCGCGCCATGAAAAAGGTCGCGTCGTCGGCGAAGAAGGTCGCGATGCGCTCCGGGTCGCGCGCGTTGAACGCGTCGTTGATCTGCTGCATGAGCTCCATCGTGGGGCCGGCGGCGGTCGCAGTCGTCACGGGGGTCTCCTCTCGGTCGGATAGCCGCCACTATGCAGGCGCGCCGGCGGACCGTCAAGGGTAGGGCGCGGGTAGGCGGTGTTGGCATCGGTGCATCAGGCTCGCGGCGCCGAGGAAGGTGCGCGCGATTGCGGGGCGCATCCCGGCGCGCTAGCGAGCGGGTCGGAGCGGCCGCGAATCCTCGCAGAGTCGGCGCCCGGCGTTTGTCAGCGTTCGAGCCATGCCGATAGTAACCGACCGCCGTAGTCGTAGCCGAGGTTGGGACCGTAGTTTCTGAGGGCGCCGTCCCACGCGAAGTTCAGCACCACCGAGAAGACTTCGACGAGATGCTGCTGGCCGGCCACGTGGCGCTGGATGTCGTGGATCACCTGGCGGCGCTTGGCGGGATCCTGGAGCCGGCGCTGGCGGATCAGGAGGTCGGTGAGGACCGGGTCGTTGATCTTGCCGATGTTCCGCGGATGCCCGGGGTAGTAGATCGTGTACAGGTAGTTGTCGGGATCGAGGAACGGCGTGGCCGGGCCATAGTAGATGCCCTCGTAGTTGCCGACGGCGGTGCTCGAGATGAAGGCGCCGTACTCCTTCTGGTTGAGCTTGACCTCGATGCCCACCGACTTCAGGTCCTTGAGGATGAGCTGCATCGCGTCCACGAGGAGGGTGGATCCGAAGTTGTGAAAGTCCATGACCGTGGAGAAGCCGCGTGGATAGCCGGCCTCGGCGAGCAGGCGGCGCGCTTCGGCGGGATCGTACTTGTAGTAGCGTGAGCCCTCGCCGAGCTGGTCGACCGGGAGCGCCCAGTCCTTGAGTGCACCCGGCACGGCGGCGTTGAACACGCCGGCGCCTTCGTTGACGCCGTCGATGATGGCCTGGCGGTTGACCGCGTGCGAGATGGCGCGCCGGACTCGCGCGTCCGAGAACGGCGCCTTGTCGGTCCGCATGATGATCTTGCTGCCGACATTGCTCGGGAACTCGGCCGTCTGGAGGGTCGGGCGCCGGCGCTTGAGCTGGTCCTTGATCTGGATCCAGTCGGTCCGGTTGATCGCCCCCGGAAACTCCCAGCCGAGATCGTACTTGCCGGCCAGGAAGGCCGCCATGCGCGAGGCATTGTCCTCGTCCACGACGACCTCGATGCGGTCGATGTGGGGAAGCCCGGGCAGGAAGTAGCTCGGATTGCGGAGCAGCGTGTAGCCGACGTTGGGCCGGTAGCTGTCGAGCATCCACGGACCGGTGCCGACGACGGCCTCGGCCTTCTTGAGGTCGCCGAACTTCTCCACGCATTCCCGGGCGATGATGGCGAGCGTCATGGGATTGGCGATCATGTCGGGGAACCAGGCGAACGGCTCCTTGACGGTGAACTTGACCGTGTGCCGGTCGAGCGCCTCCACCTTGTCGACCGCGGCGAGCATGTACGCCTGGGGATTCCCGGTGACCGTGCGGAAGCGCTCGACGGAATACACCACGTCGTCGGCGGTCAGCTCGCGCCCGTTCACCGGCGGCTTCGGATGAAATCGCACGCCTCGGCGCAGTTGAAGACGTCGTGGTCTCGTCGGTCTGGCTCCACGATTCCGCCAGGTCGCCTTCGAGCGGAAAGGTGCCGGGCTGGATCGCCGGCCCGGCCTTGTGCTTGAGCAGACGACTATGGGTGAAGGTGTAGGGAATCTGTGTCTTGAACGCGATGATGAGATAGGGACCCCAGTGCGGCGGGTCCCAGAGGCGCAGCGTGAGCGTGCCGCCGCGCTTGGGCGTCTGGGCGAGGGCGCTGCGCGCGGTCAGCGGCGGCGAGCCGGCGACCGCGGCCAGCGCAGCAGCCGAGACGAGCCACTCGCGGCGCGTGGGGGGTGCGAGATCCCGGCGGGCATCGTCGCGTCCTGGGGCCAGGTCGGCTCGTGGCTCATGGGTGGCCTCCTGTGCGGCGGATCACGGTTCAATGGTTCACCGCTTCTTCAGGCGGATCTCCTCGTCGGGGGCGGCGACGTGGAGCCCTGTCCGTCCGGCGGGCCGTGACCGAGGGCGTTCCCGGGAAGAAAGCGGTCAGGACGAGGGAAACAAGAGCGGTCCCAGGCGATGCGTCGAGCCATCTCGGACCTCCTGTTCGCCGGCCATGCCGGGCTCGCGGGCGGCCACGGGCTCTGCCTTCACCCCGGAATCCAGGGGGCGATCATGGCGCCATGAGCGGCGCGCCGTCAAGGGGGTGGGGGGAGGTTCTGCACCCATCACC
>CAWIZN010000062.1:0-41417 GCA_963840495.1 uncultured Candidatus Rokubacteria bacterium
TGCGCTCCTCGGATCTGCCGCCCGGTCATCACGGCGGACCGCTCCACCCGCTGGCGGGCCTGCACGCCGTCCGCAACATCTCGGCGCGGCTCCCCGGCGAGTACGCCAAGCTGCCGGTGATCCAGAACGTCGCCGTCGCGAACAAGCACATCCACTCGCCGGCCATGGGACCCTTCCTCCTGGCCGACGCGCGGCCGGTGTCGGAGAACGACGACGTGGACGCGACGGTCAAGGCGTTCCGCACCGCGGTGAGCCGCGGCGTCTACAATGCCTGCGACCACTATTTCCTCTACCTGCTCGAGCGGCGCTCCCCGATGCAGATGCTGGAGCTCCTGCTCGAGGTCGGCATCGCCAAGAACCAGCTCGACGACCACTACTTCCTGTTCCCGGTGTTCACGTGGCGGGCCCTCGAGTACTTCGGCTGGGAGTACGCGAAGTACATCGGCCGGGCGCCCGTGCGCTACGTCACGCGCCCCACCGCCCCGGCGACGCTCGCCGACGTCGACGAGCTGATCAGAAAGCACGAGCTGCTCGAGCGCGACCTGCGCGTCCTGACCGGCGAGGACGAGACCGCCGCCATCACCGCGCTCGCGGACGAGATCGGGCGCTGCAACGACTTGAACGAGATTCCCGAGATGCTCGCGCAGGCCTTGGCAGGCGGCGTGTCGCTCGAGGGCGCCGGAGAGGGCCTCTCGGTCGGCGGCTCGACGCTGTTCCTGCGCTCGCAGACGGGCAACCCGATGGACGTGCACATCAATACGGGCGCCAACACCCGGCGGTATCTGCTGCGCCAGCCCGACCTGTCGCGGCGCATCAAGCTGCAGGCGCTGCTCGTCTGGCACACGGGGCCGGAAGTGCGCATGGTGCAGCGGATGCTGGCGCGGGAGCTCCAGCCCGAGCCGGAGCGCGTGGCGTCGCTGCCGTTCCGCACGCAGGACGAGCTGCTCGACGAGATCGAGAGCTTCATCGGCCGCCTGCCGGTCGGCGAGCGGTTGCCCGCGGCCAACCTCGGCACCTGGCGCTCGACCGACGAGGTCAAGCAGGTCGCCGCGCTGGCCCAGCAGTACGCCGATCGCGGCTACGCGCCCGAGGCCCTGATCACCGCGATGGGCAAGATCGCCTGCCGCGACAACTTCACCGAGATGCACGCCCTCAAGCATCACCAGGCGACGTACGAGGAGTTCTACGCGACCCGCCCGTCGCTGCGGTGGCGCCACCTGGTGGCCGCCGTGCAGGCGGCGGCGATCTCGCATGGCCGGATCCAGGACGTCTACGATCATGCCGCCGAGGTGATGCACTTCTAGGCGCGCGGGTCATGGCGATCGTTGGGGCCGGGGCGCTATCGCTATCAGCTCGTCGAGCACTGGGCGAGGCTGCCCGCCGGCCAGACGTTCGGCAATGTCAGCGCGGTCGCCACGGATTCCCTCGACCGTGTCTACGTGTTCCAGCGCAAGGATCCCCCGGTGCTGGTCTTCGATCGCGACGGCGGATACCTGGGCGGGTGGGGGATCGGCGCCTTCGCCAACCCGCACGGGATCTACATCGGCAACGACGTGGTGTACCTGACCGATCGGGACGATTCCGTCTGCCTCACCTATACCCTCGACGGCAAGCCGCTCCAGATCCTGGGCAAGCGCGGCGCGCACTCGGACACCGGGTGTGAGCGCCCGGGAGAGCTCGTGCCGCGCTCCGCCGGCCCCTTCAACTATCCGACGGAGATGGTGCCGGCGCCGTCGGGCGAGCTCTACATCACCGATGGCTACCGCAACGCTCGCGTCCATCGCTTCAGCCCCGCCGGCGAGCTGATCGCCTCGTGGGGCGAGCCGGGCAAGACCGAGCCGAATCAGTTCCACTTGCCGCACAGCCTCATCGCCGATCGGGACGGCGCGATCTACGTCTGCGACCGGGAGAACAACCGCATCCAGGTGTTCTCGGCCGATGGCGACTTCCAGACGATGTGGACGGACCTGCGCCGGCCCCTGGACATCTCCATGGACCGCGATGGCCTCTTCTGCATCAGCGAGGGCGGGGTGAGCGGGCTCTCACCCCGGATCAGCCTGATGGACAAGCGCGGCGCCGTCGTCGCGCGGTGGGATTCCCTGTCGGCGCATGGGAGCTGGGTGGATGCCCATGGCGACATCTACCTGGCGCTCGGCGCGCGCGAGCGGGTGGACAAGTACGTCCGTCAATAGGCTAACGAGCCGAGCTCAGCGGAGGTGAGCATGTTCGACTGGAAGATGATCTCGTCGGATTCCCACGTCGTGGAGCCACCCGATCTGTGGGCGGAACGGATGGACCGGGCCTTCCGCGACCGGGGGCCGCGCGTGGTCAGCGAGTTCGACGGCGACTGGTGGATGATCGACGGGACGCGCGGGAACTCCTTCCAGGGCGGCGCCCAGGTGGGCAAGCGCTTCGAGCACGCCGAGGATCTCCGTCCCGCCGCGCGCTTCTCCGAGGTCCGGCCGGGCGCGTATCAGCCCGCCGAGTTCCTGCGCGAGAACGAGGAAGACGGGATCTGGGGCTCGGTGATCTATCCGACCGCGGGCCTGCAGCTCTACATGGTGCCGGATCTCCCGCTGCTGTCGGCGTGCTTCCGCGCGTACAACGACTGGCTCGTCGACTTCTGCAAGGCGGCGCCCGAGCGCTTCCGGGGCATCGCGCATGATCAACGTCGAAGACGTCGACGAGGCCATCCGCGAGCTCACACGGGCGCGCCAGCGCGGCCTCGCCGGCGGCATGATCACGGTCGCGCCGGCCGAAGACAGGAGCTACGACCACAAGATGTACGAGCCCTTCTGGGCGGCCGCTCAGGACCTCGACGCGCCGATCAGCCTGCACGTCGCGACCAACCGCCCCACGCCCTACTCGGACACCGAGAGCAATCGCACGTCGCGCGCGTCGCTCCTCGCCAATGCGGACTACTGGGTGCGCGTGTCGCTGGGCCACCTCATCCTGGAGGGCGTGTTCGAGCGGTACCCGCGACTCCGCGTGGGCTCGGCGGAGCACGAGATCGCGTGGGTCCCGTACTTCCTCGATCGGCTCGACTACACGTACACGCAGCGCGCTCGGCGCACCCACTGGGTCCGCTATCGCACCGACGTGCTTCCCAGCGACTTCTTCCGGCAGAACGCCTTCCTGAGCTTCCAGGAGGACGCGATGGGGATCCGCGACCGCGCCCTCATCGGCGTCGATACCCTCATGTGGGGATCCGACTACCCGCACACGGAGTCGACGTTCCCGCGGTCCCGCGCCATCCTCGAGCGCATCCTCGACGGCGTGCCGGGCGAGGAGCGACGGCAGATCACCGCATCGAACGTCGCGCGCCTCTACCAGTTCGACGCGTCGGCGGTGGGCTGAGCGTTTCGCGGTCGATTCGCCCTACGTGCCGGCCAGGCGGTTGACGACGGGAGCCAGGGCGTCCAGGTACGGCTCGAAGGTGGTGACCGGGTCGCCGCTCGTGGGCATGGCGGGCTGGCGGGGTATGGGGCAACCGTGCCCGTGATAGTATGCCGGCCATGCAAGTAGTCGAGTTGTGTCGCTCCTGTCGTCACGAGCGCGCCTCGCACCGCCAGGAGGATGGGCGGTGCACGGAGAGTATCGAAGCGCTCGTCGATGAGGTCGGGGTCGCCGTCGCGATCCTCTGCGACTGTCCAGGATGGCCTGGGCGGCGGTGAAGGACGGGCCCACGCGCTGATCGGGGCCCCGAAGCGCGCGCCGGAGGACAGCGGCGCGTGCTAGGCCGTCGCAGCCACGCCGGCTCCGCGACGCGCACCGGATGGCGCGTCACTGCGGTCGGACGCGTGTCAGGGCGCCCCCCGAGATGCAGCCAACCCCGCCGGTGAGCGCGCCGCCGAGGACGCGCACCTGGACCAGGTCGCCACACGCCCGCGGATCGAGTCGCTCCACCTCGGTTCCCGCGTCGAGCAGCCCCACCTTGGGCTTCGTTCCCACGGTGCCGTCCTCGCAGAGCTCGCGTCGATCTTGCTCCGTGCCCAGGAGGGTCGCGCGGGCACAATTCGTGGCCGCGAGGCGATCGGTCCAGAGGATGACGCCCTGCCCCGACTGGGTCAGCGCGACGTACTGACGCTCCCCTTCGGCAAAGGCGTGAGTGGTCAGTGCGATCGTCAGGGCCAGCAGCGGCGCGAGTCTCATGGATCATTCTCCGGCTTGGTGCTCATCGCTCCTCGGGAGGATCGGCCCTCACGAGGCCACCCCAGCGGCCAAGCCAGGTAGCCCCGTGAGGGATGAGCCGCGACCGCGACCAGGCGACCGCGCCCCGGAACTATCCTAGCAACCCAGGCCCCGTCGCCGTCAAATCCGCGTGCGGCGGTCCCGCGGCCGTCGGGGCGTCTCGCGGTGACCTCGCGTCCGACGAATCCGCCCCTCCCCCGTCGCGCGTACCAGTCAGAGAGAGAGGATTCCGAAGGCGCCACCCCCAACCACCGGCCCGGGCTCAGGGCGAAAGGGACACTAGATGATGAGACCACGCCGATTGCCAACCCGATCCCGCATCGCCGCCGCGGCGCTCGCCGCCCTGATGGTGCTCAGCAGCGCACCCGTGGGCTGGGCGGCCAGCCACCGGGAGGCGCCGCTCATCGCGCTCGACCCGACGGCCGACATCACCGACGTCTACGCCTTCAGGAGCTGGGAGGATCCGAGCAAGGCCGTCTTCATCATGAACGTGATCCCGTCCCAGGTGCCCGCTTCGGGCCCGAACTTCTTCAACTTCGACGACGAGGTCGTCTATGCCTTGCACCTCGACCTCAACGCCGACGGCGACGCCGACGACGCGATCATCGAGTTCCGGTTTCACACCGCGCTTCGAGCGCCCTTCGACGACCTTCCCGTCTCGTATGCGGGCGTCGATCCGGTTCCCGGCCTGCCGCCCGCCATCACGGCCCTCGACGGGCCCGGATCGGAGGGCCTCGGCCTCCGCCAGAAGTACTCCGTGCGGATCCTCGTGAGGAGCGGCGGCGTGACGCGGGTGTTCTCGGACGAAAGCGTCGCGACCAATGGCGCCCCGCTCGTCGCCGTGCCGTCGAACGTGGGCGTGCGGACCATGCCCAACTACCCGGCCCTGGCCGCGAAGGGCATCTTCGGCATCGCGGGCAACGCCATCCGGGTGTTCGCCGGACAGCGCAAGGAGACCTTCTCCATCGATCTGGCGTCCGCGTTCGATACCCTCAACTTCCGGCGGAACCCGCCGGTGCTCACCAATGCCGAGGACGCCAGCAACTCGACCAACCCCTTCGGCATCAATGACTTCGAAGGGCTCAACGTCAATACCATCGCCGTCGAGGTCCCGATCTCCGCATTGCCGCCGGTGGTCGGGATGTATGCCTCGACGAGCCGGTCCGCATCGCAGCCGCTCCGTCTCGCCCAGGTGGCGAGGATGGGCAATCCGCTCGTCAACGAGCTGATCATCGGCACCGGCTCGAAGGATCTCTGGAATGCCACCGACCCTGTCGATGAGGCGCAGTTCCTGGGGTTCTACCAGGTCCCGCGGCTCGCCGTGCTGCTGAACCTGGCGTTCGGGATCCCGATCCCGCCGACGCCGCGCACTGACCTCGTCTCGGCGCTGCTGCAGTATCCCTCGGGTGGCATCCTCTCCGAGCTGCTGCGCGTCGACCTGACGGTCCCGCCGACCCCTGCGGCCAGCCAGCGGCGCCTCGGGCCCCTGGCTCACGACGCGGCGGGGATGGCTACTCCGGATCCGGCGGGGTGGCCCAATGGGCGGCGCCCGAACGATGACGTGACGGACGTCGCGATTCGCGTCGTGGCGGGCGTGCTGGCCGGCGATGCGTGTTGCTCGGGCTCCCCGCACAACCGGCTCGGCGACGGGGTGAATTTCAGCGCGCTGCCGGCCGGCACCCCGGACGTGACGGCGAACGGCATCGCGACGAAGTTCCCGTTCCTCCCGACCCCGCTGGCCGGACGCCGCTGAGCGGCCGTCCCGAGCGGGTCCAGATCACGCTGATGGCGCGAGGCCTCGATGATGGGGCCTCGCGCACCCACAGGGCGAGGTGATGACATGGCGATCTCCAACCTTCGCGTGTTGGCCGTAGCGATCCTGCTGCTTCTCCCGCTCGGGCCGGCGCCGGCCCGGGCCGAGAGCTCGCCGGATCAGTCCATCCAGCGCGAGCAGTACAAGCTCCGGCGAAACTCGCGCGATGCCGGGAGCCTACCATCGGCTCGGCGATGCGTACGCTCAGAAGGCCCGCGAGACCGGGGACCTGAGCTATCTCGCCCTGGCGGAAAAGGCGCTGCGAAAGGCGCTCGAGATCACGCCCGGCAATGCCGGCGCCGCGCGCCACCTCGCCTACGTGTTTTCCACGCGTCACGAGTTTCTCGAAGCGGCCGCGCAGGCCCTGAAGGCGATCGAGCTCGACCCGAAGGACGGCGATGCGTTCGGCGTGCTCGGCGACGCCTATCTCGAGCTCGGGCGCTACGACCGGGCCGGCGAGGCGTACGACGCGATGATGGGCCTCAAGAGCGACCTCGCCTCCTATGGTCGGAGGTCCGGGCTCAAGAACCTGCGGGGCGATCCCGCCGGCGCGATCGACGACCTCCGCCGGGCCGTCGCGTCCGGCCAGGCCACCGGTCAGCCGCGCGAGAGCATCGCCTGGGCCCAGTGGCAGCTCGGCGCCGAGCACGCGGCCATCGGACAGCATGAGGCCGCGGAGGCGCAGTACCTGGCGGCGCTCCAGACCTATCCGGGCTACTACCGCGCCCTTGGCGGCCTCGCACAGGTGCGCGTCGCTCAGGGGCGACGGGATGAGGCGGCCGAGCTGTACGGCAAAGCGCTTGCCGTCACGCCGGTGCCCGAGTACGCCGTCGCGCTCGGAGACCTGTACACGGCCATGGGCCGGGCCGCCGACGCCAAGCGTCTGTACGATCTGGTGGAGTACATCGGCCAGCTCAATGCCGTCAACAAGGTCATCTACAATCGCGAGCTCGCCTACTTCTACGCCGACCACGAGACGAAGCTGGATGCGGCACTCGCCCTGGCCCGCGCGGAGTACGAGGTGAGGCGCGACGTCTACGGCCATGACGTCCTCGCGTGGGCGCTCTACAAGTCGGGGCGCTGGCAGGAGTCGCTCGCGCCGATGGAGGAAGCGCTCAAGCTCGGCACAAGGGATGCGAAGCTCTTCTTTCATGCCGGGATGATCCACCGCGCCGCCGGCAATACCGTCCGCGCCCGCGAGTACCTGGCCCGGGCGCTGGCGACGAATCCGCATTTCCACGTGCTGCATGCGGCGGTGGCGGCGCGCGCGCTCGACGAGCTCGCTGCCGGCCGTCTCGCGGAGACCGACACGCGATGAAGCGCGCGGCGCCTGGCTGACTTCCTCCGCTGCACCGGCCTCCTGGCCGCCGCCGTCCTCTGCGCGCCCGCGGCGGGACACGCGCACCCGATGGGGAATTTCTCCATCAGCCACTATGCGGCGATCCGCGTGCTCGCGACGTCCATCGAGGTGCGGTATGTGCTCGACCTCGCCGAGATCCCGACCTTCCAGGAGATCCAGGACAGCGGCATCGTCGCCGAGGCCGGGCATGCGAGCGTGGGCCCGTACCTGGCGCGCAAGGCCGAGACGCTCGGGTCGGGACTGGTGCTCGAGCTGAATGGCCGCCGGCTCACCCTCGAGCGCGGCGCACGCGAGATCCTCTTCACGCCGGGTGCCGGCGATCTGCCGACCATGAAGCTCGGCGTCATCTACCGCGCCGCGCTCGATGCGCGAGCCGTGCAGCCACAGAACCACCTGGTCTACCGGGACGGCAATTACCCCGAGCGAGCCGGATGGAAAGAGGTGATCGCCGGGTGCAGGGCCGCGTGTCGCCGTCCTCGAGGCCTCGGTGCCGGAACGCGACCGCAGCCGCGCGCTGGCCGACTACCCCACCGACCTGCTCAATAGCCCGCCCCAGGATCTCGAGGCGGCCGTGACCTTCACGGTGGCGCCGCTGCTTCCGATCCGCGACGCCGCCGGCCCGTCCGCGACGCCGCCGGCGAATCGAGAGAGACAGGCGCTCGAGAGTGTCACGCTTCCGCCGCCGGCGGCGCCTGCCAGCGCTGCCGCCGCGTCTGCCAGCCCTGCCGCCGCATCCGTGGAGACCCTGCCGTCGAGTGAACGCCCCCTCCGGCTCGAGCCGAACAGTCGCGCGACGCCCCGCGACCCGTTCACCGCTCTCATCGCGACGCCGGAGATCAGCGCGAGCATCCTCGTGTTCGCGGCATTGCTGGCGGCGGCGCTCGGCGCCTTTCACGCCCTCGAGCCGGGACACGGAAAGACCGTGGTGGCCGCCTATCTGGTGGGCTCGCGGGGGACCGCGCGGCACGCGCTGATCCTGGGGCTGATCGTGACCGCATCGCACACGGCCGGCGTGTACTTGCTCGGAGGCGTCACGCTCTACGCGTCACGGTATATCGTGCCCGAGCGGCTGTATCCCTGGCTCGGAGCGGTGTCGGGCCTGATCATCGCCGCCCTCGGCTTCGCCCTCTTCCTCAGGCGCTATGCGGGTCGCGACGAGCACCATGGCCACGAGCACCACGGTCACGATCACGCCCATGATCACGCGCACGGCCATCATCACCACGGACACGGGCATGGAGACGGGCATGAGCACGGCCATGGCCACGGGCACGGACACCACCATCACGTTCCCGCCGGCCAGACGGTCTCGCTCCGGGAGCTGTTCGCGCTCGGGATCACGGGCGGCATCGTCCCGTGCCCGGCGGCGCTGGTGGTCCTGCTGAGCGCGGTGGCGCTTCGGCGCGTGGGCTTCGGTCTCTTCCTGATCGCGGCCTTCAGCGTCGGGCTCGCCGCCGTGCTCATCGCCATCGGCCTGCTGATGGTCTACGCGCGCCGGCTGATGGCGCGGTTTCAGGGGGAGGGGCGGGTGGTGACGCGGTGGCTTCCGCTCACGTCATCGGCCGTCATGACGGTGCTCGGCCTCGCGATCGCCGGGCAGGCCCTGATGGCCGCGGGCATCCTCCAGCTCCGCCTCGGCTGAGCAGGATGCTGAAAAGGCCCATCTGCGGCGTTGGCGCCCTCGGCAGCCGGCTCAACGTGGCTCGCTCATGCTCGCCCAGACTTCCGTATCCGCTCGCGTCGCCGGCTGCCGTCGGGCGCCGCCTCGCATCTGGACCTGAGCATCCTGCCCGGCTGTATTGTCAGCCGGTGATGCCGAGCTCTGCGCGCAGATCTTCCAGCACGCGGACCCGCGTGCGCGTCTGCCAGCGCGGCCGCTGGCCGATCGGGATGTTCTCGACCTCGCTAGCGGGAGGATTCGGAGCGGCGGCCAGGGGATCTTCATCGCGTCGAGGCGCCGCAGGCGATCCTGGCCGAGCGAGCGGTCATAGACGTCGGCGATGGCCTCGGGCGTCCACGGCTCGCGGCTCGTGATCTGGCGAAGCGGCGCGGGGTGGGAGTACAGCGTGATCTCGTTGCCGCGCGCCCCGATGACCTGGCCCGTGATGTGCGCGGCGCGGTCGCTGGCGAGGAATGCCACGACGGCGGCCACGCCCTCCGGCGGGGCCATGGCCTGGCCCTTCCTGTCCTCGGGCAGGCGCTGCGTCATGCGCGTGTCGGCCGTGGGGGAGATGCAGTTCACCGTGACGCCGTATTTCGCCATGCCGAGCGCCGCCGAGCGGGTGAGGCCGACGATGCCTTCCTTCGCCGCCGAGTAGTTGGGCTGACCCGGGCTGCCCTCGAGCCCCGCCGTCGACGTGAAGGTGATGATGCGGCCCGCGCGCTTCTCGCGCATGTGGCGCGTGGCCGGCTGCATCAGGGTGAAGTGGCCCTTGAGGTGCACGGCGATCACCGCGTCCCACTCCTCCTCGCTCATGTTGAAGATCATCCGCTCCCGCAAGATGCCCGCGCAGCAGACGAGGATGTGGAGATCGCCGTAGGTCTCGAGCGCGGCCTGGATGACGGCGCGGCCGCCCGCCATGGTGGCCACGCTCTCGGGGCTGGCGATGGCCTTCCCGCCCCGGCTCTCGATCTCCTTCACGACCGCGTTGGCCGCCGCGCTCGAGGGATCGCGCCCGTCCACGCTCACCCCGTAGTCATTGACGACCACGCTCGCGCCCGCCGCGGCGAGGCCGAGTGCCACCGCGCGCCCGATGCCGCTTCCCGCTCCACTTACCGCCGCGACCTTCCCGTCGAGGAGTCCCATGGCGTGGACGCTACCCGATCGGGTCGGGGCTCGTCAAGCCGCGGAGCGATTCAGACCGTCGGTGGCCCCAGCGCGCCGGGCTCGGCCGACTCGGCCTCGTCGGCGCCGGGCCAGGGTGGGCTCGCGTAACACAAAAATCGCAGGTCCGTGTCGAGCGCCGCGCTGAACTGAAAGTCCCATCCCGTCGGGATGACCAGCGTGTCCCCGACGGTGACCTCGACGGGCTCGGCCTCCTGCCCCGGCGGGCAACGCCAGACGCGGCCGCGCCCCGCCGTCACGTGCCAGATCTCCTCGATCGAGCGGTGACGCACGGGGCGCGAGACCGCGCCGGCCCGAAGGCGGACTTCGCACAGGCTGGCGCGCGTCGCGCCGTGGATCTCGGTCGCGAGCAGGCGGATCTCGGAGCCGTCGGGCGCGTGCGTGTCGGGCTCGCGCGCGGCGCGGCCAAGAGGTGGCGGCATGATGTGGGGGCGCATGTCGGGCCAAGCTTACCGCAGCCCGGCGCCCGGAGGCGCGCGCGACGGACCTTCCGGACCCCGATGCTATACTCGGCCGCGTGAGCGCGAGCGCGAAGGGCCTCTTCACCGCGGAGGGAGCCCTCGTCGCGGCTCCTCCTGCCGCTCGTCCTCGGCATCGTCCACGCGGTGTTCCGCGCGTGAGCGGCGACGCGCTCGCGCGGTGGGCCTTGCCGGTCGCCATGTTCCTCGGCAGCTTCGCGTGGTCCTTCGTCCACGTGAGCCTGCCGTTCTACATTCAAGACCTGTCCCCATTCGACGCGGCGACGACGCTGCGCTGGACGGGCTTCATCTTCGGGATCAGCCCGCTCATCACCGTGATCACCGCGCCGATCTCGGGATGGCTCGCGGGCAGCCGCGATCCCAAGCGCGCGTTCGTGTGGACCCAAGGGCTGCAGGCCGCGGGCTTCGTCCTGATGGCGTTCGCCCGCAGCCTGGGCGAGATCTTCTTCGCCCGATGCCTGCTCGGGGCCATGGGCGCGGTGTCCACGTTCGCCTTCATCATGGCGGGCCGGTCGGGCGGCGACGTGCGGCGCGAGGTGTCGGAGATCCAGCTCGGCATGACGCTCGGCCAGGTGCTGGGCCCCGCGGCGGGTGCGCTGACCGCGGCGCGGCTCGGGTTCCGCCTGTCCTTTCTCCTCTCCTCGGTGATGCTCGGGCTCTGCGCATGGCTGGTGGCCTGGGCCGTGCCCGCGGGACGCGGGCGGGCGGCGAGCTCGCAGGCGCGCGCGGGCACGGCATCGCTGCGCGAGATCGCGACGGTGTGCGCGCTGGTCCTCGGGTGCCTGACGCAGGTCTTCTTCCTCACGGCGATCCTGCCGCAAGTGTTGCCGCGCCTCGGCGTACCGGCCGGCTCCATGCTCGAGGTCGGGGGACTGGTGCTGCTCACGGATGGCCTGGCCATGGCGCTCGGCACGATGGCGGCGCCCCGCGTGGCCGAGGCCTTCGGCGATCGGCGGGCGGTGCCGTGGCTGCTCGGGTGCTCGTCGCTCTTTCTGGCCGCGCTCTCCCTGGCGACGAGCGTCTGGACTTTCGTGGCCATCCGCTTCGTGCAGGTGCTGTGCATCGCGCCGATCTTCCCGCTCGCCGTCGCGGCGATCGCGCATCGTGCCTCGGGCGAGGCCATCGGCTTCCTGAACTCGGCGCGGATCGGCGCCTCGTTCGTGGGCCCGGTCTTCGCGACCACGCTGCTGGCTTGGTTTCCGCCGAGCTCGGTGGAGCTCAGCCTGGCCGCCGTCGGGCTTCTCCTGGTGCCGGTGGTGGCCTCCGGGCGGAGCGGCCGGCCTCGAGACGGGATCGCGCCGTGACGCCATCCGAGCACCGGCGATCCGGCTGTCGGAAGTGAGGATGGAGCATGTCGGCAAGCGCTACGGTGAGGTCTGGGCGGTCAAGGACGTGTCGATCTCGATCCGCCCGGGCGAATTCTACACGCTGCTCGGGCCCTCGGGATGCGGCAAGACCACACTGCTGCGGATGCTGGCGGGCTTCGTCACGCCCGACACCGGCCGCATCGTCGTGGACGACGAGCCGATCGATCCCGTCCCGCCCTGGAAGCGCAATATCGGCATGGTCTTTCAGCAGTACGCGCTCTGGCCCCACATGTCGGTCTTCGAGAACGTGGCCTTCGGCCTGCGCGCCCGCGGTGAGCCCGCGGCGGCCATCGCGCAGAAGGTCCGGGCGGCACTCGCCCAGGTCGGGCTCGAGGGCGTCGACGCGCGGCGCCCGTCCCAGCTCTCCGGCGGCCAGCAGCAGCGGGTGGCGCTGGCCCGCGCCCTCGTCGTGGCGCCGCGGCTGCTCTTGCTGGACGAGCCGCTCAGCACGCTCGACGCAGTCCTGCGCGCGCAGATGCGCCTCGAGCTCGCGCGCCTGCACCGGGAGGTCGGCATCACGACGATCTACGTCACGCATGACCAGGCCGAGGCGCTCGCGCTCTCCACGCGCATCGCCGTGCTCTCCCGGGGCGAGGTGGTGCAGGAGGGCCGCCCGGAGGAGATCTACTGGAAGCCCAGGAACCGCTTCGTCGCGGAGTTCGTGGGCGCGGCCAATCTCGTCCCCGTGCGGGTGGTCGAGCTGCGCGAGGTGGGCGTGGTCGTGGAGGCGGCGGGAGGGGCACGCGTGCCCGTGGCCTCGGGCGGGCATCCGTGGGCGCTCGGCGCGCCGGCGCTCTTGTGTCTGCGGCCCGAGGCGCTCGTGGTGGAGGAGGCGGCGCTGGCGCCCGGCGGCATTCCCGGCACCGTGCTCAGCCAGATCTTCGAGGGCTCGCGCCAGCTCTACGAAGTGGATATCTCGGGCGCGACGCTCCGCGTCGAGACGCTCACCACAGCACTCCACGCGCGGACGCTCAAGCCGGGGGATCACGTGAAGGTGCAGGTGTCGCCGGAGACCTCGATGCTGCTTCCGGACGAGCCTCCCGAGGCGGGCGCGGCGCTCAGGTGAGGGGAGAGGCCGAGGATTCGATGCTATCGTGTGTACCCAATCGTCTTCTATCCAACTGAGGAGCCAGCGATGACGACCGAGATCACGCCCCAGGAACTGAAGAAGCGGCTCGACGCCAGAGATGCCGTGACCCTGCTCGACGTGCGCGACGAATGGGAGACCAAGCTCGCGCGTCTCGAGCACGCGGCCCATATCCCCGTCGTGGAGATCGAGCACCGCCTGGACGAGCTCGATCCGGCCGACGAGATCATCGTCTACTGCCACCACGGCATCCGCAGCGCGGCGGTGGCGGACTTTCTCCGCCAGGCGGGCTACCCCAAGGCGGTCAACTTGACGGGCGGGCTCGATCTCTGGGCGGAGACGGTGGACCCTCGATGCGCCGCTACTACGAGCTCGCGGACGCCTGCGGGATGGAGACGGGCCCGTTCGTTCGCGTGGAGGAGCGGCAGGGCTGCGCCTGGGTGATCCTCGACCGGCCGCCCCTCAACCTGATCGTCCCCGAGATGATCGCCGGCCTGAAGGCGGCGTTTCAGATGCTCGCGCGCGACTCGTCGGTGCGCGCGGCGATCGTGACGGGCGCGGGGCGGGCGATGACCGCCGGCATGCAGCTTCAGTTTCTCCTCGGCCTCCCAGCCGCCCACGCCAGGGCGTTCATCACCTCGCTCCACGAGGCGATCGAGGCGGTGCACGAGGCGCCGTTTCCCACCGTGGCGATGGTCAACGGGGCGTGTCTGGGCGGCGGCTTCGAGCTGGCGATGGCCTGCGACCTGCGGACGGCGGCCGCCGGGGCGCCGCTCGGGCTGCCCGAGGTCCGGGTCGGGATCCCGTCCGTGATCGAGGCCGCGCTGCTGCCCGCACTGATCGGGCCCGGCCGGGCCGCCGAGGTCTTGCTCACCGGCGACAGCGTCACGGCGGAGACGGCTCTGGCGTGGGGCCTGGTGAACCGCGTCGCCCCGGCCGCCGAGCTCGAGCGCGTGACCCTCGACCTGGCGGGGCGCATCGTCGAGTGCGGGCCCGCCGCGATCAGGCTGCAGAAGGAGCTGATCATCCGGTGGCGCAATACGGACCTGCGCGCCGCCATCGAGGCCGGCATCGACGCCTTCGCCCGGTCCTATGCCACCGATGAGCCGCGCGAGGCCATGCGGGCCTACCTCGAGAAGCGTCCGCCCCGCTTCGACTAGCGCATGATCGCGAGCGGCCCAGCGCGCGGCGGACGGCGACGCGGCGGGGCCGGGTGCGTCCTCCGACCACCGCCGACTGCGTACCGGTCGCCCGCGAAGCCGTTCCCACTCTGGGCCGCGGTCGTCGTCTCGCGGCGCGGAGGTCTGAGGACCCTCCCCGCTCCCGCCGCGTCTCCGCCCGATGACCGGATGCGCGTCGCAGATCTGGGCTAGCCGCGGCCCAGCCGCGCGGCTTTTTCGGGTTGCGCCGTGTCGGGTGCATGGTAAGATTTGCACTCGCGATGGACATCTCCCAGCTCCGCGCAAAGATCCGCGATATCAAGGATTTCCCTACCGAGGGCATCCTGTACAAGGACATCACCACGCTGCTGCAAGACGGGCCCGCATGGGCGTCGGTGATCGACCATCTGGCCGCGAGCTATCGGAGCGCGGGCGTCGACGTCGTCGTGGGGGTGGAGTCGCGGGGATTCATCTTCGGCGGCGCGCTGGCGCATCAGCTCGGGGCGGGCTTCGTCCCCGTGCGCAAGCGCGGCAAGCTGCCCTCCCGGACGATCGAAGAGGAGTACGAGCTCGAGTACGGGCGGGACGTCCTCGCCATTCACGAGGACGCCATCCGGCCCGGCCAGCGCGTGCTCGCGGTGGACGATCTGCTCGCCACCGGCGGCACGATGGCGGCGACCCTCCGGCTCGTCGAGCGGCTGGGCGGCAAGGTCGTCGGAGCGGCGTTTCTGATCGAGCTTGGCTTTCTGGCGGGACGCGAGCGGCTCAAGGGGTATGCGCTCGAGTCCCTCATCACCTACGAGTGAGAGGTGGCGACATGATGAAGCGTATCGCGGTGACCGGATTGGTGGTCGCGGCATGCGGTCTGGCGGGGGCCGGTGGCCCGGCCGGGGTGGCAACGGCGGCGGCCGAGGAAGTGCGCCAGCAGCTCAATGCCCCGATGATCCTGAACCTCCTGGCCCGCCCGCTGGAATCGCCCGAGGCCGCGTTCAACAAGGAGCTGAAGAACTATGCCGCCGCGCCCAAGGGCGATGAGCCCGAAGTGCTGGCGGACGGCTCGGTCCGCTACGGCCGGGGGGCCAAGAGCCTCACCGTCACCATCAAGAACCCATGCCCTCCGGGTGACATCGAGCACGAAATGGCCCAGCTATCGTCCTACCGGCAATTGCCCGGTCGCGCCCGCCGCTAGGGCGTCGCCGGAGCTGACAGCGGGGCGTCCGGTGACACGGACGCCCCGATGAGCCCCGCAGTGGCGAAGAGGCCCAACCGCCGAACCGCAGTCCCTCGCGTTCACACGAGATAAGAAGACAGACATGATCAAGAAGGTCGGTGTGATCGGCTGCGGCCTCATGGGCTCGGGCATCGCCCAGGTCTCGGCCCAGGCGGGCTTTCAGACCACCGTGGTCGAGGCGAACCAGGAGCTGCTCGACCGGGGACTCGGCGGGATCAAGCGCACGCTCGAGGGGCTCGTCGCGCGCGCGAAGCTCGACGAGCGCGCCAAGGACGATGCGCTCGGCCGCTTGAAGGGCGCGACGAGCTTCGACGCGCTCGTGGACGTCGATCTCGTGATCGAGGCCATCACCGAGAACCAGCCGCTCAAGAACGAGACCTTCGCCAAGCTCGACGCGATCTGCCCCCCGCATGCGCTGCTCGCGTCGAATACCTCGTCGTGCAATGTCACCGCGATGGCCGCGGCGACCAAGCGTCCCGGCCAGGTGCTGGGGCTGCACTTCTTCAATCCGGTGCCGCTGATGAAGCTGGTCGAGGTGGTCCAGAGCATCCTCACCGACGACAAGACGATTGCCGCCGCCTACGAGTGGGTGCAGGCGGTGGGCAAGGTGCCGGTCAAGACCAAGGACTCGACGGCCTTCATCGTCAACCGGCTGCTCGTGCCGTATCTCCTCGACGCCATCCGCATCTACGAGGGCGGCCTCGCCTCGCTCGAGGACATCGACCAGGCGATGAAGCTCGGCTGCGGCTATCCGATGGGGCCCTTCACGCTCCTCGACCTGGTCGGCCTCGACACGACCATGTTCGTGGCCGAGGTGATGTTCGAGGAGTACCGCGAGTCCCGCTATGCTCCGCCCCCGCTCCTGAAGCGCATGGTGATGGCCGGGCACCTCGGCCGCAAGTCCGGCAAGGGCTTCTACGACTACGCGAAGAAGTAGAGTCCCTGAGCCGAGTCCGTCGAGCTAGCGTCGAGCTAATCCGTTGAGCCAGCTCTACTACCTCACCGACGAGCAGCGCGCCGTGCGCGACCTCGCGCGCCAGCTCGCCCGCGAGCGCATCGCGCCCCTCGCGGCGCACGTCGACGAGACGGGGGAGTACCCGGCCGAGCAGCTCAAGCTGCTCGGCGAGCAGGGGCTGATGGGGCTGCACATCCCCGAGGAGTACGGCGGCGCCGCCGCGGGATCGCTCGCGTTCTGCCTCGCCGCCGAGGAGGTGGCGTGGGCGTGCGCGTCGACGTCCACGATCTTCCTGGTGCAGAACCTCGGCGGCTATCCCCTCATCTTCGGCGGCAACGAGGAGCAGAAGCGCCGGTACCTGCCGCGCCTCGCCACCGGCGAGATGACCGCGGCGTTCTCGCTCTCGGAATCGGGGTCGGGCTCGGACGCGGCCGCGATGCTCTGCTCCGCCGTCCGGAAGGGCGACCGCTACGTCATCAACGGCTCGAAGATGTGGGTGACCAACGGCTCCCACGCCGGGGTCATCACGGTGTTCGTGTCGACCGCGCGCGGCCAGCGCGCCAAGGGCGTCACCGCGCTCCTCGTCGAGCCCGGCATGAAGGGGTTCAGCGTCGGCAAGCTCGAGAAGAAGCTCGGCATCCACGGGTCGCCGACCGTGGCGCTGCATTTCACCGATTGCGAGGTGCCGGTCGAGAACCGCCTCGGCGAGGAAGGCGAGGGGTTCAAGTTCGCGATGCGCACGCTCGAGCAGTCGCGGCCGACGATCGGCGCGCAGGCGGTGGGCATCGCCCAGGCGGCCCTCGACGCGGCCGTCGGCTACGCGCGGGAGCGCCGGGCCTTCGATCAGCCCATCGGCGCGTTCCAGGGCATCCAGTTCATGCTGGCCGACATGGCCATCGCGGTGCACGCCTCGCGCCTCGTCGTCCATCACGCCGCCTCGCTCATCGACCGCGGCGCGACCGAGCACCGCGCTCGAGGCGTCGATCGCCAAGTGCCTGGCCTCGGACACCGCCATGAAGGTGACGACCGACGCCGTGCAGATCTTCGGCGGGTACGGCTACACGCGGGAGTTTCCGGTGGAGCGGTTCATGCGCGACGCCAAGATCACGCAGATCTACGAGGGCACCAACCAGATCCAGCGGATGATCATCGCCCAGCAGCTCCTGGGCAAGCTCTAGAACGATGAGAAGGGCCCATCTGCGCGTCGGCGCCCTCGCCCGCCGTGCCACGCAACGCGCGAGACGATCGGGCCGACGACTTTCGTCTGCGGGGCCCAGACATGGCCCCGCACTCCCCACGCGACTACGCCTCGCGCCCTGGCTTCGGGCGCCGCCTCGCAGCTGAACCCTTCTCATCGTTCTAGCCGGGTTTCTCCGACAGGCTCCTAGAGCCCGTCGATCCCCCAGGCGATCCAAAGGAGGACTCGCATCATGCGTGACCAGGAGCGCTCCCGCGCCCGTCTTCATCGCCGTACGTTCCTCAAGGGGCCGGGGCCGCGGCCGGCGCCGCGACGCTCGGCTTTCCGCTGCCGCTGCGGGCCCAGGCGGCGACCGTCAAGATCGGCTGCGTCCATCCGATCACCGGGCCGCTCGCCGAGCCCGGGCAGGCCTGCCGGCTCGGCGCGCAGATGGCCGTCGACGCCATCAATGCCGCGGGCGGGATCAAGTCGCTGGGTGGCGCGAAGCTCGAGCTGATCCTCGGCGACACGCAGACGAAGCCCGACGTCGGGCGGACGGAGGCCGAGCGGGTCATCAACCAGGGCGCGCAGATGCTGATGGGCTCGTTCGACTCGGGCAGCACCGCGGCCATGGTGCCCGTCGTCCAGCAGCGGCGCGTGCCGTTCCTCGTCGACATCGCCGCCGCCGACCCGATCACCGCCAACGTGGCCAAGGCCGTCAAGGACGGGCAGCAGAAGGTGCAGTACGTGTACCGCAACTTCCCGACGGGCTCGTCCTTCGGCAAGAAGGCCGTGCAGTACTTCGGCGAGGTCTTCAAGGAGGCCGGCGTGTCGCCCAAGCGCCTGGTCCTCATGTACTGCAATGACCTCTTCGGCCAGAACAATGCCAAGGGCTTCCAGGCGGCCCACGCGGCGGCCAAGCCGTCGTGGGAGATCGTCGACGTGATCCCGTGGCCCGAGCCACCCCAGGACCTCTCGACCGAGGTCTCGCGCGCCAAGGCGGCCAAGCCCGACATCATCGCGCCGATCACCCGGCCGGCGAGCGCGCAGCTCCTCCTGCCCGAGATCCGCAAGCAGCGCATCGAGATCATGGGCATCGTCGGCCCCGGCAGCCCGGGCCTCTACGAGGCGGGCCAGCTCGCCGTGCTCAAGCAGGATCTGGAATACGTGATGGCGAGCACGCCGTGGGCGAACTTCAAGAATCCGAAGACCGCGGCGGTGGCCGACGAGTACCAGAAGCGCTCGGGCGGCAAGACGTTCGACACCAACTCGGGCTACTCCTACGACGGCATCTTGTTGATCGCCGACGTGCTCGAGCGGGCGAAGTCGACCGATCCCGACGCCATCGTGGGCGCGCTCAAGGCCTCGAACTACACGGGCGGGCTCATGCAGTACGGCGGGCCCATCGTCTTCAACGAGATCGGCGACAATCCCAACGCGATCACCACCATGATCCAGATCCTGGGGGGAAAGCCGGTGGCGGTGTGGCCCAAGGAGGCGGCGCTCCAGAAGTTCGTGTTCCCCCGGCCGAAGGCCTGAGCCGCGGCCGGCCCTGCCGGCGTGGATCCCACGCTCGTCGTCCAGGGGCTGCTGAACGGCTTCCTCTTCGGCGGCGTCTACAGCCTGATGGCGGTGGGGCTCACCCTCATCTTCGGCGTGATGCGGGTGGTGAACTTCGCCCACGGCGACATGATGGTGTGGGGGATGTACCTCGCCTGGCTCGCCTCGACCCGCCTCGGCGTCGACCCCTACCTGGGATTTCTCGGCTGCGCCGCCGCGCTCTTCGCCCTCGGGTTCGTGACCCAGCGCGTGCTCGTGAACCGGATCATCGACGCGCCCCACGAGATGCAGATCCTCCTGATGCTCGGCGTCGCGCTGGTCCTCGAGAACGCCGCGCTCGTGGCCTTCGGTCCCGACCCCGTGCGCGTGCGCTCGCCGCTCACCGCCGTCACGGTCTGGCTCGGTCCCATCTTCGTCGACGTGGCGCGCCTGGTGACGTTCGGCGTGGCCATCGTGCTCACGCTCGCCCTGTACCTCTTCCTCACGAAGACCGATCTCGGCCGGAGCATGCGGGCGGCCGCCGACAATAGCTACGGGGCCCTCGTCATCGGCACCGACGTGCGCCGCGTGTACGCCGTGGCCTTCGGGATCGGGGCGGCGTGCGTCGGTGCGGCGGGGGCGCTCGTGTCGCCGATCCTGCCGTTCTCCCCGTCGGGCGGCCTCACCGCCTCCGTCGCCGCGTTCAACATCGTCATCATCGGCGGGATGGGAAGCCTGGTCGGCGCCTTCGTGGGCGGGCTCCTCGTCTCCGTCGCGGAGTCGCTCGGCGCGGTGTTCCTGGCCCCGTCGCTCAAGGAGCTGGTGAGCTTCTCGCTCCTCGTCCTCATCCTCCTGCTGCGGCCCGCCGGCCTCTTCGGCAAGAGCGCCGCGTGAGGCGGGGCGCGGTGCGGCTCGCCTGCGCGGTCGCGCTCGCCGCGCTCCTCGTGCTGCCCCTGTTCCTCGGCTCGTATGCCGTCACCCTGTTCATCTTCATCTTCTTCTACGCCTACCTCGGGCAGGCGTGGAACATCGTGGGCGGCTACGCGGGGCAGCTCTCGGCGGGCCACGCCGCCTTCGTCGGAGTGGGCGCGTATGCCTCGGCGATGCTGTCGATGCACGCCGGGCTCACGCCGTGGATCGGCATGTTCATCGGCGGCGCGCTGTCCGCGTGTCTCGGCGTCGTGATCGGCTATCTCGGCTTCCGGTTCGGGCTGCGCGGCTTCTACTTCGTGCTCCTGACGGTGGCGTTCGCGGAGATCTGCCGCATCGTCGCGCTCAATACGGAGGCCATCGGCGGGGCGCTGGGGCTGTACATCACCTTCACGGGCAACCCGCGCCAGTTCCAGTTCCAGGACAATCGGGTGTACTACTACGTGGCCCTCGGCCTGATGCTGGGGGCAACGGGGATCGCCGCGTGGATCGAGCGCCACCGCTTCGGCGCCTATCTCTCCGCGATCCGCGACGACGAGGCGGCGTGCGGAGGCGCTCGGCGTCGACACGTTCAAGTACAAGATGCTCGCGATGACCATCTCGTCGTTCTTGACGGGTGTCGGCGGCACGTTCTACGCCTTCTACCTCTTCTCGCTCCAGCCCAATGCGGTGTTCGGCATCCCGCTGTCGGTCGAGATCATCATCCGGCCCATCGTGGGCGGGGCGGGCACGCTGCTCGGGCCCATCCTCGGCTCGTTCATCCTCTCGCCGCTCGCCGAGGTGTCGCGCGCCTACTTCCAGGCGGGCGGGTGGTCCGGCGCGCACCTCATCATGTACGGCGGGCTCCTGATCGCCGTCGTCCTGTTCCTGCCCCAGGGCGCCTATCCGTTCATCGCGCGCCACCTGCGCCTCGGCCAGCGGTGAGCGCCGCGCTGCTCGCGGTCCGGGGCCTGTCCAAGCGCTTCGGCGGGCTCCAGGCCATCCGCGACCTGTCGTTCGACGTGGCGCCCGGCGAGGTCCTCGGGCTGATCGGCCCGAACGGGGCGGGCAAGACCACGGCGTTCAACCTGATCTCGGGCTTTCTCGTCCCCGATGAAGGCGACGTCGTCTTCGACGGCCGGAGCCTCGTCGGGCTCAAGCCCCACGCGGTATGCCAGCGTGGGTCTGGCCCGCACGTTTCAGATCGTGCGGCCGTTTCCGCGCCTGTCCGTGCTCGACAACGTGAAGATCGGCGCGCTCGGCCGGCGTCCCGCCATGGCCGCCGCCCGCGAGCAGGCGCGGGCCGTCATCGCGCGGGTCGGGCTCGAGGGCAAGATGCACGCGGCGGCGGGAGCGCTGACGCTGCCCGAGCGCAAGCGCCTCGAGCTGGCGCGCGCGCTCGCCACGGAGCCGCGGCTGCTCTTGCTCGACGAGGTGATGGCCGGGCTCAACCCCACGGAGATCGTCGCCATCCTGGGGCTGATCGAGGGCATCAACCGCTCGGGCGTGTCCATCCTCCTCATCGAGCACAATATGCGCGCGGTGATGTCGCTGTCGCACCGCATCGTGGTGATCTCCTTCGGCGAGAAGATCGCGGAAGGGCCGCCCGCCGCCGTCGCCAATCACCCGAAAGTGGTCGAGGCCTACCTCGGCGACGCGTATGTCCACGCTCCTCAGGCTTGAGGGGGTCGAGGCGGCCTACGGCGATCTCGTCGCGGTGGCCGACGTGTCCCTCGAGGTGGGCATGGGAGAGACGGTGGCGCTGATCGGCGGCAACGGCGCCGGCAAGACGACGACGCTCCGCGCGATCTCCGGGCTGCTCCCCGTCCGCCGCGGGCGTGATCGAGCTGGACGGCGCGCGCCTCGACGGGCTCCGGTCGGCGGAGATCGTCGGGCGCGGCATCGCCCACGTCCCCGAGGGGCGCCAGCTCTTCCCGACCATGACGGTGCTCGAGAACCTCGAGCTCGGATGCCGCTCGGCGGCCGCGCGCACGATGCGCCGGACCACGCTCGACTGGGTCTTCCAGCTCTTCCCGCTCCTGGCGGAGCGCCAGCGCCAGCTCGCGGGGACGCTGTCGGGGGGCGAGCAGCAGATGTGCGCGATCGGGCGCGGCCTCATGGCGCGGCCGCGCCTGCTCATGCTGGACGAGCCGAGCCTCGGCCTCGCCCCCGTCATGGTGCGCACCATCTTCGAGATCCTCGCGCGGATCAACCAGGAGGGCATGACCATCCTGCTCGTGGAGCAGAACGTCCTGCGCTCGCTTCAGCTCAGTCACCGCGGCTACGTGATCGAGAACGGCCGCATCACCATCGAGGGCTCCGGCGCCGACCTGCTCAGGAGCCCGCACATCAAGCAGGCGTACCTCGGCGTATGATGCACATCCGGGCCGTGGCAAGCGCGCTCGGCCAGGTGATGCCCCGAGCGGGAGGACGATCATGACGAGCCCGATCATTACCGAGACGGTCCGGATGCTGGTGGACCGCGGCAACCTCACGCGGATCGAGGCGGCGGCGGCGATGGAGGCCATCATGTCCGGGGGGGCGACCAATGCCCAGATCGCCGCCTTTCTCACCGCCCTCCGGATGAAGGGCGAGACGGTCGAGGAGCTGATCGGCTTCGCGCAGGTCATGCGCCAGAAGGTCGTGAAAGTGAAGACCCGCGGCGCCGACATGCTCGCGCAGACGGGCACGGACCGCGACATGCTGATCGACACCTGTGGGACCGGCGGCGACGCGTCCGGCACCTTCAACGTCTCGACCGCCACCGCCTTCGTGGTCGCGGGCGCGGGGCTCCGCGTCGCCAAGCACGGCAATCGCTCCGTCTCCTCGCTGTGCGGGTCGGCCGACGTGGCGGAGACGCTCGGCATCAGCGTGGAGCTGTCCCCCGTCAAGGTCGCCCGCTGCGTGGACGAGGTGGGGATCGGCTTCCTGTACGCGCCGCTCCTGCACACCGCGATGAAGCACGTGATGGCGGCCCGCCGGGAGATGGGGATCCGCACCGTCTTCAATATGCTGGGGCCACTCACCAATCCCGCCGGCGCCAATGCCCAGGTGATCGGCGTGTACGCGGCGAGCCTCACCGAGCCGCTCGCCCGCGTCCTCGCCGAGCTCGGCACGCTCCGCGCCTTCGTCGTTCACGGCGCCGACGGCCTCGACGAGATCTCGAATACCGGCGAGAGCCTCATCTCCGAGGTGCACGAGGGCGTGGTGCGCAGCTCACGGGTACGGCCGGAGGATTTCGGGCTCGCCCGCGCGCGGATCGGCGACCTGCAGGGCGGGGACCGGGAGGAGAACGCCGAGATCATCCGGCGGGTCCTCGCCGGCGACCCCGGCCCCCGGCGCGACATCGTGCTGATGAACACCGCCGCCGCGCTCGTCGTCGGGGCCAAGGCGCGCGACCTCAAGGAGGGCGTGGCGCTGGCCGCGCAATCGATCGATTCCGGCGCGGCGGCGGGGAAGCTCGATGCCCTGATCGCCCTCTCCCAGTCCCTCGCCGCAGGAGGCTGAAAAAGGCCCATCTGCGGAGGTACGGCGCCCTCGGCAGCCGGCTCAACGTAGAGCGACTACGCCTCGCCGGCTGCCTTCGGGCGCCGCCTCGCATCTGGACCTTTTTGAGCCTCCTGCAGGTGCTGACGCAGCGCCCGCTCGGAGCGGCGACGCCGGCAGGAGCTCGCCCGCGAGCCGCGTCGGGTAATTTGCCCGTGTTTTGCGTTGACCCTCGCTTGCCCGGGCGGGTAGAATGGGCGCGG
Source organism: uncultured Candidatus Rokubacteria bacterium (assembly GCA_963840495.1). Taxonomy (GTDB): domain Bacteria; phylum Methylomirabilota; class Methylomirabilia; order Rokubacteriales; family CSP1-6; genus CAWIZN01. The sequence continues at coordinate 23,863 of CAWIZN010000062.1, forward strand.
TCGCCGGTGACCCCCCGTTGGACGTCCTCAACCCCGCTCCGCTCTCGACGGCGGTGTCGACCGGCCGCCAGAGTTCTAGAACACCGAGGCCGAGGAAAGCGATGAACCGAGTGCCCCGCTATCACCAGATTGCCCGGAGCCTCCGCGAGCGCATCGCGGCGGGCACGCCGGCTCCCGGTGAGCGGCTCGACAATCAGCGGAGCCTGGCGCGCGAGTTCGAGGTCACGCTGATGACCTTGAGGCAGGCGCTCGAGCTGCTGGAGCGGGATGGGCTCATCACGCGGCGCCATGGACTGGGGACCTTCGTCGCATCCCCGCCGATCGACTACGACATCCTCCACCTCCACGCCCTCGCGGGGGACCTGTCCGCCCAGGGCGAGGACGTGGCCACCCGGTTTCTCCGGAGCTCCTTCGGCCGACCGGATCACCAGGTGGCCCGTGAGCTCGGTCTCGGCCGGGCCGGGCGCGTCTTCGCGGTGGAGCGGCTGCGGCTGGTCGACGGGCGTCCGATGAGCCTGCAGCTCTCCTACCTGCCGGCGGGGATCGGCGACGAGGTGGCCAAGGTCGACCTCGCCGTCACGCCGTTGCGCCAGGTGCTCGCGTTCAAGCTCGGCATCGACATCACGGGCGCGCGCGAGAGCGTCTCCGCCGTCGGCCTCGACGGGCGCGCCGCGCGGGAGCTCGGCTGCCGGCGCGGCGCCGCCGCGTTCCGCTCCGACCGCGTCTCGCTGGACGCGGCGGGCGCCGCCATCGTCTACGACCGGGTCTTCATCCCCGGCGACCGCTTCCGGATCACGCGTCAGCTTCAGTACAAGACCGAAGTGAATCACATCCAAGCGAGCTCAACGAAAGGGCCTGGCCAATGAAGATTCTCGTCATGATCAAGCAGGTGCCGGACACGGCGACGCAGATGAAGATCGCCGGCGACGGCCGCGCCATCGACACCGCCGGCATCACGTGGATCGTGTCTCCCTACGACGAGTTCGCCGTCGAGGAGGCCCTGAAGATCAAGGAGAAGCGCGGCGAGGGAGAGGTCGTCGTCGTGTCCCTCGGCTCCGACCGGGCCAAGGAGGCGCTCCGCTCCTGCCTGGCCATGGGGGCGGACCGCGCCGTGCATCTGTCCGATCCCGCCTGGAACGGCGCCGACACCCTGGCGACGTCGCGGGCGCTCGCCGCGGTGATCAAGCAGGAAGCGCCGGGGCTCGCGCTCTTCGGGCGCCAGGCCATCGACGACGACATGGGCGCCGTGGCCGCGCAGGTCGCCGAGCTGCTGGGGTGGCCGTGCGCCTCCTGGATCATGGAGGAGGCCGTCGACGACAGCGGCAAGGCGGTGCGCGTGGCGCGTCAGACCGAGGGGGGGCTCGAGGTGTTCGACCTGCCGCTGCCCGCGGTGGTGTCCGCGCAGAAGGGCCTGAACGAGCCGCGCTATCCGACGCTGAAGGGCATCATGGGAGCGAAGAAGAAGGAGATCAGGGACGTCAAGGCGGCCGACCTCGGCATCACGCCCGAGCCGCCCGCGCTCGAAGTCGTGAAGCTCGAGGCGCTCCCCCCACGTCCCCCCGGCCGGATCCTTCCCGGGGAGCCCGCGGACGCCGTCAAGGAGCTGGTCCGCTCGCTCCGCGAAGACGCCAAAGCGATCTAAGAGAACAGGAGACCCGAATCCCATGGCAGGCGCGTTCTGGTGCATCGTCGAGGATGATCGGCAGGGCAATCCGAAGAAGGTCATGGCCGAGGTGCTGGGCGAGGCCGCCCGGCTCGCCGGGCAGATGGGCGGCCAGGCGGAGGCGGTGTGGCTGACCGACAAGGCCACGCCCGAGGGCTTGAAGATGCTCGCCGAGCTGGGCGCCAAGCGCGTCTGGCTCCTCGAGAACGCGGCGTTTTCGCCGTACCGGGGCGAGGTGTGGACGCCCGTCCTCGCCGAGCTCGCGGGCAAGGAGTCTCCGCAGGCGATCCTCGGCGCCGTGACGACGCGGCAGCGCGAGCTGATGGCGCGGCTGGCCGCGCGGCTCGGCGCGGGGCTGGCGGCGGACTGCACCGGACTCGCCCTCGAGGACGGCAAGCTCGTGGCGACGCGCCCCGTGTACTCGGGCAAGCTCATCTCGAAGATGACGTGGGCGAAGGCGCCGTGGCTCGCCACGCTCCGGCCCAATGTCTTCCGGCCGGCGGAGCCGCAGGCGGGGGCGACGTCCCAGGTGGAGCGCCCGCAGATCGCGGCGCCCGCCGAGAGCATGAAGCTCGTCGAGCGGCGGGAGGAGGCGTCGACCGGGCTGCCCGAGCTGGCCGAGGCCGAGATCGTGGTGTCCGGCGGCCGCGGGCTCAAGGGGCCCGAGAACTTCGTCATCCTCGAGGCGCTGGCCAAGGTGATCGGCGGCGCGGTGGGCGCCTCGCGCGCGGCCGTCGACGCGGGCTGGCGGCCGCACCGCTTCCAGATCGGCCAGACGGGGCGGACCATCTCGCCCAAGCTCTACCTGGGCTTCGGGATCTCCGGCGCCATCCAGCATCTCGCGGGGATGCGCACCTCCAAGGTGATCTGCGCGGTGAACAAGGATCCCGAGGCGCCGATCTTCAAGATCGCCGACTACGGCATCGTGGGCGATCTCTTCGAGGTCGCCCCACTCCTCACCGCCGAGTTCAAGAAGCTCCTCGAGAAGTAGGTGACCGCGGCTGTCGGAGCGCAACATAAAAGGCAAGCGTGAAGATCCGGCGGGGCACGGGCGGGCGATAGCCCGGGTGCCCGTGCCCCGGATAGAAAAAACAAGATGAACACCGAGCTCGGGGACGAGCAGAAGATGATCCAGGCCGTGGCGCGCGAGTTCGCCGAAAAGGCCGTGCGCCCCATCGCCTCGGACATCGACCGCGAGGCGCGCTTTCCGCGCGAGACCGTCCGCCGCATGGGCGAGCTCGGCCTCATGGGGATCGCCATCCCCGAGGCGTACGGCGGCAGCGGCGGCGACAGCGTGGCCTATGCGGTGGCGGTCGAGGAGGTGGCCAAGGCCTGCGCCTCCCACGCCGCCATCATGTCGGTGAACAACTCGCTGTACTGCGATCCCGTCCTCACGTTCGGCACGGAGGCGCAGAAGCAGCGCTTCCTCGTGCCGTTCGCGTCGGGGGTCGATCTCGGTTGCTTCTGTCTGACGGAGCCGGAGGCGGGGTCCGACGCCTCGAACCAGACGACGCTCGCCGTCCGCGACGGCGGCGACTACGTGCTCGACGGCCGGAAGATCTTCGTGACCAATGGGCGCGAGGCGGGCGCGGCGCTCGTGTTCGCCCAGACGGATCGCTCCAAGGCCCACCGCGGCATCTCCGCCTTCCTGGTGGAGAAGGGCCGCCCGGGCTTCACCGTGGTCAAGACGGAGGACAAGCTCGGCATTCGCGCCTCGGACACCGCGGAGCTGCTCTTCGAAGGCTGCCGGATCCCGGCCGCCCAGCGCCTGGGCGAGGAAGGGCAGGGCTTCAAGATCGCCATGGCCGCGCTCGACGGCGGGCGCATCGGCATCGCCGCGCAGGCGGTCGGCATCGCCGCGGGCGCCTACGAGCTGTCGGTGGCCTATGCCCGGGAGCGGAAGAGCTTCGGCCAGCCCATCGGCCAGCACCAGATGGTGCAGTGGATGCTCGCCGACATGGCGACGTCCATCGAGGCGGCGCGGATGCTCACGTGGCGCGCGGCCTGGCTCAAGGACACGGGCGCCGTCTTCGGCGCGGCGGCCGCCATGGCCAAGCTCTGGGCGTCCGAGACGGCCATGAAGGTGACCACCGACGCCATTCAGGTCCACGGCGGCTACGGCTTCATCAAGGAGTACCAGGTGGAGCGCTATTTTCGCGACGCCAAGATCACCCAGATCTACGAGGGCACCTCTCAGATCCAGAAGCTGGTCATCGCGAGGCGGCTGCTCGAGGAAGCGAGCGCGGCATGATGCGGCACGGTGACGTGATTCCCGATGACGTGATCCCCAATGACGTGATCCAAGGAAGCGGGCGATGAGCGACGGCGGGCCGCGGAAGGGCGCCCAGTGGCTCGACGAGACGTACGGCCCGTACGTCGCGGAGACCCCCGAGCGCGCGGTGCCGTTCGAGTCGCTCTCCGGCATCCCCATCCGGCCGCTCTACACCCCGGATGACCTGGCGGGCTGGAGCTACCAGGACAAGCTCGGCTATCCCGGTGAGTTCCCGTACACGCGCGGGCCGTATCCGTCGATGTACCGCGGGCGGCTCTGGACCATGCGGATGTTCGCCGGCTTCGGGCGGCCGGAAGACACCAATGCGCGCTTCAAGTTCCTGCTCGAGCAGGGCCAGACGGGGCTGTCGACGGCGTTCGACATGCCCGCCCTCATGGGCTACGACGCCGATCACCCCCGCGCCCGCGGCGAGGTGGGCAGGGAAGGCGTGTCCATCTCGACGCTCGCGGACTTCGAGGTGCTCTTCCGCGACATCCCGCTCGATCGCGTCACCACGTCGATGACGATCAACTGCACGGCGTCGGTGGCGCTCGCCATGTATCTGGCGCTCGCCGACAAGCAGGGCGTGTCGTGGGACAAGCTCGGCGGCACCATGCAGAACGACATGCTCAAGGAGTTCATCGCGCAGAAGGAGTGGATCTCCCCGCCCGAGTCGGCGGTGCGCCTCGTGGTGGACACCATCGAGTTCTGCGCCCGCCACGTGCCGCGCTTCAACCCCGTGTCGATCTCCGGCTATCACATCCGCGAGGCGGGCTCGACGGCGGTGCAGGAGCTGGCCTTCACCCTGGCCGACGGCTTCGGCTACGTCGACGCCTGCATCAAGCGCGGCCTCGACGTCGACAGCTTCGCGCCGCGCCTGAGCTTCTTCTTCGACATCCACAACGACTTCTTCGAGGAGATCGCCAAGCTGCGGGCGGCGCGGCGCATCTGGGCCACCGTGATGCGGGATCGCTTCGGGGCGCGGCAGCCCGAGTCGATGCGCCTTCGGACGCACACGCAGACCGCCGGCGTGTCGGCCACCGCGCAGCAGCCCCTCAACAACGTGGCGCGGGTCGCGGTGCAGGCGCTCGCCGCCGTGCTCGGCGGGGCGCAGTCCCTGCACACCAATTCCTACGACGAGGTCCTGGCGCTGCCCACCGAGGAGGCGGTCACCGTCGCGCTGCGCACGCAGCAGATCATCGCGGAGGAGACGGGGGCGCCGCTCACCATCGATCCGCTCGGCGGCTCGTACTTCCTCGAGACGCTCACCGACCAGATGGAAGCGCAGGCGATGGCGTATATCCGGACGATCGACGAGCTCGGCGGCATGGTGCGCGCCATCGACCGGGGCTATCCGCAAAAGGAGATCGCGGACGCCGCCTACCGCTACCAGCTCCTGGACGACCGCGGGGACAAGGTCGTGGTCGGCGTCAACAAGTACGTGATGGACGACCGGCCGATGGCCTACCACAAGATCGACGACGCCATCGAGCACGAGCAGGTCGCGCGCGTGGTGGCGGTCAAGGCCGGCCGCGACGCCGCGCGCGTGGAGAAGCGGCTGAAGCAGCTCGCGGAGGCCTGCCGGAACGGCGGGAACGTGATGCCCGTGCTCGTGGATGCGGTGAAGGACTACGTCTCGCTCGGGGAGATCTCCGACGTGTACCGCCAGGTCTTCGGCCTGTACAGGGAGCCGATTATTTTTTGATTGTGTTTTGATTGTTTTTTGATTTGCCGTCGGGGCGCCTGCGCGCCCGACGGTCGGGGAAGTCAACCCAGGAGGTGACTGAGCCATGACAGAGCCCATCAGGATCACGCGGGCGGCGACGCTCAAGAGCAAGCCGAAGGACGGCGAGCTCGGCTTCGGGCAGATCTTCACCGACCACATGTTCGTCGCCGACTTCCAGGACGAGAAGGGCTGGTACGATCCGCGCATCGAGCCCTATGGCCCGCTCGCCCTCGACCCCGCGGCGGCGGTGCTGCACTACTCCCAGGCCATCTTCGACGGACTCAAGGCCTTCCGCGGCGTCGACGGCAAGGTGCGGCTGTTCCGTCCGCAGAAGCACGTGGAGCGGCTGATCCACTCGGCCAAGCGGATGTGCATCCCGCCGCTCGACGCCGACCTGGCCCTGCAATCCATCGTCCAGCTCGTGGGCATGGAGCGGGAGTGGGTGCCGAAGACCGATCGGGACCTCGCTCTACGTCCGGCCGACGATCATCGCGAGCGAGGCGTTTCTCGGCGTGCGGCCGGCGAAGTCGTACATCTACTTCATCATCCTCTCGCCCGTCGGCGCGTACTATCCGGAGGGCATGGCGCCCGTCAAGATCCGCGTGGAGGAGAAGTACGTGCGCGCCGTCGACGGCGGCCTCGGCGGCGTCAAGGCGGGGGCGAACTACGCGGCGAGCCTGATGGCGGGCGAGGAGGCCAAGCACGCCGGCTACACGCAGGTGCTCTGGCTCGACGGCGTGCACCGAAAGTACATCGACGAGGTCGGCACCATGAACATCATGGTGCGGATCGGTGACGAGGTCGTGACGCCCCCGCTCTCGGGGACCATCCTGCCCGGCGTGACGCGCGACTCGGTGCTCGCCCTCCTGCGCAAGTGGGGGCTCAAGGCGAGCGAGCGGCAGATCTCGATCGACGACGTGATCCACGCGCACAAGCGGGGCGCCCTCAAGGAGGTCTTTGGCACGGGGACCGCCGCCGTCATCTCGCCGGTGGGCGAGCTCGCCTACAAGGCCGAGCGCATGATCATCAACGACGGCACGATCGGCCCGCTCACCCAGCGGCTCTACGACGCCATCGTGGGGATCCAGTACGGCCAGGCGCCCGATCCGGACGGATGGACGGTCGAGGTCTAGCCCGTGGACGACTGCGTCTTCTGCAAGATCATCGACGGCCAGTTGCCGTCGATGAAGATCGACGAGGACGACAGCACGCTCACGTTCATGGACATCAACCCGCTCAGCTCCGGCCATTGCCTGGTGGTGCCCAAGCACCACGCCGCCACGATCTTCGAGGCCGACGTCCGCGATCTCGAGGCGGCCATGGTCACCGCCAAGCGCGTCGCCCTCGCCATCCAGGAGGCGCTCCGGCCGGACGGACTCAACGTGCTCCAGGCCAATGGCGCGGCCGCCTTCCAGTCGGTGCCGCACTTCCATCTGCACCTGATCCCGCGCTGGACGGACGACGGCAAGGGCTTCGACTGGAAGGTGGTGCCGGGCAATCGCGAGGTGATCATGAAGATGGGCGAGCGCATCCGCTCGGCCCTCCAGTAGGAGGCCGAGGATGGCCGAGCGCAAGGTCCGCGTGGTGGTGGCCAAGCCGGGGCTCGACGGCCACGATCGCGGCGCCAAGATCGTCGCGCGGGCGCTCCGGGACGCGGGCTTCGAGGTGATCTACACGGGCCTGCATCAGACCCCCGAGCAGATCGTCGCCACCGCGGTCCAGGAGGACGCCGACGCCATCGGGCTCTCCGTGCTCTCGGGCGCCCACAACTATCTGTTCGCCCGCGTGCTCGAGCTGCTGCGCGAGCAGGGGGCCGACGACATCGCGGTGTTCGGCGGCGGCATCATTCCGGCCGACGACATCCGGACCCTCAAGGCGCTCGGCGTGAAGGAGCTGTTCACCCCGGGCACCTCGACCCAGGACATCATCCGCTTCGTCCGAGAGAACATCCGCGCGGCGGTCTAGCGCATCTGAGCGCACGCCCGGGATGCTCGACACCGACGTACCGGTCACCTGGTCACTCCTCGACGCGGGCGGGACACCCACCCCCCGCCCTGCCCAGAATGTGCGGCGCGATGGACTTCGAGCTGACGCGCGAGCAGCAGGCGGTGCGAGAGCTCGCGCGGGACTTCGGCCTCCGTCAGGTCCGCCCGTCATCCAGCGCTTCGACGAGGCGCAGGAGTTCCCACACGCGATCCTGGCCGAGCTCGGCAAGACCGGGCTGCTCGGCGCCCTCGTGCCCGAGAAGTACGGCGGAGCCGCGCTCGACTACGTGTCGTACGCCCTCGCCGTGGAGGAGCTGAACCGGGTCGACGCCTCCGTCGGCATCACCATGTGGGCCCACAACTCGCTCTGCACCAACCACATCGCGCTCTTCGGCTCGGATGATCAGAAGGCCCGCTACCTGCCGTGCCTCGCCCGCGGCGAGACGCTCGGCGCCTGGGCGCTGACCGAGCCGGGCTCGGGCTCGGATGCCGCCGCCATGAAGACGCGTGCGGTGCGCGAGGGCGATCAGTTCACCCTGAGCGGGACCAAGGCGTTCATCACCAATGCCGGCGTCGGCGGGGTCGCGGTGGTGATGGCGGTGACGGATCCCCCGCGGAAGCAGAAGGGCATCTCGGCGTTCATCCTCGACAAGGGCCTGCCGGGCTTCAGCGCGGGCCGGCCCTACCGGAAGCTCGGGCTGCACGCCTCGAACACCGCGGAGCTGATCCTCGACAATGTGCGGGTGCCCGCAGGACAGCTCTGCGGCGAGCTCCACATGGGCTTCGTCAATACCATGCAGGTGCTCGAGGGCGGGCGCGTGGCCATGGCCGCCATGGCGGTCGGCATCGCGCAGGGCGCGCTCGACGAGGCGCTCAAGTACATGAAGCAGCGGAGCGCCTTCGGCCGGACCCTGGCGGAGTTCAACGGGCTGCAGGGGATGATCGCCGACATCGGCACCGAGGTCGAGGCGGCGCGCCTGCTGACCCTTCGCGCCGCGGCGCTCAAGGACGCCGGCCGGCCCGCGAAGGTGGCGGCCTCCATGGCCAAGGTCTTCGCCTCCGAGGTCGCGATGAAGGCGGCGACCAAGTCGCTGCAGATCCACGGCGGAGCCGGCTACATCACGGAGTTCCCCATCGAGCGCATCTTCCGCGACGCCAAGCTCACCGAGATCGGCGAAGGGACCTCGGAGGTGCAGCGGATGGTGATCGCGCGCGAGATCCTCGGATTCAGGTAGTCGAAGGGGGCCTCGACGGCCCCCTCCGAGCCTCCCCGGAGAAAGCAAGTTGCGCCGGCGAAGCCGGCGCTCGAACACAGCCCGAATGCGGTCTGGAGACGAGATTGAGTGAGGCGAGCGTGATCTACGAGGTCAAGGATGGCGTCGGGACCATCACCTTGAACCGGCCCCGCGTGCTGAATGCCCTCGATCATGGACCTGTCGGCGTCCCTCGCCGATGCCGCCGAGCGGGCGGCGCGAGATCCGGAGGTCTGGGTCGTCGTCGTGCGGGGGGCCGGCCGGGCGTTCTGCTCCGGGATGGACAGGACGGCGCTGTCGGCCGGCGGGATCGGCGAGGCGTTCTACCGCCACTGGACACGCGGCCTCAACTGCCTCGAGGACATGGACAAGCTGGTGGTCGGCGTGCTCCACGGCTACTGCATCGGCGGAGGGCTGCAGCTCGCCGTCGCGTGCGACGTCCGGCTCACCACCGACGACGCCATCCTGGGGCTCGGCGCCACGCGCCACGGGCTGATTCCCGACGGCTCGATCCTGAGGCTGGCCCGGATCGTCGGGCAGGGGCGCGCCAAGGAGCTGACGCTCCTGAACGACCACGTCGGCGCCGCCGAGGCGCTCGCCATGGGCCTGGTGAACTGGGTGGTTCCCGCGAGCGACGTGGAGGCTCGGCTCGCCACCATCGTCGGCGAAGGCCTTTGGCGCCTCCCGCACGGCCACCGGCCATGCCAAGCGGCTGCTCCATGCCTCGTTTCACACGGATCCGCGCGCGATGATCGAGGAGCTGATGCACGCCCAGAGCGACTGCATGGCCTCCTGGGAGATCAGCGAAGCCAACCGCGCCTGGGACGAACAGCGCGAGGCGCGCTTCTACCCGCCTCCGCCTGGCCGCGAATGAGGCCCGAGGACTTCATCCTCGAGACCGAAGGGCTGACCAAGGAGTTTCGCGGGTTCGTCGCCGTCAACGGAGTCAACCTGCGCGTCCGCCGCGGGACGATTCACGCGCTGATCGGCCCCAATGGCGCGGGCAAGACCACCTGCTTCAACCTGCTCACGCACTTCCTCGCGCCGACGCGCGGGCGCATCCGCTACAACGGGCGCGACATCACGGGCTCGCGGCCCGCCGAGATCGCGCGGCTCGGCCTCGTGCGGTCCTTTCAGATCTCCGCCGTCTTCCCGCATCTCACCCTGCTCGAGAACGTGCGGATCGCATTGCAGCGCCGCCGGGGACGGTCGTTCGACTTCTGGCGCTCGGACACCGTGCTGTCCGCGCTCGACGACCGGGCGATGGAGCTGCTCGCTGCGGTGGGGCTGGCGGGCTTTGCCGCCACGCCCGCCGTCGAGCTGCCCTATGGGCGGAAGCGGGCGCTCGAGATCGCCACGACGCTGGCCCTCGATCCGGAGATGATGCTGCTCGACGAGCCGACGGCGGGCATGGGGCACGAGGACGTGGAGCGCATCGCCGCCCTCATCAAGCAGGTCGCGGTGGACCGCACCGTGCTGATGGTGGAGCACAACCTGAGCGTCGTGGAGAACCTGTCGCAGACCATTACCGTGCTCGCCCGCGGCGAGGTGCTGGCCGAGGGCGACTACGCCACCGTGTCGCGCAATCCCGACGTGATCCAGGCCTATATGGGGGCGGGCGATGGCTGAGGCCACGGCGGCACGGCGCCCCGGTCATCACCGGCAACCCGCTGCTGCAGGTGCGCGAGCTGCACGCCTGGTACGACGAGTCCCACGTGCTTCACGGGGTGGACTTCGACGTGCGGCCCGGCGAGGTCGTGACCCTGCTCGGGCGGAACGGGGCGGGCAAGACCACCACGCTCAAGTCCGTGATGGGCATCGTGGGCAAGCGGCGGGGCTCGGTCCGCTTCGGGGCCGCCGAGCTCATCGGCATGCCGTCGAATCGGATCGCGCGCCTCGGCCTCGCCTTCTGCCCGGAGGAACGGGGCATCTTCGCGAGCCTGAGCGTGGAGGAGAACCTCTTGCTCCCGCCCGTCGTCGCGCCGGGCGGCCTCGCGGTGGAGGCGGTATTCGGGCTCTTCCCGAACCTGCGCGAGCGGCTCCGGAGCCAGGGGACCAAGCTCTCGGGCGGAGAGCAGCAGATGCTCGCCATCGGCCGCATCCTCCGGACGGGCGCGCGCCTGCTCCTCCTCGACGAGCCCACGGAGGGACTCGCCCCGGTGATCGTGCAGCAGATCGGGGCGACCATCCGCCGGCTCAAGCTCGAGGGCTTCACCATCCTGCTCGTCGAGCAGAACTTCCGCTTCGCCGCCACCGTGGCCGACCGGCACTACGTGATGGAGCATGGGCTCATCGTGGACATGATCGCCAATGCCGAGCTCGACCGCCACATGGACAAGCTGCACGGCTACCTCGGGGTATGATCCGCCACCTCTCACCTGGACCACCTCTCACCTGGAAAGGAGCACAATCCATGAAGGTCACTCGCAGTGTGATCGCCGCCCTCGCCCTGCTTGCTGGCCAGCCGGGGCGGCGGAGGCGCAAATCTCCGACGGGATCATCAAGATCGGCGTGCTGAACGACCAGTCGAGCCTCTACGCGGACCTCACCGGACAGGGCTCGGTGGTGGCGGCGCGGATGGCGGTGGAAGATTTTGGCGCGGCGGCCAAGGGCATGAAGGTCGAGATCATCTTCGCCGACCATCAGAACAAGGCCGACGTCGGAGCGAATATCGCGCGGCAGTGGTACGACTCGGACAAGGTGGACGTCATCGCCGACGTGCCGAACTCGGCCGTGGCCCTGGCCGTGAACCAGATCACGCGGGACAAGGGCAAGGCCTTCCTGGTGTCGGGCGCGGCGAGCTCGGACCTGACGGGCAAGGCGTGCTCGCCCAATACCATCCACTGGACCTACGACACCTGGGCGCTCGCCAACGGGACCGGCAATGCCATCGTGAAGACGGGCGGGGATAGCTGGTTCTTCCTGACCGCGGACTACGCGTTCGGCCATGCGCTCGAGCGCGACACCGAGGCGGTGGTGCTGAAGAACGGCGGCAAGGTCCTCGGCAAGGTGCGCCATCCGCTCAATACCTCCGACTTCTCGTCGTTCCTCCTGCAGGCCCAGGCGTCGAAGGCCAAGATCGTCGGGCTCGCCAACGCGGGCGGTGACACGACCAATGCCATCAAGCAGGCGGCGGAGTTCGGGATCGTCAAGGGCGGGCAGAACCTCGCCGGCCTGCTCGTCTTCCTCACCGACGTGCACGGGCTCGGCCTGCCGACGGCGCAGGGGCTGATCTTCACGGAGTCGTTCTACTGGGACATGAACGACAAGACGCGGGCCTGGGGGAAGAAGTTCGCCGAGCGGAACCGCGGCATCCACCCGACGATGATCCACGCCGGCGTGTACGCGTCGGTCACGCACTACCTGAAGGCGGTGGAGGCGCTGAAGTCGGACGACGGCACCAAGGTCATCGCCAAGATGAAGGAGACGCCGACCGACGACGCGCTGTTCGGCAAGGGCACCATCCGCGCCGACGGCCGCAAGATCCACGACATGTATCTCTTCGAGGTGAAGAAGCCGGCGGAGTCCAAGGCGCCGTGGGACTACTACAAGCTGCGCGCCACCATCCCGGCCGCCCAGGCGTTCCGGCCGATCGATCAGGGGGATTGCCCCCTGGTGAAGAAGTAGGCCGGGTGCTCGGCCGAGCGGCGGGGGAGGGCCTGTCGGCCCGCCCCACCGCTCGGCCGGCAGCGACGCATCGCCGATGACACGGTGTTCGGCATCCCCGCGCAGGCGCTGTTCGGGCAGCTCCTCATCGGCCTGATCAATGGCTCGTTCTACGCGATCCTGAGCCTCGGCCTCGCGGTGATCTTCGGGCTGCTCAACATCATCAACTTCACGCACGGCGCCCAGTACATGATGGGCGCCTTCGCGGCGTGGTTCCTGCTGCACGTACGCGGGGCTCGGCTACTGGTGGGCGCTCCTCATCGCGCCCGTCGTCGTCGGCCTCATCGGCATCGCGCTCGAGCGCACGATGCTGAAGCGCCTGTACCAGCTCGACCATCTCTACGGCCTGCTCTTGACGTTCGGGCTCGCCCTCGTCATCCAGGGGCTCTTCCGGAACCAGTTCGGCTCGTCCGGGTTGCCGTATCGCATTCCCGCCGAGCTCACGGGCGCGCAGAGCCTCGGGTTCATGACGCTGCCGAACTACCGGGCGTGGGTGATCGTCTTCTCCCTCGTGGTGTGTCTCGGGACCTGGTGGGTGATCGAGCGCACGAAGCTCGGGGCCTACCTGCGCGCGGCGACGGAGAATCCCACGCTCGTGCGGGCGTTCGGCGTCAACGTGCCGCGAATGATCACGCTCACCTATGGCTTCGGCGTCGGGCTGGCCGCGCTCGCCGGGGTGCTCGCGGCGCCGATCTACCAGGTGAGTCCCCTCATGGGCGCCGACCTCATCATCGTCGTCTTCGCGGTGGTGGTGATCGGCGGGATGGGCTCGATCATGGGCTCGATCGTGACGGGCTTCGGGGTCGGCGTGATCGAAGGGCCTCACCAAGGTCTTCTATCCCGAGGCGTCGAACACGGTGATCTTCGTCATCATGGCGATCGTCCTGCTCGTCAAGCCGGCGGGCCTCTTCGGGCGCGCCCAGTAGCATGGCGACGGACTACGCCGAGGCGAGCGCGCTGCCCGCGACATCGGGCGCGCTCGGGCATCAGTACGTGGCCTTCGCGCTGATGGTCGCCTTCTTCGTGCTGGTGCCGTTCGTCGTCTATCCGCTCTTCCTCATGAAGGCGCTGTGCTTTGCGCTGTTCGCGTGCGCCTTCAACCTCTTGATCGGCTACGCGGGGCTGCTGTCGTTCGGGCACGCGGCGTTCCTCGGCTCGGCGGGGTACGTGACGGCCCATGCGGCCAAGGTGTGGGGATGGCCGCCGGAGCTCGCCATCCTGGGCGGGACGGCCGCGGCGGGGGCGCTGGGACTGGTGGTGGGGGGCCTCGCGATCCGGCGCCAGGGCATCTACTTCGCGATGATCACGCTGGCCCTCGCCCAGATGATCTACTTCTTCTGCCTCCAGGCCCCGTTCACCCACGGCGAGGACGGGATCCAGGCCGTGCCGCGGGGCATGCTCCTCGGCCTCTTCGATCTGCGCCAGACCATGACGCTCTACTTCGTCGTGCTGGCGATCTTCCTCGGCGGGTTCCTCCTGATCTACCGGACCATCCACTCGCCGTTCGGCCAGGTGCTCAAGGGCATCCGGGAGAACGAGCCGCGGGCCATCTCGCTCGGCTACAAGGCGGACCAGTACAAGCTGATCGCCTTCGTGCTCTCGGCGACATTGTCTGGGCTGGCGGGGGGCACCAAGGCGATCGTCTTCCAGCTCGCCTCGCTCACCGACGTGCACTGGACGATGTCGGGCGAGGTCGTGCTGATGACGCTGCTCGGCGGGCTCGGCACCGTCTTCGGGCCGGTCGTGGGCGCACTCGTGGTGGTCGCTCTCGAGAACTACCTGGCCCAGCTCGGTGCCTGGGTCACGGTGGTGCAGGGCGCGATCTTCGTCGTCTGCGTGCTCACGTTCCGCCGCGGGATCGTCGGCGAGGTCGCGCGCCTGCTGAAGAAGCCGCTGTAGCCGCCGCCTACCGCCTGTCGGAGAAAACCGGCTAGAGCGATGAGAAGGGTCCAGCTGCGAGGCGGCGCCCGAAGGCAGCCGGCGAGGCGTACTTTCTGTGGCTCGCTCGCGCTCGCCAGGATCTCCGGATTCGCTCGCCTCGCCTCCGGCTTCGGCTCGCCCAGCGTGAGCCGGCTGTCGAGGGCGCCGTACCTCCGCAGATGGGCCCTTATCATCGCTCTAGCGTGGTATCATACGGCGGCGATGGATACGCAGCGCGCGCTCGACGGCATTCGCGTCATCGACCTGACGCAGGTCATGGCCGGGCCCTACTGCTGCATGCTGCTCGGGGACATGGGCGCGGACGTGATCAAGGTGGAGCCGCCGGGCGGCGAGGCGAGCCGCGAGGTGGCGTTCGAGCTGGCGCCGGGCGTCTCGGGACCCTTCCTCGCGGTGAACCGGAACAAGCGCGGCATCACGCTCGACCTCAAGCGGCCGGAGGCGGTGGCCGTGCTCGGGCGCCTCGCCGCGACGGCCGACGTGCTCGTCGAGAACTACCGGCCGGGCGTGGCGCGGCGGCTCGGCATCGACTACGAGACGCTCGGCGCGCTCAATTCGCGGCTCATCTACTGCTCCATTTCGGGTTTCGGGCAGACGGGGCCCTATGCGGACCGCGGCGGCTACGACCTCATCGCCCAGGGCATGAGCGGCATCATGAGCGCGACGGGCAGCCCCGACGGTCCGCCCGTCAAGGTCGGCGTGCCGATCACGGATCTCGGCGCGGGGCTCTTCGGCGTCTTCGGCATCCTGTGCGCGCTCCGGGCCCGCCGCGTGACGGGGCGCGGGTCAGCTCGTCGACACGTCGCTCTTCGAGGCGGGGCTGGCGCTATCGGCGTGGGAAGCGACGGAGTACTGGTACACGGGGCAGATCCCGCGCCGGCTCGGCACCGCCCATCGCCTCAATGCGCCGTATCAGGCCTTTCGCGCGAGTGACGGCCGCTTCACCGTCGGCGCCGCCAATAGCCGGCTCTGGCCCCGCTTCTGCGGGATCCTCGGCCTCGAGCGCCTGGTGGACGATCCGCGCTTCGTGGGTGTCGGCGACCGCGTCGGCGCACCAGCCCGAGCTCGAGCGCGAGATCGAGGCCGTGACCGTGGGGCGCACGCGCGCCTACTGGCTCGGCCGGTGCGAGGAGGTGGGCATTCCCGCGGGGCCGATCTACAGCGTGCCCGAGGCGCTCGCCGATCCGCAGGCGGTGGCGCGCCACATGGTCGAGGAGTACGACTATCCGGGCGTCGGGCGCGTCAAGGCCCTCGGCAATCCCGTCAAGCTCTCGCGCTCGCCGGCACGCCTGGCCAAGGGCGCGCCACGGCTCGGCGAGGACAATGAGGCCGTGCTGGGCGAGCTCGGCCTCGACGCGGCCGAGATCGCGCGGGTCGCCGGCGGCGCGCCATGACCGCGCCGCCGATGCGCGACGGGCGATTCGTCGAGGGCGGGCGCGGCGGCCCCATGATCCGCGCGGTCCCGGGGCGGACACCGCGCGTGCATCCCGGCGCCTACGTGGATCCCGCCGCCCAGGTGATCGGCGACGTGACCATCGAGGAGGGCGCGAGCGTCTGGCCGTTCACCGTGCTCCGCGGCGACCAGGACAACTACGTCACGCTCGGGCGCAACTCGAACGTCCAGGATGGCTCCGTGCTGCACGTCACTCCCGAGTTCCCGTGCATCGTGGGCGCCGGCGTCACCATCGGCCATCGCTCGGTCGTCCACGCCTGCACGATCATGGACAATGTGAGGATCGGGATCGGGGCCATCGTGTTGACCGGCGCGGTGGTGGAAGAGGGGGCCCAGGTCGGTGCGGGGGCGCTGGTGCCACAGGGCAAGGTCGTGCCCGCGGGCTGGCTCGTCATGGGCGTGCCCGCCAAGCCGGTGCGGAAGATGAGCGAGGACGAGGTGGAGGACATCCTCCGCAACGCCGTCGACTACTTGCATCTCTGGCAGCGCGACTACCGGGGCAATCCGAGCGGGTGGCCATCGAAGGGGGCTCGCGCCGTGAAGGCGCTCGAGGGCCTGCGCGTCATCGACTTCACCCAGGCGATGGCGGCCCCGTTCGGGACGATGAACCTGGCGGACATGGGCGCCGACGTCATCAAGATCGAGCCGCCCGTCACGGGCGAGCCCACGCGCGAGCTGTCCTCGGTCACGCAGAAGGGCCACAGCGCGACGTTCATGACGATGAACCGCAGCAAGCGCGGGCTCACCGTGGATCTGAAGCGGCCGGAAGGCGTCCTCCTCGTGAAGCGCCTGGCGGAGACGGCCGACGTCTTCGTCCAGAACTACCGGCCCGGCGTGGCGGAGCGGCTGGGCCTGGGCTACGAGGCGCTCGCCGCGGTGAACCCGCGGCTCATCTACTGCTCGGTGAGCGGCTTCGGCGGCACCGGGCCCTATGCGTCGCGCGGCGGCTACGACCTGATCGCCCAGGGGATGAGCGGGGTCATCAGCGTGACGGGCGACGAGGACGCGCCCGCCAAGTCCGGCGTGCCGCTGTCCGATCTCTGCGCCGGGCTCTTCGCCGCCTACGGCATTCTCTGCGCGCTCGAGTACCGCGAGCGCACGGGGCTCGGGCAGCTCGTCGACACCTCGCTCCTCGAGGCGGCGATGGCGCTCACGGCGTGGGAGTCGACGGAGTACTGGGTCACCGGCAAGGCGCCCCGGCCCCTCGGCTCGGCGCACCGGCTCACCGCGCCGTATCAGGCGGTGCGGGCGGCGGACGGATACTTCAATATCGGCGCGAACAACGACAAGCTGTTCGAGGCGCTGTGCGGGGCCCTGGCGCGGCCGGATCTTCACGAGGACCGACGGTTCGCCACGCGCGCGGTCCGCATGGACCACCGCCCCGCGCTCATCGAGGCCATCGAGAAAACGACCACCGCCGCGCCGCGCGCCCACTGGCTCGCCCGGCTCGAGGCCGCTGGGGTGCCGTCGGGCCCCATCAACACCTATGCGGAAGCGCTGGCCGATCCTCACGCGCTCGCGCGGCTGATGGTGGTCGACCTCGAGCACCCCGGCGCCGGCCCCATCAAGGCGCTCGGCATCCCCGTCAAGCTCTCCGAC